>NZ_CP007754.1:1200000-1929203 GCF_000757865.1 Prochlorococcus sp. MIT 0801
CTCAAGTAAATGATCAATTGTTGGTGCAAGACCATTTGTTCCACCTGCAACGCTACCTATTCCACTTGTGTTGAGAATTCCTCTAGGTTGATTAGATGATCCTGTTCCTGTAATAGCAGCTAAATCAATTGCCTCTGCAATAACAGCTAGGAAATCACTTCTTACTAAACCCTCTATCTCTGGTGTTGCCTGTAGATCCATTAAATGACTGAATTTGCTATATGCACCAATGGTTTTGGGTGTCATTGCAATACTGCCTAAAGCTCCAGTTGACTCAGTAATTGAGTCAGAATTGTCTGCACCAATCCAATAGGCACTGGCTGATCCACTACGAGTAGGAATATCGACATTGCCCACTAATGATGGAAGCATTGTTGCTCCAAGTTCAGCTACAGCAAGGCTGTTTCTGAGACTATCTACAAATCGATCTGCAAGATGTTCAGTCGCAATCAGATTGCCACCAGAAGCAGCAGTGCCAGCCACATAAGCCCTTGTAGACCAACCGTTAGAAGGGACGAAGAAGCCTTGAGTTCTTTTGCCATTAACTCTTTCAAGTTCTGTATTTATTTCTAACTCTCTTCCAGATAAACCTCTGCCAGATGCGATACCTTTTGCAGCTTGAATAATAGAGAAATTATCTGATTCTCTTGCAAACTCATCTGGAATAGATGTGTTGATTGGTTCGTAGTTTGAAACTGGAGTTGTTGTCATTTGATTAGCAGGAATTGATGTGGAACGATTAACGCCAATAGATGGATCAGCAGGGATTGAAACGATGCTCAACTCAACTGGTTGCCATGAAATAGCTCTTGTTATTTCTTCGTCTTGCTCTACTTGATTGACTTGATATCCAACAGAAATATTTTCCAGAATATTATTTTCAACATCTTTTCTAATCTCTAATGCTCTTGGATTAGTCGCCCATTTAATAGTGGCTTTGCCTCTCTTGTCTTCGATCCAAGCTTTGGTGACTTTGCCCAAAACTTGGTTGGGATCATGGTTGAACAATAGTGGAGCTGCACCTGTATTTAGACGAGTTAAATCAACAGATTCCTCATCATGGTCGAGTACTTCCTCTCCAAAATATCTTTCTACTGGTTGCTCACTACTAAATGAAAAAGTGAGATTATCCCGTTCTGTTTGAGCATCCATGGGAAGAAATCTCCTTTTGATTTCAACGGTTTTTGTAGTCATTCCTTTCCTCTTTTTGTAATTGCAGATAACGTCTTCTCATTGGTGAAGTAAGAGCATCATCTAGGACGTGTTTGCACACTCTTGGTGTGTCGTCATCAACTAAAAGCTGAGTCATAAAATATTGCGAATAATATATTTTATCTGTAAAAACTATTGGTATAGCTGTTGTTTTGGTGGGTAAATGAAATTAAAAACTAAATAGTATTATATGCCAACTAATAACTCTTAATTAATGTTAAAACGACTAAAAATGTCTTAAAACAGCTTAAATACATATTTCAATTTCGATACATAATTAATGCTGTCTCGGTGCCTCAGGTGTCTCGGCATTTTCTATACCTTTCCCAGTATTGTTATCTATCTATAAATTACTACCTTCAACTTTATTATCTGAGACACTGAGGCGGAAGGGCTAAAGCCCAACCACCAGAACAGGTTTACCCCGCCTCGGAAGAAGCCAAATCTACTGAGGCTTCTGAGGCAGACTTTCTCCATAGTCTTGGTTGCTTGACTCCATTAATTCGTTTTTGATTTTTATCTTGGACGAAACCTAATTCTCTTAGAGCGTTACCAGCTTCCTTACAATCGTGAGCTGTTATACGACCACGATCTCTGCAACCACTTAAGTGGAGAGCTGTTTCTGCAGAGAATCCATCTGATCCTTGCTTATTTACCCACTCATACAAGCTTGAATAAAAAGGATGCTCAGCTTCAAAGTCACTATTATTCAACTCTGATTGAGCATGTTCTTCAGGAGACAGATAACACTTGTAGCCATTTAGATAAGCGAGGTGAGCAGCTTTCCAAATTCGATCACGATCTTGTTCTATTTTTTCAAGATTAATCTTTTGGTTTGGAAGGCTGATGATATTGAATCGTCTATTACCAGTTGGATCAACGAGAAAATCCAATCGGTTGCATGTGCCTACAAGGATGCTGGGCCTTGGGAAAAGTTGAACATTTCTTCCATATGGAACTCTGAATGTATCTGAGGAACTACTAAGTAAGCCTTTTAAGCTACCCGCATCTTTTTTATTGGTGAGGTGATCTAGTTCTTGAATTTCATGAACCCATCCTCGATGAAGTTGCAGGTAAGCATCCTTCCCCTCACCAATAGTGGTATCAGAGAACCAATCTTCACCAACAAGAGTTTTAAAACAAGCAGATTTGTTAAGACCTTGCGGACCCTGAAGTATCAGTGCGGTATCGAATTTAATTCCAGGTTTAAAAACTCTTGAAACTGCTCCTACCAAACAATTGGCCAACATTCTGTTGTACAAAGATTTGCTTTTGTGATTTTTATCTATTGCCAAATACTCTTCAGCAAGAGTATTAATGTCCGCTTCAAATAGGTGATTGTTAGCTAATAAATCAAGAAGGTATTTTTTTATTGGATGATATGGATTTTTTTGACAGGCAACAATAAAAGCATCGACAGCGGCTTCACTGGTAATTTTAAAACCACGATCAGACAGATGTGTTGATAATTTATCGCTGAATACTGGTTCTATTCTCTGTCCATCAAGTTCTGGCTCCATTGATAATTCATTCCATGCCAGCCTCGCTCCAAAGTGCTTATTGAGAAGAGTACAAAAATCACCAGCGTGTAACTTTCTTCTTTTTCCCAAAGATATCCAACCCCACATCCAACCAACAATTGGATTAGTTGAATATGTTGGTCTATTTGGGTCAGGGAAAATCTCTGACTCTTCTTGTCCAAAGACTTGAATTTCTTCAATCATTTTTACAACCCCACTGCTTCAATTCGATCAATTACGTCACTAAGATTTTTTGCATATTGCTCGTGTATTCGGTGCTGTTCAAAAGTGATCTTGATTAACTCTTTCTTTCTGTTGAGGTTGGCTTCGGCTAGAGCTGTATAACCAGTTTGTAATTCTTGAATTTGTGAAACTAGCGAATAATTCTGAGCGGTTGTCTCGGCTAAATGCTCAATAACGAAATTGAAATCAGCTTTGCTCCACTTTTTCATTAAGTAATTTTTTAAATCCTCAACAGTCAGATTGGTTAGGATTGGTGCAGGGTATTCGGACTTCTCGTTTTCTTGTGACGAGGGGCCTTTTTTTTGTGATGTCATTTTCAAGCACCCATTTTTTGATAGGTGGCTATCCCTTCGGCTGCTGTAAGAGGAGCCTCTTCAGTAATTTTTGTTTGCTCAATTTGCCAATTTCTAATTTCGTCAACATTGAACAAAACAGTTGAAGCTTTTTTGCCAGTGCTATACAACCAATGCTTGCCAGCTTCTAATTCACAAGTATTTTTGAGGCTCCACAAAGTTGCCTCAGACATTCCCAGCATTTTTGATGCTTGAGATTTTCCAAACCAAGAAATCACTATTAAATAAGTAGTACCGATTATTTGAGACCCGCCCTTTTTCCTCCGTGGAGCCAAATCTAATTAGATCTGGAAGTCTCTCTTCTTTTTAAAATCATTTGGTCAATCCAGCTTCTGGGGCTAATCCGACACCTAATCCAGAAACACGAAAGTCAGTTACCTTCACTTGGTTCACAGGCAGAACTTCCGCTTCTCCTGATCTTTTGTTTTTGCTTGGGAAGAGAGTGAACTCCTTTTGATACCCAAACGTAGGGGTGCTTGAAATTAGAAATCTAATCTTGGCCAAAAGCTAGCTTGATAAATTCCAATCTGCAACAACATATTTAAAAGTCTTGGGAAAAACTAGAAGAATTCAGGCTGTCACTAGACGCTTTTCCCAATTTTTTCCCAAACTACAATTTCCCATTAAAAAAGACAGGCTGGGAAACCTGTCTATGACTGATCGGGGCGACAGGATTCGAACCTGCGACCTAGTGCTCCCAAAGCACCCGCGCTACCAAGCTGCGCCACGCCCCGTCAACCAAGATTGTAGCCCCTGATAGCTGCTAAGAAAATATAAATTCCCTAAAGCTTGACTCAATAATGATCAAATAGAATCATTTAGAGAGTTTTGTCACTCGCTATCTATCTAAAGAAAGTTAATGAATAGCCAATAAAGACGAATTAAAACGGCGAGACTATGAACGTGAATATTCTTATAAAAAATAGACTATGAAAGTCATCTGTTCATTCGAGAAGGGAACTGCTTAAGGATTTCCAGATTTTCATGTAAAGATCATGTACCAAAGATATCCAGTAACACTATCCTCAGTGTATATTCGTAATGATTTAGATGCCACCTACACCAGATAGGACGTTTATTTACTCCGAAATCATCCAGCATACAACTTTGGAACTAATGACCAAGCTGACCGAATATCCATCTCCAGAGAAGCAAGAAGCACTTATAGAAGCTCAGCGAAGTAATGCAGAAGTGAGGGTGCTAAGAAAGCAACCGAATATCTTATAAGCACCCCATTTTAATATTTCCTTATCACTCGCTATCACTCATTAAGGGTTTGTCGCATTAAAAAAGCCCTGCTACTACAGGGCTGTTGCTTGTCTAAAATTCCGCTCCCAAAGCACCCGCTCTACCGAGCTGCTCCACGCCCTGTCAATTAAGATCGTAGCCACTGATAGCTGCCAATAGAAAATAAATTCTCAAAAATTTTGACTAATAATAATGAATTACAATTTTGCAATGATTTTTTGACCTTATTTTTCAAGCTTTCCTACAAAACAATATTTATAAACATCTAAAAAAATATAGTTTTTTTTTAGATTCCAAGAACTATTTTTTGAGGAATACTAAGACAAATTCTGATCAATTACATATAGGGACTTCTGCAATACCCCAATTGTAAGGCCAATAAGCATCATCTTCTAATCCATAATATTCTTTAGGGTTGACTGGTTCTTGCCACCATCCATTTAATCCCCCATGTCTTTCTGCATGACCAGAGGGATCCTTCATTAACAAATGGAAACCTCCTGCTTGTCCACTCTGATGATATTGATTATTCCAGCCACCTTGCCCTGCCCCATAGGGGGATTCAAAATCTTCATCTAAATCATTACCATTAGCCCAATTAAAATCACCTTCAGAATCTGAACTCAATCCAATCCAAGCTCCTGCACGAAGTCCATCTCCCCAGTTAGGATCAGGCGAAGACAACTTATCTGTATAAGTATCTATTAAATACTGATTCTCATCTGTGTTATTTGGAGTCGTTAAAAAGCCACCTAATTTCTGGGCGTTATCATTAGCCTCGGTCCATGATGAACCTTTGATTAAAACATAAGCCGAACACCCTCTTTTAGATAAAGAGTCGGGCATTATGACATCAGCATTTTTGATTATCAATCCTTCAAGAGACTGGTCATCAGAAGAACCACAAATTGCATTTAAACAAGCATTAAAGTTTATTCCACTTAACCCTTTAAATGAATATGACAAAAGATTTGTACTAGCCTCAAGAATAAATGAAGGAAAAACCGATGAATTGCTTGGGGTAGCGCTAATTAATCCATTTGATTGATTACCACTACAACTATTTGAACCATCAGATTGGATTTGATAAGAATTTAAATTGCTTGAAGTAAATGTACCTGCGTTACCCGTATCAATTCTATTAATTTCACATTCAGTTTGAATTTGTTTCATTGCTGCCAATGCAGCAGTCGCCTGAGCTTTTCTCTGGAAGCAGCTAAACGTGGGGATTGCAATCGCAGATAGGACTGCCAGTACAGAAACAACAACTACTAGTTCAATCAAAGAGAATCCTTCTTCTTTTAAGTGATTCTTTAAAACCATTGGATAATAGATCTAAGGCATTAAATGTATTGTTTTTAATTCTGGCTAAATAAAAAAATGTCGACTAACATTTATAGTATATCTATACAAAACGTGTTCTATTTATAGCTTTACAAACTAGAGACTCTGGCCTCTATCAACTATCAAGAAATCCTTGGGCACTAAAAACAGTGAATAAGTTAATAAATCCTTTATTTGACAGATAGTGATTTCGAACTGCGACCTAGCGTTCCCTATGCAAATCAAATATGGCTTTTAATTACATGCTAGCTCTACCATTCCTTGTCCATCATGTCTTGTAGCAGGGAAGTCATTCCATGTGATGTCTCCGTTTTGTTGTATTACAAGTGAGCTGAAATTACCATCCCAGTCCATTCCTTCACCTATGCCCCAGAAGCCAGGGCGATAAGAAGAACTTTCCCCTGAGACCCAACCGTCTGAATGACCTGCAGCATTTTGAAGCTTCTCGCCTGTATCACCGCTTCTTGTGAGACCAATATGTATATTTCTAACCCCCCATGAATCCTGTGGGATATTTTGCCCAATCTCTAGATAGGTTTCAGCTATCCATCTATCCTCTGCCTCATCATTAATTGTGACCAAATTACCTCCAATTGCTACTGCATTCGCCTGAGCATCACTCCACTTTGGTCCGTCAACTAAGACATAGCATGAATTATTTCTCTTGAAAAAAGTGTCTTTTTGTACAAATTCATAGGATTCTAATTCAGTCTGAAATTCCGTTGTACTCCCAGCATTTCCATTAAAACAAATCATACTTAAACATTTCGAGAAATCAGTTCCTGTCTCCCCTTTAAAGCTATATGTTAGTTGACTATTGTTAATAGCCAATATGAAAGTAGGTAATAAGTTTGTATCGTTTGGTATTGCACTAATCAGTCCGGTTTCCGAGACACCTCCGCAACTGTTACTGCTAGTTCCATCTGATTGAATCTGATAAGAATTTAAATTGCTTGAAGTAAACGTACCTTCGATACCCGTATCAGCTTTATTAATTTCACACTCAGTTTGAATTTGTTTAATCGCTGCTAAAGCAGCAGTTGCTTTTGACTTACGCTGAAAACAATTGAAAGTAGGTACTGCAATTGCAGATAATACAGAAAGCACAGAAACTACAATTACTAGCTCAATTAATGAAAAGCCTTTTTCTGATTCATTTTTCATAATCATTAGGACTAGGAAATAATCAAACTTATTTATTAACTTTAATTCTGGCTAAAAATTTAAATAATTAAACTATTTAAGCTAGAAATTATATAATCATTAAATTATTGTCACCTAAAAGCCTAAAAACTTGGCAAAATTATTTTAAGTTTTTACTTATGAAGTTATTTGGGAATCAATCTGTCGAATTTATCAAAACCGAATGATCAGAAGGACAAGATTAAAACATGCGGTCTAGCTCTCCAAAAGCATCCGCGCTGCCAAGCTGCGCAACGCCTAACTTACGAAATTGATCTTAAGGCTTCAATGATGCTTAAGTACAAGAATTAAAAAACACAACCAAATACACCCGTGTAAAAAGCATTAGTCAGGTTCTCTTCTTGGTAAGTTTGAGCATTGCAGTTAGAAAAATCAGAAAAAACCTGACACATTTAAATTTAGCCCAAAAAACTATGAACTCGTGGTAATTCCTCCCAATAGCTAAGATTAAAACTGTTAACAGTGAATCCTTTGGCCCCTCATTTAGATCACCCTTTCTTAGTATTTACTTGGCACTTACTTGTAGGGTACCTTCTCACTGTTAGTTGTGACTGGAACTGGATTCCTTTGAATAACGAGGAGAAAAAGAGGGGTCCATCTCTAGATCAAATTAGAGGTAAAATATTTAGCTGAAAAGTGAACAAATAAAAAACTTTTACTCGAGAAACAGATGTATTAATTAAAGATTAGTTTAATAGTTTTTAGGAAGTTGATAAATAAAATTGCTCAAAAGGTAGGAAAAGCTCATATCTCCTTTAATTGTAATAGCATTAATATAAGTAAATGAAGTTATTTATTTGATTTTAAAAATGTTTTTTCTCTAAAAATATTTAATAGGATAATTTTATAGATTCATTAAAACACATTTAAAAAATTAGTCATTTTTCTCTCCTTTTTTAATCACAGAAAAGGGAAAATCCTTTCATAATAAATGTATCTATTTAAGTTAGTCAGTGAAACTGATACCAAATTTTGCTGAATTGCTGCATGACGTAAAATTACCAACGGCTGAAAAATGCTTTTTTATTGAAGAAGGCGATGAAAAGTACATCGAGAAATTGATAAGTAAAGGAGAACTCACATGCGACTTAGAAAAACTCTTCAATTGGATCAACCTAGAGTACAAACTGAAGAAAAAAAATTTAAATAACGAAGAAAGACAACTTGCTGAAGAAGTAAAAAAGAGATTCCCTGTGGACAAATGGCGTGTTATAAAAATCTTTAGTGATCATCAACAAAAATATCGATACTACAAAAAGGCAATTGAAGACGTGAAAAGACGAACAACTCCTCGTATGAACGAACAAGCAATTATGACTATTTTCAGCCCAGGCCGGGGTATAAATACCTAGGTATGGTATAATTACTTATGAGTTATTAAACATTTGAATTTCATGATTAATAAGTATCCCTTGATTCCTTTCCTTATTTTCGCCGGAGCACTAGTAAGCACAGCAACAATTGGTTTGCCAGTATTTGCTGGATAATTACAACAAAACCAAAAATCTCTCCAAACAAAAGATATTGCCCTTTAACTTAAATAAAGAAAAAAAAAGAAAATAGTATTCAACTTTATTTTAATTCAATACGAATATAGTTAAATAAATTTTTTTTATTTAACTTTAATATTATTTCTCTAAAATTGCATACCAATAATTAAATAGAAAATACGAAGAGTATAAAAATATCCCTAGGTAAACCCAATTAAGCCACTCAGGCCGCTTATTACCGGTAGCCATTAAATCTAATTAATATACTATCAATATATTATACTTATACATATAAGGTTTGACTCTTAGCTGCTAAAGCTTTACGTTAATTCTAAAAGTTAAAAACCAAAAGTAATTACATAAGGGGAGGTATTTATGAAAAAACAATATAAGTTTCTCCAAAAGCACACGAATGAATTCATTACCACTTTCAAAAGTTTAAGAGGAAACATATGGTCATTAAACTTTCCAGTTTTTCTTTTTGATAGAGATTGGTTCAGGCTCAAAAAAATTACCCTTTATGATTTAGCCAAAGAACTTAAACCAGACAATTCACAGGAAGCACCTGAAATAATTCAATATCAACAATTACTCAATGATGGTCACGATCATTTACTTGCAATTCAAGAATGTTGGAACGAATTTGGAATTGAAGATTTTCATCGATCCCTTAGAAACTCTTCTGAGTGGAAATTAAAAGGAAATAATGGATGGACATTCAAAAAATACGCTGAACTTATAACTGGATATAGAAATATTATTGAAAGCAAAGAAATTCTTATACCAATAATTATTTTAGGCAGGAATAAAAATGAAGATCACCAACTTGAATGGATAAGCGAAGAATTCATTTCTGAACTTACATTCGCAGATTAAAAATATAGAAAAGCTTTATATAAAGAAGTTTCAAGCAATAGTTAAATCATCCGATCTCGTTCCCCACTCTGTATCTTCCAAAAGATCAGAGTAGCAAGAGGCATTTACCAAGTTATATTTTTGAAATTTCCAATCTGAATCTTCAAGGTAATCTGAGTACTCAAATGTTTTCGCAAGAAGAGAGAATTCCTTACTAAAAGGGCACATGGAGATTATGCAATTTTTTCAATCATTCACACTACCAGGGCTAAAAGCAACTGAATATTATAATTCCTAAATATTTAGATAGAATAATTAAGTAGCAAAACAAGGAATTACATCAATTTAAATGAAAGCCTGTAATAGAATATTTAACGATAAAGACCTCTTTAAAAAACAATGGGTTACATCAAAAAGGAAAAGCAAGGAGAATTTGATTTCGAGAAGCTCCCTGAGGGTATATATTTCTTTTCAGGCAAAGAGGGATTCGTAAAAGTAGAAGTAAATAAAGATGGACATCAGTCTTGGGATTTACAAAATTGGTTTGACTCTTTAGATCCAGACAAAGATGAGGCGCAACATCAAAAAACAATTCAAGACATCAAAAGAAGATTAAACGCAGATACTGGAATTATTAATCCCTCTGAAAAACAGGAGAAGAAAAAATTTTTAAACCTCTTTAGCAAATAAGCAAACTCTAAACTTATTCAAGAAATAGAAATATTCGATTTACCGCTAATCCAATTAGAAAATATCTTAACAATGTACACCAAGCATATAAATATACACATTGATAATCTGTCTTTGAGACTTCTTCACCTTTGTGAATTAATAAAAGATTAAATCTATAATTTGAATTATTTTTAACAAGAAGAACGACACATAAAACTAATGATACCAAAACATTCTCATTCAAAAATAAAATGAAGGCAATAAAAAAAGATATATTTGAAATCAAGTCAATTAATGGAATAAATGTAGCAGGCAAAACCAGAAGATTAGAAAAAATATATATAACTCTGCTATAATTTAGCCAAGAAGACATTTTCTAAGATAAATATATATCTATCTTTAGCAAATAATTAAGCTAATGGCAATTTTTCAAGTCAAAACTCATTAAAGGGTAAATGAATAAGCTATAAATAATCTAACCTATTAAGAGAAGGCAGAAGTCAATAATAGGAAATACAAGGTATGTACAGAAATATAAGGTATTTGTCTAACATGTCTTTATATGTATTTTTTTTCATAAATCTAAAAAAGCCTTTAAAGAAGTTAATATTAAAGTAAAGAACTAATAAAATGGAAATATTTCTGCTTCTTTCTTTAATCCTTTTAACGGTTTTTTTTGTTTTCAAAAAAGTTTTTTATTCGGCAAAGAGAAATCTTTTCAAGAATCAAGCGGAATGGTTTAGCAAAGATATAAAAATAAAATACAGTAAATCAAAAGAAATTTCAGCATTAAAAAAGCATGATAACTATCTAAAAATAATTGCTGACGAGTCAAAATGCTTTTTAGACGAACAATCAAGTCAAGATTATGAGTGAAACCTATTAAATTAAACTATAAAAAAACAGAAACTCTCAATTTAATTAAAAATGTACTATCAATTATTATTCATTAATAATATATATTTCCTTTTAATAAAGAATATTTTACTTGATATGACGATAAATAATCCTATTTTCATTTTTGCACTCATAATAGTTATTTGGTTCATTCCAGGAATTTTAGTTAGAAGGATTAATGAATTAAAACAGATAAAGAAAACTAAAAAGAGACAAGCTGATGCTATTAATAAACTATATCCAAATCCAAAAGATTCTTCTAATTAACTAAAAAATGATATTGTATTTATTAAATTTTAGACTATAAATAAACAGATTTTTAGAATATTAGATCTTTGTGTAAAGTGACTTATGTTGTTTTAATATTAAAGCAAAGTCATCAAATATATATCTTTTAATATTAGAAGTATTTTTTAGATATAATGAGTTAATCTAATAAGAAAGAGATTCTGTTGATGATGGTAAGGAAGCTAGGACAATATGGTGGCTACTTACTTAGTGGAATATTAATAGCATGGCTAATAAATCCAATAGCAGCGCTAGCTTTTCTTGAGATTTTTCTAAAAATGACGTTATTAATATCTATTCCTATCTCAGGAGCTTATTTGTTAGAAAAGATTATCCTTTTAAAGCATCAAAAAGCATGGAATATAATTCTTCCTACATGGATAATATTAAGTATCTATTTCAGTTTCAGGTTAGTTAAATTAATAGAAAGCCTTATTGATTAAATATTTATATCTTTTTTTAAGATTATTGAGGAATTATGTTTTATGAATAGATAGTTAATTTATTTGGCGATTATAAATTTATTCTAATCTAATCAGACAATTACGAATTCAAAAAATTATTTTCATAAAATCAAGAATAGTACCTAATTTTATTCATTCATAAAATCCATAGCATTTCTAGAAGTTAAAATATCCGACCTTGTCGAAAGAATTCATGCTTTATGGATAATGATTAATACAGTAAAAAATTTGAACAACATGGTGCTTCCTTTTCTTACTGCAATATTTTTCCCTGATTATGGTTATCAGGGTATTCCCTGGGATTTGTACTTACTTCATTTTTTCTTCTTTGCGATTGTAATTCCATTTCATGTAATTATTTTTGCTGCCCGTAGCGCTCAGACCGTCAAGCCAAACGGAGTAAAGGACTGGCTTAAGTGGGAATCCAAGGCAACTAAAGACGACTTGGATTCAATGTTTCCAAACGATTTCCCTACCGCTTAACTCTCTAAAAAGCCTTTTAAAAATGTCCGAATTTATCAAGGTGCTACAACTTCATTAAATTTGGGCAATTTTAGGTTTATATATATACCTGCATCTAAAAAAAAATGCTTCATTTGCCATTCTTAACCTTTGCTTTAGGAGGGGGAAGCCTCTCAGCAACAATTGTCGGTGTTGGATCCCTAGTTCTCTTTGGACTTGTTGGTGTAATTGCTGGGCCAAATCTTTCTAAATTTGATTCTGAAGCTTAGGGAGATAGCCATTATTTCAAAAAGCTTTTGCTAAGCTTCCCAAATAGACATATTTTTAGATTTTAAAAATCTATCTAGGGAATCCAATTCTTTAACAGAACTTTCTTCCATCAAGAGTTTTAACCTTGGTGGAATTTTTTTATATACATTTGCCAAAAAATACCTCAAAATCCATTACAAAATCTATGAAAATATAGATAAAATGGGACCTCACAGAGACAATCAAAATAGTAAGATAGATTAGTAAAACTTATAGCTTCTATGATCGTCTATTATGAGGCTTGATTAGTTGCAGCTCTGACTTATAAATTATTAATAAATTAATTTACAAAGTTTAATTAAATGGAAATGAATCCTTATAAGCCTTTGATACAAGCTTTTAAAAAAATCTACAAAAACTTCAAGTAATAGATCAGGAAAATTTAATGTGCAGTTAATGTGCCGATTTAAATTCCCCACCTCTTCCCCCAGCTTCTGATGCTTGTCCTATTCGAGAAAATAAATTCAAGCTTTCATCATTTAAATTAATAACTTCAACCTCAGACCCCCCTAATTTTATTCTTCTAATTACTTGGTCAAGAACCGTAACGCCGCTTTGATCCCAAATATGGGCTTCTGCCATATCTATTGTAATTTTTTTAGGATGTTCATGTAGTTCAAAACCTTGTCTAAAGTAAATGCTACTAACAAAAAATAATTGGCCTGAAACTTTATAAATCCTGTGATCTGCACCATTCAAAGAAGACTCAACCTTAATAACTTTTGCGACCTTTCTACTAAATAATATTGCTGCAAGTCCAACACCGGAAAGAAGACCAAGAGCTAAATTATGTGTAATAACAGTTACGAATACAGTCAATATCATAACTGAACTATCGCTTCGAGGAATTCGGCGAATATCTTTAATTGATATCCAATTAGCAGTATTTATAGCAATCATTATCATAACCCCAACCAATGTTGCCATTGGTATTTGATTTACCCAATCCTTAGCCGCAAGAATCATCGCTATTAAACAAACGCCAGAGCTTAATGTTGAAAGACGAGTTCTTCCCCCATAACCCACATTCATAACCGATTGTCCAACCAAGGCGCATCCAGCCATCCCTCCAAAAAGCGAACTAACAATATTTCCCATACCTTGCCCTCTAGCCTCAACATTTTTATTAGTACTTTTATCAGTCATATCATCAAGAATATCTTGAGTCAGGAATGTCTCCATAAGGCCAACCAAAGAAATTGCTAGTGCTGTTGGAAGTATCAAACCAAGTGTTTCAAAATTAAATGGAACTTTTGGAATACCAAAGCTAGGCAATCCATTTGGGAGAATTCCTAAATTCGATACAGTTGGAACATTTAATTTAAATAAAATTGAAATCGCTGTACAAATAAAAATCGCGACCAATGCAGATGGCAAAAGCTTAGTAAATTTAGGTAGCAAATAGATAATTAACAATGTAAGTATGGTCAAGCCCCAAACAGCAGGTACTTGGACTGCAGCAACAACTTTCTCAGAATGTGCTAGGTCGATTCCTAAATGAGGCAATTGAGCAAGGAAGATCAATATTGCTAAACCATTTACAAAGCCATCCATAACCGGTTGAGGTACAAATCTCATCTGATGAGCAAGCCTTAAATACCCCCAAGCAATCTGAAGAACTCCCGTAAGCAATCCAGCAGCCAAAAGATATTGCAGACCAAGGCCAGGGCTAATATTTTCACCCTGTTGAACAATCCCGGTCATCAAAAGAGCAGTTGAACCAGTCACTGAGGTAATCATGGCCATTCTGCCCCCAAAAATTGCAAGGGTGACAGAAAGCAAAAAAGCACCAAACAGCCCAACTCTTGGATCAACGCCTGCAATACCAGAAAAAGCTATCGCCTCTGGGATCATTGCGAATGCAACAACAAGACCAGCAATAACATCGCGGGAAGGAGAGACGATTCTCTCCTTTACCATTAAATTTTTCAATTTCAAAACTACGCTTCTACCATCCTGCCTTATTAGACATGCTTATTCATATTAGTAAGAAGATCTTCTTACTAATATGAATAAATAAATGATTAATCAGACTCCTCTTTCCTTTCAATAAATGAATCCATCAATTTTTTGTATTCATTCTCTCTTGAGCTTTTTGCAAAGCCGACAATAAAAACGATAGATGAAACTACTATCAAAGCTAGTATTGTTGGATTGAGACCCATTTCACTAGCAGTCAAAGCAAAGAATAAATGAGTTATCATTAAATGCAAAGATACTTTTAAAAAGACTAAGTTGAATAGGACAATCTTGAAAGATTTTTAGACAGAAGTTTATTTTTTATATAAATTAAATCTAAGAATAAAAACATAATTATATCTATTTTTCTTTTATTAAACTGACAAACTCTTCAGTAGTTAAAGCAGGCTTATACTCCCAAATCATTCCAAATTTATCTCTCCAGGATCCAAAAACCTTAAATAAAATTGATGCACTTGAAGCTCTGCAAATGATTACTCCTGTTCCGTCTTGTGGCGTGTGTGCCCAAGTAATTCTCTCATAGCCATCAATAAGATCTTCAGATTTTCCACTTTCAACATAATCTACAAATGCTTCCGATGAATAATTTTGATCCTCAGAAGATTCGAATTTCCAAGTAACTATATACAGCTGCATTTTTTATTTTTCGTAGGACTTTTATTCTATCTGAAAATTATTTTTTATCTCTAAAACCAGGTTCAAACTGCCTTCGTGCTGCCTGTGTTCTAAGTATTAACTGCCTTCCGGAACTAGAAAGAGTAAACCTCAAAGCTTTTCCAGACTTAAACATTGCCTCTCCAATTGCCCTCGTTCTTGATAATTCAATTTGGTAGGCCCTTGCAACGGCTCTCTCTGCATCAACATTTGCCAACTTTGCCTGTTGGGCCAAACGTTTAGTTTTTGATTTTGGAATAACTGAGAGTTCGCTTTCAGGTTCTGCCCACCTCCATAACCAATTAGAATTGGATCTTGTGATCGAAGAAGATTTCTTAACCATACCCCCATTCCCATAAAACGAAGAGGCATTTGATGCCTCACATAGACCCTAACCGCTACAGGCAAGAAAAAAGGATTGAAATTGCAAAAAAAAAATGAAAGTTAAAAAAGTGCTTGATAATCAAAACAAATTTCTTATTTTAAAAATAAATTATCATCTAACTACAATCATCAGAAAAATGTTGAAATCTAAAAAATAAAGTTCTTAAAAAATTAAAAAAAATAGAGATATAAATAAAATTTTTATCCTTCTTTCCTAATCAAAATTTAAAGGGTAAATCCATTAAAGCCCAAAAATACAAAGATAAATTAATTGCAATTGCAGCTCCTACTGTAAGTTTTTTCATACAAAAGTAAATTACTATATTTATAATTCAGCAACAAACTTAATTTTGAGAAAGTATTTATATTCTCATCAACACATTAGTCCTTAATCTTTATAGGTTTTCAGGCAGGAAAAGTAGTCCTGACCTGCAATCATCAAGAAGTTCTCTGATTTTAACTAATTTCGATTCAAGTACTTGGTTGGCCTTTACAGAGATCCAAATAGGTTGTATTAATTCATTTTTGGGTCCAAGTCTAACGCGAGCTCCAAACCAGGTTGCATGTGAAGGGATTGAGGCTCTGCATAGTATTTCATTAATTGTTAAATCAACCTTTCTCTCGACAAGCCAATCTTCAACAAAGATCAAATTAGTAAACTTATTCAACCCAGCATTTACTGATGTAGTAATACAGGAAATCAAGAGCGCTCGAAATAAATAGTTCTTCAAAAACCCAGAAGTGCTTATCACCACAGCTTATATAGCAATAGTCTTAAAAAAAAATGGGTCGCCTGAGATTCGAACTCAGGACCAGCCGGTTAAAAGCCGGATGCTCTACCACTGAGCTAGCGACCCCTATCAGACCAATATTAATAGTCCAATATGAAAAATATCACGTTGGCGAAGCATTAATGACCTTAATGTTCCTTTTTGAGGACTATAAAACAATATTAAAGATATTTTTTTCCTTCCTCATTGATTTTTTAGATATTTCTGAAGTCTTAATAAATAGCTGAGGGACATGAGAATACTATTTAATTAAGCTTGTATAAAAAAAACCACAGTTTGAAAGAATATCCATCGGTAACGGTAATAGGCGCTGGTCTGGCAGGGTCAGAGGCAGCATGGCAAATAGCAAGCGCAGGAATAAATGTAACTCTCTTCGAAATGCGCCCAAAAAAGAAATCCCCAGCTCACCACTCATCAGAATTTGCAGAATTAGTTTGCAGTAATAGCTTTGGAGCGCTTAGTAGCGACAGAGCCGCAGGGCTTCTACAAGAAGAGTTAAGAACATTAAAGTCAATTGTTATCAACAAGGCTGATAAACACTCTGTTCCTGCAGGAGGGGCGCTTGCAGTCGATAGGAGTCAATTCAGTCTTTCCATAACAAATGAACTGTCTTCTCATCCCCTAATAACAATCATTAGAGATGAGTGTCCTTTTCTACCGAAGGCCCACCAAATAACAGTTTTAGCCACAGGTCCTTTAACAAGCGAGTTACTTGCAGAAGACATCAAAGAATTTACAGGTAAAAAAGAATGTCATTTTTTTGATGCTGCTAGTCCAATAATTACTGGGGAAAGTATTGATTTTTCAACAGCATTTCGGGCAAGTAGATACGACAAAGGCGATGCTGATTACGTTAATTGTCCGTTGAATGAAGATTCATATTTAAAGTTTCACTCTGAATTAATCAAAGCTGAACAAGCTGAATTAAAGAATTTTGAAAAAGAATCTGCTCAATTTTTTGAAGGTTGCCTTCCTATAGAGCAACTTGCAAAAAGGGGAATAGAGACTATGCGTTATGGGCCGTTAAAGCCGATAGGGCTTTGGGATCCAAGATGGGGTGATGTCAACGACAAAAGTGTCCGGAGGCTTAGGAGAGCCCATGCGGTCGTGCAACTAAGACAAGAAGACAAGTCTGGTCAATTATGGAATCTCGTTGGATTTCAAACAAATTTAAAATGGGGCGAGCAAAAACGTATATTCAGGATGATTCCTGGCTTATCAAAAGCAGAGTTTATTCGTTTTGGAGTTATGCATAGAAATACTTTCCTTGAATCTCCAAAGCTCATAGAACCAACGCTTCAGTTCATAAATAGAAAAACTTTGTTTGCTGCTGGACAACTCACTGGCACAGAAGGTTATGCTGCGGCTATTGCGGGAGGTTGGTTAGCTGGAACCAATGCAGCATTATTAGCAAAGGGATTAGATACGATTACTTTGCCATCGTCTACAATGATTGGAGCATTGACAAATTTTATAAGCAACAGTCAAGCAAGTTTACGAGTAAAAAATAAAAAAAACTTTCAACCAATGCCGGCTAATTTCGGATTACTGCCTGAACTCCATAACAGAGTTCACGACAAACGCGAAAGGTATAAAGAATACCGAGACAGAGCATTGAATCAAATAAAAAAGGTACGCGAAACTTTATTGGATAAAAGCTCTTACCCCACGACCATTTAAATTTTTTTGAACATCATGACTCAATTATCAAATAAAACTAAAGATGCTTGCAACTGGGATTCGATAGTTATTGGTTCCGGTCTTGGTGGATTAGTAACTGCAAGTCAACTAGCAAGCAAAGGTGCAAAAGTTCTTGTGCTGGAACAGTATAAAATTCCTGGTGGAAGTGGGGGATCATTTAAAAGAAAAGGCTTTACTTTTGATGTTGGAGCATCAATGATCTTTGGATTTGGTGATAAAGGATACACAAATTTACTAACGCGAGCTCTTAAAGATGTTGGACAAGAATGTGAAACGATTCCTGACCCAACACAATTGGCATATCATCTACCCAATCAATTAGAAATTTCAGTTGATAGAGATTATCAGAAATTCATTACTAAGCTAATAAATTTATTTCCCCATGAAGAGAAAGGAATAAAACATTTTTACGAAAAATGTTGGGATGTCTTTAATTGTCTAGATTCAATGCCTTTACTTTCAATAGAGGATCCTGCATATCTAATGAAAGTTTTTTTTAAATCACCTTTATCTTGTCTTGGACTGGCTAGATGGTTGCCAGTAAATGCCGGCGATGTTGCTAGGCGATATATCAAAGATCCCGATCTATTGAAATTTATTGATATTGAATGTTTCTGCTGGTCAGTTATGCCTGCCGACTTGACTCCTATGATAAATGCTGGAATGGTCTTTTCTGATAGACATTACGGAGGTATTAACTATCCCAAAGGAGGTGTAGGAATTATTGCAGAAAAGCTAGTGAAGGGAATTAAAAATCTGGGGGGAGAAATTAGATATAAATCAAGAGTAAAAAAAATAATTTTTGATAAAGAAAATGCCATAGGTGTTTCCCTTGAAAATAATGAAGAAATTTTTAGTAAAACAGTGGTTTCTAATGCAACAAGATGGGATACATTTGGTGGTCAGGGGATTAAGAATCCACTTGTAGAAACAGAGAGAAAACCAACGTTTGAGAAAAAATGGGAAAACAGATACAGACCCTCCCCTTCATTCTTATCTCTACACTTGGGAGTAAATGAAGACTCTATACCTGCTAACACCCATTGCCATCATCTACTTCTCGACAAATGGGAAGAAATGGAGAAAGAACAGGGAGTTACTTTCGTATCAATACCAACTCTCTTAGATCCCGCATTGGCACCTTCAGGTAGCCATATAGTTCATGCTTTTACTCCTTCTTCAATGGATAACTGGGATGGATTAAGCAATAAAGAATATCTTGCAAAGAAAAAAGAAGATGGGGATAAACTTATTTCAAAGTTAGAGAATTTATTTCCTAACCTAAGTCAAAATATCCTTCACAAAGAGATAGGAAGCCCAAGAACACATAAAAGATTCCTTTCAAGAAACAAAGGAAGTTATGGACCAATTCCAGCAATAAGATTGCCTGGACTTCTACCCATGCCATTTAACACTACAAAGATTAATGGGCTTTATTGTGTTGGAGATTCGTGCTTCCCCGGTCAAGGTTTAAATGCTGTGGCTTTCAGCGGATATGCCTGTGCTCACAAAATCGGCACAAAGCTTGGGATTAACAAATGGGAGCTTCCAGAATAACTACAAAAAAAATGCTTTAAATCATGAAGGCAAGTTATCAAGGCTAAACCTATAACCCTGCTGGCGAACAGTTGTAATTCCTCCACCATCACCAAGCCCTGCTTGTTCCAGTTTTCTTCTAAGCGTCAAAACCTGTGTATCAACTGAACGAGGACCGCCACTAAATGGTGGCCAGGCCATTCGAAGCAGCTCATGGCGGCTCCTTACCATGCCAGGTGGCATCAACAAGGCGCACAATAAAGCAAATTCCCTTGGACTTAGTTCTACAGGTTTCTCTCGCAAGGTGACCTGCCTGAGAAGGAGATGAACTTCAAGAGGACCAACCGCGACACGTTCCTGTAAACCAATTCTTCCCCTTTTAAGTAAAGTCCTACACCTAGCAGCTAATTCTTCTAAGCCAAAAGGTTTCCTTAAAACATCATCAGCTCCATCATCTAAAAGTCCAACAACGGGTTCAACTCCTGTTCTTGCAGTCAGAACAATCACTGAACATCCCAGTTGTTGTGCAAGTCGAAGCGCTGAGCTTTTTTCTAATAGCTCAGCACTAACTAATAAATCAGGTGATTGGTCTCGACAAAGATCAACTGCCTCCTCAGCAGAACCCACTGCTGCGGCCAGCTGTCCATCTTGCCTGAGCCTCTGAACCAAAACAGTTCTGAGAGTTGGATGTGGTTCTACAACAAGCACCTTGGAGGGTGATTGTGTGGCTCCTTGATTAGGAGAAGAACCTGAGGAGGATCCTTGGATTTGCTCAGTAGCAAGCTGATCTGCAGGTATTAATGTCACAACTTAGAAAAGTAGACCCTTAGACTGGAGAAGATAATAAAGCAAACTGTTCGCTCACTATCAAGATTAGTACTTGTCTTAGCAAACCATGACATCTTTTGATTCTCCAGAGGCAATAAAACACTTCCAATCAATTTGTGATGCCTGTCAAGAGTTAACAAGTCGATACTACGGTCCATCTGAGTTGAGGATCTATGCAGATGGATATTTACATTCTCTCAGGAATTGCAAGAGATTAGACTCTAGGGATCAAGAGAAGTTAGAAGCATTAATTGATAGATGGATTATGGATCCTTCAAGCTTTATTGGTCCTGATGGTGATATGAATAATCTCTTTTTTCAAAAAGAACCTGGATAAAAAGCAAAAAGTCACAAGTTATGAAGCTAGTGCAATTTCTAACTTTTCTTTCAATTCTCCAGAGTTGTACATGCTTATCAATATATCTGAACCACCCATAAATTCTCCTTTTAAATAAACTTGGGGTATGGTCGGCCAATTTGAATATTCTTTTATACCCTCACGAATTTCCATATCTGAAAGCACATCAAACGTTTCAAAGCTCATTCCCAATGAATTTAAAATTTGAACAACATTGTTAGAAAAACCACATTGTGGCATTAACTTATTGCCTTTCATAAAAACAAATATTGGTTTTGACTTGATTAAGCATTCAATCTTTGAGCGAGTGTTAGGATCCATGATGGAAAAATTAATTAGGTGTTGAGGTTTTCAAGGCCAATGCATGAATTGTTTCGGTTTTCAATTCATTTTTTAACGAACCATAAACAAGTTGATGTTGCTGTACAAGAGATAAACCGGAGAATTTTGCAGATACTACATTGACTTCAAGGTGATCACCTCCTCCCATATCTTTAACATCAATTTGAGCATCAGGAAGTGATTGCTTTATTAGGAGAGTAACTTCTTTGGCTGTAATCATTTGCAAATAAGAAATTTAAAGTGAATTTAGAGGGATAAATTAAATGTGAGGGCTAAGGATTTAACTAAGCAAAATCATATTATCTTCTACCAACAGCTAACAAAGCCGATTGTTCAGCACTTCTCATACTTTTGGAAAGTTCAAGATTGAAGTCATTTGTAGATTGCTTAAAATCCCTCGAAATAATTATTGGTTTAGAGAAACAAATTGATGCAGATCCATAAAACTTTGGGATAACATCGCTGTAGGCCAAACCTACTGGAACAACTTTAATTTCCAACCCTTTGTTAGAGGCTAGTTGAGCTAAACGAATCAGGCCTTTTTTCAGTTTCACAGGCTCGCTAAATCGATTTATCTTTCCTTCTGGGAATACAACTAATTGCTGACTTGAAATCAACAAATCCACTGCATACCTAAGAGTAGTTAAAGAAGGTCTTCCTTGATCAATTGGAAAACAACCCAACCTGTTTAAGAACCAACCTTGTAAACCTCTCATTTCTGATCTGGTGACCATGTATCTACAATCTCTATTTGTAATCCTTCTCCCAGCAGCCATAGTCAACATCAAAGCATCCCATCTAGATCTATGAGTGGGAGCAAGTACAACAGAACCACTTAAAGGTAAATTTTCTCCACCCATAACTATTCTTCTTCGAAAAAAATTGTTCAACGCAAAATCTTGGGTAGCAAACATCGCTAATCGACTCCAGAAAGGGTCAACCCCGAGGCATATTTTTTTTTCTCTATGAAGAAGGGGCAAAAAATCCCTCTTTATCAAACTATGTAATGAAGTTAACTCCGAAAGCTTTATTATTAACGGTCGGACTGGGCAGTTACTCCAGCGGCTAAACCTTATTTTGCTTTTGATGAATACAATCAAAGTACATTTTAAATACCTATGGCAAGTCTTGGCGTAAACATTGATCACATAGCAAATGTCCGAGAAGCTCGTAAGACATTTGAACCTGACCCAGTAAAAATGGTTCTTTTAGCGGAATTAGGTGGTGCTGACGGTATAACAGTTCATTTAAGAGAAGATAGAAGGCATATTCAAGATAGAGATCTAAATCTTCTAAAAGAGACTGTGCATACTCGACTAAATCTTGAAATGGCTGCGACTGAAGAAATGACTTCAATAGCACTGAATCTCAAGCCAGATATGGTTACGTTAGTTCCTGAAAAAAGGGAAGAGGTCACGACAGAGGGAGGACTCGATGTCACTAAAAACAAAAGCAAATTAAAGGAAATAATTCAACGTCTTTCAGATGCGGATATTCCGGTTAGTCTTTTTGTTGATCCAGTCCAAGCTCAATTAGAAAATTGTGCTGAAGTTAAGGCCGCATGGATTGAACTGCATACAGGTAAATATGCAATCACAAAAAACCAGGCAAGAAATCTAGAATTATCTATTCTTAAAGAGAGCACAGCTAAAGCAAAATCATATGGTTTGAGAGTAAACGCAGGGCATGGATTGACATATCAAAACGTTGAACCGATTGCAGCTATTGAAGGGATTGAAGAATTAAATATTGGACATACAATTATATCTAGAGCCCTTTCAGTAGGTCTATCTCAGGCAGTAAAAGAAATGAAAAGCCTAATTATCAATCCGAGAAAAGACAACTTCTAACTTTGAAAATATCTGCAAATCGCATTTGGACTCTTGCTAACAATTTATCGAAGTAATAAAGCTGAATGGTTAGCAGAGTTGCTAGGACAGGAACTTCGATTAAATCCTCCTGAAATAACTGAAGAAGTTAACATTATCGTAAATACATGGCCATCAAGCAGATGGCTAAGTGAAAGACTTTCAATAATTAATAATATCAATGCATTAGTTAAGTACCCATTCCCTGGTACATATTTAAAAAGGTTAGTAAAGAGAATTATTGGTATTGATCCAAATGAAAAAGATCCATGGGAAAAGAATAATCTTGTTTGGAATATTCTAGAATTATTGCCAGAATTAATGAAAGAAGAAGAAGCAGAGATAATTCAATCATGGCTAGAAAAAAGCGATAAAGAAAATGATAATATTAATCTTAATTCATGGGATCTAGCAAATAATATTGCAGAGATATTTGACGATTACATACTTTATAGACCAGAAATTATAAAGCAATGGTTAAGCAAGAAAGCAAAGAAAGATTTTCGAGAATTTAGTGTTGATAAAAATATCCATTGGCAAGAAATATTATTTAATTTATTATATAAAAAGATAAAAAAAGATCCTTTTTGCATCCAAGTCGAAAAAGCTATTAAACGTTTGAAGAAAGATGATATTTCTAAATTAGATTATCCCAAAAATCTATACATCTATGGAATCAGCAGTCTGGCACCATTGCAAATAGATTTAATTCAAGCATTTTCAAAAGTAATCAATATAAAAATTTATCTAATTTCCCCTTGCAATGATCTTTGGCAAAGATGTGAAGCAAGAAGACTGCAGTTTAGAAACACATGGAATACTCCACCTGACAAGCAATGGTTACTAGAATCTCCAAGACTTGAAGCCTTCCTTGGGAGGATGGGGGCTGAATTTCAACAGTTGCTAGAGGGGAGTGGTGAATATCAATTGGGGAATAGAAATGAGGAAGATATTTTTTCTCTTACAGCAGATATCGCCACTAACAAAGGGAACAAACCAAATTTATTAGAACAACTACAACAAGAATTATTATCAACAAAAAGTGAAAGTATTTTAACCAAAGAAAAATCTGACAAATCACTACTTTTCCTTAAATCTCCAGGGAAGTATCGGCAAGTGGAATTAATACGGGACCATATATTACAGCTCATCGCCAATAACAAAGAACTTCAACCCAGAGACATCCTAATAATGACACCACAGGTGGATAGTTATGCACCAATAATTGCCTCAGTGTTTAACAATATCGATCATAATACTACTCAGCTACCTTGGGTAATAACAGATAGAAGTCAAGAAGATAAAGTAGGTTTAATACATTTTGTATTAGATCTGTTAGAGATTTCGGCCTCTCGTCTAACCGCTTCAATTTTTGAAAACTTATTAACGAATCCAGCACTCCAAACACAACAGAATATAAGTATTGAAGAGGTGAGTGAGATAATCAAAAGTCTTCAATCCGCTGGCTTTACTTGGGGACTTGATTCTTCAGAAAGATTTGGGGAAGAAACTCATAGTCTCTGTTGGTGTCTAGAAAGATTTCTACTTGGTCTTGTTTTACCAAACAATCCAGTTAATGGAATAAGCAATATCTCCCCTTATTCCGCGAATATTTCAAGTACAGAGTTTATAAAAGCATGGGGGATACTTTCAAAACTCTGCAATTATATCGATGCGATTCGCAGTAATCGTTCATGTAAAGAATGGATAAAACTTATAACATCGCTGGTTAAGGATTTATTCGGGGATGGTGGGGAATGGGCATGGGAAGAGCAACAACTACTAACTATTGTTAATAGTTGGCATCTCATAACAGATGATTGTGAATTAGAAATTGATTGTTTAGTAGTCAAAGACATTATTACCAAAGCATTAAGTTCTACGAATGGCAAGTTTGGTCATAGGACAGGCAAGATTACGATCAGCGCCTTAGAACCAATGAGAGCAATCCCTCATCAAGTCATCATCGTTATGGGACTGGAAAGTAGAACTTTTCCAAGAATAGATAATAGAAGGAGTTTTAATCTCTTAGAAAGAAAAAGAGAACTTGGAGACCCTAACCAATATGACAAAGACCGCTATTCATTATTAGAAGCTTTAATCTCAACTCGTCAAAATCTTTTACTTTCTTGGAATTCCAAAGATGAAAAGACAGGAGAAGATCTTGAACCTCCAAGTCCTATTCAACAATGGCTGAATTACTTAAAAATCAAATTAGGAGCCAACACCTATCAAGATATTCTCATTGAGCCACCAGCAAATCCTCTTGATCATTTCAACTTTATAAAAACCGAAAATTCACAAATCATGAGTTCTGACATGAAGAATCTAGAAGCTAGAAAATGGCTTGAAAAAGCGATTCCGACTAAAGATATCTCACTAGCATTACCGATAAAATGGAACGGAATAAACGAAAGTGAATCAAAATCTTTTTCCTTCGAGGAAACCAAAGAATGGTTACTAAATCCACAAATAACATGGTTGAAAGAGAATGAAATCCAATCTAAAGAATTTGTCAATCTTATTGAAGATAATGATTCACTTGAGCTTTCAGAGTTAGAAAAATATAAGCTGCTGAAATATCGACTAGAGAATAGTGATCTCAGCAAAATTAACAACACAAAAAACAATTCAAACTACTGGGAAGAAAACTTTTCTGGCAAAGGTGTTTTTCCTCCAAAAGGCTCTGGATTAATAGAAGAAGATATTCTTGAAGAGCGATGGAATAATTTAATATCCGCAATATACGCTACCGGTGAAATCACGAAAAGAAGTATTGAGATGCAAGAGTTAGAAGGTGAATTTTACTTTAGCGGGAAGAATTTAATACAGATTGAAATTGGAATTTTAAAATATAAAACTCTTATGAAAGGGTGGCTAAATCATTTATATTTATCTGCAAATAGTTCTTTTAATTCCAAAACTCTGATAATATCTAAAAAAATAGATTATAGTAAAAAAATAAATTTTGAAATAAGCAAGGAAATATTACCAATCAATACCCAAGAAGCAACTAAAACACTAAGAGAGATCCACCTATTAGCAGCCGCAGGAAGAAAAAGTTGTTGGCCCATACCACCTGAAAGTGGCCTGGCATATGCCCTTGCTATGAACGAAAAGAATAAGAATGAGGAAGATTTATTTCAAAAGGAATGGGAAGGTGATTTATATAGGAATGGAGAAAGAGAATCACTATCAATGGAACTTTGCTTTGGGAAAGAATGCAAAGCCTCTACTTTTCTAGACGTTAAATCATTTAACGATATATTAATGAGTCTCTATGAACCACTACTGAAAAACATCTACTAAAATGAGGCTAAACAAAAACTTTAAGAAAATTATAACTGTCTTATCAAGATGGGGATTTAGCAAGCAAGGACTATTAAATAATTCAAAAGGGGAGTGGTATTTATTTTCTCAAATACTACTAATACTCCTCCATTTTATAGTTCCCTACCCAAAAATAGAGTATACAGAATTTGCAATAAATATTTTTATTAAAATTATTGGATTAGCAATTTCAATTCAAGGTCTAATCATTGTTATCAACGCATTCCTAGATTTAGGAGAAAATCTTACACCGCTTCCTTATCCAATGAATGAATCGATTCTGATAAAAAATAAATCATACAAAAATGTTAGACATCCCCTTTATAAGGGATTATTATTTATTTCATTAGGAATATGTATTTTTTTATTGAGTCTAATACATCTATGTTTGCTCATATCATTAGCTTACATCTTAAAAATAAAAGCTTTAAAGGAAGAAGAAAGACTGAAAATTAAATTCCCTGAATACAAAGAATATATCAAAGAAGTACCAGCTATTATCGAAAAAATAAAATATTTAGATTGGAGGTCTTGAAATGATAATTATAAGTAATTTAAAACATCAGCATCAAGGTGAAAAGAAGAGAGAACTAATGAGTTGTTATTTTATGATTGTAAATATGAAATAGATATGAATAATATTGAATTATTTCAAGCAAATAAATATCCTTTAACTAATGGAATGCGCCTAATAGAAGCAAGTGCTGGTACAGGCAAGACATTCTCTCTTTCTCATCTTGTCTTAAGGTTATTGACTGAAAAAGAGTATTCGATAAACGAAATACTGGTTGTTAGCTTTACAGAAGCTACAGCATCAGAAATAAAAGCAAAAATCATTGAAAGACTAATTTCAGCATTAAAAATAATTGAATCAATAAATACAAACGTAAAACCATATCAAATTGACGACGTATTAAATGAATGGATTGAATTAAATATTACATCCAAAGAAAGGGGTTTATATATAGCTTCCCTGCTATTAGAAGCATTAGAAAGAATTGACACTGCAGATATCACAACAATTCATGGATTTTGCAGTAAAACTCTTCGTAGAGAAGCTATAGAGAATGGTAATAATTTAAACCCAACCATTGAAAAAGATTCAAATTCACTAATAAATGAAATTGTTGAAGAATATTGGATAAAAGAAATATTAGAAATAGAGATTTCAGAATTAAAAGGGATATTTAAAACTAATTTTAATCGTAAGAATTTAATTCAAGTTCTTAGTTCATTGGATAATGATCCAAATAATATTTTCAAACAAACATTTAATGACTTACAAATAGAAGAAAGTCTTTCAAGTCAATTAAACAACTTAATTGATTTATTATGGATAGAATTTAAAACTATATGGAAAGAAAAGGGCCAAGAGCTTGAAGAGGGATTTATAGAAATTGCGAAAGATCTAAAATCTCAGGGTATTACAGGGACACAGCCATACTCATCCAAGCCTAGGAAAAATCGTTATCAGCTTTTAAGTAACTGGATTGAAGAATATAAAGAGAAAAAACGACCATCATATGAGGATATTCAAAATCAAACCCTTATAAATAAATATTTTCATCCTAAAAATATTTACAAATTAGATATGAAATATAAAATAAATTCTTGTTCAAAAGAAATGAAGGAAACACTTGATATCATAGGAGCTTTATACGATAGTCCAGGTGAATTAGTTTGGGAACATGCTTTGTTATTTACTAAGAGAGAGCTTGAGAAAAGAAAATCTAAGAAGGGTCTGATAAATTATTCTGATCTACTTAAATTATTAGACCCTAAAAAACTCAATAGTAAAAAAATTAAAGATGAATATAAACCTAATAATATCTATAAAAACTTAAAATCTAGATATAAAGTAGCCTTAATCGATGAGTTTCAAGATACTGACCCAGTCCAGTTAAGATTACTAAAAGAAGCCTTTGGTAACAGTGCAACGCATCTATTACTAATGATTGGAGATCCAAAGCAAGCAATCTATAGTTTCAGAGGTGGGAGTTTAAATACATACTTAAAAGCCCGAGAAGCTTGTGATCGAATTGATTTGATGAACGCTAATTATAGAAGTACAAAATCCCTAATCTTAACTCTTAATAAATTATTTCTTGATGGTTTAATTAGATCAAATCTATCGACTCAAGAACTTAATCCATGTTCACAAGAAGAGCTATTAAAACTGAATGGTATAAAAGAACCATTTAAGATAATAAATCTAATAGATAACAATCAAGAGGAAAAAGCACAAAGAGTAAACTTAGAATCAAAAAGCAGAATCGAGGATAAAATTCCGAAAGTTATTGGATCTTATCTGTTAGAACTATTAAGCAATAATCCTAAAGATTTAAACCCCTCAGATATTTGCATACTAGTTAATAGACACGATCAAGCTACCAACATCAATAGCTATTTATCAAAAATAAAAATCCCTTCACAACTCCTAAGCAATGAAAATATTTTTACTAGAGAGGGTGCTCAAATTCTACAGATTTTCATTAACTGCATCGTCAGTCCATACAACCAACAAAAAATTTCCATTTTGGCTTGTTCTGAGCTAATGCAATGGAAAAAGAAAAAACTTATTGAATCAAAAATTAATGGGGATTTTGATTCATTATCTTCGAAGTTCAATGAACTTGCCAAATTATTTCCAAAGATTGGATTGTTAGGGTGTTTATCAAACTTTCTAGAAGGTAAATCAATAGCTGACCTTTCTCAAAGAGGAACTTTGTTAGGTGATTTATATCAAAGCTCTCAGTTAGTAGACGAACAGATCCATCGACAGCAATTGAATGCTTTAAGAGCATCACAATGGCTTAGCTCGCAACGATTCCAGCCCATCGAGTCAATACCTGAAGAGTATCAACCTAATAGTGCCATTAGTAATAGCTCCGTAAATATCATTACAATCCATAAGAGTAAAGGACTTCAATTTAAAATAGTAATCTGTCCATACTTATGGCAAAGACCTCCAGATAAAAAAAGTCATTTATGGAAAGATAATCAAAATCTATTAATTTCTAAAAAGTATAAATGGCATAAAAAATATTGTTCATATCAAAATTTCATTAGAAAAGAATCATTAAATGAAGCAGAGCGGTTAGCTTACGTTGCTTTTACAAGAGCCAAGCAACAATTAATAGTCCTGTGGGCAAAGGCTGCTGATCAAGAAGGGAACCCTCTTTCAGGATTTTTATTTGGATCTGAATCAATAAATTTAAAAATAGAAGAGCATACAAAAGCAATGATGGAAAAGTCATTCAAGAGAAGGGAACTAAGAGTTGATATTCAGGATATAAAAGCAATTGAAACTAATAAAACATGGACTCAACCGAAAAATGAAGTCAAATTACAACTTGGAGAAACTCCTAAACATCAGTTTGAGAATAGTTGGGGAAGGTATAGTTTTTCAAAATGGATATCACAAAAAGATGACGAATTAATTCTGAAAGACTTTTCAGAAGAGTTAAATGAAGATCATGCATTTAAAGATGAAATTGAGGATGTATCTCTCCAAAAAATTGATCAATTATTGATAGAGAACGATCAAAGTATTGACAAATCAGAAGATCAGGTTTTATCGATCGAAAGTCCTATTGGTGATTTCCCCCGAGGTCCTATAGCAGGGACTTGTCTTCATAAAATACTTGAAAAAATAGATTTCAATGATATTGAAAATCAACTAAAAGTTTCAGCTATAATAGAAGAAGAATTAAATACAGTTAATATAAGTAATTCATTTATTGAACCAATAAATATTTTATTAAAGAGAATTGCAAATATTCCTTTAGGTGGTCCTTTAGGTAAATTAAAGATGAAAGATTTAAATTCTAAAAGCTCTATCAAAGAATTAAAATTTGATATTCCAATTTGTCATAAAGCTAATCCAATTAATACTTCAGAATTATCATCCATATTTAAAGAAGATCCCCAAAATAAATATGGTACAGACTATATAAATAAACTTATGAATCTAAATATCTATAGCAGCGGTTTCCTAACCGGATCCATAGACCACATTTTTGCAGACAACCCAAATCATGAAATTGCTAAATGGTGGGTTTTAGATTGGAAAAGTAACTGGATAGGAAGTCCACTATCAAAAGATGGTGGATCTTTTTGTGGTCCCTCTAATTATTCAATTTCCAGAATGGATGAAGAAATGTACCATCACCACTATCCACTTCAAGCTCATATATATTTACTTGCTTTACATAGATTTTTAAATTGGAGACTCCCCGAGTATTCACCTCAAAAACATCTTGGAGGTTACATTTACGTGTTTTTGAGAGGACTTCCAGATAAAGGAGATTTAGAAGAAAAGAGTTTCTCTCAAAGGACTCCAGGCTTAATCGTAGAACCTGCTCCTATTAAAAGAATTCAAAAATTAGATTTATTGATTAAAAGAATTTAAACGAGAGAACCCTTGAAAAAAAAATTTCCAACTGATTTAAATAAAGCATTATTAGCTACTCTAATTCGCTATTTTCCACCCATAGAGTTTAATGAAGCCTTAATTGATGTTGTAAATGTACTAATGGATGGATTATCAAGAGGTGATGTTTATATAGACATGAAAGAAATCCCTAAAAATCTTGAACTTAAATATAAAGATTGGCCCAGCTTTCATATGAAAGCCTTATTAGAGAGTGGCTGGACTAAAGAAGATAACTCCCCAATAGTTTTAAATGGGGATTTTATAAGTTGGCGTCGAACACATAATGAGATTGTTGAGACCATAAATAAAATACACTTAAGGAATCAAACTATTAATAACCTATCTAAAGAATTATCTGTTCGAATTGAAGCTAAGAATTTAGAGCATCTAAATATTCAACAAGTAGAAGCTGTTAACCTTGTTAAAAGTGAAAAAATCATCTTATTAAGTGGTGGCCCAGGCACAGGCAAGACTAGTACCATCCTTCAAATGCTTTTACAAGCACTAACAAGAAATCCAACTCTTAGAATTGCAATGGCTGCTCCAACAGGGAAAGCCGCAAAAAAACTAAAAGATACTATTCAGGCGGGAATTAAAGGTTTTGATGATCCTATAAAGGATAAGCTTGCTAACATTCCCTCTAAAACATTACATAAATGGTTAGAAGCAGGACCAAATGGCTTCAGAAGAAACTCTCAACGTCTATTAAAATTAGACCTAATAGTCATAGATGAGATGTCAATGGTTGATTTATCAACCATTAATGGATTGCTCGATGCATTAACAAAATCATGTCAAATAATCTTAGTAGGTGATCCTGACCAATTATTACCAATAGGAAGTGGTGGTATATGGCAAATTTTACAAGAGAAAGAAACGAAAACAAACTTTCAAACTAACTCAGTCAAACTAACAAAGTCATACCGAAATAAAGGAGATATCGCTTTATTAAGAAATACACTAAAAGATAAAGGAGTAGATGCCTTTTGGCAGCTCCTTTCAATTAAAAAAGATTCAACAAATACACTTAATTACCTTTCATCCCTAAAAAGTGTTCCAGATCCGGTAGTAAGGACTCTTCTAAGCTATAGAAAGAAGCTTAAAAAGTTAACAGAAAATTGTATCACTCATATTCCAGAAGAAGCCTGGCAATCAAGCATGATTGAGATAGATCAAACAGTTGAGATACAAAAACTCTTTAAATTCATAGATAATCTTCTTATACTTTGTCCGCAAAGATATGGACCTTGGGGTGTAAAAAAAATCCACGAGTTCCTTTTAGGAAAGAGATTTGAGAAGGAAGTGCACAAGTGGGAGGAGGGAACACCCATCATGGCAAAAAGTAATCAACCTGAAATAGGTTTAGCAAATGGAGACGTTGGGATAATTATTGGCAACGGCGAGAAAAGACGTTTTTTATTTAATGTTTTTTCTGAGGAACAAACACTAGTAACTCGATTAATAAATCCATCAAGGTTAAATATATATGATGCGGCATATGCAATGACAATTCATAAAGCACAGGGGAGTGAAGCAGATCAAGTTCTTTTACTTTGGCCAACAAGCTCAAAAGTTTCACACGAGAAGACTTTCAATAAATTTTATTCTTATGATCATGAAAAAAGAATGCTTTACACAGCAATAACTCGTGCAAAAAAACAATTACTGGTAATTACCACTAAAGAAGAAGACTTTTAAAGATGTGGTCAACTAATTCCTAAAAGGATTTTTGAAATGATAAAATAAATCTTATATCCCTTTAACAAGGCGAGTCAGCAAAGCACGGTTATACACCGATCGGAAGTTGTCTGCCTAATTTGAAGGACAAAAAGGCAACCATTATTAGATGACAAATAAGAATCTACATGAGGATTCCTCATGTCCAGTAGAACAAGATGTTCTCGAGGAATCTACTGAGGAAATATTAGATGAAGGTGAACAAAATTCAGAAAATGGATTTTCTGAATTTAACTTTAGTGAAGAACTAATTCAAACAATCTCTGATAAAGGCTACTCATCACCTACTCCGATTCAAAAAGCTGCGATTCCGGAATTACTTCTTGGTAGAGATTTAGTAGGACAAGCTCAAACTGGTACAGGAAAAACAGCTGCATTTGCTTTACCAATCCTAGAAAGACTGAAAAAGAATGTTGGACATCCACAAGTTTTAGTACTAGCTCCAACCCGAGAGTTGGCTATGCAAGTGGCTGAATCATTTCGAACCTATTCGGCAGGTCATCCGCATTTCAAAGTACTTGCAATATATGGAGGTTCTGATTTCCGAAATCAAATCAACACTCTCAGAAGGGGAGTCGATGTAGTCGTAGGGACTCCGGGGCGAGTCATGGATCACATGCGTCAAAAGACTCTCAATACTAGTCATCTGAGTTGTTTAGTTCTAGACGAAGCTGATGAAATGTTGAGGATGGGGTTCATTGATGATGTTGAGTGGATTTTAGAACAATTACCAGAGGAGAGACAACTAGTTTTATTCTCAGCTACAATGCCATCTGAGATCAGAAGATTATCAAAAAAATATTTAAATAGCCCTGCTGAAATAACTATAAAAGCAACTGAATTAAAAGAAAGGCTTATCAGGCAAAGGTATATAAGCGTTCAAAATGTTTATAAAGTTAATGCACTTCAAAGAGTACTTGAAGCTGTATCAGAAGAAGGGGTAATAATATTTGCTAGAACAAAAGCTATTACAATTGTAGTAGCTGAAAAATTAGAATCATACGGATATAACGTAGCAGTTTTAAATGGAGATATTCCTCAAAATCAAAGGGAACGAACTGTTGAAAGATTAAGACAGGGATCTATCAATATTTTAGTAGCTACAGATGTCGCAGCAAGAGGTCTTGATGTAGATCGAATTGGTTTAGTAATAAATTACGATATGCCATTTGATCGCGAAGCATATGTTCATAGAATAGGCAGAACTGGTCGTGCTGGAAGAAATGGTGAAGCAATTCTTTTTGTTAATCCAAGGGAAAGATCATTTTTAAGTAATCTTGAAAGAGCTGTAGGTCAGCCAATTGAAAAAATGGATATTCCAGACAATGACCTTATCAACAATAACCGAATTAAGAAGTTACAAGCAAGATTAATAAAAGCCGCCTCAACAAAGCGAGACAACCCTGAAGAGGCTATTATTTTAGAAGAATTAATAAAAAATGTTGAAAAAGAATTAGATATAGATCCAAAAGACTTAACACTTGCCGCATTAAATTTGGCAGTTGGCTTTAACGCACTCCTTGAGAATGGCAATGAGGATTGGATAAGACAATCAGTTCAAAGGAATACAAGAAATGATCGCAGGGATAATAATAAATTCAAGCAACGTCGAAGAGGTGATTTTGATAACAACAGACTTGAAGATGAAATGGACAGATTCAGGGTTGAAGTTGGGCACCGAGATAGAGTTAAGCCTGGAAATCTAGTTGGGGCAATTGCCAACGAAGCCGGACTAAAAGGGAGATCGATCGGAAGAATAAGAATATTTGAAAATTACAGCCTAGTAGATCTACCAAAACAAATGCCTGATAAAGTTTTCCAAGCGCTAAAGAAAGTCAAAGTAATGAATAGAGAATTACAGATAAATAGAGCAGACTAAAAGCACCAGAGATGCTCTATAACTTAATATTAAGCAGCATAATTACATTACTTATCTTAGAGATGAGTAACTCCTCAGAGACTCAAGCAGGGCATAAAAATACTCTGATTAATAAATTCTGCATTGCATCATTAAAATCAAAACTTGATTTTAATGATGCACAATTGATAGATGAAATTAGTCATTTCACCTGTGAGTGTTTTTTAGAAAAATTTAATTCTGGCAATTCCATAAAAGAATCTCGTATTTACTGCAAACATAAAACAGCAGATAAATACAATCTCTAAAAGAATCACACTCAAAAATAAGATGTATAAATCTAAATCAAAAAAAGAAAAAAGCCCATTAGCAAGACTTTTAAGTAATCTTAAAAGTCAAAAGCGTCTAATTTATTCAGCTATTATTTGCTCTACATTAAATAAATTTTTTGATCTTGCACCACCTGTGCTAATTGGAATATCTGTTGACGTAGTAGTACGAAAAGAAAGTTCATGGCTTGGGTCAATTGGCTTTAATACTGTCCCAGATCAGTTAGTTGCACTCTCAATCGCTTCCTTTTTGATCTGGACAGCTGAATCATTCTTTGAATATTTATATGGATTAATGTGGAGAAATTTAGCTCAAAAAACACAGCACTATTTAAGAATCAAAGCATATGACCATTTGCAAAAATTAGAGATGACATTCTTCGAATCAGACAATACAGGAAGGCTTATGACTGTACTAAATGATGATATCAATCAACTAGAAAGATTCTTGGATGAAGGAGCTAATAAAATTATTCAATTAATAATTACTGTTTTTATTGTTGGAGGGGCAATGATTTTATTAGCTCCTGGGATTGCATTGCTAGCATTCATTCCTATTCCATTTATTCTTTGGGGCTCGATTAAATTCCAGAAAAACCTCGCTCCTCGTTACCGTGAAGTCAGAGATAGGGCAGGAGATCTAGCCTCAAGACTTAATAATAATCTCAGTGGAATGCTTACTATTAAAAGTTTTGCTACTGAAGATTGGGAACTTGAAAGAATAAGACTCGATAGCAATTCATATCAAGAAAGTAATAGAAAGGCAATTAAGTTATCAGCAGCATTTATCCCCTTAATTAGATTCGCGATACTATTTGCATTCCTTGCAATATTAATTGCTGGAGGCTTTCAATCTTGGAAAGGATTAATGCCTGTGGGAACTTATAGTTTTTTAGTATTCATAACTCAAAGATTATTATGGCCCTTAACGACATTAGGTCATATCTTAGATGACTATCAAAGGTCAATGGCCTCAACAAATAGAGTTCTAGATTTAATAGATACTCCAATTAAAATTAAAACTGGGAACGTCAAACTAGATCCAAAAAATGTTAAAGGTGCAATCACATTTAACAATATTGATTTTACATATGAAGGACGCTCTCAAGTTATTAAAAACTTTAGTTTAGATATTAGTCCTGGGAAAAAAATAGGTATTGTAGGTGCTACTGGTTCTGGCAAAAGTACACTTATAAAACTATTATTAAGGCTGTATAAAATTAGTAAAGGTTCCATAGAAATTGATAAAAATTCAATTGAATTATTGGATTTAAAAAGTCTACGACGTTGTATTTCATTAGTAAGCCAGGAAACATATTTGTTTCAAGGCACAATCGAAGAAAATATTTCTTATGGATCACAAAATATTGATATATCAAAAATTAAAAATGCTGCAGATATTGCTGAAGCAACTGAATTTATTACTCAACTACCACAAGGCTTAAACACAATAGTTGGAGAAAGAGGACAAAAGCTATCTGGTGGCCAAAGGCAAAGAATTGCTATCGCAAGAGCAATCTTAAAAAATGCCCCAATTTTAGTTTTAGATGAGGCAACAGCATCTGTAGACAATGAAACTGAAGCCGCGATTCAAAGATCTCTAAAGAAGATAACAGATAGTTGTACAACAATTGTTATTGCACATCGCATAAGCACAGTAATAGATGCTGACGAAATCATAGTTTTAGATAAAGGTAAAATTATAGAGAAAGGCACACATCAATCTCTTCTAAAAAATAGAAATTTCTATTACTACCTTTGGAAAATTCAAGCTGGTGGAAATAATACTTAAATCAGATGAAGAAAGTAAAAGAACTAACTACTCTTTTAAAAGTATCTTGCATTTTTGACCAGCGTTGTTCACTAGTGCTAGCTGCAAGCGTATATAGATAACCTCTATCAACTACGACAGTAGCGAATTCGTGCCTGTCGTTTAATTCTGAATCAACAGAGTATTCAAGGTCATAGAATTTGCGTTGATCAACCTCTCTCTCTGAAGCATCAATCAATTGAATAGGATTATTACTATTTTTCTCACCGAATAGTCTTTCCCCTACAGCATCCGCTCCACCCAAATCATCTAAATCCACTTCATTTTCCAACTTAGAAATAACAAGACTGAGAGTTTCATCGGAGTTAATCAAGTCATGATAAACGACCTCTGGTCCATTATCGACGGCCACTCTCGTCCACCCTGTTGGAAAAAGAAAACCATAGCGTCCATCTTGACTTTTAAAAGGTTCCAAGCCTGCTGCTCCCCCTGTAGAGCAAGCTCCGAGCGTCAAGACCAATGCTATAGCCAGAAGGGATTTAAAAGATGTTCGAAAAAGTTTGATCATTTTGAAGACTCAAGCATCACTATTTTGATACATTTCTAATTTAACTGACGGTAATCTTCTTTAAATTAGTGCAACCCAGATAAAACTCTGACTACATTCAAGTTAATTGCTTCTGAACTCTGAGCGGCTTCACTAAACCATTATCAAAATTAATTGATCAGTTTGAGCAATTGCCCGGTATCGGTCCTAGAACTGCTCAAAGATTAGCTCTTCATCTTTTGCGTCAGCCAGAAGACAAAATTAGATTGTTTTCAGAAGCTCTGCTTAATGCGAAAAGTCAAGTGGGTCAATGTAAGACGTGCTTTCATTTAACCGCAGGAGAACAATGCGAAATTTGTTTAAACAAACAAAGAAATCAAGAACTCATTTGCGTTGTTTCTGAGTCAAGAGATTTACTGGCTCTTGAGCGCACTAGAGAGTACAAAGGCCTTTATCATGTAATAGGTGGGTTAATTTCTCCGATGGATGGGATTGGACCTGAAATGCTTGAAATATCAAGTCTTATCAAAAGAGTCGATAAAGCAAACATAAAAGAAGTCATCCTTGCACTAACACCAAGTATTGAAGGGGATACGACTAGTCTTTATGTAGGTAGATTATTAAAACCATTCACAAAAGTCACTCGTATTGCCTATGGACTTCCTGTGGGAAGTGAGTTGGAATATGCCGATGAAGTAACACTCTCACGTGCTTTAGAAGGTCGTAGAGATTTAGATTAACCATCAAGCATATGACAACAACAACAAGAAAAACAACAAAATACAGTGGCTTCCCCCCAGAAGAGCGTTTACCTAATTGGATCAAACCATCAATAGGTAAAGCAACTCAACTAGAGAAAGTTCAAAAGCTCGTAAAGGAGAACAGATTACATACGATCTGTGAGGAAGGTAGATGCCCAAATAGAGGGGAATGTTATGCCGCTGGAACGGCTACTTTTTTATTAGGCGGCTCAATATGTACAAGGAGCTGTGCCTTTTGCCAAGTAGAAAAAGGAAAGTCGCCCGAGAAAGTAAATATTTTTGAAGCAGAAAAAGTAGCAAATGCTGTTCAGGTATTGAATCTCAAATATGTGGTACTAACAGCAGTCGCAAGAGATGATTTGCCGGATCACGGTGCAAGTCTATTCACGACAACAATGCATGCAATTAGATCATTGAATCCTAGTGTCGCAATTGAAGTATTAACACCAGATTTCTGGGGTGGAAACAACAAGGACAATGTCGAAAAGCAAAGAGAGCGACTTAAGCTAGTTCTTTCTGCTAATCCTATTTGTTTTAACCATAATCTTGAGACTGTCAAAAGACTTCAAAAAGAAGTCAGGAGAGGTGCTACTTACGAACACTCACTCAATCTTCTCAAATTTGCTAGAGAAATCGATCCAAAAATTCCTACAAAATCAGGAATCATGCTTGGATTGGGAGAAAAATTTCATGAAATAATTCAAACCCTTAAAGACCTTAGGAAAGTAGACTGTCAATATTTGACTATCGGTCAATATTTACGACCTTCACTTGCTCACATTCCAGTTTCTCATTATTGGTCACCAACAAAATTTAATGATTTTGCAGAAATAGCAAAGGGATTAGGTTTTAAGAAAGTAAACAGCGGTCCTTTAGTTAGAAGCAGTTACCATGCAAATGAGAGCTTAGATTAGCCTCCTTAAAAAAATCTAACTACTCCGACCAACCCCTATAACTTCTCTCAAATACTTTCTCACAATTACCTACCATTAACGTACCTGCACCTCCCCAAACAAGTCTCAAAGGTAAATCCAAGGGAGAAGATCCAACTTTACGTACAGTATTAAATCCACGCCTACGGAAATAACGTTGCAAGATTTCATGTTGATTATTTTCATCATAAATAGCCAATAATCTTGCACTACTACAGGGAGTCTCCTCTAAAGCCCAGGCCATAGTTGAAGCCCATATTAAATCACCTACACTAGAGCTGGCGTTCTTGCCAACCTTCATCGTATCAAGCTGAAGTCCTTTAGTATTTTGATATGCCCATCCTTTCATTTCACCCAACAACTGAATTTTAGTATTACTGATTATTTCGCCAACAACCAGCTTAAACGACCAAATATTTAGAGGTCTCCGAACTTGTATTCGCAGCAACAATCCTCTTTCAGATGCTTCTTTTTCTAATAAAGTTAAATTAGGTTTAGTCATGAAGATGGCCATATAGAATTTTCAGGTAGACGTTTCATTATTTCATCAATTTGACGTTGTCTTTCTGCAAATCTAGCTCTATCGCTATCTGTGAATTTGTTAACACAAGCATCACATTGCAAGCCTTTAATATACGTCGGCTTTTTCAAGTCCTCCGGAGAGATGGGTAATCCACAAGCATGACACATCCGATGTGAACCAGGTAATAGCTCATGATCTAAAGAGACGCGTTGATCAAAAACAAAGCACTCTCCATTCCATAAACTATCCTCAGAGGAAACATCTTCTAGATATTTTAGTATTCCACCCTCAAGATGATGTACATCGGAAAAGCCTTCTTCTATCAAATAAGAGGTTGCTTTTTCGCATCTTATTCCACCCGTACAATACATTCCTATTTTTAAAGAAGGATTCTCTTCGATTAAAGGTTTTAAATGCTTTTGCACCCATGCAGGAAATTCACGAAATGAGCTTGTCTGAGGATTTAGAGCTCCTGCAAAATTTCCAATTTTTATTTCATACTCATTACGAGTATCAATAACGACACTATCAGGATCTTCTAAAAACTGATTCCATTCACTAGCTTTTATATATTTACCAACGGATTTAGTAGGATTAATTTGTCTAAGTCCAATCGTAACTATTTCTTTTTTCTTACGAGCTTTAAAGCGGCGAAAAGCCTGTTTTTCGCACCAACTATATTTGACATTAATTTCCGATACCTTTAAAAGTTTCACTAATGTTTCAATGAATTCAACTATCGCATTTTCAGTTCCACAAATCGTACCGTTAACACCTTCAGAAGCTAATAAAATTGTGCCTTTTATTTTTTGATTCGTTGCTAAATTCGTTAATTCTTCTTTAATTAAAAGAATTTCTTGATCAATAATCGATATAAAATTGTAAAACGCAGCAACTTTATATTTAAATTTCTTTAGGCTATCGTCTTTTTTCATACCTACTTATTCTTGAGAGAAATTAGCCGTAATTCCAGCATCTTCAAGAAGTTTACGATCTGCTTCCACCTCCGGATTGCTTGTAGTCAAGAGGGTATCTCCATAGAATATAGAATCAGCTCCAGATTGTAGACATAGAATCTGAGCTTCCCTACCTAATTGTTGTCTTCCTGCACTAAGTCTTATTCTGCTTTTAGGCATCACAATCCTTGCTGTCGCGACCATACGAACCATCTCTAATGGATCAATAGAAGACAAATCCTCCATGGGTGTCCCCTCAACTGCAACCAACGCATTAATAGGTACACTTTCAGGATGCGGGTCTAAAGTTGCTAAAACTTTAAGTAAAGATGCTCTATCGGAAACAGATTCTCCCATGCCAATAATCCCACCACAGCACACTGTAATCCCAGCCATGCGTACTCTTCTCAATGTTTCAAGTCGATCTTGATATGTTCTTGTTGAAATGATTTTGGAATAATGCTCAGGACTAGTATCTAAATTGTGGTTATAGGCTGTTAAACCTGCTTCCGCCAATCTAGAGGCTTGAGAATCAGTAATCATTCCAGCGGTGACACATGCCTCAAGGCCAAGCTCTCTAACACCTCTTACCATTTCAAGCATTGAATCAAATGCGTTTCCGTCTTTGATCTCACGCCAAGCCCAACCCATGCAAAATCTATCTGCTCCTGCATCTTTTGCCGCTCTTGCTCTATCAAGAACTGACTCAACTTCAATTACAGGATTAGGTTGAACCGTTGTTTCATTGTGAACAGATTGGGGACAATATGCACAGTCTTCTGAGCATCCGCCTGTCTTCACACTTAGAAGAGAAGCAAGCTGAACTTTATAACCGGGATTGAAAGACCTATGAACTATTTGAGCTCTCCACAACAAATCCATTAACGGCAAACCAAGTATTTCTTTGATTTCCTCTAAAGACCAATTATGTCTAATATCTCCACCCTTTATGAAATTAAAATCTAAATATGATTCGTCTTTGAAATTGAGTTTATTAGATTCCTGAATATTAGGATTAATTAGAGTCATAAAAGATTTTGTATCTGAAAAAATTTAATTGCTATTTAGTTTTAGCCGATAATCTATAAAAAATCATATAACTCAAGATATTCAATTAATTTAGTTATACACCACCAAATCTCCTTCTTCTAGATTGATAGTCAAGTAATGCCTTGGTAAGAGTATCGGCGTTAAAATCTGGCCATAATACGTCTGTGATATGGATTTCAGCATAAGCTAATTGCCACAAAAGAAAATTACTTATCCTTTTTTCTCCACTAGTTCTAATAAGTAAGTCTGGATCAACCTCACTAGCTGTAAACAACTCAGAAGCAAATACATTTTCATCTATCAATGAAGGATCTAATTCGCCTTTTACCGAACGTTCTGCCAACTTTTGAGCAGCTCGTACTAATTCCCGTCTTCCCCCATAATTTGTACAAACATTAAAATGAATACCTTTACTATTAGAAGTTGATTCAACCGACTCTTTAATTAAGTCCTTTAAGCCAATAGGCAATGGGTCAAGATCACCCAAGAAATTTATTTTTACTTCTTCGAGTTTTAAATTAGTCAATTCCCGCTTAAGAACACTTTCAAAAAGTGTCATTAAAAAATTTACTTCTTCACTAGGTCTGGACCAATTTTCAGTTGAGAACGCATAAACTGTTAATGCGCCTATTCCCCAATTACTACATAGATGCAAAGTAGTTTTTAAAGCCTCAACCCCAGCGGTATGTCCAATCGTCCTTGGTAAACCCTTTTCTTTTGCCCACCTACCATTTCCATCCATAATTACCGCAATATGATCAGGCATACGAAGACGGTCCAAATCTTTAGGTAATGGCGATACCTTTCTAGAATTATCGGTGCTTATTACAGAAGGGTAAGTCAATTCAAAGACTCCTTGCTGTCATTATTTTTCACAAGATTAACTCTGGATTGAGCAACTTTAGTTTCAATATTAGAGGAAGTTGTTTTCAATGAAGAATTAATGCTGTTGGACTTAGATCCAGATGCATTTGCAGGATCCAACAATTCCTTCAAAAGGTCAAGTAATCGACTGCTTGTAATAGGTCTTTCAAGTCGTCCTTGATTGGCTAAGGATAAAGTACCTGATTCTTCTGAAACTACAACACAAATACATCGATCAAATCGTTCAGTTATCCCAAGAGCTGCCAGATGCCTGGTTCCGTATCTACTAATTCCTTGCCTTGAGAGGGGCAAAATTACCCCTGCTGAAATAATTCTATTTCCCTTCACTAAAACGGCCCCATCATGCAAAGGGGTGTCACCCGCAAAAAGATTTAATAGCAATTCAGACGATAAATGAGCATCAATCGGTACTCCAGAGAAAAGGAAATCTTCTGGGCGCAAGTCACTTCCCATATCAACAACAATTAATGCTCCCTTTCTATTCTGCGATAAACGACCTGCGGCTTCAGTTAATTGAGCGAAAGTATTAGAACTTGCCCGAAATTCTTTTTGAGTATTTCCAAGAATCACAGCTAATCGTCCAGTACCTAATAATTCCATTAATCTCCTTAATTCTCCTTGCCATAAAATTGCTAAAGATAATGAGCAAGCTAAAACCAAGGCATCAACAAGCTTTGAAGTGATTGGTAAATTTGCAAACCTCTGAACGAACCACGCTAATGAAACTAAAAAGAGGTAACCTCTCAAAAGCCATAATGTCCGTTGCTCTTTAACTCTTGTAAAAAGAAGCACTCCAAGAGATGAAGCAAACAAGACATCAAGGAAAACACGAAAGTTTATAATCCACCAGAAATTCACTCCTGCACCCCGATGTTACTTAAACTTACCTAATTCTTGGGAATAAAGCGATCAGGTAATACATCTAATTGCAATAGATCTTCAGGGAGTTCTCTTCTTTGAGTCAACTCGGCCGAACCTTTCCCAACCATAATTGTCGCAGGTCTAGGTATTCTGTTGTAGTTGGAACTCATTGAATAGTTGTATGCACCTGTTCCAAACACAGCAAGAAAATCACCACTCTCACAAGACGGAAGAAGAAAATCTTTCAATAAAACATCTCCGGACTCACAATGCTTACCAGCGATAGTAACTTTCTCAAAATTTGTATTTAATGGTTTATCTACTAAACAGGCACTATATAAAGACTGATAAGTTATTGGGCGAGGATTATCACTCATACCTCCATCAACAGATAAATAAGTTCTAACACCAGGAACAACTTTTTTAGATCCTATCTGGTAAATAGTGAGCCCCGAATTAGCGACAAGAGATCTTCCAGGTTCACACATCAATCTTGGCAAATCTAAATTTCTATCGTTGCAGGCCTTAACAACAGCACCAGCAATCACCTCAACCCATTTTTCAATAGAGGGGGGATTATCTTCTTGAACATATTTAATCCCTAAACCACCACCTATATTTAGATCAATTATTGAGTGACCAATTTCCTGTGCAAGTTTTAAAGCATCAGCCATAACACCAGCAAGATCAATATGTGGTTGAACCTCAAAAATTTGAGATCCTATATGAGCATGTAAACCAGTTAAATTTGCCCAGTTATATGTTTTTAATTCTAGTAAAACAGACTTAAGCTCATCGGGGTCAAAACCAAATTTGCTATCTAAATGTCCAGTCCTAATATATTCATGAGTATGACATTCAATGCCAGGAGTAAACCTCAACATTAACTTTGCTGGTTTTTTCTCAGAGGCAATATTTTTTAGCAACTCAATATCGTGATAATTATCTAAAACAATCGTTACGTTATTTTTGTAGGCAAAATTCAATTCATCTTGAGATTTGTTATTTCCATGGAAAACGATATCTTTCCCTTTTACTCCACCCTTTAAGGCAGTAAGCAATTCACCTTCTGAGACGGCGTCAAGTCCAAATCCTTCAGAAGCAATAACCGCACAAATAGCCATTGAGCTATTTGCTTTTGAAGCATATAAAGGAAGTGAGTCTCCTGGGTAATGTTTTTTTAAAGAAGAAATATAAGTTTTGCATGCACGCCTAAGGGTCAACTCATCAAAAACATAAAGAGGTGTGCCATATTTTTTCGCGAGTTCACTAAGTTGACATCCCCCAACAACTAATTTTTTGTTCTCATTAATTTCAGAAGAGATCGGTGCTATATTTCGATTTGGACTATCTATATCCTTATTGGGTTCAAAAGCATCTGATCCTTCCATAGAAATTTTCACTTTAATATTTAGCTAATCTAGAGATCAATCAACAAATTAGTATTATAAAAAAAAAAAAGATTAATTAATTTAGTAATACTTGGATATGAATCTCACAATAATTCAACTTGGGATAATGCATTTGAATGATTGCATGGATCTAGACCAAAAATCATTAAATGGTATTTGGACAAAATCTCAATGGGAACTAGAACTTACTGACCCTAAAAGGATTTGTCTAGGAGTAATAGAGTTCGAAACTAAAAAACTTTTAGGTTTATGTTCTGCTTGGTTAGTAATAGACGAATTACAAATAACTTTTATAGCTGTCGATCCCAGGAAGCAAAGAAAGGGACTAGGAAAATTTCTCTTGTCAAACTTAATCAAACGTTCAAAATCACTTCAAACAAATCATATACATTTAGAAGTTAAAGACAATAACGAGCCAGCTAAAGCTTTTTACAAATACATGGGCTTCAAAATGGTCGGTAATAGATCTAATTTTTATAAAGATGGAAGAGATGCTCTTATTTTGAAAAAAGAAACCAATATCAAATCATAAAATCAATGCTTAAGTACGGTTTACCGAAATACAAAAACAAATAAAAAGGGATTTCTTTGCATCAATTAATACTTTTAATTATTTTTCAACGAACACTTAATATTTACCCTTTATAAAAAAAAACTTAACCGTACACATTTCACACTTAACCCTGATAAATTGGATTAAATAGTAAAGGTAAAAGCTAAATGTTTGAGAGGTTTACAGAAAAGGCTATAAAAGTTATTATGCTTGCCCAAGAAGAAGCAAGACGCCTTGGGCATAATTTTGTCGGAACAGAACAAATCCTTCTCGGGTTGATAGGTGAAGGTACTGGTGTAGCAGCTAAAGTTCTCAAATCAATGGGGGTCAACCTAAAAGATTCAAGGGTAGAAGTTGAAAAGATAATAGGAAGAGGCTCAGGATTTGTTGCAGTAGAAATTCCCTTCACACCAAGAGCAAAAAGAGTACTTGAACTTTCATTAGAAGAAGCTCGTCAACTAGGGCATAACTATATAGGTACCGAACATCTATTACTTGGTCTCATAAGAGAAGGAGAAGGAGTAGCTGCAAGAGTTCTTGAAAATCTTGGTGTTGATTTAACAAAAGTCAGGACTCAAGTTGTCAGAATGCTTGGTGAAACCGCAGAAGTTACGACAGGATCAGGCTCGTCAAAAGGATCAACGAAAACGGTAACACTTGACGAATTTGGAACAAACCTTACTCAGCTAGCTAGTGAATCAAAGCTTGACCCAGTAGTGGGAAGACATTCAGAGATTGATCGTGTAATTCAAATACTTGGAAGAAGAACCAAAAATAATCCTGTTTTAATAGGAGAACCAGGAGTAGGTAAAACAGCTATAGCTGAAGGACTTGCACAGAGAATTCAACAAGGAAATATTCCTGACATTCTTGAAGAAAAAAGAGTATTGACCCTTGATATTGGTCTACTTGTAGCGGGTACAAAATATAGAGGCGAATTTGAAGAAAGATTAAAGAAAATAATGGAAGAAATTAAATCGGCTGGCAACGTAATTCTTGTTATTGATGAAGTTCATACATTGATAGGAGCAGGTGCTGCTGAAGGAGCAATTGACGCTGCAAACATATTAAAACCTGCTCTAGCGAGGGGAGAACTTCAATGTATTGGAGCTACAACTCTTGATGAGTATCGAAAGCATATTGAAAGAGATGCTGCATTAGAGCGAAGATTCCAACCTGTAATGATTGGAGAACCTTCAATTAAAGACACAATCGAAATACTTAAAGGTTTAAGAGAGAGATATGAGCAACATCACAGACTGAAGATTACGGATGAAGCTCTCGATGCTGCTGCTAATCTTGGTGATAGGTATATTTCTGATCGTTTTTTACCTGATAAAGCTATAGACCTCATAGACGAAGCAGGAAGCCGAGTCAGATTACTCAACTCCAAATTGCCTCCTGAAGCTAAAGAAGTTGATAAAGAATTAAGAAAAATACAAAAAAGTAAAGAAGAAGCAGTCAGAGATCAAAATTTCACCCAAGCAGGAGAGCTAAGAGAAAAAGAAGTTGAACTTAGAGATAAAATAAGAAATCTATTGCAGAATATAAGACAAAAACCCTCATCAAATGAGAATCCCGATACTAATAATATTCCACAGGATAATAATGATGCATCCGAGCAAACTATTACTCAGTCTGAAGACTTAAAGGTTTCTCAACCAGTAGTTAATGAAGAAGACATTGCTCATATTGTTGCTTCATGGACTGGTGTTCCTGTTCAGAAATTAACTGAGAGTGAATCAGTCAAACTTCTAAATATGGAAGAAACATTACATCAAAGACTGATAGGTCAGGACGAAGCTGTAAAAGCTGTTTCAAAAGCAATCAGGAGAGCAAGAGTGGGCCTCAAGAACCCAAACAGACCTATTGCCAGCTTCATTTTTTCTGGTCCAACGGGAGTGGGGAAAACTGAATTAACAAAGGCTTTAGCAGCGTATTTCTTTGGTAGTGAAGAAGCAATGATACGTCTAGATATGTCTGAATTCATGGAAAGACATACTGTTAGTAAATTAATAGGATCTCCTCCTGGTTACGTAGGTTTTAATGAAGGTGGACAATTAACAGAAGCTGTAAGAAGAAGACCTTATACAGTAGTTTTGTTCGATGAGATAGAAAAAGCTCATCCAGATGTGTTCAATCTTCTTCTTCAATTACTGGAGGAGGGGAGATTAACAGATTCAAAAGGAAGAACTGTTGATTTCAAAAATACTTTAATAATAATGACTTCTAATATTGGATCTAAAGTTATAGAGAAAGGTGGCGGCGGATTGGGATTTGAATTTTCTGGTGAAAACTTAGAAGATTCTCAATATAATCGAATTAAATCACTGGTAAATGAAGAATTAAAGCAATATTTCCGCCCTGAATTCCTCAATAGATTAGATGAAATAATTGTATTCAGACAGCTTTCCAGAGACGAAGTTAAAGACATCGCAGAAATAATGTTGAAAGAGGTATTCTTAAGGATAAAAGAGAAAGGTATATCTTTAACTGTTTCAGAGGATTTCAAAGAAAGATTAGTTGAAGAAGGATACAATCCTTCTTATGGTGCAAGACCTTTAAGAAGAGCAGTGATGAGGCTATTGGAAGATAGCCTTGCTGAAGAAGTGTTATCTGGGAGGATAAAAGACGGAGACAAAGCTGAGGTAGATATAGATGAAAGTAAAAAAGTAATTGTTAAGCATCTTGGGAAAAATGGTTCTAAACCAGAATTAGCAAGCGCCGCTGTTTAACTTTTAAACAGAAAATTAATATGTTAACAACTAAGCACAGCATTTCACCTTCAAATGTCATTAGAGGGGAGGGTGCATGGCTTAAATCATTAGATCTAATAGCTAAATTATGCAAAAAGCCTTTAATAATTGGCAGAAGTAGCTCTACCAAAAAAATAAGAACCTCATTCAAAAATGATCTTCTATTAAAAGGCCTTCAATCAATCTCTATCGATCTAGAGTATGATTGCTGTGAAATAGATATCCAAAATGCATATCTAATTTCAAAAAACAATCACTGTGATGGGATTATTGCTGCAGGAGGTGGGAAAGTACTTGATGCAGGGAAACTAATAGCCGATTTACTTGGCATTAATTGCATAACTGTTCCATTAAGTGCATCCACATGTGCTGGATGGACTGCTTTATCTAATATTTATACTCCCGATGGAAAGTTCGTAAAAGATGTAACTTTAAAAAGCTGCCCAAACTTATTGATCTTTGATCATAAAATTGTTAGAGCCGCCCCACCAAGAACACTTGCCAGCGGGATGGCAGATGCTGTCGCGAAATGGTACGAGTCATCCCTAACAAGTAGTTCAAGTCAAGATGGTTTTGTTCAGCAAGCAGTTCAGATGGCTAGGGTTTTACGCGATCAATTATTTTTAAACGGTCACAAAGCTTTCTTAGATCCATTAAGCAATTCTTGGGAAACTGTTGCAGAAGGATGTGCTTTAACTGCTGGGATAATAGGAGGGCTTGGTGGCTCTAGATGCAGAACAGCAGCAGCGCATCCTATACACAATGGATTAACGCAACTTACATACACAAACAAACCACTTCATGGAGAACTTGTTGGATTTGGCTTGCTCGTACAATTACATCTAGAAGAAAAAAATTCAAACAGCCAATTACCAAAACAAGCTAAGACACAACTTTTAGATTTCTTCTCGCAACTAAATCTTCCTATTTCAATTGAGTCTATTTGTTTTAGAAATATTACCTCGAATGATTTATATAAAGCATGTGAATTTACCTGTAATGATGACTCTGATATTCATAAATTACCTTTCCCAGTAAATGAAAAAGACCTTTTAGGGGCTATTCAAAGTTTAAAATCCATGCCAACAGGCTCCAAAATATAAATAAATAATACTTAAGAGCTTTGAATCAAGAAGTAAAGAAAAATATAGATGCATCAAATGCCACAAAGGCATATATAAATGAAATACGAAATAAAATTATAGACAATCAAGCTAGAAAACTTTTTGAAGATTTAAAATGGATAGAATTAGAGAATATTTCATCAAATAAATCTGATTTATTTCCAACAGTTTTAACAGGTAAAGGAAAGAAAATCATTCTTATTCATGGCTTTGATAGCTGCTTTCTTGAATATAGACGTCTAATACCTATTCTAAAAAAGAAAAATAAATTAATCATTCCAGATCTATATGGATTTGGTTTTTGCCCTAGATCTAGTGGTAACAAGTATGGGTTTAAATATATAATGAAACACTTGAATTCTATTTTAAATTATTTTTCAAATAATCAACCTATAGGAGTAATAGGTGCCTCAATGGGAGGAGCTTTAGCTCTAGAACTAGCGAGACAAAACCCAAAGAGGATCAATAAATTACTACTTTTATCACCAGCAGGCTTAGCAGGCAAAAACCCAAAGATCCCATGGCCATTGAATCATTTGGGGGCCTTTTTCCTTAGTCGACCTTTTGTCCGAAGAGGATTGTGTAAACAGGCATTCGCTGATCCAACAAATAGTGTTGGTCCTGCAGAAGAACAAATCGCCTCAATACATTTAAAAGTTCCTGGTTGGCAATCATCACTAGCAGACTTCGCCGCAGATGGTGGAGTATCTGGCTGTGGACTCCCAAAACCAACTCAAGCACTAAAAATAATTTTAGGTAAATATGACAGAATCATTCCTAACAACGAAAAGGAAGAAACCTTCAGGAATTATCATTCAAACATAGAAATAGCCTTAAATTCAGGACATCTTCCACACTTGGAAGAACCAAAATTAGTTGCGGATGCTTGGGCAAAATTTTAGAAATAAATTGATAGCCAAATGGACTAAAGAGAAAGGAGTTTTTACTAAATTATTAGAGCAGGGTATAAAAATCTTACTGATAAAAGAATGTAAAAAGATTAGAAACATTAAAATAGATATTACGTCCACTTCCACTCAAATCATTAAAGGTGAAATACAAAAAATTAAAATTTCCGCTGAGGATATTAATTATAAAGATGTTTTTTTTGATGAACTTCGCCTAGAATCAGATAATCTTAATATTAATTTTAAATTAACAACTAAAGAACTATTTTTCACAAATGACCCTTTAATTGAATTCAAAATCTCATGGTCTCAAGACTCACTTAAAAAAATTCTATTATCAAAAAATTGGAATTGGATTGGAGATAACATTAGCAAGGAAATATTAAACAAAGAAAAATTAATAGATATAAAAATAAAGAATGCTCAGTTGTTAATGAGAGCTTCTAAAAAGGATATTGATATAAATCAAGATGAGAAGATTAACATTAAAACAGAGAAAGGTAAAGTCTATTTAGAAAATAAAACATATAATAAGAAAATTCAAATACCGATTGAAGATAAAATTTATATTAAAAATATAAATATAGAAAATAACTTAATTAATGTTTTCGCAAGTTCTTCTATTAGTTTTTAGTTATTTCAGGATATAATTAATGGTGATAGTAATAACACTATATAAAATACAATGGCTGGAGTAAATAAATAACTATCTATTCTATCGAGAATGCCTCCATGACCAGGTAAAAAATCACCTGAATCTTTTAAGCCTGCATTCCTCTTCAACATTGATTCTGTAAGGTCTCCAACTAGAGAAAATAAGGCTACTAAAACACCAATAAAAATTCCTATTAATATTCCAAATTCCCATCTAAGTAGATAGCCGAAACAGGCTCCTATAAATATTGAGAATAATAATCCACCAATAACTCCCTCAATAGTTTTAGAAGGTGAAATTGGTGATAATGAGTGATTACCAAACTTCTTACCAACAAAATAAGAGCCTATATCAAATCCAACTATCATAAAACATGTAGAAAAAGTTATTAGCATCCCAAAAGTAATAGATGATGACCAATCAGTGGGAATCAAGTTAAAATTATTTGTTAAATCAGTCTCTAAAAGATTTCTTAACTTAATCCAATGACTTGGCAAGAAACCTAAATAAAATAATCCGAATATTGATGCTGCTACATCAGCAATGGAACCAGTAACAGGTTGGAGTAATAACCAACCACAAATAGCGGCACCAGATAATGGCAAAATAGCATCTGATATTTCAATAGATATATATCCTTTAGAAGATAATTGAGTGAAGAAAAGTAATATTTGACATGCTAACAATGTTGTCTTAGTAGCTGGTCTTATCCCAGTAAATTCTGCCATCCGAAAGAACTCTAGAAGAGCCAAATGAACAATTAAACTTATTGCAACAGAAAACCACCAATCTCCAAGAGAAACTATTAAAAAACCAAAAGCTCCAACGATAAGTCCACTTAATAATCTCTTTTTCGAAACAGCTAAAAACATTAAATTAGGTGAAAAAATATAGATTTCGTTTATAAAACATACTTAAAAGGGGTTATTAATAATAAATTTTATTATAGCTGATGAGTAGATATTATTAATCAAGAAATAACTCTTACAAAATCAGAAATTTGTTCAGGCCAAAAGCTTTTTTGCTCTATCAACCAATCAACACGAGCTTCGTCCAAAATCTCACCAGGAATCAATAAAGGTATTCCAGGAGGATAAGGGCAGACCATCTCAACAGAAATTCTTCCAATAGAATCTTTTAGATTTACCTTCTCAAAATCTGATCCCCAAGAATCAGAACATGGCTTGTATGGCTTAGAGACGATACTGAAAGGAGGTCTTTTGAAAAAACAAGGTTTTTGTTTACAATAAGATGAAAGGATTTGATTCCAAATTCTTACAAATCTTTTGCCTAATCTCTTGTGAGATGAGAGGCCAAGACAAAAAGTTAGAGTTCCTGGCTCAGCCAACTCTCCAATTATTCTTTTTTTCATAAAGCTTTTATCAACTTCAATACCACTTAAACCAAATTTTGACGTGTGGAGAATTATTTTTAGTGGATCATTGTTCTCAAGGAGAGGAACTTCTTTGTTAATCAAAAAATCTTTCAATACCTCAGCTTCATCTATACGCGATCTCAGTTTCTTTATCCCATTAGGTTCAATAAGTTCCTTTATTGAACTTTCACAAGAAGCTAACAAGAGAGAACTTGGGCTTGAAGTTTGAAGTAACTCAATAGCTCTCTCTATTTTAAATGGATCTACCTTGTCGCCTTGCGACCATAAAACCGCAGATTGAACTAAACTTGATGCAGATTTATGAAGAGAGTGAACAACAAGATCTGCACCAAAAGATAGAGCTGACTTAGGTAAATCTGGTCTTATTTGACTGATTAAGTAAGCTCCATGAGCTTCATCAACCAAAACTGGCAAGGAATGAGAATGAATCTCTTTAATCAAAGATTCTATATCTGCACAATATCCTTGATATGTGGGGTTAACTAAAACTACCGCTGCTATATCCTCTTCAAATTCTTTTGCTTTTTTTAAAACCCTCTGTAGCCATTTCCTCTCAAGAACAGAGGCATGGCCCCTATCAGTGAGATAAGGGACATCGAAAAGTAATGGTGTTAAGCCTCCAAAAAGGCATGCTTGAATACAGCTTTTATGAATATTTCTTGGCATGAGAACAGCTTGACCAGGACGAGCTAGAGCAAGCAATGAACTTTGGAGTAGACCTGTCGCACCATTAACTCCATACCAACATCTATCAACACCCACTTCATAGGCAGAAGACTTTTGACTTTCGGCTATTGCTCCTTCACTAATCAACGGGCCACCTATCTCAAAAAGCTCAGGCAAGTCCCAAATACCTGGTCTAAGCCTCAATAAGGTTTTTATGTTTTTTGGTAGAGCATTTCCTCTTCCATGTGCTGGTAAAAAAAGATTTTCGTTTCTATTAGCAGAAAGCAAGTTTAAAAGCCCCATAGAATAAAACATTTACCTAAAATCAATGTAGTTAAATTGATCAGTAAGCAAATCAAAAGAACTTTTTAGATGGGTAGCTAAAAGAACTTATGATGAATTCATGAAATACGATTTCAAAAGAGATTTAACCTGGTTGATTTTAAGGCCATGGATATTGGTCCCTAGATTTATTCAGATAGTTGGTGCAATATCACTTCTACTAGCAAGACTCATATTTCAAGGTTCAAGCAATGAAGACAAAACTCAAAAGAAACTAGCTAAATTTCTACTTAAAACACTTATTGATCTTGGCCCCTGTTTTATAAAAGTAGGGCAAGCACTTTCAACTAGGCCAGATCTAATAAGAAAAGATTGGCTGGAAGAATTAACAAACCTACAAGATAATTTACCCTCATTTTCTCATGAAAAAGCACTTGAGATTATTGAAAATGAGCTAGGGAAACCAGCAAATGAACTTTTTGAAGACTTCCCATCTAAACCAATAGCCTCAGCTAGTCTTGGTCAGGTTTATAAAGCAAAATTATTTAGTAATTATTGGGTAGCAGTAAAAGTTCAGAGGCCTAATCTGATTTTCAACATTAGAAGAGATATAGTAATTATAAAAATACTTGGTGTCCTCAGTGCGCCCATACTTCCATTAAATCTTGGGTTCGGATTAGGTGAAATAATAGATGAGTTTGGAAGAAGTTTATTTGACGAAATTGATTATAAAAAAGAAGCGAATAATGCTGAAAAATTTTCAAACCTCTTCCACAACAATAATTCAGTAACTATACCAAAAGTAGAAAGACATTTATCAACTATAAAAGTACTAACCACAAGCTGGATTGATGGCACAAAACTAAAAGATAGAAATGAATTAATTCAAAATCATTTAAATCCATCAAAACTTATAAGAACTGGTGTTATCAGCGGCATACAGCAATTATTGGAATTTGGATATTTTCATGCAGATCCTCATCCAGGAAATATGTTTGCTTTGGAAGGTCATAATGGTGACTTAGGAAACATAGCCTATGTAGATTTCGGAATGATGGACTCAATTTCAGAGGTAGATAGATTAACTCTTACTGGTGCAATTGTTCACCTAATAAACAATGATTTTCATTCTGTTGCAAAAGATTTTCAAAAGCTAGGTTTTCTAAGTAAAGATGAAGACCTTAAGCCTCTGGTACCTGTATTAAAAGAAGTGCTTGGGAGTGCAATTGGTAAAGATGTTGCATCTTTTAATTTCAAAGAGATTACCAACAAATTCTCTGAATTAATGTTTGATTATCCCTTTAGAGTCCCCGCAAGATTTGCATTAATCATTAGAGCAGTAATCAGCCAAGAAGGACTTGCTATTCGATTAGATCCTGATTTTAAAATTATAGATTTGGCATATCCATACGTAGCTAAAAGATTATTAACTTCAGATACTAATGAGATGATAAACATACTATTAGACGTCATATTTGATCAGAATGGACACTTAAGAGTTGAGCGAATAGAAAATCTATTTGACGTACTAGTCCAAGACTCGAGCACACCAGCTAAAGAGCTAATACCAGTAGCAGGAGCAGGTTTAAAGCTTCTAACCAGCTCTAGAGGCTCATTAATAAGGAAAAATTTATTAATGAGTATTATTAAAGACGAAAGGATTGATACTAAAGATATGAAACAATTAATTAAACTAGTACGGAAAACCTTCAATCCTTTAAGAATGGCTTCAGGTCTTAGAAAACAAAACAAGACACAAGTTGCGTAGATGATTTCCATAAAATATAATAAAGATTAAAAACATGATAAATATTAGTATTCAAAATATAATCACATTAATGACAGCCAGTTTAGATGATGCAGATTTACAAGGTATAGATGAATTCATTTCCGATTATCAACAAATAAAGCCAATTGAAGATCCAATTTTTTGGCTTTCGTGTGGTGCTTTTATTTGTCTAATGTCTGGATTGATATTTGCAGACATTATGAAATCAAAACTAAATAAATGGTCATCAAAACAGATATCTCCCCTACCGCTAGAGGACCCTAGAACAATATCTAGTTGGTTTTCATTTTTCACGGGTCTAACAATTATTTTCGTAAGCGCCTTAAGCATTATAAACTTTTCTATTATAAAATCTCTAATATTTTCTTCATTAATCTCAATTCTTTTTGGCGTCAGCATGTGGAAAGCCATTAAAGATTTGTTGATCCAAGTAAAAGCTGGAACAGTTAAAGAAATAGATGATTTTTTCTAATTAAATTCGATCCTATCTACTGTTTTCAAACCTAATTCAAATAATATTAAATATGTAGTTTAGAAATAATGTCACTTAATAGATTACAAAAGATAATATCTCAATCTGGTCTTTTATCAAGACGGAAGGCTGAATTACTAATAAAACAAGGCAGAGTAACATTAAATGGAAGGCAAGCTATTATTGGAGAGAAAGCAGATCCTAACTCTGACCATATTTTAGTCGACGGGAGAGATTTACCAAAGAAGCTAAACCATAAAGTTTTTCTACTAAACAAACCTTATGGGGTCATATCTAGCTGCCAAGATAATCATGGAAGAAAAACAATTTTAAGTTTTCTCCCATCACATTTACGTTGTGGGATTTATCCTGTTGGGAGGTTAGATTTTGATAGCAGAGGAGCCATTCTGCTTACCAATAATGGAGACTTAACTTTAAGGCTTACACATCCCAAATACTCCCACACAAAAACTTATCTGGTTTGGGTAAGTGGTCAGCCAAAACAATTAATATTAGATCATTGGAGAAGAGGCATTTTACTTGATGACAAAATGACAATGCCAGCAAGAATAGAAGTTTTGGATAGAGTTAATCAAAAGACTCTTCTTAAAGTGATTATAAAAGAGGGACGAAATCGACAAATTCGCAAAATAGCAACTCTTCTTGGACATCCAGTTCAAGATTTGCAAAGAATATCGATCTCAAATATAAATTTAAATGGCTTACAAGAAGGTAAGTGGCGAGAACTAAAGACAACGGAATGGATTTCAATTATTAATTAAAACATTTGTGTTTTATGGCATTAAACATTCCCTTTAAAAAATCCTCATCGGTTTTATCTGATTCTCATGATAAAACTCGCGTTGAAAATGAATTTTATAAGGCAATTAATTTATTTAAAGCTCAAAGAATGAAAGTTGGAATTTCATTAGAGACACTTGCAAAAGAGACCAAAATTTCAAGGAATGTATTAATAGCTATTGAAAATGGATGGGAAAAGTATTTACCAGAAAAAACCTATTTAATTTCAATGATCAAAACTCTTGAGCTTAAGCTCAATTTAGAAATAGGTAGTCTAAATGGTTTATCAACAAAAAAAGGCACTACTAATACTGTCTCTAGATTTAAATTTAATTTTATAAATATAGACTTTCTTAATAGCTGGATTGGAAGCCTATTTTATCTCATTATTATGCTATTATCAATATTAGCTCTTAATAGTCAGCAAAAATATCTTATAAAAATAAATAGTATTTCCACAGAACCCATTATTATAGAAAAGAATTTTATAGAGGATAAAAATATAATTAATAAGCAAAAAGAAAATTAACTTTATCTTTTATTTGCTTGAGCTAAATCACCATATTTTTTTAAAGCTTCTCTAATATTTAAATCATTTTTCGGTAATCTCCATGACCAATTATTTTCTACTGTGCCAGGTTTATTTAATCGACAGCTATCATCGAGATTTAATATATCTTGCATAGGTGCTACAAATAATTTGGCTTTGGTTTCCATTCCTATTCGAATCAATTCCCAAGAAGTAAAATTCTCATAATCAAAAATCCTTTCTCTGATTTGTTCTTTTCTACCTTCATCCATTTCTTTCCACCAGCCAAGTGAAGTTGAATTATCATGGGTTCCCGTATAAACAATCCAATTCTCCTCTTTAATATTCTCAGGCAAATAAGGATTTTCTAAATTTCCATCAAAAGCAAATTGGAGTATCTTCATTCCTGCTAATTGGTAATCATCACGTAACTTTTCAACTTTTGAGTTTATGAGCCCTAAATCTTCAGCAACTAAAGGGAGTGAGCCGCCGCAATCTTTTTTGATTAAACTTAGTATCTCTTTCCCTGGAGAAGGTAACCAAATTCCATTCTCAGCTGTTTTATCTTTACCGGGAATTGCCCAAAAAGCTTCGAGAGCTCGAAAATGATCAAGGCGTAAAAAATCAACCTGTTCTAGATGTCTTGAAATTCGTTTTCTCCACCATCTATATTTACATGCTTTGTGCCTACTCCAACGATAAACAGGGTTCCCCCAAAGCTGACCGGTTTCAGAAAAATAATCAGGCGGGACACCACTTTGAAGGAATGTATCTGAATTAGTTAAAATAGAAAATAATGACCGATTACTCCATACATCAGCGCTATCTTTTGATACATAAAAAGGGACATCTCCAAATAAAAAAATTTCTAGATTTTTAGCAAGCTCTCTTATTGATTTCCACTGCCTATCTAAATGCCACTGAAGAAGATTATGGCCTAATAATTCTCTTTGATTATTTTTTTTCCAATTTTCTAATTCTTTCTTGTCTCGATCTGCATATTCGTCTGGCCATTCCCACCATGGAAGATCATTGTTTTGAATCTTTAGTTCCATAAATATGGAATGGTCATCTAACCAAAATTGTTTGGAGCACCACATTTCAAATTCTTCTTGAATAGTTTTATTCTGTTTGTCCCAATAATCAACCAAAGAAAAACGTAAGGACTTAACTTTTGAGTTTGCTAAATGAAAGTCAACTCTATTTTCAAAACAATCATTTGTAGAAGAAAAATCTTCTAGATTACTAGCTAAGAATCCATCCCTCACTAAATCATTTAGATCAAGGAACCACGGGTTGAAAGCAAAACTTGATGGAGAGCTATATGGAGATCCAAATGAATCAGTAGGAGCAAGAGGTAAAAATTGCCACACACCTATTCCAGAGGCAGCAAGTTCATTAAGCCATTCTCTAGCAGGTTTACCAAAACTACCGCAGACAGGACTATCAGGTAATGAGGTTGGATGTAGAAGGATTCCTGAATTTCTTTCCAATTTCACTTTTTGTTATGTATAAAAAATAGGAAAGAAATACTAATAATGCTATTTTTTTATTAAATTCAAAATGAATTCCATTTAGATTGGAAATATTCTTCTTAAATATCAAAAAAATAACTTTAGCAATTTTATATTAACAAATTAATTAACAATATAAAATTTAATTTAGAAAAGCCAGATTTTTTCTTGCGTTAAATTAAGATCCTTAAATTATTTCTTTCCAAGAATAGTATTATTTAGATAAACGGTTTAATAAGATTTTGAAGTAACCCATCCAAGCGAGGAAAAATTTAATTTGAGACTTTATATTTTTCATTCTAAACAAAAGCTTGCTTTTAAAGACCTCATTACATAAATCAAGCTCTCTCTAACTTTGTGTTTTCGACCAAATTACCGTTAGAAATCTTTAAGCCTTTACCGGAAGTCAAATTATATATGTTTTCAAAAGAAAATTCTTCAGATTAGATTACTTTCACATGGTCAGCTCAAACAAAAGGCAGGCCAATGATTCCTAGTTCAAAACATTAGATTTTTCACTTAAAAGAAAAAATATAAAAAAACTTTTATATGATCATGTCTCAACATAAAGGTAGATTAGTAAATATCATTTATCGCTTGCTGTGGAACCGTGACCAGTTTTATTACTGCAGCGAATCCTGAGCCTAGTAGTTTCGAGCATGACACTAATAGACTCAGATTAATTAGTGGGACATCCAATACAGCATTAGCTAAAGAAATTGCGACTTATATGGGGGTAAACAATGTACCTCTTGTTTCAAAAAGGTTCGCAGATGGAGAGCTCTATGTTCAAATCCAGCAATCAATAAGAGGATGTGATGTTTTTCTAATACAACCAACCTGTGCTCCTGTTAATGACAGCTTAATGGAGCTTATGATCATGGTGGATGCTTGTAAAAGAGCATCTGCTAGACAAATTACAGCTGTAATTCCATATTTTGGTTACGCCAGAGCAGACAGAAAGACAGCAGGTAGAGAGTCCATAACTGCGAAGCTAACCGCAAATATTCTTGTCAAATCAGGAGTAGATAGAGTCCTCGCAATGGACTTACATTCCGCACAAATTCAAGGTTATTTCGATATCCCCTGCGATCACATATATGGTTCACCTGTTTTAGTTGATTATTTATCAACCATGAAGCTTGATGAAATCGTAGTCGTCTCGCCGGATGTAGGTGGTGTAGCCAGAGCCAGAGCTTTTGCGAAGCAAATGAAGGACTCACCTCTAGCCATTATTGATAAACGTCGCTCAGGGCATAATGTTGCCGAAAGCCTTACAGTGATTGGGGAAGTTTCTGGCAAAACTGCAATATTGATTGATGACATGATTGACACTGGAGGTACTATTTGCGCAGGAGCTGAATTACTTAGGAAAGAGGGGGCTAAAAAAGTTATTGCATGTGCATCTCATGCTGTTTTCTCTCCACCTGCTTACGAGAGACTTTCAAAAGAAGGCCTTTTTGAACAAGTTATTGTTACTAATAGTATTCCTGTTCCAAGTAATTTAGATTTCTCACAATTGAAGGTCTTATCAGTTGCGAATATGCTTGGAGAAGCTATCTGGAGAATTCATGAAGAAAGTTCTGTTAGCTCAATGTTCAGATAAATTTTCAAATTTACTTCAAAATCAGTTCCACGACTTCTCTTGTATTAGAAGATAAATTTGCTTTATTTAATTTTAATAGTGATTCATACATCCCTTTCTTATTTTTATCTATATAAGTTTTCCATTTACTAAAAACTTTTACCATTCTTGAAGCCGTTATTGGATTAATTTTATCTACCTCTATTAATTTATCAGCCATAAATAAATAACCTTGTCCATCTAGAGAATGAAACAAATCAATATTTTTACTAAATCCGCCGAGAACAGCTCGAATGGCATTTGGAGCCTTCCAATCAAATTTAGGATGTGAAAGTAATTTTTCAATCCTATCAATTCCTACCCTATGAGGTCTTGAGGCCTCATAAGCAAACCAGGAGTCTAAGACTACTGGATTTTCTTTCCAAAGGTTATAAAACAAATTTGAACCTTCTTCAGTCAAAGTGTTATCGAGTAGCTTTAATGCTCCTAAAGCCGCTCTTGATATTGTCATTGAAGAATGACTAATTGATTCAACACAATTTCTTTGCACATTTCTATCGCCTGCAAGAGATAAATAAAACCATATGGTTCCTAATAGTTTTCTCTCTCCTTTACCCATTGGCCATTGAAGATCAATATTAACTAATAAATTTTTAGCTATTATTCGCAGCTCTTGAATAATTTCATTACCAATTAAAACTTGGAAATCTATTGACTCTCTATAAATTCTTATTGGATCCACTTTTTTGAATAAGGATTCCAATTCTGCAAAACCAGGTATTTTTAAAAGAGTTGCTAAGAAAAAAGGATCATTAAATTCTAAAGATTTAATGTTTTGTTTAATAGCATTAATAAACCTATCTTCCAAAGAATAATTGGCTTCATTATTAAGCCTAGTTTTCAAAATCTCACGCATCAAATACTGACCAGAGTCCCACCTAGAAAAATAATCATTGTCATTTAAGAAAAGGAAAAGATAGTCATCTAAAAGCAAATCAGATTCCCAAACAACAGGTGAAGAAAATCTTCTAAAAAGTGATAAAACCGGAGCTTCTTTCTCACCTGGGGGAGTATTTATTTTTAAATTCTTCTTATTTTTATCTAAAATAAATAAATTATCTTCAACTATAGGTGTAGTTCCTTTTTCTCTGCTATAACAGGAATAAAGAATTGGTATAACCATTTCCGTATTTCCACTATTAATTTCGCTATCTATTTTCTGCTCAAAAGAGACATTCAAAATTGAATGTTTTGAATCCCAAGATTGATTTATCAGAACTTTTGGAGTACCTGATTTATAATACCAATTAAGAAATTTTTCTAAATCAAAAGGACAGTTTTTTTCTTCCAAATAAGCACCTTTTATTAATGAATTAATAAAATCCTCAGTTGTAGCTGCACTACCATCAAAGGTTTTAATATAGAGATTAATACCTCTAAAGAACTTTTCTTTCCCTAGCAATAGCTCAAGCATTCTTATCAACTCAGCACCCTTCTCATATATTGTTGTTGTATAAAAGTTATCGATAGCTACATACTCTTTAGGCTTCACCGCATGAGAGGTAGGACCCTTATCTTCAGCAAATTGAAAATTCCTAAGTAAGGAAACATCTTCTATTCTTTTTAGTCCTTTACTATGTAGATCTGAGGTAAAAGATTGATCTCTAAAAACTGTCAGGCCTTCTTTTAATGAAAGCTGAAACCAATCGCGACATGTAATTCTATTGCCAGTCCAATTGTGAAAATATTCGTGAGCTATAACACTTTCTATTCTCTCTAATTCATCATCAGTCGCAGTCTTTGAGTCAGCCAATACCAACTTTGAATTAAAAATATTTAGCCCCTTATTTTCCATCGCTCCCATATTAAAATGCCTCACAGCAACAATTTTATATTCATCTAAATCATATTCAAGACCATAATTAACCTCATCCCATTTCATTGCTTTTTTTAGAGAGTTTAAAGCATGTTTTATATATCTTTCGTCTCCTTTTTCCACATAAATTTTAATATCAATTAATCTTCCAGTATTTGTTAGATATGAATCTAAGACTGAATTTAATTTACCAGCAACTAAAGCGAATAAATAGCAAGGTTTTGGGAAGGGATCTTCCCATATAATTTCATGCCTATTATTATTTAAGTTACCTGAATATTTCTCATTCCCATTAGACAATAATATAGGATACAAATTCCTGTCTGCCTCTAATCTTACTGTATATCTACTTAAAACATCTGGCCTATCAGGATGATAACAGATTCTTCTAAATCCTTCAGCCTCACATTGTGTAGTTAACATTCCTGAGCTTAGATATAATCCTTCTAGCGATGTATTTCTAAAAGGATCTATTTGAGATATTATTTTTAATTCAAATTCTGAGACTGGAGTACTATTTATAATCAAGACTTTATCGGAAATAGAATATTCAGGCAGATTCAATTCTTTTCCATTTATTGATATTGATAATAATTTAATTTGATTACCCTGGAGAATAAGCTTTGAAGATTCTTTCTTCTTTGGCTTAATTATCATTGAAGATTGAACAACAACATAATCCGAACCAATATCAAAATCTAAATATATACTTGGTATTAGAAAAGGATATTCAACATAGTCTGATAATTTAATAGATTTCTGAGTTGACATGTTAAATAATTTTTTTTCAAATTAGGTTTATTTATTTTGGTTTAATTGTTCAACAGTTCTTAAGAATTTTTTCTTATCTTCTTCTGGGACCATATCAGGACAATTTTTCATAGCTCCATCAAGAAGCTGTAAAACCGCTCCATTATAAATATTTTTATCTGGAATTTTTTCTTTGCCTAATTCTTTAATAAGCCCACCATGTCTACTAGAAATAAGCAATGCATAATTTTTTGCTGCCAAGGAAATAGCCTTTGGAAATTCAACTTCAATCTGTCTTGCCATACATAAATAGCTAATTCCTATTTGTCTGTATAAAAAGATATCTTCATCACTAGCAGGAATAAAGCTAACTTCATTCTTATCTGCGCTAATTTTAGTTGGATTAGATTCTGACTTTATTGAGGAACTACAACTCGATAAAAGTATTGAAGCGATAAAAAAAGACATCGCTAAGATTGTTTTTCTTGGAGATTTTTTCATTTTTCTCAATTAATTTTAGTCCGTAAAAACATCTGATGTAAAAAAAAATTTTTAAAAAAATCTTTACTTGCAGATAATATATATATCATACATTAAGCTCTATATAAATAGATTTTATAAAGCCATTAGTTGGGATTCTTAATCCTTATTTCATGGTGATTTTCAACTATCTTCAACTTATCATTAAACCAACTATAAATAGTTCTGGATCTAAATTTATCTTGGTCTATTAAGCGCGTATGTTCTAATATGTGCCAATTATCGTAATTAGACTCAAAGATCAACTCATGTTCATCCACTTGCCTAATATTTGATATACCTGAAGAATTAGATAAATAAGAACAATCACGAATTAATTGATGGCCTTGTAATCGAGCAGTTATTTCTCCCTCACTTTTATAGGTTGGGTTTTTAATAAAAAAATCTTTTTGATCTTTGCACCACCAATTAAACCGATAGCTTTCAAATTCCAAATCACTTGGAATTAACTTGCTGATATTTATGTACATTTCCAAATTAATAGCCTTTTCTTCATCAAAAAAATATTGTCTTTTAGAGTGCCATAACCCAATATTTCGACCAAACCATCGCCTTAGATTACTATCAAAATCAATTCTAAGTCTATCAATACCTACTGAAGATTTTGTAGTTCTTCCAATACCAGATGTATGAGAAATAGCCATTTTCTGGAACTGAGAAAATTAAAAAGTTATCTCTTTATTATTAGCTAATACCTAAAACGAGTCTCATTACCTTAAGGTATGCGTAATTATTAAGATTGCTCGACACTGTGGATAGTGCCGAAGCTAATGACAGACGGCAGTTAAAACTGTTGCTTGTGGTATCTCGCCACCATCTCTCAAGGAGAGATATTCGTTCGTTAATTGAATATTTAGAAAGAGAAGATTGTGGATTTAATGTCACTCTAAATTTTTCAGATCCAACTGATAATCCAGAATTACTTGAACTTTATAGACTAGTAGCTCTTCCTGCACTAATAAAATTAGAACCTTCGCCCAGACAAACATTTGCAGGGAGTTCAATTTTTGAACAAGTTAAAACTTGGGTGCCAAGATGGCAACACGAACGATTTAACAACAGCACAGGAGTAAGTCTTAGAGGAAAAACAATTGAATCTGATCAAACACAAAAAGAACTTCTTCTAGAGGATGATCTTCTAGTTCTTAGACAAGAGAACGAAACTCTCACTAAAAAAATACATTCGCAAGAAAGCCTCCTGAGAATGGTTGCTCATGAATTAAGAACCCCATTAACCGCCGCTGGTTTAGCTCTTCAAAGCCAAAAACTTGGTCAAATCAGCATGCGTAAGTTTCAAGACGTCCTTAAGAGAAGGCTTGAAGAAATTGAAATACTTTCTAAGGACTTATTAGAGGTTGGCAGTACTCGCTGGGAAAAGTTATTTAATCCTCAAAAAGTTGATCTTGCAAGCATATCTGCTGAAGCAATTCTCGAGCTTGAAAAGCAATGGCTTAGTCGCAAAATAAAAATAAACACCGATATCCCAATTGATTTACCATCAGTTTTCGCAGATCAAAGAAGAATGATGCAGGTTATGTTGAACCTTATTGAAAATGCTTTGAAATTTTCCGAAGACGAAGGTGAAATTTTTATAACAATGCTTCACAGAACAAATCAATGGGTTGAAGTAATTGTTCGAGATAATGGGCCTGGTATCCCCCAAGAAGAGCAACAAAGAATATTTGTTGATCGAGTGAGGCTTCCACAAACTTCTCAAGAGACAACTGGCTTTGGCATTGGTCTTTCAGTTTGTAGAAGAATTGTTGAAGTTCATGGAGGCAAGATCTGGGTAGTTTCTAAACCAACTGAAGGAGCGTGTTTCTATTTCACCGTTCCTGTATGGCGTGGCCAAGATAAGGTTCAAGAAGCCTTGACGAGTGGCAAGGCGGGCCCGTAACTTTTATCTGTGATAAAGATTACTTATTGAGTGATTTATCACTGCATCTGGCCCCATCGTCTAGAGGCCTAGGACACCTCCCTTTCACGGAGGCGACAGGGGTTCGAATCCCCTTGGGGCTATAAATAAAATTTTTTTAAATTTAAAAATTTTCTATTAGAGCAAAAACATTTGATTTTTTACTGTCCCTTGAAATATATGAGCAGCTATTCATAATTGCTTTTTCCTTTGAAACATTACATAAAAAAATAATATTCTGTTGATCAGAAAAGAAGAACTAACCCTTAAAACTCTTTTGAGTATTGGGATCTAAGAAAAAAAATGATCTTGTGACGGTCTCAAAAGGTGAACTTAAAAATTAGTAATCTCAAGATAAAACAGCTAAAAGTTACCTCTTCTTGGTAATCTCACTTTCTAATTTAAGTTTTTATGGCTTACTCAGAGACAAAAGTAGTACTTGGTGGTCTTGCACATATTCCCATAATAATTGGCTTTTTCTACCTGATAAAAAGGCAATATTCATTTGGTGCCTTGCTGAGAACTAGTAAAAATGCTTTAAGCGACAAAGTCAAAGCAGCACCTGCTAAAACTTCTGCTGGATCTGCTAAACCTGCTGCTGCATCTAAAAAACCTGAATCTATCAAGCCTTTGGCTGAATCCACCCCCTCTGCACCTTCCAAAGCTGCGGCTGCAAAGAAACCTAAACCTCATGCAGATGTACCCGTAAATACTTACAAACCAAAAGCACCATTCACAGGGACAGTAACTGAAAATTATTCAGCCTTAAAAGAAGGAGCAATAGGTAAAGTTCAACACATAACTTTTGATTTATCTGGAGGAGACCCAGACTTTAAATATGTTGAAGGTCAAAGTTGCGGAATACTTGCTGCAGGAGAAGATGCAAAAGGGAAGCCTCATAGGCCAAGACTTTATTCAATTGCTAGCACGAGATACGGAGATAACTTTGCAGGAAATACACTCTCATTATGTGTTCGACAACTTCAGTATGAAAAAGATGGTGAAACCATTAATGGTGTTTGCTCCACCTATTTATGTAACTTATCTCCTGGAGATAAAGTAAAAATTAGTGGACCAGTAGGCAAAGAGATGCTTCTTCCTGAGGAAGAGGATTCTAATATAATAATGCTCGCAACAGGTACTGGTATAGCTCCAATGAGAGCGTATTTAAGAAGAATGTTTGAGCCTACAGAAATTGAAAAGCATCGATGGAATTTCAAAGGAAAAGCTTGGTTATTTATGGGCGCACCAAAGACAGCAAATTTGCTATACGATGCAGATTTTGAACACTACAAATCCAAATTCCCAGAAAATCTTAGATATACAAAAGCAATCAGCAGGGAGCAGAAGAATACAAAAGGAGGAAGAATGTATATCCAGGACAGGGTTCTTGAATATGCTGAAGAAATATTCGATATGATTGAGAATCCTAAAACTCACATTTACTTATGTGGACTAAAAGGAATGGAACCAGGTATAGATGAGGCTATGTCAACAGCGGCTTCTGCAAAAGGTTTAGATTGGTCTGAACTTAGACCTAAGCTTAGAAAAGCAGGCAGATGGCATGCTGAGACTTACTAAAAAGAATAAAAAGTCTGGAAAGCGATAATTATTAATTACTTTAGAGATATTTTTTCTATATTTAATCAATCAATATCAATTTTGTTTTTGGACATCCGACAAAAATGGCGGAATGATTAGAAGCAACTTGGATAATATTTCTCATCTGATTGGCAAGGAATTTATCAATGAGCATGCCAGTAACAAACCCATTAAGAATAGGTCTTCGACAAGAGAGAGTAGTTCCTCCTCAATGTCTGGTTATTTTCGGGGCTTCAGGGGATCTAACTCACAGAAAACTTGTTCCTGCTTTATTTGAGCTCTTTAAGCAAAGAAGATTACCAAGTGAGTTTGCCATTTTAGGCTGCGCTAGAAGACCTTGGACTGATGAAATATTTAAAGAAAAAATGGAAGAAGCTCTTTCTTCTCAAATCAACGAAAGTCCAAAAGAATGGGAATTATTTTCTCAAAATCTTTTCTATGAGCCCGTAGATCTCCAACAACCCGAACACCTAGTAAAACTTGGAGAAAGACTTGAAATAATTGACAAGCTAAGAGCAACTCACGGTCATCGAACTTTTTACCTTTCAGTATCTCCGAAGTTCTATGGAAGTGGATGTAGAGCTTTAGCTGCAGCAGGATTATTGAAAGATCCAAAACGTAGTAGGGTCGTAATCGAAAAACCTTTTGGCAGAGATTTTAATAGCGCTCAGTCACTCAATTCTCTAGTTCAGGGGTGTGCCCAAGAAAGTCAAATATTTCGAATAGATCATTATTTAGGAAAAGAAACTGTTCAAAATATTCTTGTTCTCAGATTTGCAAACACAATTTTTGAACCTATTTGGAATAGAAATTATATATCGAGTGTTCAAATTACTAGTTCTGAAACAGTTGGAGTTGAAGACCGAGCTGGATATTACGAATCTTCAGGAGCTTTAAGAGATATGGTTCAAAATCATCTAACTCAAATGCTTGCTCTAACAGCAATGGAACCACCTGGGCATTTTGATCCAGAAGCCATAAGGAATGAAAAAGCTAAAGTTCTTCAGGCAGTTAAGCTTGCGAATGAAGAAAAGCCCTGGGAATGTTGCGTTAGAGGTCAGTACTCAAAGGGAGGTAGCGATGAAGATCCACTCCTTGGTTATAGAGATGAACCAGGTGTTAATCCAAACAGCACAACTGAAACATATGTAGCCATGAAGCTGTTTATAGATAATTGGAGATGGCAGGGGGTACCTTTTTATGTAAGGACAGGGAAACGATTAGCCAAAAGGCTTAGTGAAGTTGTTCTCACATTTAGAGAAGCACCTGTTCACCTTTTTGATGCAGCAGGGGGATGCCCAACTTCAAACCAATTAATTCTTAGAATTCAACCCAACGAAGGTGCTGAATTTAGTTTTGAGGTTAAATCTCCAGGGTCTGGGATGAGAAGTAGACCTGTAAATATGGAGTTTTCCTATGACGAATCCTTTGGGGAGCCATCAGATGAAGGCTATGTGAGACTCCTTGCTGATGCAATGCTTGGAGATCCCACATTGTTTACTCGGAGTGATGAAGTAGAGGCTGCTTGGCGTTTATATACTCCACTACTTGAAAAGATTGAGGATTCTCCTTGGGAATTGCCTGTTTATCCATATGAATCAAGGACATGGGGGCCTACTGAATCAGACTTACTGATTGGCAAAGATCAACTTTTATGGAGAAGACCTTGAAAACATTGAATCCAATTCTTTTATTTGAACAAAATTAAATGTCTCCTCAATTAACCCTACAAACCCCCCTTCAGTTACCTCCATCTGAAATTCCTACCTATCTTGAGCAACTATGGTCTCATGATGAGCGAGGAGATAAAGGAGCTAACACTTTTTGTTTAATTGTCTGGCAACCGGCTTGGATTGAACAAAAACTAGTCAAAGCTGGAAAAATATCTGGGCCCGTAGTAGGGAGTCAAAGGAATGATCTTATAGAAGCTGCAAGAGAAATTATTCTAAAAGGAGATCTGCCTAACAGTACTTCACCACTTGATTTCAGAGTTCAATCTTCAATTCAATGTAAAGAATCAATTAAAAATGTAGAAGACCTCAGAGGGCAAAATATTGACACCTCAATTAGTAATTTGCAACCACGAAGATTAATAACAATTGCACCCACAATTGATAAAGAAAATAATTTAGAAACTTTAGTAGCAGCCTATTGTCCCCTCCCTGAAGAGAGCGGAGGAAAAACAGCTTGTGGAGACGTAATTGTTTTAAGAGGTAATAAAACCGCAATCAATGATGGGCTTGAAATTGTTGAAACTCTTGTCCCTGATGAACTTCCTTCTTGGTTGTGGTGGAATGGAAGAATTGATGAGGCCCCCGAATTCCTCAATGCTCTAGCGCTACCAAGTCGAAGATTAATTATTGATACTGCATTAGGTGAACCAATAGTCTGCTTAAATTTATTGCTTCAAAGAATTCAATCTGGACAAGCTGTTAACGACCTGAATTGGCTTCGCCTTAGAGGTTGGAGAGAAACCTTAGCGATGGTATTTGATCCTCTTCAAAGAAGAAATGCTCTTGATAATTTACAAAAAATTGATATCGATATTGAGGGTTCACAAACAGTTCAAGGTCTTTTACTTGCTGCATGGATTGCCGATCGTCTCAACTGGAAACTTGAATGCCGCATCTCCTCAAAAAAAGATCAACTGAAAGTAAATTTTATTAGTCCTGACAAAACTCTTGTTCAAGTTGGTATTACTTCTCTACCAATAGGTAAGCCAAGCATAAATCCTGGTCAAATAGTTGGTCTTAGATTAATTGCAAAAGCGAAGAACAAACAAAAAAGCGATATTTGTGTAATCCTCGCGTCAGAATCTGGAGAATGCATGAGATTAGAAGCGGGAGGTATGGCAAGAATGGAACTTATTGAACAAGTCGTTCCCATTCAAAAGAACTCTTTAGAAAATGATGTTGCTCGTTTACTTTCCAGTAGTAGAGGTAATACGAGTCCTTTACTTGCGAGTGCGACTCCAATAGCAAAAGAAATGCTTGATTTAGTTAATCAAGCCAAATAAATATCGTCATTAGATGGCATGCGTAATCTCTGCAATATCGAGTAACAGTGGTAAAACTCTTTTAAGTCTTCTTTTAATTTCTTGGTTAAAAAGTATAAATAAAACAGTTCAAACTTTTAAAGTTGGACCTGATTATTTAGACCCTCAACAACTCACTGCTGTCTCAAAAAAAGCTTGTCGCAATCTTGATTTAGTTCTCTCTGGTGAAAGTTGGGTTAAAGAAACTTTTAATCACCACGGAGGCTTAACAGATTATTCGTTTGTTGAAGGAGTAATGGGATTATTCGATGGAATTGGCAGTAGTTCAAAAGGGAGCACCGCTGAATTAGCTAAGGTTTTAAGCCTGCCAGTAGTTCTTATTGTTGATGCCAGAGGGAAGGCTGCATCACTAGCAGCCTTAATAAAAGGATTTAGAGAGCACGATAAGGAATTAACAATTGCAGGCGTTGTTCTCAATAATGTTCAAACTCCTAGACATGAAAAAATATTATTGGAGGTTCTTGATCAAATCAATATGAAGTTATTGGGTTCTCTTCCTTCATGCAAAGACTTATATCTTCCAGAAAGTTATTTAGGTTTAGCTCCTGCTCATGAAGTTTTCGACTTAGATATTAAAGTTAAAAAGTGGGCATCAATAGCCAAAGATTATCTAGACATAGAAAGTTTTAGAAAGCTTTTATCACCTCCAGAATCTAACAACAAAATAATTAACTTTTTCCCAAGGAAAGAAACAGAATTTATTCATCCAATTGCTATCGCTGAGGATGAGGCCTTCCATTTTAGGTATCAAGAAACAAAAGAATTATTAGAGAAAAATGGAATGCCAATTATTACTTGGAAACCTCTTGAAAACGAACAGATACCAAAAGAAGCAAAAGGATTAATTATACCTGGAGGTTTTCCGGAGCGACACGCTAACCAATTGAGTAATTCAAAAATAAGCCTTAACTCAATAAAATTGTTTTCGAAAAAGTTTCCTATATATGCTGAATGTGGAGGAATGATGCTATTAGGTAAAAGTATATTTGATCTTGAAGGGAGGGAATATTCAATGGCTGGAATACTACCTTTTAAAGCTAAAAAGGGTAATCTGAAAATTGGTTATAGAGAAGCTATAAGTAAAAATAAAAGTCCTATTACCACTCCTGGTGATAAACTAATTGGACATGAATTTCATCGCTGGGAAATAATTTATGAAAGCTATAATTCAAAAATAAATCCTCTATGGGATATTAAAGGATGGAATTTGGAAAGTAAAAATGAGGGTTTTTGTAATCATTTAATTCATGCAAGTTGGATACATTTGCATTGGGCAAGTTCGCCTCTTATTGTAGAAAATTGGAAAAGAAGTATTATTAACTATGCCTAAATAAATCTGTTTTTAAAAATAACATTTTCCAAATTACTCTCTTAATAATTTCTCTAAAAGAGCTTGATTCGTTTTGCTTTTATCATCACCAACAATCCATACTCCTTTGCTCGCTCTGCTTACAGCAACGTATACAAGTCTTCTTCTAAATGCAAGATCTTTAGGCCAAAAGACATCAGAAGTTATGAACACTTCTCCAAACGTACTTCCTTGACTCCTATGAATCGTAAGGACTGAAGCAGGACCTAAAGAAGCGAATGAGTCTCTAATGAAAAAGAAAAGTTTCCAAATCGAAGCACTATTTTTTTTTCCTCTCTCTCTTGCCAGATTGCTCAATACATTCAAAGAAAGGTCTAAGTCAACACGAGATTTAGAACCTATTTGAGGAATTAACCTTAATGAAAATTCTTTTTCATCACAGCCAACTTTAGCTATCTGAGTTTGAATAACAGGTAAAGGGTTTTCAAAATCTTGGTGAATCCCCAAAGAGGCCAAGTCAAAGCTATTTGGAATTACATCTTCTACCACCATCTCTCTATTGGAACTAATTAGAATGTCTGGTTCTTCTCCAAGCTCATCCTCATTTAATGACGCATTTGCCATGACAGCTTTACGGCTAATTAAAACCTCTCCTGGTAAAACCTGATATTGATCTGCCATCTCACCATGAATAGCTCTTCTTGCATGAGGAACTAAATTATCAACAATTCGATTCGTGTAGCACAAAATTCTTGCTCTATCGTGATCATCCTCTAAGGAAGATAAGCTCAAGGATGATTTAGCTCTTTCAAGCCAGCTATTTCTATCTAATATTCCAACATTACCTTTTTTAGATTTAATAACTGGCAATATTGGTGGCTGATTACAAGGGATTTTCCCATCTCTAATTATATTTGCCAATTTGAGAACAGGCCCATGATGACGAACGACTTCCCTAAGTTCAGTATTCACTGCTCTTTTCATTAAAAAGACTGAGCTAGAACTTTCTCCCACTGGTGGGAGTTGGGCGGGATCACCAACAAAAACCAACCGAGTCGAAGTAGATCTTGCGCATTCAAGAGTTATCTCCAATAATTTGGAATCAATCATTGATGCTTCATCAATTAAAACGAGTCCTAAGTTCTCCAAAGAGTTCTCGGTTTGATCTGTTTTTTCGCATATTTCTACATCCGCCTGTCTTTTCAACTTAAGTCGAAGCAAACGGTGAATGGTCGATGGAAACCATGTTGGTTGAATAGCTTCCCTTTTCAAACCCTCCCTTAATACACCTACAGCCTTATGAGTTGGTGCAACTACAGTCCAACACAAACCTAACTCATCGACCTTTTTTAATAATTTCATAGATAAATATGTTTTTCCGCTACCTGCAAAGCCTTTCATTACAAAGGGTTTAAAGGAATATGGGGTATTAAGCCATTCACAGAATAATTCAAGAGATTTTTCTTGATCCTTAGTTAAAACAACACAATCTTCTTTTGCTTTTACTTCTTTCACAAAGAAACTAATCCAATCATTTGCAAAATATGCAAAGGGGAACCAATGAAAAAAATACCTGGTAAAGCCACAATTGGGCCAAGAAGACTTCCTACCAATACCTCGATTTTTGTGTGCCCCAAAGATTCTTTTAAAGTAGTGTCTGAAGACAATTCATTAGAATTATTTTTTGAAATTTGATTGACTTTTGCTGCTGTTAAGCCTGCCGACCTTCTTATTCCAGAAGCGTCGTACATCACAACAAAAGCAATTGTTGAAGCCAAAGCGAATACTGGATCATTAAAGCCAAGCTGAAGTCCAACTCCTGCCGCGGTTCCTGTTACTAAAGCCGAGTGACTGGAGGGCATGCCTCCTGTTTCAATAAGTACTGACGGTCTCCACCGTTGCTTAAAAATTAATTCGAATAATAATTTAGAAAACTGAGCAAGTCCACATGCTGCTAGCCCCCAGGCCAATACAGCATTATCAAGAATATAAATGAATTGAAATTCTAAACTTGGATTAGGATTCATCTATCTCTACTTGTAATGTAATCAGCCAATGCAAGAAGAGGTTTTGATTTTCCTGGCCAAGGATCAAGAGCATTTTTTGCTTTAGCGACTAACAGATCTGCTCTCCTTCTTGATTCATCAAGACCAAGTAATTTGGGATAAGTAGTCTTATCTGCAATTAAATCCTTTCCTGCTGTTTTGCCCAATACTTCACTACTTGCTGTTACATCAAGAATGTCATCAATTATTTGGAATGCTAAGCCAATCCCTCTCGCATAAACACTTAGTGCTTCAAGGAGATTCTCATCAGCTCCTCCAATCAAAGCCCCGCAAGTGACACATGCCTTAAGCAAAGCTCCTGTTTTATGAAGGTGAATGTACTCCAAGGTTTCTAAATCAACCTCTTTCCCTTCACAATCAAGATCAACTACTTGTCCTCCGACTAGTCCAGGAGCCCCTGCCACTAAAGAAAGCTCGCCGATTATTTTCAATAATCTCTCTGACGGTATTCCCTCTGTTCGAATTGAGACCATCTCAAAAGCTCTTGTCAAAAGAGCATCTCCAGCGAGTATGGCCACAGCATCTCCATAAACCTTGTGATTAGTTGGACGCCCTCGACGAAGATCATCATTATCCATTGAAGGTAGATCGTCATGGATAAGAGACATTGTATGAATCATTTCCAGAGCAACTGCTGTTGGCAATGCTTTTTCAACTTCGCCCCCAGCAAGTTCACAGGCTGCAAGACAAAGTATTGGTCTCAATCTCTTCCCTCCCGCCAAAAGGGAATAGCGCATAGACTCTCTTAATTTTTCTGGCTTTTCAGGGCCCAGAGACGCATCCAGCGCATCTTCAACCCGAGTTCTAGCTTTCTCTAGATACTCAGCGAAGTCAAAAGAAGCGATTGCTTCCTGCATGCAAAAAATCGATTCTTACCAATTCTCTCAGGACATTGTGATTCATGGAAGTAAATGACTAATAGTTAAAGGTAATCCACAATGTTTCTGCCACCTATCGACGGTATTTGCTAGAAGCATTGTTACTGTCATAGGCCCTACACCGCCAGGTACAGGAGAATAAGCATCTACTTTATCTTCAATTTCAAATATCTTTACATCTCCACAAAGTTTAGTCTTTTTGAGTCCTTTCATATTTTCTTGATCATTCGGAAGTCTATGAATTCCTACATCAATAACCACACAATTCTCACTTACATGATTTTCCCCAATCAAATATGGCTTGCCAGCTGCTACTACCAGTAAATCTGCCTCCCTGGTCAAAGAAGGTAAATCTTTAGTTCTTGAATGAGCAACTGTGACGGTGGCATTTGCAGCTTCAAGCATTAAAGCCATTGGCTTCCCAACAAGAATACTGCGTCCAACAACTACTGCTCTTTTCCCTTCGATTTTGATTTGGTTTCGTTCAAGCAGAGACATAACACCAGCAGGTGTACATGATCTTGGGCCTTTCTCTCCCTTTATTAATCTTCCTAGGTTCAAAGGATGTAGACCATCGGCATCCTTATCAGGATCAATACTCCTCAGCAAGACAGCCTCATCAAGGTGAGCAGGTAATGGTAATTGCAATAAAATTCCATCAACATTCTTTTCTTCATTCAAACTTTTAATGATTTCTGTAAGTTCCTCCAATGAAATATCTTCTTTTAAATGCTTTGCAAAACTTCTAACACCTATTCGATCGCATGCTTTTTCCTTGTAATTGACATAAACTTCACTGGCAGGATCATTCCCAACTCTAAGGACAGCCAGACCAGGAGGACGTTTCGCAACTTTCATGTCAGATTCGATAGCCTGTTGGAGTGTGAGTTCAATCTCCTTAGCTAGTTTTTTTCCATCTAAAATTTTTGGCATAAATAAAATGAATACAATTTCAATTAATCAACCCATTAAACCTAGCGTCAGGTTAGGTGAGGAACTCTTTGGCTAAATTACCCAGTCCACAAAAAATTTGGAGGATATGGTTAGGGAGTCAATCTCCCAGACGTCCAATACTTCGATGGTCAGCCACTGACAAGTTAGGTCTACTAATGGTCTGTCTATTAGTAGCAATATTTTCAAGTTATAAGTTACTTGCTGTTCCCGATCTCAAACCAGGAGATATTGCCCAAGTCAATGTAATAGCCCCTAGAGATGCAAAGGTAATAGATAAAATTGATTTAAAAGAGAAGAAAAAAGGCTTAAAAGAAAGTTTTGTTCAATCAGTGGACAAGAAAAAATCAAATAATTTAGAAAAGACTGTTTTTAAGAAAATCAATACACTTGGCACCCTAAAAAATAAAAATTTTCAAATAGATTTAAACGAATTTAATTTAACAAATTCAGAGAAAGTTTGGCTAATCAATGTTAAAGATAATGAATGGCAAGAATGGAAAGAAGAGATAAAAAATGTTTCAAAAAAAATGCTTTCTCAGGGAATTATTAATACACTTGCACTTGATCAACTTAACGAAGCTTCTTCACTTCAATTAATAAATTTAGGTGAAAAAGATTCACCAAACAGATCATTAGGTGCAAAAATATTATCGAGTAGTTTTCATCAAAAAAGTAATTTAAAAGTTGATAAACTAAAAACCAATATATTACTCGAAAATCTAATAAACCAAAATGGCATAAATACAATTAATGTTAGAGAAGGCAGCATAATATCAAAAAAAGGGACGATAATAACATCACAAGAGTTTACTATATTAGAACATTTTAATAAAGTAAGTCGCAGTCCAAAGCCCTTAAAATGGTTAATTACTTTCTCAGAAGCTATGGGAAGTTGTGGATTACTTCTTATGATTATGAGAAGAGAAAGGCCTAGGCTTCAGGCTAGGCATGGACTACTGTCTTTAACCTTATTATTCGTAGTTCAATTAACAAAAGATTGGCTTGGACCGTTAGCAAGTCCTATGCAGTTAATATTACCTCCTACATTGCTTCTTTCACAAGGAATAGGGACTGTAACATCATTAGCTTGGATGGCTGCTGCTAGCCTGATTTGGCCATCATCTCTTACTGGATTAAGTGAAGTTAGGCTATTAATCGCATGTATCGCTGGTTCATTTATTGCATTTTTAGGCAGAAGGATGAGAAGCAGGGCACAGGTTCTTCAAATAGCTCTACTTATACCTTTTGGTGCATTATTAGGGCAATGGTTTATTCTCAATCAAGTAATCAAAGAACAGAATATAGAATTTAATAATCTTTCTATTGATCCTAACTCTCTTTTTAACGAGACACTTATTATTAGTTCAATATTAATGGTGACAATATTAATTATTCCAATCTTAGAAAATACATTTGGATTACTTACCAGAGCAAGATTAATGGAACTTGCTGATCAAGAGCGTCCTTTACTTCGCAGATTATCTAGAGAAGCACCAGGAACATTTGAACATACTTTAACAATTTTGAGCCTCGCCGAGGAAGGAGCAAGAGTCATTGGTGCTGATGTTGACTTAATAAGAACTGGAGCTCTTTACCATGATGTAGGCAAATTGCATGCTCCTAATTGGTTTATTGAAAATCAGAAAGATGGATTAAACCCACACGATGAAATAAAAAACCCATACAAAAGTGCCGATATTCTTCAAGCCCATGTAGATGAAGGATTGAAGCTTGCTAGGAAATATCGACTTCCATCACCTATTGCTGATTTCATTCCAGAACATCAAGGTACTTTAAAGATGGGATATTTTCTTCACAAAGCTAGAGAAAGTGATCCTTCAGCCTCTGAAAAACGTTTTAGATACAAAGGACCTATTCCTCATTCAAAAGAAACTGGAATACTCATGCTTGCAGATGGTTGCGAAGCAGCATTAAGAGCTCTTGACTCTTCCTCTTCAGACAAAGATGCTTGCAAAACAGTTAGAAAAATAATTCAATCTCGTCAGATTGACGGCCAATTAAAAGAGAGTAGTTTAACGAGAGCAGAAATAGAAATAATACTTAGAGCTTTTGTTTCTGTATGGAGGAGAATGCGTCACAGAAGATTAAAATATCCCAGCTTCAACGCAAGATAAAAATCAAACGACTTATTGGAATCTTCAATATTAGCTAGAGCCTTATTCTTCTATGACCTCTTCTACACCAGTAGATTAAGGCTAATAAATTAAGCAACGCGATTAGCAATGTCAAACCACTTATCCCAAAAATATCATTCACTTTAATTAGCCTGATTATCCCATAGGGCAAAGTTCCTGCAAGAGTCATTGATAAAGCAACTATTGATAAAATCACACCCCATCCTCTTTGAACAAATAGACCTGCTGAAGCAACAATTCCAGTCACTGCAGATGGCCAAGCTAGACTAATAGCAAGAGTGATATTGGCTGTTTGAAGTGGAGGGCCTGATCCAACAACATATGCAATAAAAGGAATCGCAAGTGTATTTGAGATCAAACCAAACCAAGCAAGCGTCCAGTAACCGCGCATTCCTGAATCTCCTTAAAAAATTATTCTCTCAAAAAAAATCATAAAATCTATATTAATATTTTATTTTAAGCGAGAGAATGTTGTAAACAATTAGGTGGATAACAAACGGTTCTCCAAGTTCCATTTCCTGCAAGAACTTGTACACCAATGCCTCTTTCTTTAATTGTGCAACTCAACCCTTGACCAGTGCACCACAATTTCGCCGCTTTAAGTGCTGCATCAATACTTTCATATGGTGCATCTAGGACATGATGGGGGAATCCATCAAGTCCTGTAAGTCGATAAAGATTTTTTTTTAAAGCCATTTATGTGCACATATCTAATTGTCACACAACATATTAAGCATTGATTTATAGATTAAAGCGATTTAACTAAAAAAAATTTACGGAAACCTTTAAAAAGATTTTTTATGAAAGCTAAGTTTATTGAACCAATTTTTTATCTACATTAGCCAAATCAAATTGAGAATGAATGGATTTCCTTCCCTGAGCAGCTACTAATCTATTAAGCGCATTTATATATGCTTGAGCCGCTGCAACAACAACATCAGTATCTGCAGAATGTCCAGAGAAGAGGTTTCCATCTCTTCTTATTCTAATAGTAACTTCACCCAAAGCATCTATCCCCTCAGTAACTGACTTTACTGAGAACTCAATTAATTCATTAGGTTCTTCTGTTAGGGAATCCAAAGCCCGTACTACTGCATCAACAGGACCTGTACCAAGGGAGACGGCGGTCTTCTCCTCTCCATCTTCTCCAACAACAGTTACTGTTGCAGTTGGCACTAAAGAAGTTCCACAGCTTACTTGGACCAATTTCAATTGGAACAATGCTTCTGGCAGTTGAACTTGTTCGCTAACAATGGCCTCTAGATCACGATCTGTTATCTCCCTTTTTCTATCGGCTAAATCTTTAAATCTAGCGAAAGCGTCATTAAGATCTTCTCTATTTAAATCATATCCAAGGTCTTCTAATCTTGATCGAACAGCACTCCTACCACTTAATTTTCCTAAAGAAATCTTATTGTCGGTCAACCCTACTGTTTGTGCATCGATAATTTCATACGTAAGCCTATTTTTCAATACCCCATCTTGGTGTATTCCAGATTCATGAGCAAAAGCGTTTGCTCCAACAATTGCTTTGTTCGGTTGTACGGCCATCCCAGTCAAATTGGAAACCAAGCGAGACGACTTGGTTATCTCCTCAGTTCTAACTGCTGTTAAAGGAGTAGGGGATTCAGGAGGCCTGCCAAAAAACGGATTAAAATATGATCTTCTTACATGAAGAGCCATAATTAATTCTTCTAAAGCAGCATTTCCTGCTCTCTCTCCTATTCCGTTAATGGTACATTCAAGTTGTCTTGCTCCATTCTTGACAGCCTCAAGGAAGTTTGCGACAGCGAGTCCTAAGTCGTTGTGACCATGGACGGAGAGAACTGCCTCATTGATATTTGGAACATTTTTGTTGATATTTAATATCAAATCTCCAAATTCAGAAGGGGTTGTATAACCAACTGTATCTGGAATATTTATTGTGTTAGCCCCTGAGGATATGGCTAATTCGATTACTTCGTACAGAAAATCTAAATCACTTCTTGCAGCATCTTCACAGGAGAATTCAACATCATCAACAAAACTTTTAGCATAGCCAACCATCTCTGGAACAATATCAAGCACCTCTTTTCTGGATTTCCTTAATTTATATTCAAGATGTATATCGCTAGTTGCAATAAAGGTATGAATCCTTTTTTTTGGTGCTGGAGCAATCGCATCGGCACAAGCTTTGATATCCGGTTTAGAGGCTCTTGATAGTCCGCAAATAATCGGTCCTTCTTCTCCTCCTACGTTCTCAGCTATTTTCTGAACTGCAGCGAAATCGCCAGGGCTAGCGAAAGGGAATCCTGCCTCAATAACATCAACTCCTAATCTTGCTAATTGTTGAGCAATTGCTAACTTTTCTTCTAAATTAAGACTCGCGCCAGGAGATTGCTCACCATCTCTTAACGTGGTGTCAAAAATTAAAACTCGGCCCGGATCTTTGGCCATAGCATGAAATATATAAAGATAACTAGACCTGATTAGGATCTATATGAATTGAATTAATTGTAGTATATTTCTCTTAATTTTATACAAAAACTATTAGATTTTTAACTATTTAGTTCATCTTATTATAGTTAGATAATTACAGAAACTGTTTATTAAATTTAAAATTCAAATAAAAATTACAAATAATACAATATTTAAAGTATAAAATTCTACTAGTTTTAAATTATAACTTAAAGTTTTTCTTTACTTGTGCTTTTGAAGAGTATAAGTATCCAAGGATCAAATCCAACAATCTGGGAGTTTTAATGACTAAAGGCAATCTCGCCATAGTCCTGCATGCCCATCTACCTTACGTAAGAGCAGAAGAACCTGGTTCATTAGAGGAGGACTGGTTCTTTCAAGCTTTAGCGGAATGTTATTTACCACTTTTAGAAACACTTGAAAATGCCTCTAGATCAAAAGATCAGGCACCTAAGATAACAATAGGATTATCTCCTACATTACTTTCGCTTTTGGGAGATGAAGTACTGAAAAATCGATTTGAAGAATGGGTAACTATAAGATTAGAAGTTCTCAATACATTAGAAACAGACTGCATAAAAGCAGTTCTTCATCTCAAAGACCACTTAAAACGCCAACTAGAAAGCTGGAAGAGTTGTAAAGGAGATCTAATAGGAAGATTTAAAAAACTACAAATATCAGACGTGGTTGATATTCTCACTTGTGCAGCTACACATGGATATCTACCTCTTTTAAGAGAAAATCCTGAAGCAGTAAGGGCTCAATTAAAAACAGCAGTAACTGAACATAAGCGTCTTTTTATGACCGCTCCATTTGGTATTTGGTTACCTGAATGTGCATATTATGAAGGCTTAGATGAAATAATGGCTGAATCAGGATTGAGATATGCAGTTCTTGATGGTCATGGCTTATTGAATGCAGATCCAAGGCCAAGATATGGTCTGTATGCTCCAATTTGCACAAGAAAAGGAGTAGCTTTTTTTGGTAGAGATAGTGAATCAACTCTTCCAGTCTGGTCAGCAAGAGATGGCTACCCAGGCAATCCAAATTACAGGGAATTTCATAGGGACCTGGGCTGGGATTTATCAATAGAAAACCTAAAAAAGATAGGAATCAAGGATAAAAGACCCTTAGGGATCAAATTATTTAAAATTACATCTCAAAATACATCTTTAGAAAATAAACAAAAATATGACCCAGAAGCTGCAAATGTAAGTGTTGAAAAAGATGCAGATAATTATTTAAAGGAAAGAAAGAAACAACTTATAAAACTTGAAAAATCAATTCAAATAGAGCCATTATTAATCGCTCCTTTTGATGCAGAACTTTTTGGTCATTGGTGGTTTGAGGGGCCGAAATTCCTATCCCATTTATTTATCAAATCCAAAAAAGAAGGTATTAAATTAATTACTTTAAAGGAGTCTCTTCAATCGACACCCAAAATCCAATTATGCAATCCTTCTCCATCTAGTTGGGGACAAGGTGGTTTTCATAATTATTGGTTAAACAAATCAAATGCATGGATTGTTAATGAATGGAGTAAAGCTGGAAGAGCAATGGTAGATATTTGTTCAGAAGGTTTAATAGAAGAATCAAATATCAGAATCATTAATCAAGCTGGAAGAGAACTTTTACTATGTCAGTCTTCAGACTGGAGCTTCATTCTTAAGGCAGGAACTACTACCGAACTGGCAAGAGAAAGAATAAATTTGCATCTAAAACGATTTTGGATGTTATTCAATGCAATAAAAGATAATAAAAATATCAATGAAAAAACTCTTAAGGAAATAGAAAAAGAGGATTGTATATTTCCTTTAATTTCTCATATTGATTGGAAAAAGAAAAGCTAAATTTTTTATCGCTTGTTTATGAGGAAACCAATCATTCCCAATCTGACTTTGGATGGGGCAATATAAAATAATCTAAGCATAACAATAAACAGTCTTGGCAAAGGAAGTGTATTAGTTAAATATCCGAACCAATCTTTTTTGGGTAATTTAAAAAAAGTATCAAAAAAAGACCTTAATAAGGTTTCGTCAAAGCTCATTAGTCTTTGAAGTCCAAACTGATAAAGACGATGTCTTTGAATTAATTCAGATGTCCATAGAGTTTTCCATCCTCTTCTAGCTATCTGAGATGTAGGCATAAGAGGGTCTTTTTTAATTACTTTTGCTATTTCGCTTGCTAATGAGGGTGCTCTCCTTAAAAGGGATCCAACAAGATATCCCGAAGCAGGATGAACCATGCTGGCCGAGCCTCCAAAGGCCAAAAGAGGTTGATCTCTATAGGGCAATGGCAAGTTCATCGGGAAAAGACAATGTTCTTCATGGAAGATTTCGTCAATTCGAATACCTTTATTAGAAAGTCGTAAATTTAATCTGGCTTGTAATGATTCAAATGAAATTGGTGGGGCACACGCCAAAGATGTTTCTTCTACAAAATAACTCCCATCTCCAAGGTCCATAGCATAAAGAAAAGAAGGTGGCTCTTCTAATTCCTTGCCATTTAAATGGTCTGATCTAAAATCCATCAACACAAAACGATTTTTCTCTACAGGGGGAGAACTAAATTTTCCAACTACCCCATAGGCCGCTTGCTTAGCTATTTGATCATGCTTCGGCCTCCTGATAAAAGGAGTTTTATGACCACTTGCATCAATTACGAGCCTAGCAACATATTTTTTGCCAGAAGTACAAATAACAACTGTCTCTCTTTCACTAAAATCAATATTATTGACTGTTTCTAGTTGCCAAGAAAGTCCATTACATCTCTCAAGAAGAGCCTCCTGAAAATTAATTGAATTAAAGAGGCCGTAATCAAGATAATGATTTGTACAATTATTACCCTTTTTACTTAATCCATCTCCAAAAAAACTAACAGTATCATTCCATCTATATTTCAATAATTCTTGCATATTTAAAGACTCAAGTTCAGAGGCCCAGATCCCATAGGTATTTGGCCAAGGTTCTAAAGGAGACTTAGAAGCTATTGCCTGAACATCAAGTCCGTGTTGAACCAATTCAGCAGCGATGCAAAGAGCAGCTGGTCCTGCTCCCAAAACTAATACATCAGCGACATTATTCAATTTCAATTTTTTGACGTTGGATCGGTATTTATTGATTCCTTAGTTGTGGATGATTCTTTTTCATTATCATCATCATTAATTTGTTCGGGAGGAACTAAAACAACATCCGATAACTTATCGCCATTATCAAGCTTCTGTATTCTTACTCCAGTTGCAGCTCTAGATTGTTGTGAGATTTTATCTGCGCTAGTTCTAACAATTACTCCTCTTTCACTGACTAATAATAATTCTTCTCCTTTGCCTAAAACCCTTAAACCTACAAGTTCATCTCCATCTTTTCTGAATTTTATGGCTCTTAAACCCATTCCTGCTCTTTTTTGCAAGCGAAATTGTGTCATAGGAACTCTTTTTCCTAGTCCGCTTCCAGAAGCAACAAGTACCCAAGGACCTTCAGATTCAGAAGATTCATCCTGTAGTTCATCTTCTTCACTTTTATCAACGTGATCAGCCAACTCAGTAGACAAAACATCCATACTTACAAGGGAATCTCCAGACTTAAGATTCATTGACTTAACTCCTCTTGCTGATCTGCCTAAAGGGCGTAATTCAGAGTCATTTAATCTAAAATGAATTGTCATTCCATTTTTGGAACCAATCAAAACACTATCTCCAGACTCAGCTAGTCGAACCCAAGTCAAAGCATCACCATCCTCTAAACCTATTGCAATTAGTCCATTTGCTCTGATCTTGCTGAAAGCTGAAAGAGGTGTTCTTTTTATATACCCCCCCCTAGTAAGCATCAATAAGTAGTTTTCATCATCAAATGAGCTCACAGAAAGCAATGAAGTAATAGCTTCTTCCCGTGGAATTGGAAGTAATTGAACAATAGGAGTACCTTTTGCAGATCTACTACATTGAGGAACTCTGTAAGCAGGTAGAGCATAGGAAATGCCTCTATCACTAAAAAGGAGGAGGCTGTCATGGTCATTACAACTAATAAATTTTTTCACCTCTTCCTCTCCTTGGCTTCGGGTTCCTGCTTTACCTCTAGTCCCTCGACTTGTTGCTTCAAATTCATTAACAGGCATCCTCTTTAAATATCCTGTCTCGGTCAACAAGACGACTGACCTTTCATTCGCAATTAAATCAATATCTTCAAGGCCTCCACCAAGATCAAGAATCTCTGTTCTTCTTGAGATATTATATTTTTCTTTTATTTCATTTAATTCTATTTTTGTTATTTCAAGTACCCTTTCTTTTTTATTCAAAATATCTTTATAATCTATTATTTTTCTAACTAAATCCTCATGTTCAAGTCTTATCTTATCTGCCTCTAAAGCGGTCAGCCTTCTTAACTGCATCTGCAAAATAGCATCAGACTGAATATCTGTTAAGCCATGCAAATCTTGTAATTTCTGTTTAGCAGTAGCCGAATCTGAAGCTGATCTGATAAGACTTATTATTTCATCCAGCTGATCTAAAGCTAATAATAATCCTAATAATATATGATCTCTGCTCTCTGCCTTCTTTAAGAGATATTTAGTTCTTTTTTCAATAGTTTCTACTCTAAAATCTAAAAACACTTGCAACATCTTTCTAAGTGACAATATAACAGGCTCACCATTAACTAATGCAAGCATATTTGCACTGAAATTAGTCTGTAAAGGAGTAAGTTTAAACAAATTATTTAAAACAACTTGAGGATAAGAATCTCTTCTTAATTCAACAACAATTCTCATACCATCTCTATCACTTTCATCTCTAATGTCTGCAATACCTTCAAGTTTTTTATCGTTAACCATATCAGCGATTCGTTCAATTAATCCTGCTTTATTTGTTTGATACGGAAGTTCAGTAATTACCACTGCGTCTCTATCTGGTCTACCTGGATTTTCAATTGTTTCTATTTCAGCGACTCCACGCATGGTGATTGAACCTCTACCAGAAAGATATGTTTCCTTAATTCCACTCCTGCCAAGTATCTGCCCACCAGTAGGAAAATCTGGACCTTTAATTATATTCATTAACTCTATTTCTTCTAACTCAGGATTAGAAATTAAAGCCATCAATCCATCAATCAATTCGACCAAATTATGTGGAGGTATGTTGGTCGCCATACCTACAGCTATTCCTGACGATCCATTTAATAACAATTGTGGAATTCTTGCCGGCAATACTGTTGGTTCCTGTACAGATCCATCAAAGTTATCGGCGAAATCAACTGTTTCAGATTCAATATCTTCAAGCAAGCTATCAGTGGTTAAAGATTGTAATCTGGATTCTGTATATCTCATTGCGGCAGGAGGATCATTATCCACAGATCCAAAATTCCCATGCCCATCAATTAAAGGCATCTGCATGGAAAAATCTTGCGCCATTCGGACTAAGGCGTCATAAACGGCTGTATCACCATGAGGATGGAATTTACCTAAAACTTCTCCAACCACACGTGCGCATTTCCTGTAAGGCCTATCGCTAGTTAGGCCAAGTTCATACATCGCATAGAGAATCCTTCTATGAACTGGTTTAAGTCCATCCCTCGAATCAGGTAAAGCTCTCCCAACAATTACACTCATCGCGTATTCCAAGTAGGAACGCGACATTTCGTTTCTCAAGTCAGTCTGTATGATCCGATCGTCGGATTCCCCAGGACCAGTACTATTAGGTCCCAATGGATCAGCCATACTTAAAGGTTTTACCAATTATAAGAGCATCTGAGCATTAATAAACCTTTTAAAGTGAATAACCATATATCTGAAAGTAAATCACCTCCAACAAAATCAACAATTACATAAAAATGATATAAATGCCCATCAAAGCATTTCGAAATCATCTAGTAAATTTGAAAAACAAGCAAAATCTTGATTATCTATTCCCAACATTTGCTCAATTTGGCACTTCAGTTGGTAGTTTGACGAGAACTTACAAAATTTAGGTGTGAATATTCAACTAGGACGCACCAAAACTGTTCGAAGAGCCTACGGGATTGATGAAATTGCATTAGTTCCAGGAGGAAGAACAGTTGACCCTGGAATCACAAAAACCAACTGGGAAATTGGTGGAATCAAGAGAGATATTCCAATAATCGCAAGTGCAATGGATGGTGTTGTAGATGTAAATATGGCAGTAGGCCTGTCAAAATTAGGAGCCCTAGGTGTTTTAAATCTAGAAGGCGTACAAACAAGATATGAAGATCCAAAAGAAGTCCTAACAAAAATCCAATCAATCGGGAAAGAGGAATTTGTTCCTCTAATGCAAGAAATTTACAAGAAGCCGATCAAAGAAGAATTAATTTTAAAAAGAATTAAAGAAATAAAAAATAGTGGGGGTATTGCTGCTGTAAGCGGGACCCCATTAGCCGCTATTAAGTATAAAAATTTAGTCAAAGCTTCAGATGCAGACTTATTTTTTCTTCAGGCGACTGTAGTTTCAACAGAACATCTGGGTGAAGAGGGTAGTCAAAACCTTGACCTTTATGATCTTTGCAAAAACATTGGTATACCCGTTGCTGTAGGTAATTGCGTTACTTATGAAGTCTCTTTAAAGCTTATGAAAGCAGGAGCAGCAGCTGTAATGGTTGGAATTGGCCCTGGAGCCGCATGCACTTCAAGAGGAGTATTAGGGGTTGGGATCCCTCAAGCAACTGCTATTTCTGATTGTGCTGCTGCAAGGGATGATTTTCAAAAAGAAAGCGGGAAATACATTCCAATTATTGCTGATGGTGGAATTATCACTGGTGGGGATATTTGTAAATGCATTGCATGTGGTGCCGACTCAGTGATGATTGGTTCCCCTATCGCAAGATCTGAGGAAGCTCCTGGTAAAGGTTTTCATTGGGGTATGGCAACTCCAAGTCCTGTTCTACCAAGAGGTACTAGGATTCAAGTTGGAACAACTGGTTCTTTAAAAAGTATTCTTTGTGGACCGGCAATTCTTGATGACGGAACCCACAATTTATTAGGAGCTATAAAAACCTCAATGGGGACCCTAGGAGCTAGGAATATCAAGGAAATGCAAAATGTTGAGGTAGTTATTGCACCTTCTTTGTTAACAGAAGGAAAGGTTTACCAAAAAGCACAACAGCTTGGGATGGGAAAATAAAGCTACCGAAAGATTTCACATTTAAAAATAATGACTAGAATTGGGTAGTGAGAGCCTTTACTCTCACACTCCTCACACTTAAAAATGCCCGACTTGTTCGGGTTTTTTCTTTCAAAAGGAAACAAATCAATATTCAAACTTCGTTTAAAAATGGCAGCAAAACTTTTTATAGTCAAAATACAATTGTTATGATCAAGCTCTAAAGATTTCTAAGGTATGTCAACAGCTTCTGCAGTAACTGATTCCTCTTTCGAACAAGAAGTCCTCCAGAGCGATGTGCCTGTTTTGGTTGATTTCTGGGCCCCTTGGTGCGGACCATGCAGAATGGTTGCTCCAATTGTTGAAGAGATCTCAAAAGATTTTGAAGGGAAAATAAAAGTTTTTAAATTGAACACCGATGAGAATCCTAATGTTGCTAGTCAGTATGGGATCAGAAGCATACCAACTTTGATGATCTTCAAAGGAGGTCAGAAAGTAGATACTGTTGTGGGAGCAGTCCCAAAAGCCACCCTCTCAGGAACAATTTCCAAACATCTCTAAACTCATAATTTAGAATTTTTAGAGCCCAATTCAAATGATTCAAAGGTAAATCTTTTGACAAAAATTGGATTAATAGATTATGGAATGGGTAATCTTTTTTCCGTTCAACAAGCATTTAAAAGGTTTCATCAGCCTTTAGATATTATTTCTAATATCAAAACACTCCAGTCTTGTGATGCTTTAATTCTTCCCGGAGTTGGTGCTTATGATCCTGCCATGATGAATTTAAAAAAAACTGAACTAGTACCTTCAATCATTGACTGGATAAATAATGGCAAACCACTTATTGGTATTTGTTTAGGATTACAGCTTTTATTTGAGACTAGTGACGAGGGGACTTCAGAAGGATTAGGAGTTATCAAGGGTCATATTCGCAGATTACCTCAAGAAAAAGATGAAAGGATTCCTCATATTGGTTGGTCTCCAATATATAAAACAAATGAATGTCCTATTCTAGAGAATTATCCTGATTCTAATTGGATGTATTTCGTCCATTCCTACTCAGCATGTCCTTTAGAACCAAAAAACACAGTAGCCATAACAAAATTTGGTAAAACTGATGTATCATCTATGGTCTGGCATAAAAATACTGGTGCATGTCAGTTTCATCCTGAAAAATCAGGAGTTGCAGGACAAAAACTTATTTTTAATTGGATTAATTGGTTGAAAAAAAACAAATTTTAGTTTGAAAGGGAAATTGAAACTAATGTCTGGGAAAAGGATAGAAAGTCCTTTAAGCCAAAAGACAAGACCGACCTCCTCAAAAGTAAGAGAGGCATTAATAAATATTCTTGGGAACAAGCTTAGAGGAGCAAGTTGGCTAGATCTTTGTAGTGGAAGTGGAGCAGTAGCATGTGAGGCTCTACAAAAAGGAGTAAAGAGGGTTCTTGCAATTGAAAAGCAGAGGGAAACTGCAAAAATATGCAAAAAAAACCTTATCGATGTATCAAATACTATGCATCAATCAATACATATTGAAGTCTTATGCAATGAATTGATCTCATTTCTCAAAAAGGGTCCAAAAAATCGAAAAATTCAGTTTGTTAAAGATTGCCAAAACCCTGAAAAGTTTGATTTTGTTTTTCTTGATCCTCCATACGAATCAGAATTATATGAAATTACTCAAGAACTTTTATTGTCTAAAGAATGGATTAAAGAATCATCTACTTTGATATGCGAATGCTCGTCAAAATCAATGCCAAGAATACATAATGGGTGGAGATTAAATAAAGAGAAATTTTATGGAAGCACCTCTCTCATTTTTCTTATTCCCAATCAGGCATTGAACTGCTACGACGATACTGATTCCATGCACTAACAAAAAGGCCTAATAATGTTATGGGAACTAGTCCAAGAACAATCCCACATAGCAGAGGCTCAATCATTGGCTCGCATCTTCATGATTACTAAAAACAATTCTTTCATGTCAAAGAGGTTTTAGTGAATATTCCGTCATCAAAAGCATTAATTAAGGAGGGCCAAGAAATCAGCTCTTGGAGAATATTTTTATTATCTACTGTCACTCTCGTACTATTAATTCTTTTTTGGAGAATGGGGGACTTCAAGCAAGATCCTTTCATAACTGAAACTTTATCTATTCAAGGTGAAGCTTTATCAGGAAGTAAATTATTTAAAATCAATTGTGTCGGATGCCATGGGATCTCAGCTCAAGGATTTGTAGGGCCCGACCTCCATGAAGTTACTCAAGAGATGAGTGATAAAAAGATTATTAATCAAGTTATTCGAGGATTGACTCCACCCATGCCAAGTTTTGAAATCGAGCCTCAATCAATGGCTGATTTATTGGAGTATATGCATTCACTCAATTAATTTTGGCTATAAATAAAAACCTAAAAGTAATACTTGTAGAAACAGCAGGGCCAATAAATGTTGGCAGTGTTGCAAGACTATGTGAAAACTTTAGTGTTCATGAATTAAGACTAGTTTCACCTAAATGCGATTATTTAGCTCAAGAAGCAAAAAAGATGGCTGTAAGAGGATTAAAGATATTAGAGAATGCAAAAGTGTATGAAGATCTAAATACAGCACTTTCAGACTGCTCAAGAATTATTGCCACTTGCGGTAGAAAAGAACATGGAGAAATCCCACTTAATTCAAATAAAGATGCATTGAGTTGGGCTCTTAGATCAGAAAGAGAAGAGACAATAGCTTTAGTTTTTGGAAGAGAAGACAGGGGCTTATCTAACGAAGAGCTTCTAAAAGCAAATAAAGTAGTTAGTCTTAATACAAGTGAGCATTATCCATCATTAAATCTTTCACATGCAGTAGCAATTGTTCTTCATCAATTCAATCAATTAAATGATCTTGATTTATTAAAAAACAATAGCAAAACAAGAACTCCTGCGAATTTAATTAAATTAGAAGATTGTATTAATGACGCAGGTACTCTTTTGCTTGATATTGGTTTCTTGATGAAACATACCTACAAAGCTAAAATGACGAAAATCAAACAATTACTCTTAAGAGGTGAGATAAAAGATGATGAAGTTGCACTAATTAGAGGGATAATTAGCCAAGTAAGATGGAAGATTAAAAATAAAAATGATTAATCAAAATAACAAGCTACAATAAATAGCAAAGATTTATATTCTTTCATTTTAAAGTGAAAAGGCAGCTCAAAGTAATAACGAATATATTTTTAACAAGCATAGGCTTATCAATTTTACTTGGTAGTTTTCTAAGAATATTAGGTCCCATTAATCAAAGCCATAAAATAAACAAAGGAATCAATATAACTGGGAAATCTAAAAGGTCAGTTAAAAAAGAATTACTAACTAGAAAATCCAATCTATTATCATTTTACAATGATAAATTAGAAAATTTTGAAAGACTAGAAATATTAATTAATAAATGGGAAACCCATATAGTCAAAAACCCAGGTTTAGAAGTTAGTGCTTTTTTTATATCATTAGATGATCAAGTCTATGCAGAAATAAAATCTGACATAAGGCGTTCTGCGGCAAGCAGTATTAAGGTCCCTATTCTAATTGTTTTACTTAGAATGCTAGAGAGTGAAGAAATAATTTGGAATGAAAAGTTGATACTTTCAGAAGATTTAATCGGTGGTGGATCAGGCTGGATGGCATATGAAGAAATTGGTAAGAATTTCCCCGTTTATGAAGTAGCCTCAGAAATGATTAGAGTTAGCGATAATACAGCAACTAATCTACTAATAAAACGATTGGGAGGTATCAAAATAGTGAATCAAAAATTGAAAGAAATTGGATTAAATAATACACAAATAAATAACTATCTTCCTGATCTAGATGGCACGAATCTCACATCAACGAAGGATCTATCTTTGGCAATGGCTCTTGTTGATAATGGTTATCTACTTAATGTTAGTTCTAGAGATATTTTCAGAGAAATAATGCGCAAATCAAAAACAAATACATTAATACCCTCAGGAATCTTAAGAGGTCTTGGGAAAGAATCTAAAGACACAGACTATCATCTTTCATTAAAAGGTTATCTAGTTCACAACAAAACTGGTGATATTGGTATCTCATATTCAGATACTGCTCTAATTCAAACTCCTAATAATTCAAGAGCCTTCGCAAGTTTTATAGTTGAAGGTCCATTTAATGATCCGAGATCAACTGAGTTGATAAGAAATTTATCGGCAGAGTTAGTTCCTTTTCTAAGCCTAGATCAGAAATCAAGTAATCCAAATTAGATTTTTTACCGACTTAAAAAAAACTTTTGCAATTCATTATCATTTTTTTTTTTGAACTTTATCAATCTAAAGAGGCCTGTTTATGAAACAATCTTCTTACCAGTAATAAGAAAGTGAGTTCAACTAGAAAACGCAGAGTTTTTCCATTCACTTCAGTGATTGGACAAGAAGAAATGAAGCTAGCGCTTCTTTTAAATGTTATTGACCCGAGAATTGGCGGAGTAATGATAATGGGTGATAGAGGTACGGGAAAGTCCACAACCATAAGAGCACTTGCAGATCTATTACCTGCGATTGAAGTCGTTGAAGGAGATCCCTACAACAGCTCTCTTGAGGATCCAGACCTTCAAAGCAATGATGTCAGGGAGCGAATAGACAGTGGTAGTGACATTCAAAAAGGTGAAAAACAAGTTCCGATGATTGATCTACCCTTAGGTGCCACTGAGGATAGACTTTGCGGAACTATTGATATTGAAAAGGCCCTTAGTGAGGGGGTTAGAGCTTTTGAACCAGGACTGCTAGCCAAAGCAAACAGAGGGTTGCTTTATGTTGATGAAGTCAACTTGCTAGATGATCACCTTGTTGACGTACTTTTAGACTCTGCCGCATCAGGGTGGAATACAGTTGAACGAGAAGGTATTTCGGTTCGACATCCTGCAAGGTTTGTACTTATTGGTTCAGGCAACCCTGAGGAAGGAGAATTAAGGCCTCAGTTACTTGATCGTTTTGGGATGAGTGTAGAAGTAAGAACAGTAAGGGAGGCAAAACTTCGAGTTCAAGTAGTTGATCAACGTACAGCCTTTGATAATGATCCTGAATCTTTTAGCGATTCGGTTCAGGAGAAACAAGCATCACTTCAACAAAAAGTTGTTGATGCTCAAAATATACTTAACGAGGTTTTTATCGATGAAGATCTCAGACTAAGGATTTCAGCAGTTTGTGGTGAACTTGACGTTGATGGACTTAGAGGAGATATCGTAACAAATAGAGCAGCTAGAGCCCTTGCTGCCTTTGAAGGGAGAAAAGAAGTAACTGAAGAAGATATTGCTCGTGTCGTGTCGACAGCTTTAAGACATAGGCTTCGAAAAGATCCTCTTGAACAAGTTGATTCTGGAGATAGAGTAATAAAAGCTTTTTGCAAAGTATTTGAAAGGAATGAAAGTGATGATGTATCTGAATTCGAACTAGCCACCGCTAACTAAGTGAGAATAATAGGAATCGATCCAGGGCTAGCAAGGGTAGGTTACGGAATTATTGACGAAATAGAAGGAAAAAAAATAATGATTGATTGCGGAATTATAGAGACAAAATCAACACAAAAAGAAGAAGAAAGACTTGTAGAAATTTCAAATGATTTGAGCTCAATAATAAAAAAATGGAATCCCAATTCTGCAGCGGTAGAAAAGTTTTTTTTCTACCGCTCTAGCACAACAATTAGTGTTGTTCAGGCTCGCGGAGTGATAATGATGACTTTAGGAAAGTACAAGCTTTCGATTCAAGAATTCCCCCCAATGCAAATCAAACTTGCTATCACTGGTTATGGTCATTCCGACAAGAATGAGGTGTTAAATTCTGTTATGAATGAACTCAGTATCACTTCACCACCAAAGCCAGATGATGCCGCAGATGCACTAGCAATAGCTCTTACCGGAATTTATCTTAAATAATTTAATTTGTAGTTAAAATATACTTTTTATGAAAAATATTTATGATGAGGTTAAATCAAGAAAAAAGAATTTAAGAAAGAAATATAATTTAATCCGTAACTCAAATCCACCTTTAGTTCATGAGGAAATAAAGTTAAATGTCAAATCAGCATTAAATATACTTTTAAATAAATATCATGTTGAAGGGAAATATATAGGAATTTATTGGCCATTAAAAGGTGAAGTGGATATAAGATTTATCAAAGAAATTAATAGTTTAAAAGTTGCTTTACCCTCTAGTGCTAAAAGCAGTGGTATAAGCTATCATCATTGGTCAAACAATCAACTAGAAATAGATTCAAACAGTATTCCTGCACCAACGAAAAATAATGCCATTAACCCTAATGATATGTCTATCCTATTTGTTCCCGCAATAGCGATAGATCGAGATGGTTACAGATTAGGTTATGGGGGAGGATACTTTGATCGTCTTCGACAGAAAGATTTGTGGTTTTCAATACCATCATTTCTAGTCATCAGTAATAATTGCATATCTAAAAAACCATTACCCAGAGAAAAATGGGACGTGCCATTTAATGGTTGGATTAGCGAAAAAGGTCTACATCAAATTGAAGCAACTAATTAATTAGTTAAGCTTTAGGATAAGTAAATTGATTGATCTAAAGAGGTGACTGAAATCAAAGAAAAATCTTTCATCAATACTTATGGGAGTGATTCATTAGACAATCTTATAGAGCGTCTACAATCAACTTCAGATGCCAAAAGACGCTACGAATATATTTTATGGCTAGGAAAAAGTTTGCCGTTACTAGATGAAGATCTTCAACTAGCATCCACTCAAGTAAAAGGATGCATTTCAGAAGTGTATGTTCTTGGAATTCTTTTAAATGGAAAAATCCAGTGGAAAGGATTTTCTGATGCCCTCATAACTAAAGGGTTGCTAGCTTTTCTGATAAAAGGTCTGAATGATCTAACACCTTTTGAAGTACTCTCTATAGATGAGAAATTTATTGAGATGACAGGATTAAATAAAAGCTTAACGCCATCGAGAGCGAATGGTTTTCTCAACATATTCCTTAAGATGAAAGCTCAAGCCAAAAAACTCTCAATACCTAGCTCTGACAATGAATAAATAAGATTTAAACAAAATTATCGCTCTATAAGAACATGAAAAAAGTTGGTATCGGTTTACTTGGCCTAGGAACTGTTGGCCAGGGTGTCGCAAATATCATAAGCCAACCAAAAGATAGACATCCTTTGGTTGGAGAACTTGAACTTGTAAGTGTCGCAGTAAGAAACCTCAAAAAGAAAAGAAATATATCCATCCCAGATTCAATACTTACAACAAACCCAACTGAAATAATTAATAATCCCAATATTCAAATAGTTGTTGAAGTAATGGGCGGTATAGAGCCAGCCAAATCATTAATTATCCAAGCGATAAGAGCAGGTAAATCTGTTGTTACTGCTAATAAAGCAGTAATTGCAAGACATGGTGAAGAGATTTCAAATGAAGCAAAAGCCTCTGGGGTTTATGTCCTCATTGAAGCAGCAGTTGGAGGAGGAATTCCAATAATTGAGCCTTTAAAACAATCTTTAGGAGGGAATCAGATAACAAAAGTAAGCGGAATAATAAATGGAACAACTAATTACATACTCACCAGAATGGATAAAGAAGGAGTTAATTATTCTGAAGTTTTAAAAGATGCCCAAGTCCTTGGATATGCAGAAAGTGATCCTGCGGCTGATGTAGAGGGATCAGACGCAGCTGACAAAATTGCAATTCTTAGTGGCCTTGCTTTTGGAGGAGCGATTAATAGAGCTAAAATACCAACAACTGGAATAAACCTACTAGAGGATATAGATGTTAGCTATGCTAGGAAGTTAGGTTATGGAATCAAGCTTTTAGCAATATCTGAGAAAGGAGAAACTCAACCAAGCAGAGAATACAGTCAACCACTCTCCGTTTGGGTTGAGCCAACATTAGTACCTGAAGACAATCCATTAGCAGGCGTAAATGGAGTTAACAATGCAATTCTTGTAGAAGGAAATCCCATTGGCCAAGTAATGTTTTTCGGACCAGGTGCAGGTTCCGGCCCAACGGCATCAGCTGTTGTTGCAGACATACTTAACATTGCCGGTATTCAGTCTATGAGTGAAGACAAAATCTTTAGCTTAGATCCTCTTCTATCAGCAAAAGGTTGGAGAAGTTGTCACATAGCAGAAAAGGAACAAATAACTAAAAAGAATTACATACGGCTTATCGCAGAAGATAGTCCAGGTGTAATTGGAGAAATCGGGACTATTTTTGGAAAGAAGAAAATATCTATTGAATCAATTGTGCAATTTGACGCAAAAGATAAAAAAGCAGAGATAGTAGTCATTACTCACAAAATCAATCAAGGAAAACTTGAAGAGGCTCTTTTAGATATAGAAAACTTGCCACAAGTCAAGAGAATTGCAGCAAAGATGGGTTGCCTTTAGCTAACGAAAGCTAGTCAAATCGAAATTAAGTTGCTAATTATATAAAAGAACAAAAGAAATTTTAACTTAAATTTCTTTTCGAAACTAAACCATGAAAACATCCAAAAACGTAATTGAGAAAACCAGAAAAGAAACAGAAAAAAATATTAATCAAGGAGATTGTGTTTATATAAAGAATCAAGAAGAACTTTTTCAAGTATTAGGTATAGATAATGCCTACGAAAAATGTTGGGTCAGAGAATGGCCACTTAATCCTAATGGATCCCCTGTCTTCGAGATATCAATTAAACAAGTATCTCCAAATCAATAAATATTTTACTCATGTAGAATTAATTATAAAAACTCATACTAAATGTTAATGTTAAATTGTATAAAAAATATTTTAAAAATATCAAGTATTCTCCTAATACTTTTACAGTTATCTTGTGCCCAAAACAAGAAAAGAGAAAATATTATTGTTGCAAGTGCAGGTAAAATTGAATCACTTGATCCTGCTCAAGCAAATACACTCAGGACATTACAAATATTAAGCGCTCTTGGAGATACTCTATACAAAATAAATAAGGAAGGGAATCTATCACCAAGCTTAGCTAAAGATTTACCAAAAGTAAGTAAGAATGGTTTGCTAATAGATATTCCACTCAAAGAAAATATTTCTTTTCACGATGGAAGTATTTTCAATGCAGAAGCGATGGCATTTAGTCTTAATCGATTCAGAAAAATTGGAACTTTAAATTACCTATTAAATGACAAAATAGAGGATATTGAAGTCAAAGGAAAATTTCTTTTAAGAATAAAATTAAAAAAACCATCGAGTTCATTAGCAAGTCTTTTAACATCAGTAAATTTGACTCCTGTCTCTCCTGATTCATATTCAAACTATAAAGATAGTTTCAATAATAAAAAGTTTGTAGGGACAGGACCTTATTTCTTAGAAAGTTTCAACTCAAGTCAACAAATAATAAAGCCATTCAAAAATTATTGGGGAGAAAAACCCCTAAATAAAGGTATTAACTTTATAAATTATAGTAATTCTAGTACTCTTTTTGGAGCTATAAAAACAAAGGAAGTTGACGTCCTCATCTCAAATTCTATAGATGATTTGCAACGATTAACATTAAATAATATGGCTAAGAAAGATCAACTAAAATCCGGAGAGGGTGATCCAATAGAGATAGGATACATTACATTTAAAAGCAATAAATTACCTTTAGAAAATAAAGTAGTTAGGAAGGCTCTTTCCTACACTATTGATAGAGAATTAATTAGTCAACAAGTAAGTTTCGGAACAAGAGAACCACTAAGATCAATTGTGCCTCCTCAACTACATAAAAAAGAATTTAAGCCATGGCCTAAATATAATCCTAATACTGCAAGATCTTTATTAAAAAAAGAAGGCTACTGTGGAACAGAGATTCTTTCTATTCCATTAACATTTAGATCTAATGTACCTGCAGATAAATTACTTGCCCTTACTTGGAGAGATCAAATCAAAAGAGATTTATCTGATTGTTTAGAAATAACTTTAAATGGAATTGAGTCAACCACAGTCTACAAACAACTTTCCGAAGGGGCTTTTGAAGCGGTTATATTAGATTGGACTGGGGCATATCCTGACCCAGAAGCATATTTAACTCCCTTACTAAGTTGTAATGAACTAAATAATAATTCTTGCCTCAAGGGTGAAGCTGTATTCAGTGGTAGTTTTTGGGGTGATAAAAAATTACAAGAACTCTTGGAGAAAAGTGAAGAACTAGATGGAGAAAACAGACTAAATAATTTAATAAAAGTTGAAAAACTTGCAGCACAAGGAGGTGCCTACTTACCAATTTGGCTCGTTAATCCTAAAGCTTGGTCTCTAAAAGATATAAGCCAACCAGAATTTTCAAAAGATGGGGTAATTATCCTGAAAAACTTAGAAAGAGACTAGTTTTGTCAACTAAAAAGTCACTTTTCAAATATATTCTTTCAAGATTAACTTTATTGCCAATAATGCTTTGGATCATTTCGAGCTTAGTTTTTATATTATTAAGAATTGCTCCAGGCGATCCGGTAGATGCAATTCTAGGCACTCGAGCGAATGAATTTGCAAGGGAAAGCCTAAGAATTAAACTTGGATTAGATAAGCCTCTAATTAATCAATATATTGAATATTTAAATCAATTAATTCATGGAAATTTAGGAATCTCATTAAACACACAAGAACCTGTAAAAGTAATTATTTCAAAGGCTCTTCCAGCAAGTTTGGAATTAGCTATATTTTCAATATTAATAGCATCATTAGTAGGTTATTTAATTGGTTTTTTAGGAGCAGTTAAGCCAGAAAGCAAAATAGATTTTTCAGGAAGGATTTTTGGCATTGGAACCTATGCTCTCCCCCCTTTCTGGGCAGCAATGTTAATTCAAATTATCTTCGCTGTTTTTTTAGGTTGGTTACCCATTGGTGGAAGATTACCTCCTGGAGCTATTCCTCCGCCCCCAATCACTGGTTTCTTACTTTTAGATAGTATTTTAGATAAAAACGTTGAAATCATTTTTAGTTCTATTCAACATTTAATATTACCCTCCGTCACTCTAGGGATCTTATTAAGCGGAATATTTAGTCGAGCATTAAGATTAAATCTAGAAGAAGTTTTAAAAAAAGATTACATTGAAGCCGCCAAAAGTAGAGGTATAAATAACTCCAGAGTATTAGTTAAACATGCCTTACCAAATACTCTTCTCCCCATATTGACAATTACTGGCTTAACAGTTTCTTCTTTAGTTGGTGGAGCACTTTTAATTGAAATAACATTCTCATGGCCTGGAATAGCTCTTGGACTTCAAGAAGCTATAAATCAAAGAGATTATCCTGTTGTACAAGGAATAGTTGTTGTAATATCTAGCCTTGTTGTAATGATTAGTGTTTGTATAGATATCGCTATTGCATATATTGATCCAAGGGTTAGTTATTGAATATTGATAAGTTGTTCAATTATATTACTGTCTAAGATATGAAACTTAAGCTCGCCTTTAGTTAAATTCATGTTCAAAGGGACTGTTTTATTCTCTTCTAATTTTTCTAGGAAGTTGATGATCTCAAAAGCTAATAAGCTCTGAACAGAAAGTGGATGATATCCAACTATTGATTCTCCTAGATTAAATAAATCCTTACCTCTAGACTGATTCATTTGTCCCTCTACTCTAATAGGTGAAAAATGGCTAGCTCTCTCAATTAAAAGGACTCTACTTAATGGGCTTGAACTCAAAGCAAGCATTAATCCTAGTTGTTCACTAATAGAAGGAGTAACTAAATCAAAAGTTCCTCCTGTAAGGAAAAGAGGAATATTTATTTTATTTTCTAAATTTTTTGGCCACAAAAAACTCCCAAAACTATTCATACCAACAATAGCTGAAAGATTTTCTATACCATTAGTATCTGACAAAGTAATATCTATTAGTTGACATTGTAAAAGTGAAGATAAATTAGAAAGAGAAAGATTATCAAGTACCTCCTGACATCTATTTTCAAGTTGATCATCTATTTTTACTCCTGAAGCCAAAATAGCTGTGAGGGCTCCTAACGAATGCCCCATCAAGACAACATTCTCTGCCAATAAATCAATTGTTCCTGATTTTTTTGCCTTGAGGATACTATCGATATCGTTCAAACGTTCAGGAATTGTTTCAGCACCTGGTAAAGGTAGTCTTCCTCTCACCAAGGCTTCCAATGCTAATGAGTCACTACCTGGATGATCCAAGACAACAACAGGCCAACCATTGTGACTAAGACTTCTTGCAAGCCAATTAAAATGATTACGATCTCCTCCTAAACCAGGCATTAAAAGAACCCAATTTTTTCTATTTTTCTTCCTAAAAGATGGGTTCCAAACCTCTAAAATTAAAGGCTCTTTTCGATGAGAAACAGTTAAGGAAATTAATTCATATTCGGTTTCTTTTATTTCAAGAGGTAAAACATTCATTGTCTCTCTCTTAACTGATAAATCATTAATTGAGACTAAATCAGTTATGAGTTTCTGTTGTTTCTTTAACTCACTTCTCCAATTATTAGCTACTTCAATCCACCCATCCAAATCAATGTGAATTGCTTTAACAGAGAGAGCATTTAAAAGATCAAAAGTTGTCACCTCATCTTTTTCATTTAAAAGTTTTTCTAGAGTATCGAGAACACTTTCGCCTGAGCTGTCTTCATCCATAAGTATTAGATCACTTACTTCATCAAGCAATTTTCGTCCTGACCAACTTCTCAAAATTTGTCTTGCCATACTTTTATCTCTTACCAACGGTGTACTTAAAAACTTTGCCAAACCTTTCCTTTCCTTAAAGCCAAGTAAATTAAGCCAACTAGCTAATTCAGAATTTTTTTCCTCTGCACCATTACTCCAATCAATCAATTCTTTTATCGAAATTGGGATGGACATTCCATCGAAATGAATTTCAAATCTCTCTGCTGCTTGAAGTTTTGGATAAAAACAATAAGGAGCTAGTAAGCTTCCAACTGTTCCAAGAACAACTAATTTTTTAATGAATGAATTTGTTCTCAACTTCTAGTGTTAGCAATTATTGGGAGAAATTCCCTGTATCTCTAAGACTAATCATAAAAGCTCGTTTATGGACAGCAATAGGAGCAGGAGGGGTATTGTATTTAAGTCCGATAATATTCAATAGTTTAGGTTTTTCAGCAGAGCAAATCGGAAGAGGAATAACCACAGCTGCATTTGCTGGAATAACGACAAGATTTGGGACGGGATATTTACTTGACAAAAAATTTAGCTCTATAAAAGCAATTAAAGTTGCATGTTTATTTGCAATTTTATCGGATTTTATACTTTTTTATTCGCAAAATTTCTTAGCTTTCCTTTGTGGTCAGTTTTTCTTAGGAGCTGCAGCTGGAATATATTGGCCTTCTGCGGAATTAGCTATTCCATCAAATTGCAATACCAAAATAAAATCAAGTGAAGGTTATTCTCTTGCAAGAAGTGCTGATGCAATTGGAGTCACATTAGGGGTCTTACTTGGTACTATAGGATCTTATTTTGAATTCCCAAGAATAATATATTTAATAGATATTTTATGCATGTTATATATATTAAATATATTATTAAATAAGCTAGACACAAGTAGAAACCAAATTGCTTTCAAGATCAAAGACGATTTAAATGTTAAATATAAATCTCTTGAAAAAAAATACAATCTTAAATGGATAATAAGTTTACTACCTTTATTATTAATAACTCTATTTGTAACAGGAATAATGAGTTTATTACAAAGCATCCTTCCTATAGATTTAGCGAACGGAGGTATAATAAGGCCACCATTCACAGACCAAAAAGTGGCTACATTATTAACAATTAAACTCATTTTACTTGCTTTTTTTCAATGGCCAGTGGGTTATTTTTTAAGAAACGAAAATTCACCTTTTAAATTCAGATTATGCTTAATATCTCTACTCATAGGTTTTATTTTTTTGTCACTTTCAAATTTCTTACTTGACGGATATCTATTAATACTTATAGCTTTCATACCACTAACAATATCTCTATGTATATTTTTACCCTCTGCTTCAGATGCAATTATAAATTCTGCTCCCATTAAATATCAAGGGTCAGCCATAGCCTTATATTCACAATGTTTTGGCATTAGTTCTTTAACAGTACGTTGGATGGCAGGAAAATTAATTGACACCTATGACACTGCCCTTCAACTATGGTTAATTGTTAGTATTCTTTGTATACTTTTAGTACCAATATCTAAAAATATTAAATAATAAAATATTTAATTTAATTCCTATTCATCTCTTCAATTCTTAATTCCCTTAGATATAGAAAAAGAGGAGCTGAAAAAGCAAATGCGATTGTAAATGTAGTCAATATTACAATCCATAGATTTTTCATCTCTAATCTCTTTGATTCAGAAATTATCCAAACGAATACAGCTGATGACCCTATAAAAAGATCTCTAGATAATGACTGAGAAGCTGGATTATTATTAGCTAACTCTATAAATAATTGAATATCAAAAGCAGGTCCATAGCTTTTTGCAAATTCAATATTTGCAAGTGTAGGCAAAACGGCTCCTAATATAGCCAAAAACAAATAAATCCATTTCAACCATTTAATCTGTCTTACCATAAGTAATTTTTAATTTAATAAGAAATAATATATCAGAAGAATTATAAAGTTTGTCTGTTTTATGAATAAAAAAATATCATAGTTCTACATATGAAACTAACTTACTATATTAGAAATAATATAATATATTGCGAATGAAAATTGATGCCCCTAAAGAAATACTTAGCCTTCCTAACCTTAAATTAGCGGTGATCGGTCATGTCGAATGGGTAACATTCCTAAAGGTTGATCAGCTCCCATTAGCGGGACAAATTTCGCATGCAAAAGATTGCTTTGAAGAAGCAGCAGGTGGTGCGGCAGTCGCAGCTGTTCAGATGGCAAGGCTAATAAATAACCCTGTTGACTTAATCACATCATTGGGCAAAGACAATTATGGTGAAAAATGCTACGAAAGACTTACTAAACTTGGTTTAAATTTAAAAGTAGCTTGGCGAGAGAAACCAACCAGAAAAGGTATTAGCCTAATCAGCAAAGAGGGAGAAAGAGCAATTACAGTTATTGGAGAAAGATTACAGCCAATCGGTTCTGATAATTTACCTTGGAGTGACTTGAAAAATTACGATGGTGTTTTCATTACCGCTACTGACAAAGAAGGAATAAGATTCGCTAGGAAAGCTAGATTCCTCTCTGCAACTCCCCGAACAGGTCAACAAACCCTAAAGGATTCAAAAGTAAAACTCAATGCATTGATTGGCAGTGGTCTTGATCCTGGTGAAAAGATAAATTACGAAGAACTTGAACCTAAACCAGACATATACATTTCAACAAAAGGAGACTCAGGTGGAACAATTTTTCCTGAAAATATTAAATACAAGCCCATTACGCCTAGTTCTAAAGAAATAGACACCTATGGTTGTGGGGACAGTTTCGCGGGGGCTGTGACTACTGCTCTCTCAGCAAAGCTAAATTTAGAGCAAGCGATTAATATAGGTGCATATTGCGGTGCTGAATGCTCAACTCATTACGGGCCTTACTAAAATGAAAAAGCGAGAGTATAAAGATTCCAAAAAAAACAATAATAATTCTATTACATATAATTTTATAATCCTAATTATTTCAACTATTTCTCTTTTTGTTGAGTCAATAATAACCATTATCAGTTTATTTAAAAAAGGTATTTTAAAAAAAGAAATACTTTCAAAGAAAACAGATCTAGGCTTCGACTTGATAATCAAGAGAAAATAAAGAAACAAATGAAAGAGAACTCAATTTGACAATCTTCATTTGACTGGCTTTATTCCTAGAAGTTGCTTTAATTAGATAAGATCATAATAATCAATAGTGAAATTGATTCCAATATTAATAATAGTATTCTTTTTTTATATATTCTTAACTTTAAAAAAGAGAAAAAAATTGTCAAATAGAAAGACTTTAATAGAAAGATTCAAGAAAAGGTTCAAGAATATCAATGTTCGTCGAGAAAGGATATCTGAAGAATTTACAAATTCTCTTTTACTTGATCCTTACAAAAACATCCCTTTAGGTACATGGTATTCAGAGGATGAGCTAAGAGAAAAAGCCGATATTCATAGATCTAGATTAAGTAAATTTGGTAAATCAAAAATTAATGGCGAAATGCTATATGTTGGACCAAAAGGAGGGATTTACAAGATAAGTGGAGATGGAAAGAAAAAATATGTGTAAATCTTGAAAGACGAAAATTAATAATTAAAAAAAATCTAATTATTGCTAAACTTAAAAAGATAAATCATGAGTAAATTGAATTTTTACCTAACAGTCTCATTTGGAGAATTAGAGCTATCTAATCTAACTTTTTGGAGCCTTGTTGCTATTACAGTATTATTCGTAGTATCTTTTGTTTTATCAACAATTCCTCTTACAAAAAATATTTCTTCAAAAAAATAGAGTTCAAGCTGCCTTCTTATATTCTGAAAAGTCTCTATTAGCCCAATGTATTTTTTTGATAGATAGATTAGCAATCGAGTTCTTTTCACATTCTTCTTTCATAGATATTAAATTACTTTCATCAATAAGTTGATTTGAAGGCTCATTTAAAGAAACGTTGGAGCTGGAGATATTTAAACGATATTTACGAGCAAGGTTTTGAATTGAGAAGCCTTTTGCCCTAGATCGATGTGGCCAAAAATTCTTCACGATAAATAAAGTCTCTTTTTTTAAGAAAACTAAGAAAAAGAGAATTGCAAGTAATCCTCTTTTTTATTAACAAATAATTTCGATCGATTCTTAGATTTTACGCTGCAGGTATAGAAGGTTTATCTCCTTTACATTCAAGACTAGCCCTAGTAGAAACTCCTGTAGTTGGATTCACACCGTCAGCTATTTTACAGAGATTTCTTTGATCTTCACTGTCAAGAATCGCAAATGTAAAATCAGCTCCTTCAATTTGAGCACCAGCAAAACTACTACCTGATGCAATCATATTTACTAAAATGGAATTTCTAAGATCGGTCTTCTGAAAATTAACCCTGTCCGAAAGTGTATCAGTAAGATCTACACCATTAAGGTTGGAACCTTTGAGGTCTGACAAAGTTAGTGTTGTTCCATGAAGATCGACGTTACTGAAATCAGCATCTCTTGCCATTGCACCAGCGATAGAGGAAAGATGTAAGTCTTCACCATGAAAATCGAATCCTGTGATATCAGAACGAACATAACTTGGAACTTCGTCTCCTTCACCCTTAACTGCCACATTGGCACCAGCAAATACAGGAGTCACCCCAAAAAATATGATTAAAAAGCTGAGTACATATTTGATAATTTTTGAAAAAAGAAGATCAAATTTCATGAGTAAAAATGATAATCCACCTGATTAATGCAATTATCTCTCCTATTAAAGAATTTTAAGTACATTGATAAGACAAATTAATGTAAAAGGGATTATCAAGTGGTTATTACAAAAGAGGTCTTCCAGAGATAAACTCATGCATTACTGGGTTCATCCAATATAAACCTACAAATAACATGACAAAAACATTAAAAACTATCAAAACACCACCAAGTAAAAAGGTCTGATCATTCGAAGTATTATCTTCTCTTGTGTTTTGAACAATGGCTTGAAAATTCTGGTTCATTTTTCGCAATAAGACCCGACCAAGTTACTAGAAAAAAAGAAATAATGAGGCTCTAACAGGAGAATTAACAGGATCTTTCTATTTGTTTAAGATTTGAAAAATATTTCTGTTGATAATTTTGGAGAAAAGAGGCTTAGATCTTTCTATCTTTTTAAAAATCAATCTCCCATTCAAGTATTAATATCTGTCAAAGACTGATTCACTTATGCCATTCATTCAAATCAACGCATCCTCAAAAAGTGTTGTAGAAAATGATGATTTGCTCCAAAAAGATATTTCAAAAATGATTGCTGTTTTAACCGGAAAACCGGAAAATTACGTAATGACGATGATCCAAAAAGATGCCAAAATGACATTTGCTGGATCCGATGAACCATGCTGTTTCATCAAGGTTCAATCAATTGGCTCACTAAACCCATCCTCGATGAGCAAGGCTTTGTGCGAGTTAATTGCATCTAAAACCAATATAAATACAAATAGAATTTATATTGAATTTTTCGACGTTAAAGCCTCAAATTGGGGATTCAATGGTTCAACATTTGGATAGGAAATTTATTATCTTTTTTAATCATTGTTGAAAATATCTTAATTGAATCAACCAACTATTCATTAACTAAGAGAGTTCACAACCCTTTTCAGTACATAATTTCTCAATAGAAGGTCGAAAAGTTAATTTTAATCTGTATTTTGCCCATATCCCATAAATAAACTCAATAAATTTATCAAAAATGGGCAATTTTGTTGGTGCATAAATCCAACCCAATCCAATCAACGTATAAGCCTCTTGAAAAACCTTAATATCCTTAATTAATGAACCATCACTTTTAAAAGCATGGATTCTCTCCATCGCTTGTTTATAGGTAATGCCATATTTAAGATCTAAATAAAAATCAGAAGTATTTATATCAATAAAACTTAGGTATCCCTTTTGATTTCTTGATTGCAAGAAATCAACCTCTCTTTTGCATAAGGGGCATCCTCCATCAAAAAAAATAGTAAGCTTCGCTGTATTCATAAAAAATTTCAAAATTTTTAAGAGCTTTATTTAAGACATAAAGGATATCTTCGTTGTTCAATGTAAATAAACACTTGATAGCAGCACAAATAAGAGCGATCTTAATGATATCTAACTGATAAAAAAAATGGGTGCACTATTTATTTTCATATTAATCTCAGTATCAGTAATTTCCGCCTTGCTTTTCTTCAATAAAGGGGAGAAAGCTCAAGAGATCAAAAGCACTCTCAAAAACATATATGAAAATTTTAAAGAACTCTTCTCAAATTTTAAAAAGCTTTTTTTGATAGTTAAAGAGCTAATTCAATCAAAATTAGATCAAGGACCAACTCAGCTGAAAGATGAATCAACAGAGTCGCAACCTGAGGCAACTCCTGAACCTGAGGCAACTCCTGAACCTGAGGTAATTCCTGAACCTGAGGTAATTCCTGAACCTGAGGTAATTTCTGAACCTGAGGCAACTCCTGAACCTGAGGCAACTCCTGAACCTGAGGCAACTCCTGAACCTGAGGCAACTCCTGAACCTGAGGCAACTCCTGAACCTGAGGCAACTCCTGAACCTGAGGAACTCCTGAACCTGAGGTAACTTCTGAACCTGAGGTAACTTCTGAACCTGAGGCAACTCCTGAACCTGAGGCAACTCCTGAACCTGAGGTAATTTCTGAACCTGAGGCAACTCCTGAACCTGAGGTAATTTCTGAACCTGAGGCAACTCCTGAACCTGAGGTAATGCCTGAACCTGAGGTAATTACTGAACCTGAGGCAACTTCTGAAAATTCAATTGATGACGAAAATATTGATATAAAAACGGAGTAATTTTTTTAGATTTTTTCCCAATAAAAAGCCTCATCAAATTTGATGAGGCTTTTTTATTGAAATTTAAGTTTGAATCAACTAACTCTCAGTTGTTGCGAGAGAAGCTACTGATCCAACAACACGACGGAAATCAAAGCCCATGGCTCTAAGAGCATGCCAAATATGACCTTGAATAAAGAAAAATCCAAAGTAATAATGAACATTTGACAATGCAGCTCTAGTTGTATGGCCTAAAAACGCAGTGCTATCTGAGACATCTCCCGTGTCTACCCAATAAGGAGAAATTCCAAATTTCAAAGCTAAAGGCTCTCCATACCAGTCAATTGGATAAACAGTTGTATTTTGTGCGCACCAGAATGCAGCAACAATTGCCATCCAACCAATACCAGCAAGAGACCAGGAAAGAACGGCTTCTGCTGAAAGCAATCCTTTACCTTTGAACTCAGTGTATTCGCCTAGTTGTTTTGTAGCGATGTGCCATGCACCACCACTTATTTGAACGAATGCTAAAAATGCATGACCGCTCATTACTTCTTCAAGGCTGTCAATGGTAAGGAAGTCGAACTGATGCCCGTAAACCATTCCAAAGTCACCATATCCAGGGAAGATTGTTCTGATTTCACCTATGGCTGGATCATAAATTCCATGCCATCTTGCCCACTCTACGAACCAAATATTTGCAACCCCAAAGAAAATCAAGTGATGTCCAAGAATGAATGTCAAATTATCTGGGTTGTCCCATTCAAGTTTGAATTTCTTGGTGGTAGGAATTGGACCATCTTTCAAGTCCGGATCAAATAAGAGTGAATGAGCTAATCCAGCTGTTCCATATACAGCTGAAAAAATCAAATGGAAAATAGCAATTGTTGCTACACCAGCTCCGGTCCATACTCCAGCTTCATCAAAGCCGAGGCCAAGAGATGCTAGATGAGCAAGAAAAATGGAACTTTGATGTCCCATTGGTATTTCTGGGTTGTAGCGAGCAAGCTCCCAAAGGGTACTTCCACCAGCTGCAAAGCAAATCAGGCCTGTGTGTCCGATATGTGACCCTATGAATCGACCAGCGCGATTGGTCACCACAGAATTGCCAACCCACCACCCGTAGGTGACGTCTGGGTTTCCGTAGGTCTGCATAATTAAGGAATTAAAGTCGAAATTTTGGCTACCTTACACTTTTTGGAATTGTTTTTACCAGAATAGTTAGAGGTCTTTATAGGTCTCTACCATTTTTTACCAAAAAAGCTCTATTTATTTAAAAATAGACAAAAAAAATACCCCCCATAATAGAGGGATATTTTTGTTTTTTTTTAATCTATCTTGGAGCTCTTCCATTGAAACCAGCGCCTTCAACCCTGACTGTTGCCCCTTCAGTATTACCAATTGCTTCGGAAACCTTCTTGAAGTCAAATCCTAACGCACGTAAAGCATGCCAGAAATGACCCTGTAAGAAGAAAAATCCAAAGTAATAATGAACATTAACTAAAGCAGCCCTAGTTGTGTGACCAAAGAAAGCTGTTATGCCAGTGCTATCTGCTGTATCAATCCAATATGGAGCAACTGAGAACTGTAACTTCAAAGGCTCACCAAACCACTCAATTGGATAAACGGTTGTATTGGTAGCAGCCCAGAATGCAGCAACAATTGCCATCCAACCTATACCTGCAAGAGACCATGAAAGGACTGCCTCTGCAGAAAGCAATTCAGCTCCTTTGTACTTACTCCATTCACCAAGTCTCTTGTTTTCCCATTGAGTTGAACCTGCAACCATATGAATAGTTGCGCCGGTTAATTCTGCAAAAGCAAGAAATGCATGACCACCCATTACATCTTCGAGACTATCAATCCCGATGAAATCAAATTGACGATTCCATATCATCGTCAAATCAAGATTGTAATTGACCTGTCTTACCGCACCAATAGCTGGATCATATATGCCGTGGATTCTTGCCCATTCAACAAAGGCTATGCAAGCCATTCCAAAGAAGAATAAATGATGGCCCAGGATAAACGTCTGATTATCTGGATTATTCCATTCCAATTTAAACTTTCTAGCTCTTGGAACCTCACTATCTGCAACATCAGCTTCAAAATAAACTGCATGCAATAAAGCACCACCTCCGTAAACCATTGACAAAACCAAGTGAACAATGGCTACGGCTGCTACACCAACACCAGTCCAAGCTCCAGCCTCGTCAAAACCTACGCCAAAAGCGGCAAGATGCCCCAAGAATAAGGAGCTTTGATGCCCCATGGGGATCTCTGGATTGTAGCGAGCAAGTTCCCAAAGGGTACTTCCTCCAGCCGCGAATGCGATCAAGCCTGTATGCCCAATATGGGAGGCTATGAATCGACCAGAACGACTTGTGACCACAGAATTACCAGCCCACCACTCGTAAGTAACGTCTGGATTTCCATAGCTCTGCATAATGTCTAAGCGAATCAGGGAAATATGCGTGCAGATTACACTCTGTTCAATTGATATGTGCAGAATAGTTAAAGGTCGTTATGTTTGAAATTCTTTTTTCCGGATAATTAAGAGAGAAGCCAAGTCTTATTAGCTTTATCAAATCAATGCTTCGAAAGAATTTATTCCACCAAGTGAAAAAAAACAAAAAAAAGAGAGGATTAAATCCTCTCTATAAAAAAACAAGTTTTTAATTGTTTATTCGTAAAGCTGAGCAGGAAGAGGCTCCTTAAGAATTCTCTTAAAATCAAATCCCATAGCTCTTAAAGCATGCCATAGATGTCCTTGAAGGAAGAAAAATCCAAAGTAATAATGAACATTTGCTAGAGCCGCCCTAGTCGTATGACCAAAGAAAGCTGGACCTCCTGAAAGATCAACACTATCTATCCAATAAGGAGCAATACCAAACTTCAAGATCAATGCTTCGCCATACCAAGCTTCTGGGTAAACGGTTGTGTTCTGTGCACACCAGAAAGCAGCAACAACAGCCATCCAACCAAGACCTGCACAAGAGAAAGAAAGAATTGCTTCTGCAGAAAGAAGACCAGCTCCTTTGAACTTGGTATATTCACCAACTTGCTTAGTAGCGATATGGAAAGCTCCACCTGTTATTTCCAAGAAAGCCAAGAAAGCATGGCCTCCCAAAACATCTTCAAGACTATCAATAGCCAAGAAATCAAACTGATGGTTCCAAATACTGGTCAAGTTAAGGTTGTACTCAACTTGTCGAACAGCTCCTATAGCAGGATCATAAATTCCGTGGATTCTTGCCCATTCAACGAACCAAATACATGCAACACCAAAGAAAAGTAAATGGTGACCAAGTATAAAAGTCTGATTATCTGGGTTGTCCCACTCAAGTTTGAACTTTCTTGCTTGAGGGACCTCTGAATCTTGCATATCGCCAACGAATAGCACCGAGTGCAATAAGCCACCCGCTCCATAGACCATGGAAAGAACCAAATGTACGATTGCAATAGAGGCAACTCCTGCCCCTGTCCAAGCACCAGCCTCATCAAAGCCGATACCAATTGAAGCTAAATGAGCAAGAAAGATCGAACTCTGATGTCCCATTGGAATCTCAGGGTTGTATCTCGCTAGTTCCCAAAGGGTACTTCCACCTGCTGCAAAGGCTATCAAGCCAGTATGAGCAATGTGTGCAGCAATGAATTTACCTGATTTGTTTGTAACCCCAGCATTTCCAGCCCACCAACCATAGGTGACATCCGGGTTTCCGTAGGTCTGCATGATTTAAGTTTTTTGGCGTAATACGGTGAGCACACCTTACAGGCACCTGAATTCAAAAACTACCAATAGTCATAAGGCGTATAAAGAAGTAGTAAAGTTTTTTTTCTTCAAATTGGCTCAAACCCCAACTAAACTAGGTTTTCATGGAAATACTCAAGAAAAATTTAAATATCAAAAATGAAATCTGCTTTACAACTTGAATTACAAGATCTTCATGGACTTCCTTATATAGCAACAATAATTTGGTTTGTTTTGCTTGGAGTTTCTCTTTTAGCTGTGGTTTTTTATCTTTTTCAGAAAAATTCAGCATCCAAAAGAAAAGTTGATGAGGTTTCTCCCACTGAGAAGAAATCTCGTGCAAAAGGGTTTTAAATGACTAAGAAAATTTTGTTTTTCAATGTTAGTTCTCAAATTAATGTAATATCCTCAAACACGGGTTTGGCATAGTGGCCACCTGGGTTAACTATAAAAACAATTTTTTTATTCAATGATTGATTTTTCTCACCTTCTTGATTTTGCCACTCAGCTTCCACACCCATCAGATATTGGTTTAATCAAACCATCCGGTGGATTTAATATAGCCGCAGCTCTTTGTGGACTTGGAGCAGTTTTTGGAGCGTCTCAATTCTTCTACTATTCTGATGATTCAAAAAGGATCGATCCTTGGGCTAAGCCTGACAACTACAAAAACTAAAGAAAGTTAAAACCTCTTTAATTTTTTTCAATAAAAAAAGAGTCTCGTCAAAAGACGAGACTCTTTTTTATGCTGAAAGACTCAGAAAATCAATCAGTGAGAGTAACTCTTGCTCCATCAAGATTACTAATTGCATCAGTAACCTTTTTGAAATCAAAGCCTAGAGCACGTATTGCATGCCAAAGGTGTCCTTGAATAAAGAAGAAACCAAGATAGTAATGAACATTCGCAAGCCAAGCTCTTGAAGTATGACCACTAACGACACCAGTCATATCAGCAGTATCAATCCAATATGGAGAGATTCCAAACTTAAGAGCTAATGTTTCTCCGTACCAAGCCTCTGGATAAACAGTTGTATTGGTTGCACACCAGAAAGCGGCAATAATTGCCATCCAACCAATACCAGCAAGAGACCAGGAAAGAACGGCTTCAGCAGAAAGAATATTCTTCCCTTTGAATTCTGTGTATTCTCCTACCTGCTTAGTTGCGATATGGAAAGCACCACCTGTGATCTCAACAAATGCTAAGAATGCATGACCACCCATAACATCCTCCAGACTATCAATAGCCAAGAAATCAAACTGATGATTCCAAATGTTGGTCAAGTTTAAGTTGTACTCAACTTGTCGAACAGCTCCTATTGCAGGATCGTAAATCCCATGTATTCGAGCCCACTCAACAAACCAAATACATGCAACACCAAAGAAAATCAAATGGTGACCAAGAATAAAAGTCTGATTATCTGGATTATCCCATTCAAGCTTGTATCTTGCTGCCTGACGATGTTCAGGACGATCATCAGCAAACAAACCTGAACTATTTTGGGTGTCTTCGCTAAAAATCAGTGAGTGCAATAGACCTGCACCCGCATAAACCATTGAACAAATCAGATGGAATACTCCGATAAAAGCAATTGATGTTCCGTCGAATACTGTTCCAGTTGGATCAAATCCAATACCAATAGAAGCAAGGTGTGGGATGCTCACCATTCCTTGGTGTCCCATTGGAATATCTGGGTTGTATCTAGCGAGCTCCCAAAGTGTGTTGGCACCAGCTGCGAAACAAATCAATCCTGTATGAGCAACATGCGAGCCAATAAATCGGCTTGACTTATTTGTTACGACAGAATTACCAACCCACCACCCGTAGGTGACGTCTGGGTTTCCGTAGGACTGCATAATTGAGGAAATTGAAGTCGAAATTCGACCTACCTTACATTTAGTGCAATAAATTTGCTTGAAATCGTAAAAGGTCTTTATTTAATGCACAAAAATAATCAATAGAAGAGCTTTAATTATTCATTGATTTTGCTTACAAAACTAGTATCAAAAGGGATTTGAGAATCCTAGTTAAATAGCAGTCAATATTTTAATAAAAAAAGCCCCGCAAAAATTACGGGGCTTCAGAGATTATCCAATCAATTGAATTAGTTAGTCATTAAGAGTGATTTGCGCCCTATCTAAACCAGCTACAGCATTTGTAACTCTCCTAAAGTCAAAGCCTAATGCACGAATAGCGTGCCATAAATGACCTTGTAAGAAGAAGAATCCAAAATAATAATGGACATTTGTTAAAGCAGCTCTTGTGGTGTGACCTGCTAGTGCAGTGCTCTCACTTACCTCTACAGTATCGATCCAATAGGGAGAAATTCCAAATTTCAAAGCCAAAGGCTCTCCAAACCAAGGTTCAGGATAAACAGTTGTATTTGTTGCGCACCAGAATGCTGCGACAATCGCCATCCAACCAATACCTGCCAATGAGAAAGATAAAACAGCCTCGGCAGAGAGGATCCCAGCTCCTTTGAATTCTGTGTATTCTCCTACCTGCTTAGTTGCGATATGGAAAGCACCACCAGTTATCTCAACAAATGCTAAAAACGCATGGCCGCCCAAAACATCTTCAAGATTATCTATAGCTAAGAAATCAAACTGATGGTTCCAAATATTGGTCAAATTAAGGTTGTACTCAACTTGTCGAACAGCTCCTATTGCTGGGTCATAAATTCCGTGAATTCTGGCCCATTCAACAAAAGCAATACAAGCAACCCCAAAGAAAATAAGATGGTGACCCAAAATAAATGTCAAATTATCGGGATTGTCCCATTCAAGCTTGAATTTTTGAGTAGTAGGTCCTGGCCCATCAGCCAAATCCCCATCAAAGAGCAGAGAGTGAGAAAGAGCTCCTCCTGCATAAACAAGAGAAGCAATAATATGGACAATTGCTACTGAAGCAACATTCGCTCCAGTCCAAACACCTGCATCATCAAATCCAATTCCAATAGATGCAAGATGAGCGAGAAAGATAGAGCTTTGGTGCCCCATGGCTATAGAAGGATCAAACCTAGCTAGCTCCCAAAGAGTGCTAGCTCCTGCAGCAAATGAAATTAGGCCAGTATGACCAGCATGGGCTGCAATGAACTTTCCAGCGCGGTTAGTAACCCTTGAATTACCAGCCCACCACCCGTAGGTGACATCTGGATTTCCATAGGTCTGCATATAAAACAGGGGGAATATATATTTTACAGACTACAAGTTAGTAGACTTTTTAACTATAAAAAACCAAAACAAACAAGCATTGATTAATAATCAAACATCATTTTATACTCGTGTATAAGTAAAACTTAACAGTAAGATTAGTGACTAATTATACAAAAAAGTCACTATAAGTTTAGTGTCTCAAAATACATAAATAGATAAGTTCTACTTAACTATTAATACCGTTTTTACTGTTGGAAGAGCGCAAGCGCCCTTCCAATGTTGACAGAGAAACGAACTTCGACTTCAATTCCTATCAACAGAGACTGTCATAACAAAAATCAATCATGAGTGTGAGAACAAATAATTCATTTCATATATCCAAAACAAATTGATTGGCAATGGAGTTTTATAAATCAAAGAAAATTCTTAGGGATATACGTACCAATACTAATGAAAATCTCTTCTAAGGTTTGTCCAGTTTCTTGGCAATACAAATCGTACTTAAAAGGCTAACTTCAGCTGAGGTTGATCGCATTATCGAAATGGCCTGGGAGGACAGGACACCTTTTGATGCGATCGAATTTCAATTCAATCTCAAAGAGAAAGAAGTTATTCATTTAATGAGGTCTAATTTAAAAACATCTTCTTTTAAAATGTGGAGAAAGAGGGTTACTGGAAGGAAACTTAAGCATGGCTTTCCTGACAAGAAGACAAGGTTCAAGTCAACCAATCAAAAGTGAAATTCAAATTGATAAAAAATTGTCCGATTTGCTTGAGAGATTTTCAATGGAGAAAAAAATGGGCTAAAGAGTGGGATAAAGTCATTTACTGTTCAGAAAGATGTAGAAGAAGGAAAAATCAAAATTAACCATGTTGAGTTTTTTCGCACTCAAAAAAGAATCCAGTTATTTTATAAAATTAACTTCTTAAATTTTTTTGAGAAGTAATAAATTTATTAATCGACTAAATTGAGAAAGATTTTCCTGATTTTTCCAAATCAATTATTCAAAATAAAAAAACAATTTAGTGACGTTAGTCATATTGCTCTGATCCAAGATAGCTTATTTTTTGGTTGTGATTCTCAATGGCAACAAAAGTTTCATTGTCAAAAAATAATTTTCCACAAAGCTACTATGGACTCTTACGAAGAAGATCTCAGATCTCAGGGGTTCAATGTAATTTATTTAAAACATCAAAGAGAAAGCAGAACAGAAGATAATCTCAATTATCTCTCAGAAAAAGGTTTTAATTATTTCATCACTTATGAAGCGTTTGATTGGTCGCTAGAAAAAAGAATTAAGGATTTCTCTTTGAAAAAGAATATAAAGTTGAAAATAAGAAAAAATGATATGTTTTTAACTTGTCAAGATATATCTGAAGAAATACTTAATCAAAAAAAAATTTATGGAATGCAGAAATTTTATAAGATTCAAAGAAAAAGCCTAAATATACTTATCGAAAAAGATGGTTCGCCAACAGGGGGGACATGGAGTTTTGACAAAATGAATAGAAAGAAGCTTCCAAATTCAATTGAAGTTCCTAGAATAACAACTATAAAAACAAGCAGATTACTAGATAAAGCTAAGAAAGAAGTTTCTATAAATTATAAAGATTATTACGGGAGCACAGAAAACTTTAATTATCCATTGTCTCATAAAGATGCTGAAGAATGGTTAGATAATTTTTTAATTGAAAGATTTAATTTATTTGGAGATTATGAAGATGCAATACATTCAAATCATAGGACACTTTGGCATAGTGTTCTTTCTCCATTAATTAATTCCGGATTACTTACTCCGAGACAAATAATAGATAAATCATGGGAGTTTTATCAATCAAACAATATTGGGATTAATTCCTATGAAGGATTTGTTAGACAAATTATTGGCTGGCGTGAATTTATCCTATTAATGTATAAACGAAATAGTTTAGAACTAAGAAATGGAAATTTCTGGGATTTTGAGGACAAACCAATACCCTTAAGTTTTTACACTGGTCAAACAGGAATAAGGCCTTTAGATGACTCAATAAAAAATATTTTAGAGACAGGGTATGCTCATCATATAGAAAGACTAATGATAGTTGGAAATTTAATGCTTCTATGCAGATTTCATCCAAATAAAGTATACAAATGGTTTATGGAATTATTTATAGATTCATATGATTGGGTTATGGTTCCAAATGTTTATGGAATGAGTCAATTTTCAGATGGAGGACTATTTACAACCAAACCATATATTTCTGGCTCTAATTATATTCGAAAAATGTCTAACTATAAATCTGAAGATTGGTGCTCAACTTGGGATAGTCTTTTTTGGACATTTATAGATGATTATAAAAATAAGTTCAAGGACCAATATCGTTTGTCAATGATTTTAAGGAATTTAGAAAAAATGGACCCTAATAAAAAAATGAACCACAGACGTAATGCTAATGAATTCTTGTCTAAACTAAATTAATAATTTAAACTGAGATATTTAGAACAAAAAAATTTCTATAAACTTTGTCTAGGTGTTGTTTTTACTCCAGAAGAGCACTCTCGAGAGGAAGTGAATTGAGTATAATAGTGATTTGATTAATTAGAGTGAAGCTGAAAATTGGTGATCAGATTCCTTCATTTTCTCTAAAAGATCAAAAGGGGAATATCAGAACATCAAATAATTTGAAAAAGTCTCTGGTTTTGTTTTTTTACCCGAAAGACGATACACCTGGTTGCACTGTCGAAGCTTGTGGCTTCCGAGACAAATATGATCTTTTCAAAATTCTAGGTGCTGAGGTATGGGGAATAAGTAATGGTAGTCCTCAAAGTCATCTAGGATTTGCAAATAAAAATAAACTTCAGTATCCATTACTTTGCGACCAAAACAATATTCTTAGAAATCAATTTGGAGTACCGAAAAAACTAGGATTCATAGAAGGAAGAGTAACTTACATAATAAATTCTGAAGGAGTAATAAAACATATTTTTGAAGACCTTCTAAATGGTCCAGCTCATATAAAAGAAGCTATAAAAGCATTAAAAAAACTTCAATAATAAATTTAATACTCTTGTGAATATTTTTGATGAGGCTAATGATTTATTAGATAATTTCATTTTCAATCACCTTAGTTCATACCATCAACTAAGAAATTACGATTATGGTATCGAAAACAGGACTAATGTCTCTCAAATTTCTAAATATACATCACATAGAATCCTTTACGAATTTGACATAATTGAAAAATTAAAAAAGTATGATAAGAAACAAAAGTACACTGATGAAATCCTTTGGAGGATCTATTGGAGGGGTTACCTTGAAAATTACAAATCCATATGGTATGAATATATAAATTTCAAAGAAAACTCAAAAAGTTCATACTTAATTAGTTCTGCTATTAATGGTAAGACAGGTATAGATTGCTTTGATAAATGGATAGAGGAGCTTAGAGAGAATAACTATTTGCATAATCACGCAAGGATGTGGTTCGCAAGTATATGGATTTTCACTCTAGGACTTCCATGGCAATTAGGAGCGAGGCTGTTCATGAAACATCTACTAGATGGGGATGCTGCATCGAACACCCTTAGCTGGAGATGGGTGGCTGGTATGCACACAAATAAGAAGCCTTACTTAGCATCTAAAGAAAACATCAATAAGTACACAGTTAATCGATTTAGAGATACTCCCATTAGCATTTCGAGCAAAATTAATATCATAAAAGATAGTCAACATCAATCAAATAAACTTCCAGTTCAAAGAAGTTTTCCTAATAGTAATATTCTAATAATATTTGATAATGATATGAATATCATGAACAGATATACGTTATTTAATTCATACTCAAAGGTTTATATATTGCATAATATAGCCACAAATAATGAATTTGATCTAAGTGAGACCGTGATTCAATTCAAACGAGGTTTAATTGATAAAATAAATAAGTTAATCCCAAACTCAGAAGTATTAAAATCAACTGACCTAGGAATTAATTTGTCTGGTCACAGTTTTATTGATGTTATCTACCCAGGAGTTGGGCATAATCTAGATCTAATAAATAAATTTGCTAATCAAAATCAAATCATTTTTAATTATATATATAGAAAAGAGGACCTTAAATATTGGAATTATGCAAATTCAGGATTTTACAAATTTAAGACTTCATTTAATAGAATTAATAAGATCTAAAATCTTATTAATTTTATTAAGTCAATACAAACAGATCATCCACGTCTACCACAATTAAATTAAATCATAATTATAGTAAATAAACATTTTCAAAGGGTTATGGTTAGATTAAATGAAATCAAGATGCAAGACGGAAAAGTATTCTTAATCACCGGAGCCAATAGTGGTCTTGGCTATGAAACATCAAAATTCCTTTTAGAAAGGGGGGCAACAGTAATCATGTCTTGCAGAGACATGATCAAAGGAGAGAAAGCCAAACAAGAACTTTTAAAATTTAATTTTTCTGGAAAGATCGAACTAGTTGAATTAGATTTATCCGATTTAATAAACGTTAAAAAATTTGCTGAATCTATAAAAAATAAATTTGATTACTTAGATGTTTTAATCAATAATGCTGGGATAATGGCTCCACCAAAGACTTTTAGCAAGCAAGGTTTTGAAATACAGTTTGCAGTTAATCATCTTGCACATATGTTTTTAACGTTAGAACTATTACCCATGCTTGAAGAAAAAAATAATTCTAGAGTTGTCACAGTAACCTCAGGTGTCCAATATTTTGGAAAGATTCAGTGGGCGGATTTACAAGGAAATCTTAAATACGATCGTTGGGCTTCCTATGCGCAGAGCAAGCTTGCAAACGTAATGTTTGGCTTGGAACTTAATTCAAAACTTAAAGAAAGCAATTCAAAAACTTCTTCACTACTAGCTCATCCAGGATTTGCACGAACAAATTTGCAGCCAAAATCTGTTGAGGCTAATCAATCATGGCAAGAAGGACTTGCTTACAAGTTGATGGATCCCATGTTTCAAAGCGCGAAAATGGGAGCATTGCCTCAAATAGCAGCCGCTACATTATCTAACGCTATTGGAGGAGAGCAATATGGACCTAGATTTAACTTTAGAGGGTTCCCAAAAATCTGTAAAAATGCTCCAGAGGCATTAAATCAAACTTCAAGAAAAAAATTGTGGGCAATAAGCGAAACGCTAATAAAAGATGTTTGAGATCCTCTCAAAGCAAAGGAAGTAATTCTTCTCCTCTATCACATATTTCTTGTTGAGAAGGACATTCTATTTTTCCAGTCCAATGAATTAAGCCTTTTCTAATTGGACAATTACATTTATTCTCACCAGTTAATTCATTGAGTTCACCACCTGTCCAAGGAGTTGCCTTACCATCAAGCATTATTTCTTTAAATCGATCAGAAAACGACTTACTTAACCTCTCATAAACTTGTACTGACTGAAGTAAATCATCAAATGCCTTGGATTTATCTTCATAATTTCTTTTTTCTAATTCTTTATCAAAAACACCTCTCATAAATTTTGTACAATTAACTGCTTCCAAATTAGTAAATGGTTTTAGCTTTTGACTTAAGTATTCCCTATTAGAAACTATTGATTCAAGAGACAATATCCTTTCTTCTAAAGCCTTAATCTTATCAACAGAAGACAAATCGGTATTTAGAATATCATTATCAGACAATGACTTTGAAACTAAATCAGTTATGTGTTCGGTCAGACTTTTGCCTGACATAGTCGCCTGTCGCTTAACTTTAGTCAATAAGTCTTTTGAGATTTTTATATTAAACTGACTTTTAGTCATTTTTCCTCAGTCATGACTGAGCCAATTATAGTGATTTGTTTAATAATAGCAAAATAGGAAAAAAGAAAAAGTATTATCCCAACACGAGAATAAGAACCTACTATTTAAACTATTCAAACTATTTCTACTAGTAAAAATAGTTTGAATAGTAGAAGTAAATTGTAATTAATGCTTCTTCATTACTGATTGATTAATCGACCAGTTCGCAAAGCAACTTATGAGATAAGAACAAATTATTCATACCAATAGATTTACTGATTGCTATTTGCCAAATCTTGGTGAGTTTACCCATCCTAGATATCTTATTTAGAAGCTAAATTCTGTCTGTCAGATTTTATCTGATCTTATTTATTGCTCTTTCGAGCAAATACTTATCGCTCTTTTCATGACCACTATTCAGCAGCAGCGTTCTTCGTTGCTCAAAGGTTGGCCACAATTCTGCGAGTGGGTTACTTCCACCAACAACCGTATCTATGTCGGTTGGTTCGGTGTATTGATGATCCCTTGCCTTCTTGCGGCAACAACTTGTTTCATCGTTGCATTTATCGCTGCTCCTCCAGTTGATATCGACGGTATCCGTGAGCCAGTAGCTGGTTCATTCATGTATGGAAACAACATCATTTCTGGTGCTGTTGTTCCTTCAAGTAACGCTATCGGCCTTCACTTCTACCCAATCTGGGAAGCAGCAACTCTTGATGAGTGGCTATATAACGGCGGCCCTTACCAGCTTGTAATCTTCCACTTCCTTATTGGTATCTCTGCATACATGGGACGTCAGTGGGAGCTTTCATACCGTTTAGGTATGCGCCCATGGATCTGTGTTGCTTACTCAGCACCTGTATCAGCAGCTTTCGCTGTATTCCTTGTTTACCCATTCGGTCAGGGTTCATTCTCTGATGGTATGCCTCTAGGAATCTCTGGAACATTCAACTTCATGTTCGTTTTCCAGGCTGAGCACAACATCTTGATGCACCCATTCCATATGGCTGGTGTAGCAGGTATGTTCGGTGGTGCTTTGTTCTCTGCAATGCACGGTTCTTTGGTTACTTCATCACTTATCCGTGAGACCACAGGACTTGATTCACAGAACTACGGTTACAAGTTTGGACAAGAAGAAGAGACATACAACATCGTTGCAGCTCATGGCTACTTCGGTCGTTTGATCTTCCAATATGCAAGCTTCAACAACAGCCGTAGCCTTCACTTCTTCTTGGCTTCATGGCCAGTGATTTGTGTTTGGTTGACATCTATGGGCATCTGCACCATGGCGTTCAACTTGAACGGTTTCAACTTCAACCAGTCTGTAGTTGATACTTCAGGCAAGGTTGTACCAACCTGGGGTGACGTACTTAACCGTGCAAACCTTGGTATGGAAGTAATGCACGAGCGTAATGCTCACAACTTCCCACTTGACCTAGCAGCTGCTGAGTCTACTTCTGTAGCTCTTGTTGCACCTGCAATCGGTTAAGTCTTTAACTTGATTTTTTAAAGCCCTCTTTTAGAGGGCTTTTTTTTTGCAATTTTGGATTATTGAAAACATCTACGAGGATTAATTATTCCTATAAAAAAATATTAACTTGATTAAGAAATAACTTAATATATGTTGCCCATCGGAAAAAGGTCAGCTAAAGAAAGTATCAACAAATACATTTCTGGCTTCGACCCATGATTAATGAGAACCTTGTAGAAATCCTTCTCGCTGCAATTCTTGTTTCAAACACCTATGACAAGGATCAGGCAATCATTAAATGGGGAGGGATAGTAATAGCAGTAGCTGGTGTTGCTTCAGCCTTATTTAGCTAACTGTTGAAATCCTGTGATTTTGACAAAATTCGAATAAATCAAACTTCTTAGTCTGAGCTGCAATTAATTTGCAGCTTTTTTTGTGCGTTGAATAATAACTCATAAAAATATAGCCATACCAATGCATTAAAAGCAAAATCTTGGTTGGAGAATAAAGTTAAAGGATAGAAAGTTTTGCGAGATTGAAGCTCTCCTAAAAGTCAAATTGTCTTCGGAGAAAATCCCATTTCATTCCTTAATAAGCCAAAACCCCTGAATTTATCAAGCAAAATCATTAAGCAAAACCTGTTATTACAGTAAAAAGGCCTTTGTTTTCAGAGATGAATTATTTTCATTACAAAAATTGGTTAGGAAAGCGTTTTTCCTAGCACTTCAGAGTGAGTCCATCAAATAATTTCTATACAATTCAGATAATTTCAATATTCCAATGTAATTCACTTTTCAAGTCAGGAGCACCAGTAAAACTTCCTCTTACTGGTGCTACAAGTTCAGACTTAGAAGAAGAGGCTAGGGTTATATATTTACTATTAATCAAACCACAACCGCTTGGATCAAATCCTCTCCATCCAAAACCAGGTATAAAAATCTCAGTCCATGCATGAAGTTCATATTTTTCTGGGGGTTGGTCCATAAATTGATACCCGCTAACGAAACGACTAGGTATGCCAACGGATCGACAAGTCTCCATTAACAAAATTGCCAAATCCCTGCAAGAACCAACTCTCTCTCTAAGAGTTCTTGCTGCAGTCCATGCAGGTCCAAGATGTCTAGGTGTATATGTAACCCTATCTTTTATTAGAGCGATTAATTTATATAAAAAGTCCAATACATTATTTTCGATCCCTACTAATGCCTCTTGAGCAATTTGAATTGCTGCTGGATCATGTTGTCCATTAAGCAACCAACCTTGAATAAATCCATTAAGTGAGCTATTTTCTGCTTCTATTTTCATAGGTAAACTTAGGTCATTATCATTTTTTAATTTATATAAATCTGGATGAATCTGCGTCTCGATTTCACTTTCTGCCTTAATAAGAAGAGAATTAGTAGGATCTTTAAAAAACACCTTAAAAATATCATCTCCATTTTCAGAGATTAAAGGAAATATTAAATGAGGGTAAGGATTAATTTCAAGACTAAAATAATTTAACTTCTGGAAACCCCCAGACCTGGGTTTCATACAAATCAAATGCTCGCGAAGAGAGACGGGTTCTTCATAAGAATAAAATAGTTTGTGAATTATTTTCTTTTTCATTCTTCTAAAGAATCAAAATCAAATCCCTTTTCATTTATAAAATAAAAGCTATGTATAAGATCATTTAATTTATTTAAGTCAATTTGAAGGCTATCAATAGCCTCATGTAAACCATTTTTAATTAAGTTATCTATTCTTACAAAACTCCATTTTGATAGTAATAAACCTATTAAACATTCTAGATCATTTGGCTTCTGAGAAACAGGGGAATTTTGAATCTTACCTAAAGATTCTTTAATGCCCTCAAGACAAAATCTCACAGATCTGGGAAAAATAGGATCTAATAGTAAAAAACTTGCAATTGCATTAGGAGTTATTGATCCTTGTTCAGATCTTCTAAACATTTGATAAGCTCCCGCTGAGCGTAATAAAGAAATCCATTGCAGTTCATCTAAGGCTCCTCCAAGCTCATTTAGATTTGGTAAAAGCAAAAAATATTTCACATCTAATATTCTAGAAGTTTTATCCGCTCTCTCAATCAACCTTCCTAATTTACTAAAATGCCATGCAATATCATGACTAAAAGTAGCATCTGTAACTCCATAAAATAACTGGCAACTTCTTCTTATTTCAAATAATTGTTCTTGAGCAGGTTGATGCCATATGACCTCACCTTCCTGAATACTCCAAAATAAACTATTTATTTGTTCCCACATCTCAGAAGTGATAACATCTCTAATTTGGCGCGCATTTTCTCTTGCCATATAAATGCAACTAACAATGCTATTTAGATTCTCTCTATCTTTAATAAGAAAACTTATTACATCACTTGAAGTTTTATTCTTATAACTCTTATCGAATTCGTTTCTATCACCACTAGCATCTATTAAAGGCAACCAGGGTTCTGCACTACCAGGCGGACAGTCTAGAGCCATAGACTCGCTAACTTCAACAAATCTAGAAATATTTTCAGCACGTTCTAAATATCTATTAATCCAATAAAGTGATTCAGCAACTCTACTAAGTAACATTTATACTATTGGATTACCACCCAAGTGTCTTTACACCCTCCACCTTGAGAAGAATTAACGATCAAAGAATCACGTTTTAAAGCGACCCTTGTTAGGCCTCCAGGACTTACCCAAGTATTCTTTCCTCTAAGAATATATGGTCTTAAATCAACATGACATGGGTATACTTCACCATCACTTAGTGATGGGACCGTAGACAAATCTAGAGTTGGTTGAGCTATATAATTTCTTGGATTAGCTTTGATTTTAGCTGAAAATTTATCAATATCTATTTGAGAAGAATGTGGACCTATTAACATTCCATATCCGCCTGCTTCAGAAACGCTTTTAACAACTAGGTAACGGAGGTTCTTAATTACATAATCAAGATCTTTTTCCCTTGCACATACATATGTTTTAACATTATTTATTATTGGCTCCTCTTTTAAATAATATCTAATCATATCTGGTACAAAAGTATAAATTAATTTATCATCTGCTAATCCTGTACCAGGAGCATTTGCGACAGCCACTCTACCCTTACTCATCACATCAAGAAGACCTGGGACTCCAAGCATTGAGTCTTTTCTAAAGAATTTAGGATCTAAAAAATCATCATCTATTCGACGATAAATAACATCAATTTTTTTTATCCCTGAGGTGGTTCTCAAATAAACATTATCATTCTGACAAACTAAATCACTTCCTTCAACTAATTGAACTCCCATCTGTTGAGCCAAATAACTATGCTCAAAATATGCACTATTAAAAACTCCAGGAGTCAATAAAACAACTTTTGGATTATCAGTCCAAACTGCCAATTCCTGAAGTGATTTCAATAAATATGATGGGTAATCATCAATAGGTCTAACAATCCTGCCAGCAAAAAGGCTAGGAAAAATTCTTTTCATAACTAATCTATTCTCCAAGAAATATGCAACTCCTGAAGGGCACCGAAGATTGTCCTCTAGAACGAGCCAGTCTCCTTTTCCATCTCTAATTAAATCTAAGCCAGACACATGGCACCATTTCCCTAATGGCAACACAAATCCCTGCATTTGTGGCCGCCAACCATCAGAACTCTCTATAAATTCTATTGGGATAATCCGATCTTTTATTATTTGCTGTTTGCCATAAACATCAGATAAAAATAAATCTATCGCTTCAAGTCTCTGTACAAGTCCTCTTTCTAGCTCTAACCATTCAGAGGCACCAATTACTCTCGGCAAAGGATCAAAAGGAAGAATCCTTTCAGAACCTTTGTTACCGGAGTCGTTAAGACGAAAAGTTGCTCCATGACGTAGAAGTAATTTTCTAGCAATTTCATGACTTACATTTAACTGATCTAAACCTATCTTTTTTAAAGATGAAAGAAGAGGCTCAAGGGATTTTCTAGGAGAAAAATCTTCAGAAGAAAAATATTCATCATATCCCTTTTTAGGTTGATAATCTGTAAACATATCAACCTCCAATTAGTTAATTAAATATGAATCAAGCCAGCAATTATTCAGGTAGCTAAAAATACAAAAAAGAATTTAAATATCTCTAATTAATGATTTAAGTATATTTAAGTACAGTTCTTGCATGATCTTCCTTTATTTCCTCAAGGATCTGAAGCATTGATCGAACTAAAGGTTATGCATGTTTAGAGAGAAAATAACTAAAAAAGATTTCTAAAATAATTCGAAGGTTAGGATAGAATCTTATTAAGAAAGCTGAGAAACCTTGATCTAAATATCCCACTATACGTTAAATAAAAACGCCAGCACGTCAATTGATATCAATTGCTTAAGAGCAAAAATCGCGGTTAAACGAAAGTTAGAGCAATTCAAAGAGACATAATTGAGAAGATATATCCATGATTAATTCACTCAAAGAATTCTTTACTCATCTCTAGGCTAAAAACACAAATCAGAATATCATGCAGTCGAGCTACATTTTTTGCAAAATTCAGAACGACAAAAGTTTTCCACATTGCTGGTCTTCCTGCAACAATAATTAAGTCACTTCTTTTGTGGACCTTAGCTCAGTTTTTTATTTTTTAAATTACTGATTTCCAAATCCACAATCAGATTCTTCGTTAGTTATCAGACAATGAAAATAGTTTTTTTTGATCCTGTTCATTGGGACTATAGTCCTGTTACACCATACCAAAAGCCTTTAGGAGGTACACAATCGGCTGTATGTTATTTGTCAACAGCTCTCTCAGAATTAGGACATCAAGTATATCTTATCAACAATATTAGCAATTCCAAAGAGATAAATGGTGTTAATTGCCTAAATGTTCGAAGTAATGATGAATATTTAAAAGAGATTATTAATAGTTCTGATATTTGTATAGTTATTGCTCTTCCATCTTTAGTAAATGGACTTAAATCTCTATTTACTGGTAAAGTTAAATTCTTTCTTTGGTGTCAGCATTCCTACAATCAGCCAGTACTAGAAAGTCTTTATTCGAGTGAAGTAAAGAAATCATGGGATGGATATATTTTTGTTAGTAATTGGCAAAGGGATAAATTTTGTTCTGTATTCGCTTTAGAAAAAAACAAGACTTTTATACTTAGAAATGCTATATCCCCTCTGATTTATAATTTATTTGATAAAAAAGAATCTATTTCTAAATCAAAAAAATTAGAAGATACTATTTTTTATAGTAGTACACCTTTTCGAGGTCTGGATATATTAATTGATGTATTTCCTTCTATAAAAAAAAAATTACCTAAGGTTAAATTGAAAGTATTTTCCTGTTTAAAAACATATCAAATAGATAAAGATAATGATAATTATCTTTATCTTTATAAGCAATGTGAAGCAATGAATGGGGTCGAATACATAGGATCTTTATCTCAGTCGGAACTGGCACCTCATTTAAAAAAAGCCAGTATATTAGCTTATCCTAATTCATTTGAAGAAACATCATGTATATCTGTCATGGAGGCACTAGCCAGTGGATGTGCTGTCGTAACAAGTGAGTTAGGTGCTCTTCCTGAAACAAGTTCAGGTTTTGCATCTTTAGTAAAAGGCAAACCAGGTTCAGATCAATATAAAAAAAATTTCATAGATGAAATAGATAAAACATATAAATTATTTAAAGGTGATGATTGTTTTTTAGATAGGAAATTAAGAAATCAAGTTGATTACTTTTTGTTAAATAATAATTGGGAAAGAAGAGCGCAAGAATTAATTGAAATAATACAGGATTACTAATATCATTTATGGTTAAATTAGAGGGGGTTATTCTAACTTATTTTTCTTATTAGTTATATTTTATCCTGTCATGTAGATTCCAATATTCCCATAGGTTAAATTAAATAATGAACTTTTTCATCCTTCGACTATTAATTTTCTAAAAGCCATCAGAAACTTAAATTAAAATCTAAAGGTTTTTTTTTATCGGTCTTATATGATTTCTTAATTTTACTTCTTTAAATATAAGCCACTTTATTATCTCAAATATCAATTTTCTGGTTTCAAAAATAAAAACACTTCATTCAAGGAGGCTATATTTAGTGCAAATTTTATTATATAAAAAACAAATTATCTTTTATATTGATATTTTTGATTTATTTATATTTAACTAATAAAACGTTTATGAATATTATTTATTGCAATCATAAGTTTCATTGTTGAGGATGATATGCCGTGGGTTTGAACTATCTCATTAAAACCTTTTCTTAGCATTGAGAGGGTTTCTCGATCTTCGTTATCTGCAATTTGACTTTCTATCCATCCAACACAAACCATCCTCTCTCCTTCTATAACTTCTTTTACTTCATGCAGATATTTAGTAGGATAAATAATCATTTCACCTGCATTAAGTTTTATATTCTTCTTTTCAGGAGGGATGTTAAGTACTAACTCCCCGCCCTTATATTCATCTGGTTGATTTAGGAAAATTGTGAAAGAAAGATCTCTCCTTCCTTCTCCTCCATATTGATATATTGCATCAACATGAGGTTTATAATACATTCCTGGTCCAGTCCTTGAGAATAAAAGACCAAATATTTTAGAAGGGAAAACCTCAAATTGTAAAAAATCATCTTTTATGAACGCCTCAATTATCTCATTTGAAAAGTTTTCATGTGATTCTCCTGGAGCAAGTTCCAAATTTCTCTTTGTTTCCTTAGCATTACCTAAAGCTGAATAAATACCATCTTGCCAATCACTTGAAATTAATAATCTCTTTCTCAAATCTTTATGAGTTTCATCATTTAGAAACTTATGTGCAAAATAAATCATTTTATTTTAAAACTGAATGATAATTAACAAATTTAACTTATTAATAGTTATATCTTAAGTATTAATTGAATACGTGTTTTCTCACCTTGATAAACATGATTAGTAGGATCTTTTTCTATTGCCTTTTTAATCTGAAAAAGTGCTTCTTGGTATTTGTTATTTTTCGAAAGTAATATACTAAGATGGTAATGAGCTTGTACTAGATTTGGATTAATTTCTATAGATTTTCTCATGTAATTATCAGCTTCATCTATTTTACCTAGATCTTTCAGTACTATTCCAAGATTAAAATAAGCTATTACTAAATCAGAGTCAAGACTAATAGCCTTGCGAAATGATAATTCTGACTCTTCTAACTGACCAAGATCTTTTAAAATCGCACCTAAATTAACATGCGAAATAGCTTCCATTGGATCAATATCGATAGCTTTAAGCGTATAAGTTTTAGCCTCTTCTAACTTACCAATTTCTCTTAAAATAGCTCCAAGATTAGTATAAGAATTACTCGAATTAGATTCTAATTCAATAGCTCTTCTAGTCAATATTTCAGCTTTCCTTAAATTACCAAGCTCTTTTAAAATTATTCCGTAATTATAAAATATTTTTTGATCGGTGAAGCCTTTATCTAGAAGATCCTGATAACATTTTGCAGCTTCCTCTATTTTACTTTCTGAATACAATTTAACTGCATTGTTAATTAATTGCTCTTTAGAAAATTTATCAGAGGAATTTGTATTAATAGTAAGATTTTCTTGGATTTCTTCTAAATTAAATGGAACTGAGAATATATTTTCTCCAATGACTTCCTTTTTTCTTTGCTCCTTGTCACCTATCTTATCCATATCAAGTTACGAATAATCTATTAAAACCTAATTATGTGAATTTTATACCTGGTCCAATGTGATTTGGTTGTGTATGACAATAAATAAAGACTTAAAGTCTCTAATAGCTCCTTAACTATCCATACTCTTATAGATTAGTTAAAAGATAGCCAGAGCTAAGAAAAATACTAAATAAACATCTATATAGAACATTAAATGATTGATATGACAAGCTTTTTATACGTTGAATAGGAACCCAATACAGACTAGTAATACCAATAGATTTTAAGCAAAATTCAGTGTTAGACCTGTACAACAAAATGTTAGACCATTTTTGAGACATGCAAGAACGTATAGATCTTCTCTTAACGCGAGAGACAAAAGTATTTTGTTTAGAAAATTCTTTCCTTATCCGAAGCCCGTCATCTCAGTGAAGAGTGCTTTGTTCTCAGCTGACTCTGCAAACCCTAAAAGAACTTCATGTCTCTGCTCAATGTCGTTACTCAGATTTCCTACCCAGTAGTCGTATCCACTCTGATCTAGTTCTCTATTCAAAACATTTATATATAGTGTTTTCACATACTGATTATCAGAAATATTCTCTCCATAACGCAATTTAAATTCATCACTCACCAAAAATGAAGAGGAAACAGTCCTAATATCATTCGCTCCTGAACTAAATTGATCAATCCAATACTTGAGTCCACTACTATCAGGGAAACGTCTAAAAGCGGCATTATATAACCGAAACATTCTCCCAGAATCTGTATTTAAACCAGTAACTTGATCAAAAACACCTTTCACATCATCAATTAAATCTAATTTTTTATCAGTAAATTGCAAGGCAAATGACTCAAGATCATTGGAATTAATGATATCTTTTTCTGAGAAATATTTTTTTTGTACTAATTGGCCAGTTATTTCATCAAAGTTATTCTTTGGTAATATTTCATAGTTATTATCTCCTTTGTTTATAAAGTTATAATTCAGACTTGATCCTCTAAACTGCTTATTATTCTTATTAGTATTACTCGATATTATTGTCTCATCTATTGAGATAGTATCGGTATCAGATTGATATCCAGATACTCCTTCATGGTTATCTTTGTATATTTCCTCAAGTCTATAACTTTCCGGCTTAGTTATCACTTTAGTTATATAATTAGTATAAAGATCATATCCTAGTGGATTAGCTTCTTTTATACTATCTGAAGTTAGATAGTTATCACTCCACTCACCATCCAAGCTTCCATCTTGGGTATATTTTGTTATGTAACCCCACATAGAATAAGTAAGGCAAAAAAGATACTCTCTCATAACCATTGACTTATATAAATCACTATATATCTCATGATTATCACCTTTGAATTTGATATAATCCTTATCGTTATAAACCCCATTATCAATTGCCTCTTTTGCCGCATCCCAAAGCATTCCTTTACCTTCAATCAAGTTAAATTGTGAAGGAAAAGCTCCGGGCAAAGCAAAGTCTGTAAAAGTATGAAGTAAATGCTCTAATTGTTGTGTTATTTGATTTCTTTGAATTGGTGAGTCATTAAGCTTCCATATGAAATCAACTGAATTATATAAGTTATTAATTTCATCATAACCCTTAGGCGCATCGTTTAAACTGGGATTTTGATATGCACCAAAGGTATTAATACCAACCCTCTGAATAGTACTTTTTGATTTCATATATTTGATAGCATTCTCTTGTGCTTGTTTATCTATTAACTCACCACTAGGATTCATCATTAACTTAACAGTTTCTGCAGTTTTCTTTATAAATTCATCATCCACTGCAGGCATTCTGCTAAACGAGCCTAAACAAAATATTCTTAAGCCATATACATCTATGTATTTTGACCATACACCAAATGTTTCATTCGTTGAGACAACATCTCCACTTACATAAGAGCTATTAATTTTCTGCAAAGAATTTCCCATAAAGGCATGATTTTTGCATTGATAAAACAACTTAATTGAAGTACTAGCAGGAAGAGTTATCTCTGTATAAGCTCCTTCAGAACCTGCAATACCATTATTAATTACATTGCTTTTGAAGGGAGTTAATTTTTCTGAATCCTTATAAAATAATATTTGATGACCAAGATTACTAATGTCTGATTGATCAAATCTATAAGTAACATCTGAAAGTAAGTTTAGGCGTGGAGACTCTATTCCATTAATAAAATAGCCTTTTGCAGAACCTTTATCGCTATAGATATGATTGCTTGTCTTGACGTTTACAGTTACTACTTTATTGACTACTTTTGGCATTTAGAAATAAAAATTCATTATAGATTAGTTATCGAAATTTTGTGTTTGGTTATCATTTAGCGTTATTTCCTAATCAAAAAATTGTTTTAAGCAAAACATTAGGCAAAGCTGATCTTATCGAAGCTGGACTCTTAAAACCAGTCAGTCTCAAAACCCAAGGTTTCCTTCTCAAATAGTTAGACTAGACATTAGTCTAACTCGTGAAAACTGTTGGTATCACTAACTTTCTAGACGTTGAGCAAAAACTCCATCACGTCCAGTCATGCCAATCGATTACAAGCAAAAATCGCGGTTAGACTTAAGTTAGAAGAGAAGAATGAAGTTAGAACAAATTCAGCTCTAATATCATGGACAATCATAAAAGCACATAACTAATCAAAAACCTTATAAAACTCTTCCCAGTTTTGAGACCAAAAAGAATAAGAAGTAAATCCGCCTCTTAAAATGACAGCTCTATGATCAAGTAGCACTAACAAAAGTGAGGAAAAGAATAAACATTTATGTCCAAGCTCAATGACAAATTTATATAGCGGTAGTTTTTGCTTGCGCAAACTTTTTAACAGCATCGACTCATACAAAACATGCTTTTTTTCCTCTTCAATTATTTTCAAGCAAATATTCTTTAACAACTTACTCTGCGTGGCTTTAGACAGAGCGTCGTAATAGGTTAAGGCAATGATTTCAGCAGTTATGAGAACTGTAATTGACAATTCATAACCAGCCAGGCTTCTAATTGATCTAAATAAGTTGTCTGTCCAATGTTTTTCTAGGATTGCAATATTATTGGAGTCCATAAAGCGTTTTAAAATATAAGAATGAGCCTGCTCTTCTCTAATAAAAAGATTAGTTATTTTTTTAATTGTTTTATCTTTATACCTTTGAGCGTAATTCTCACAAAAATCTATTAATTTTTTTCCTTCTGAATACTCTCCTAGCTGAAACTTAGCAATAGAGATTGAGATACACTCTTTTTCTTCTTTTGATAAAAAGTGATTATCACTCCATGTTATCTTCTGAAAATTACCTTCATTATGTAAAAAGTATTTTTTCCATTCATCAAGATCAGGAAGCTTTGCAATCAAAATCTACTAACAAGTAATTTTTTATAACTTGAAAAAACTATTTTGTAATCTTGAGAGGTCAAAGTCCTGACAAAACTAAACCATTTGGAAGCAGCATATTAATACAAACGTTAGATTAGAAGCTTATTGAGAATACTGAGAATCCTTGGTATGAATGAATTTCTAGACGTTGAATAAAAACTCCTTAGCATCCAGTGATGCCAATTGATTACAAGTAAAAATCACGGTTAGACGTAAGTTAGAAGAGTAGAACGAAGTTAGAACGCAGCTACTAGGTCTCAATTCGGCGGAGATGGATGTTTTGATCTAGTTTTCTAAATAAACTATAAAAAACATAAGTTTATTGAGCCTTATGCAAAGCTCAGGTCGATTACCACTAATCAATAAACTACTTAAGGGAAAAGAGGAAGGGTTTTCTCTGATTGAATTAGTGGTGGTCATTGCTGTTCTTTCTGCTTTATCCGCAATTGCGATTCCACAATTTACCTGTATTCAACGAAAAGCCAAAGCATCTACAGCATTAGCTGCCATGAGACAAATACAAACTGAATGTGCTGTTAATACAACAAGTACAGGAAGCTCAGGTACCTTTTTGACAGGTAATCTCAACTCATATCAAATCCAATCCGATGGATCTAACAGCTGTAGTGGTGTACAAAGTACAGGCGTTATTAGTGCTATACCTAATAATACGAGTCAATTGCCTACTTTCTTATTGGCGACTAATAATAATGTGTTGACGTTTAGTTTTAGAGGGCGAACAGGTACAAACTTCACAGATTGCTTGGGGGTGATTTGCGGCGATACCTCTGCTTTCAATATTGATATGAATACATTTGAAAATAGATTTAACCAAGCTGTTTCTGATGGAATCACATTGGAGAACAATTACTATCAAAGAGGTGATTCTATATATGTAATTGTCGAAGGTGATACCTGGGAAAAAGCTCTTGAAAACGCAAATAAACTTGGAGGAACATTAGCAACCATTAATGATGAAGAAGAAAATGATTGGTTAGTAGATGAACTTTGGGGAAATGATAAGGCAAGTTCAAATCTGACCGATAAAGGAGGAGCAGTATGGCTGGGACAAAAATTGAACGATACTGGTAATTATGTAAGCGTTGCAGGAGAGGAACAATTGTATAACTTCTGGGGACCTGGAGAATATACAGATGGTTTATCAAAAGGAGAAGAATATACAATCTTCAATTTATATGAAGGGAATGATAGTCCAGGTAGAGATCCTGGAATGGTTAGCACGGTTGCCAATAGACAATTCAATACTCCAGAATTAATCGAAAGAGGTGGAACTCACATTTTTTATGGACTTGCCGAAATCAAATTAAATGAAATCAATGATGTTCTTGATTAGTTAATAATCCTTTAAAACAAAAAATAACAATCAATTAGGCTATTCGGCCAAACCATGAGAAATCTCAAAGAGGACATTAATAAATTCTCCTCAACTTTTTAATTTCTCATGCTAATAGAAAAGTATAGACTGCAAAAGCTAGAATAGCACCTCTTCTAACCCCTGAGAACCCTTGGTATGACTAACTTTCTAGACGTTGAATAAAAACTCCATAACGTCTCCTTCATTAACTACATATTCTTTACCCTCACTTCTTAGCCACCCTTTATTTCGAGCTTCTACTAAAGATCCTGCTTCAAGTAGTTTTTTGTATGAGATTGTTTGAGCTCGAATAAATCCCTTTTCAAAATCTGTATGTATTACCCCAGCTGCTTGAGGAGCTGTCATCCCATCAGAAATAGTCCAAGCTTTAGTTTCTTTTTCTCCAGTGGTGAAATAAGTGCTTAAACCCAACAATCGATATGTAGCCTTAATAAGGCTGATTAAGCCTCCTTCTTCAACTCCCAAACCATTAAGGTAATCATCTCTTTCCTCCTCCCCCAATTCAATTAACTCAGCCTCAACTTGCGCTGAAATCTTCACACATTCAGAGCCTTCTTTCGTTGCCAGTGTATTTACTTCTTCTGAATAGGAATTACCATTCGCAAGTTCATCTTCCCCAAGGTTAGTTGCATAAATAATTGGTTTTTCAGTTAATAAGCCTAATGGTTTAATTAATTTTTTTTCTTCATCAGTTAATGAAACAGTCCTAACTGCGTTTTCATTCTCAAGTGCCTCGGTTAATTGTTCCAACACATCATCTTCTAACTTTGCTTCCTTATTAGTACTTATTTGTTTTTTTAAGCGAGCTCTACGTTTTTCTATCTGATTTAAATCAGATAACGCTAATTCTAAGTTTATTATCTCAATATCTCTTGATGGGTCTACTGATCCAGAAACATGGATAACATCATCATCACTAAAGCACCTAATCACATGAACTATTGCATCCACCTCCCTTATATTTGCTAAAAATTTGTTACCCAGTCCCTCCCCTTTACTTGCTCCCTTAACAAGACCAGCAATATCAACAAACTCCATTCTCGTTGGAATAATTTGCTTACTATTACTAAGTTCTCCAAGCAAATTCAAGCGTTGATCAGGTACAGAAACAGAGCCTACATTGGGTTCAATCGTACAAAAAGGAAAGTTGGCTGCTTGAGCTTGAGCATTCGCAACAAGAGCATTGAACAAAGTGGACTTTCCAACATTAGGGAGTCCAACAATTCCGGCCTTAAGCATTGAAATGGTTCTTTAAAGGAACCCAGCTGATTAATCTGACTAAATTAAACCCAATCATGCCCATTAACAGCGAAAATATTGTTATAAATCTCTTAAGGAAAGTTTCTAAGCTTTTTCTTAACATCGTTAAAACTTCTAAAACTCTTGAGTACTTGATTTTTACAAAATGATTTGGAAAAATTTGAAAAAGAAAAAAGTTATAGGCCTTATTGCTTTTTCGGTCTTAAGTGTTGGTGGAATTAGTTTTAAAATTTCACAAGACAATGCATCGAACAAAGACATAAATCAATTCACTATTGCTGCTGAAAGCGGCAGTTTGCCTGGTTTAATAACAGCAAGTGGTGAATTAAAAGCAAATAAAAGCGTAAATGTAAGCCCAAAAAGACAAGGAATCCTTGACGAAATTTTCGTAGAGGAAGGAGATCAGGTTAAGAAAGGTGATCTAATTGCGAAAATGGATTTCGGAGATTTGGAATTTAGAATTGACGAGTTAAAAGCTAATTATGAGACTCAAAAAGCAAGCTTTAAAAGAAGGGAGATGCTTTTTAAAGAAGGGGCCATAAGTGCTGAAGAGTATGAAGAATATAAAAATAGATTTTTAAAAAGCAAAGCCAAATTCAAACAAATAGAAATCGAAGAAAATGACACAAGCATTAGAGCCCCATTCAGAGGAGTCATAACAAGCAGATACGCAGTCCCAGGCGCATTCGTAACTCCTACGACCTCTGCTTCTTCCACAAGGGAAGGTGGGGCCACAAGTTCATCAATAGTCAGACTTTCTCAAGGTCTTGAAATAGTTGCGAAAGTTCCTGAGAGTGATATTGGAAGAATAAAAACAGGTCAAGAAGCACGTATCAGAGTAGATGCTTTTCCTGATAAGCGTTTTAAAGCAGTTGTTTCCAAAATCTCTCCAAGTGCAATCAAGAACAACAACGTAACTTCATTTGAAGTTACGTTGTTGTTGGACAATAGGCCCGAAGATTTACGCCTTGGCATGACATCTGATATCAACTTTCAAACTGGAGCGACCAAAATCAGCACGCTTATCCCAACAGTGGCAATTGTTACTGAAGAAGGTAGAACAGGGGTTCTAATAGTAGGCAATAACAATCAACCAGAATTTAAAAAAGTTGAATTAGGTACAAGCAGTGGCAGTAAGACTGCCATAATATCTGGATTAGAACCTGGAGAGAGAGTTTTTATTGATCTTCCTTCTTGGGCTAAAAAAAGAAAGAGTTAATAGATTAATCACACTTCGACTGATTTATGACAGAAATAAAAAAGCCAACTTTATTATTGGTTGATGGCCATTCATTAGCTTTTAGAAGTTTTTATGCTTTTAGCAAAGGCGGTGAAGGAGGTCTTACCACAAAAGATGGATTCCCCACAAGTGTTACCTATGGTTTTCTAAAAAGCCTTTTAGATAATTGTAAATCTATCGAACCGAAAGGAGTCACAATTGCTTTTGATACTGCTGAGCCAACATTTCGCCACAAGGAAGATCCAAACTACAAAGCTAATCGAGATGTCGCACCAGATATATTTTTTCAAGATTTAGATCAACTTGAAGAGATTCTCAAAGAAAGCTTGAATCTCTCAATCTGCAAAGCCCCAGGATATGAGGCAGATGATGTCTTAGGAACACTCGCAAATGATGCAGCTAAAAAAGGATGGAGTGTCAGAATCCTTTCTGGAGATAGAGACCTATTCCAATTAGTGGATGATGAAAGAGACATAGCTGTCTTGTACATGGGTGGAGGTCCTTATGCAAAAAGTGGAAGTCCTAAACTGATTAATGAAGAAGGCGTAAGGGAGAAACTTGGGGTCAATCCAAACAAAGTTGTTGATCTGAAAGCCTTAACTGGTGATAGCTCAGACAACATCCCAGGTGTTAAAGGAGTTGGTCCTAAAACAGCAATAAATCTTTTAAATGAGAACCTTGATCTTGATGGAGTCTATAAATCACTCCAAGAGTTAGAAAAAGAAGGTGAGAAAGCTAAACGGGGAGCGATAAAAGGAGCAGTTAGATTAAAATTAAAAGCAGATAAAGACAATGCCTATCTCTCAAGAAAGCTTGCAGAGATATTAATTAAAATTCCCATTGAACCAAAAGTAAACTATAATTTAGAAGGAATTAATGAATCAAAGCTAGCTGAAAACCTTAAAAAACTTGAGTTGCATAGTTTATTAAAACAAGTTTCAACTTTTAAAGCTATATTTTCTAAAGAAGGACTATTAGAGCAAGACAAAAGTGGCTCATTAAAAGAAACTAAGATCGTTAATAATAAGATTGAGAATATTGAACTAACTAGGCTTAATGAAACAAAAGACATTCCTCAGATAGAGCCTAAAATTATAGATAATCTGGAAGAACTTAATATTTTTGTTGCGCAAATAATGAAACATACTGATGCGACAAAACCAATAGCCATTGATACCGAAACAACCAATTTAAACCCTTTTAAAGCTGAACTTGTTGGCTTAGGTTTTTGTTTTGGCGAATCGTTAAAAGATATAGTTTATATACCAATTGGACATCAAAATAAAGAGGACGATTTAATAGAAATTAATCAATTAAATCAATTAAAGATTGAAGAAGTTATCTTTGCACTTCAGGATTGGTTCTCTAGCAATGAAAATCCTAAAACCCTACAGAATGCAAAATACGACAGACTGATTTTGCTAAGACACGGAATTATATTAAATGGCGTTGTGATTGATACTTTACTTGCAGATTATATTTGTGATGCAACCCTTAAACATAGTTTAGATGAAATTGCTTATAGAGAATTTGGATTTAAGCCCAAAAGTTTTTCTGATGTTGTCAAAAAAGGAGAAGACTTCTCTTATGTGGACATTAAGTCTGCCAGTATGTACTGCGGGATGGACGTTTATTTAACAAGAAAATTAGCAATTATTTATATTAATAGATTAAAAGAAACAAGTATAAAATTGATAAACCTACTCAAAGAAGTTGAACAACCACTTGAGCAGGTTTTAGCAGAAATCGAATCCACAGGAATCATTATTGATACACCTTATCTAAAAGATTTATCTTTAGAGTTAACAAAAACATTAAATACTATCGAGAAAGAAGTTTATAATATTGCAGGAAATAAGTTTAACCTTTCTTCACCTAAACAGTTAGGTGAATTACTTTTTGAGAAACTTGATTTAGATAGGAAAAAATCAAGAAAAACAAAAACAGGGTGGAGTACAGATGCAGCTGTATTGGAAAAACTGGAATCAGACCATCCAATAGTAAAAATGATCATTGAACATCGCACTATAAGCAAGTTGCTTAATACTTATGTAGATGCTTTGCCTCAGCTTATTGAAAAAGAAACGGGAAGAGTACATACAGATTTTAATCAAGCCGTAACCGCTACTGGAAGATTAAGTAGCAGCAATCCAAATCTGCAAAATATCCCTGTCAGAACTGAATTTAGTAGACGAATAAGAAAAGCTTTTCTTCCGCAAAAAGATTGGAAACTTCTAAGCGCAGACTATTCACAAATTGAACTTCGTATACTCACACATCTTTCAGGTGAGGAAGTACTAAAAAATGCTTATTTAAAAAATGAAGATGTCCACTCTTTAACAGCAAAAATTTTATTTGAAAAAGATGCTATTGACGCCGATGAAAGAAGAATAGGAAAAACAATAAATTTTGGGGTTATTTATGGTATGGGGGCTCAGAGGTTTGCAAGATCAACGGGCGTTTCATTAATAGAAGCAAAATATTTTTTAATTAAATTCAAAGAACGTTATCCAGCCATTTTTAAATTTTTAGAATATCAAGAAAGACTTGCCCTAAGCCAAGGGTTTGTTGAAACATTGCTAGGGAGAAGACGATATTTTCATTTCAATAAAAATGGGCTTGGAAGACTTCTGGGAACACCACCAAATGAAATTGATTTAATTACTGCCAGAAGAGCAGGGATGGAAGCACAACAATTAAGAGCCGCAGCAAACGCACCTATTCAAGGCTCAAGTGCAGACATAATTAAGCTAGCAATGATTAAGTTGCATTCAACTTTAAAAAAGACTGGATTGGCAGCGAAAATTCTACTTCAAGTGCATGATGAACTCGTGCTAGAAGTTAATCCCAAAGATTTGGAGGAAACAAAACTTCTTGTCCAAAACACTATGGAAAATGCTGTAAAGCTTAGTGTCCCTCTTATCGTTGAAACTGGCGTTGGAGTAAATTGGATGGAGGCAAAATAGTTGCTGACAAATTCAATAATTTCTCACATTTTTATCTAAGAAATTGTCCCTAAAATTCACAAACACCTTATCCAAAAAGAAAGAGGATTTTATTTCTATAAATCCTAATCAAGTTAAAATATATTGTTGTGGTGTAACTGTTTATGATCTTTGTCATCTTGGTCATGCAAGAAGTTATCTTAATTGGGATGTATTAAGACGGTTTTTAATTTGGAAAGGATTTGAAGTTAAATTTGTACAAAACTTCACTGATATTGATGACAAAATTATTAATCGAGCAAATAAAGAAGGATGTTCTACTGATGAATTAAGTGAAAGAAATATTAATGAATTCCACAAAGATATGGATACTCTTTCCATTCTTAGACCAACTAGCATGCCAAGAGCAACAAAATGCCTCCATCAAATTATTAATTTCATAAAAGAATTAGAACAAAAAAAAGTAGCTTATTCATCAAATGGTGATGTTTATTTTTCAGTAGATAAACATAAAAATTACGGGAAACTTAGTGGAAGAGAAATTGAGAATCAGATAGATAATGCAGCCGGGAGATTAAAAACAAATCAAAAAGAAAGTAAAAAGAATTCGCTTGATTTTGCTCTCTGGAAAAAGTCCAACTCAGATGAGGTTAGTTACTCTTCACCTTGGGGAAATGGCAGGCCAGGTTGGCATATTGAGTGTTCAGCAATGGTTAAAGAAGAATTAGGAGAAAGTATTGATATTCACCTTGGCGGATCAGACCTTATATTTCCTCATCATGAGAATGAAATAGCTCAATCTGAAGCCTGTAATGGGAAAGAGTTAGCAAAATACTGGCTACACAATGGAATGGTTAATGTGGGGGGTGAAAAAATGAGTAAATCTCTAGGGAATTTTACAACCATTAGGTCTTTATTAGATGAAGATATTTCACCTATGACTTTGAGATTTTTTGTGTTACAAACTAATTACCGAAAGCCACTAGATTTTACTGAAGAAGCGCTAAAAGCTGCTTCAAAAGGGTGGGATAGATTAAATAATTGCCTGTCTTTTGGTTATATTTATAAAATTAAAGATCAAGTTAAAAACGAAATCAACCTGGATAATCCGATAAAAAGATCTGCCAACAGTAAACTTGATAAAGACTCATTTAAATTATTATCAGACTTTGAAAACTATATGGATGACGACCTAAATACATCTGGAGCTTTATCTATACTTTTTGAATTGTCTCAACCTATTAAAAAATGCCTAAATTTATTAAAAGGAAAAGATATCAGTGAAATTGACAAAGATCTTTTAAATGAAGTTTTTAATAAATGGGAACTACTCACTGAGTTAGCAGGAGTTCTGGGCTTAAAAGTAAATTTAAATCAAGAAAAACCAAAAAACAATCCTGAACTTGACACTAATAAAATTGAAGAACTTATAAAGAATAGATCCTTAGCAAAAGCTAATAAAGACTTTTTACTCGCTGATAAGATAAGAGCTGATTTGAAAAATATTGGAATTGATTTGATTGATAAACCTAAAGGGGTTACTGAATGGAAACAACTTTCAGATTAAGCAAATGTTTCTATTGTAGATAAGACTGTTAAATAAAGTCCAATAGCAATAACTGGTGGAGACACCCAGCGCAGCATAAACTTTAGATACCTTCTAACTCTTAAATTAGCATTAGAATTTGCAAGATCCTCATCATAACGATTTGGAACAATCCAGCCCAAAAGAATTGAAATTAGAAGACCACCTAATATCAAGAGTGTATTACAGATAGCATCGGACTTGCCTAAAAAGTCTGTAGAAATAGCAGACGGTATTCCAATCAAAAAGATCACTAATGTTGAAGTCCAAACGGCCTTCTTTCTACTCCAATTCAGCCTGTCCATTAAAGAAGATACTGGTACTTCCATTAATGAAATAGAAGAAGTAATAGCAGCTATAAAGGCCAATCCAAAGAAAACGGCAGCAATCAATCTCCCAAACAATCCAAGATTTGCAAATCCAGTTGGAAGAGCGATAAATAAAGTCCCAACAGTTGATTCACTGATAACATCTTTCAAACCAAAACTCATAACTACAGGGAATGTAATCAGCCCTGCGAGTAAGCCCACAGCAGTATCCAAAGTTGCAACTCTCAAAGCTTCTTTAGGAAGATGATTTTTACGGTTTAGATATGAGGAATAGGCAACCATAATTCCAATACCCAAACTTAAAGAAAAGAAAGCTTGTTTAAATGCATTACTTATTGTGTTTTTATCAAAAAGTTGAGATGAATCCCATTTAAGTAAAAATGATGTATATCCTTCCCATGCACCAGATAAAGTTGCAGCCCATATAGCTAACAACAAAAGGAGTCCAAATAAAAATGGCATTGCCCATTTTGTTAGTTTTTCTATACCTCCGCGAACACCTGCAACCACAACAAAAGCAGTTAACAATAAGCTGATTATTTGACCTACAAATACACTATTGCCACTGCTAATTTTACCAAAAAATTCTCCCGCCTCAGTCATATCTGAGGGTAGGCCAATAAATAAGGAATGGAAAAAAGTATCAATTGTCCATCCCATTATCACTGCGTAATAAGAAAGAATTCCACAAGAAGCTATTGCAAATAACCAACCTAGAGGCTTCCAATTCTCTCCAGCAGCTTTGATTGGAGCAAGAAAAGGACTACTTGCAGTGCTTCTCCCCAAGACCATCTCTGCAACTAAGACAGGTAGGCAAACAACTAAAACTACCAATACATATAGGATAAGAAAGGCAAGTCCACCGCCTTGAGATGACCTATAAGCAAAGCCCCAAAGATTTCCAAGGCCTACAGCACTACCGGCCGCAGCGAGCGCGAATCCCAGTCCTGATCTCCATTGTTCCCTTTCTTGCATAATAAATCTCTATTAAAATCCAGAAGAAACTGGTAAATATATAACTGGGTTATACCTTTAAATGGGAGACTGGTCATACTTGACTTCACAATGTGAAAGCCATAAGCGTTTTAGGATCAACAGGATCTATTGGAACTCAAACCCTTCAAATTGCAGAAGAGTTTCCTGATCAATTCAAAATTGTTGCACTAACAGCAGGAAAGAATCTTGATTTAGTAATCAAACAAATTGAAACTCATCAACCTGAAGTCGTTTCACTAGCCGATGAGTCTCTTTTGCCAGAACTGTCTAGAAGAATAAATAGTCTCAATGAAGATTCAAAAATATTAAAGAAGCCCTTATTAATGGCGGGAGCCGAAGGACTTAATACTGCAGCAGCTTGGGAAAGTGCAGATCTTGTTGTAACTGGAATAGTTGGCTGTGCAGGCCTCCTACCAACACTTGCAGCTATTGAAGCAGGGAAGGACCTAGCTCTAGCAAATAAAGAAACTTTGATTGCAGCAGGACCAGTTGTCATTCCTGCTTTAAAAAAAAGTGGAAGTAGACTCTTGCCTGCAGATTCTGAACACTCAGCGATATTTCAATGTCTCCAAGGAACGCCATGGGCTGACAATGCAAGACTCTCAACTGGAGTGCCTACTCCAGGATTTAAATCAATACAATTAACCGCATCAGGAGGAGCATTTAGAGATTGGAAAGCTGAAGATTTAGTCAAAGCAACTGTCGAGGATGCGACTAGCCATCCTAATTGGAGCATGGGAAAGAAAATAACTGTAGATTCTGCAACCCTTATGAATAAGGGACTCGAAGTCATTGAAGCGCATTATCTTTTTGGTCTTTCATATGAGCAAATCGAAATCATTATCCATCCACAAAGCATCATTCACTCGATGGTTGAATTGGATGATTCATCAGTTTTAGCTCAATTGGGATGGCCAGATATGAAGCTCCCTATTTTGTATTGCTTAAGTTGGCCTAGTCGACTTAAAACACCATGGCCAAGATTAAAGCTTACTGAAATAGGTAATTTAACTTTTACAGAACCAGATACTAAAAAATATCCATGTATGGAACTTGCTTACAGCGCAGGAAAATTAGGGGGGACAATGCCAGCAGTGCTTAATGCAGCTAATGAAAAAGCAGTAGAACTTTTTCTAAAAGAAAGGTTTAAATTTATCGATATTCCAAAAGTAATTGAGGCGATTTGCGAGAAACATAAATGCGACCTAAATCTAAATCCAAGCCTCAGTGAAATTCTTGAAATTGACAACTGGGCAAGAGAAGAAGTTTTAGATTATTCAGAAAAAAATATTACAAAGATGCAGTTTTAGATTAAATAGTTTTCAAAGATAAAAACCATTTAGAAACAACTTGATCGCCCCAACAACCTTGAACACCATGAAATCCATTATGTCCTCCTTTCTCAGTAAAAATAAATTGATTATCTATTTGATTATTAGAAGATTTCATTTTTTCCATTAGCTTTTCAGCAGCTAAAAAAGGCACCCAAGGATCATCTTTGGATTGAATAAATAATGTTTTAGGAAGAGATTTTTTATTTTCTATAAGAGAGAAGAAGGGAGATGCTTTTGCATAATATTCTCCAACATCTTTATATCCCCACCTTGGAGCAGTTATCAAATTATCAAAAGATCTAATATCATTTATCTTTCTTTCTTTATCCTTTCTATTTATTAACAATGCATTCTTTTCCGTCTCTTCTATTCCAAAAGGATCTTCTAAAGTTTGCCTAATCAAACGATTTAACAACCATTTTTGATAAATAAAATTTCTTGGCCTTTCAATAGAAGAACTACATTCATTCAAATCCAAAGGACTACTTATACATACCAATCCATCCAATAAAGACTCATCACACATGCAAGCATTTAAAAGAATAGTTCCACCCAAAGAAATCCCAGCTCCAAAGACAGGAACATTTTTTGAAGATTGATAGTCTTCAGTTAATTGATATGAAATCTCTCTGGCACGCCTTAATACAGGAATCAAATCACTATTGCATTCAGCAGCATAGGTACCATCAACAAAATTCCTACATGGATCTGAACCTCTCAAATTAAGCTTCAATACAGCGAAATTTGATTGCACCAAAGCACTCGCCATCCTAGTCAAGCCTCTTCTGCGAGTAGAACCACCAAGACCATGGAGAAGAAGAACTAAACCATTAATGCTCGATACACTTGATGGCTTATCCAAGTAGGCAACCAAGAAGCCTCCTCCTTCCTTTCTACTTTTTAGAGGTGGGACCTTTATACGAATTTCAGATGAATAGGCATCAGGCAATTCATCTGAGGCAAAGGTATCTCTTAGTGTCTGAAGGTCAGGACCGATCCAAGGGAGACGCTCTTTAAAAGGGCTTATTCCTAGCTCTGAGAGTAAATCTTCTTTTGTTAAATTATCCTTTACTCCCAACTCCAAGCTCCTTTAATTCCAATAAAAGATCTCCAAGAACCTTTTTTGCATCTCCAAAAACCATAGAGGTATTTTGCAAATCAAAAAGGTCATTTTTTATTCCTGAATATCCAGCACTCATTCCTCTCTTAACAACAAATACAGTTCTAGCTTCTTGAACATCTAAAACTGGCATTCCATACAAAGGTGAGGTCTGATCATACTTGGCCTGAGGATTAACCACATCATTCGCTCCTAAAACCAATACAACATCCGTCGCAGGAAATTCAGGATTGATTACATCCATTTCTTTTAATTGCTCATAAGGAACATCTGCTTCGGCTAACAGAACGTTCATATGACCAGGCATTCTTCCTGCAACAGGATGAATAGCATATGCGACTTCAATGTCGGCGTTTTCTAAAACTCTGGTGACCTCTCTAAGTGTGTGCTGAGCCTGAGCCACAGCAAGACCATAACCAGGAACAATCACGACTCTCTCTGCCGCCTCAAGAGTAAGTGCACATTCTTCTGGACTGCAACTAGTAATATTTGTATATTCTCCCCCTCCACCTCCTGAAGCAACAGAACTAGCTCCAAGTGCACCCCCAAATAATACAGAAACTAAAGATCTGTTCATACCATCGCACATCACTTGAGTAAGTATTAATCCAGCAGCTCCAACCATTGCACCGGCTACAATCAAAAGTTGACTACCTACAACAAAGCCTGCCGCTGCTGCTGCAACTCCTGAGTAGCTATTTAGCAAGGATATAACTACAGGCATATCGGCTCCTCCAATAGGAAGAGTCACTCCAATACCCAGCAAGGTTGAAGCAATTACAATAAGAAATAGACCATTTTGTCCATCGATTGAAAGATAGATTCCACCTATCAAAGCAATAACAGCACAAAGAATATTGAAAAAATGCCTAGCTTTGCTTTGGGTCCAAGTTGGTGTAGAAAGCCAACCTTGAAGCTTGGCCATTGCCACAATTGATCCAGAAAATGTAATGGCTCCAACAAAAAGTGAAACGACTATGGAGAAATTTCTAATAAGTTCACCGACCACACCATCTGAGCCATCTGTCGAGGGGAACAAAGCCACACCAAGTGCCACCAATAGCGATGACATCCCCCCACAACCGTTAAACAAAGCTACTATCTCAGGCATCGCAGTCATTGGAACCCTTTTAGCAGTTAAGGCACCTAAAAGACCTCCGATTAAAGTTCCAGAAATTATCCAAATCCAAGAGTTAATAGTAATGCCTATGGTTCCTTGAGAGTTAAGCAATACTCCAAAAGCAGCCAATATCATTGCAATGGCGGCAAGCCTATTCGCCTCTCTTGCTGATCTAACTTTTGAAAGGCCTTTGATACCTAAAGCAAGCAATAAAACTGCCAGGAGATCAATAGCAAACTTAACGGGGGCAATAAAAGTCATAAGAGATAATCCTATTTACGAGTTTTTTTACGACTAAACATTGCAAGCATCCTGTCTGTTACAAGGAAGCCACCAATCACATTAAACAAAGCAAATCCAAGAGATATTGATCCAATTATTAGTAAAGGTAAATTATCTCCAGATTTTATTATTAAAGTTAAAGCGGCAAGCATCGTGATGCCTGAAATTGCATTAGCCCCACTCATTAGTGGAGTGTGCAAAGTTGGAGGTACTTTTCCTATAAGCTCTAATCCCAAAAGGCTTCCAAGGAGAAGCACCCAAAGAGCTTCACTAAAAAAACTCATGACCTAGTTCCTCCATTCTCAATAATCTCTGATTTGAGTATTACTCCATCCTTACTAATCAAAGAACCAGCAATAAGCTCATCATCGTTATCAATTAAAAACTTACCCTCTTTAAACATTGGCTGAAGAAGAGACAATAAATTTCTCGAATATAAAGAACTTGCATGATTTGGTATTGAGCAAGGGAGATTAGAAGCACCCACAATCTTGACCCCCTTTCTAACAATAGTTTCTCCTGATTTTGAACATGCACAATTACCACCACTAAGCACAGCAAGATCAACCACTACCGAACCAGGACGCATTTCATCCAACATATTTTCATCAATTAGTTTGGGGGCTTTTTTACCAGGCACCTGAGCAGTGCAAATTGCTACATCAGCTTCAGATAATTGCTTTGCCAATTCTTTTCTTTGCGCGATTATAAATTCATCAGAGACTTGTTTTGCGTATCCACCTGACTCTGATGGGGTTTCGTCAATCTTGGGAAGTTCAATAAATCTTGCTCCTAGTGATTCAACTTGCTCCTTTACATCCTCACGAATATCACTCACATAAACAACAGCACCAAGTCTTTTTGCTGTTGCAATAGCTTGAAGCCCTGCAACACCAGCACCTAAAACAACAATTTTCGAAGGCTGAATAGTACCGGCAGCAGTCATCAACATTGGAAAATATCGGTCAAGAGCACTCGCAGCTAAAAGTACAGATTTATATCCAGCAATATTTGCCTGAGAAGACAACGCATCAGATGATTGAGCTCTGCTAATTCGAGGGAGCAACTCCAATGCTATTGCAGTAATTTTTTTGGATTTTAATGTTTCGGCTAACAATATATTTCCGTAAGGGTTAAGAAGACCAACAAGAAAACATCCCTGTTTTAAATGCGAAAGAAATTTTTCATTAGGAGGCTGCACACAGAGAACAATATCAACAAGTTTTTTTACTTCATCATTGTCTATTTCAACTAATTCAGCCCCAGCGTCTACATAACTAGCATCCAAAAAGCCTGCAGCCTTTCCTGCTCCTTTTTCAAAAAACACTTTACAGCCTAAGTCCAAAAACTTTTTAACGGTCTCTGGAGTAGCTGAAACGCGTGTTTCTCCTAAAGCTGATTCAAATGGAATTAAGAAACTGACCAAGGTAAAAAAATTTATCCTCTTAAAGATTAGGGGAGTAAACGACTAGAGGAGTAAACGTTTTAATACCAGCATTTTTAGTTAAGAAAGGTTTTCGTAATAGTTTTTCTTGGCTATGAAGTAATTGAGCAAAAAGTTATCGATCAGAAAAAATGAGTCTTACCGCGATCGAATGTCCAGATGGTGTGTGTCATAGCCATCACGGTGGCCATGCTGTTCCAAGAACAGCCATGCAAAAGAATCTTCAAAGTCATGGGAAAGAGTGGTGCGAGCGCTTAGCAGAACGAATTTATGAAATGTCTGTAGACACATTTTCTCAGACAGTCATGCCTAGTCTTCATTCATCTGGATGGCAAAGAAAACATCTTGACTGGGAATTCAAGCTAGCGAATAAAGAATCTGAGCCTGATGAAGCGCTGGTTGAGGGAATAATTAATGCTACTGAAAGTTTTTTGAGAAGCAGTGAAGTTCATCGCTTATTTATCCAAGAACTTATACAAGGAACGTTTGCTGAAGCAAAGGATGACAAATTGCCATCTAAGGCGGTTAGGAAAGTAATAGAAAATGAAATAATAGTAATGATCGAAGGAAAGAAAGAAGAATTAACAAATAAGATTGCTAAGGCATTGGAAGAAGAAGCAAACGGAGACTTAGAATTAGCAAAAAATGCAGCTATTGAAGGTATAAACGATGTTGAAAAATTATTGATAAATCATACAGAGGCAGTGTAATCAGCCCTTAATTCGTATAATATATCCTATTAGATTAACTATCAATACTTCTATCGATAGAGGCATATTTATATCATTTTTCAATTATTAAGGAAATCTAAAATCTTAAGTGATAATTTCGTTTTCCAGACAAAACGCTAATTTGTACCAAAAAACACAAGTTAACCACCCATTGGCATGTAAAGGTGTGCTCGTTGGGGATTAATCATGAATGCTTCTTTCAATAAGAGAATAAGTATTGCGAGCTGTTGGGCTGCCAGCCGAATAGCTTTACTTGATAGCGTGGAAAGATATGAAGATAGTTACGCTATCAGCCAAGAATTTTGTGAATGGATTACTTGTATAAACACTTACCCTGAGGGAATAAAAGCCTCAACTTTAAAGGTTCCTGATTTCCAAAGAGAAAATTTTGACGCTGATGAACTTTTAGAACGTTGATTTTAAATAAATTTGAGATTTAAAAAAATAATCTGATTTATTAATGCTTTAAATACACTTTCACGATTTTTCTAATATCGTATAATTCTGTCTGATTTGGTATTGCATGCCAGCCGAGAAAAAAGAATTAAAAACTGAGAATTTAGTAATTATAGGTTCAGGACCCGCTGGGTATACAGCTGCCATCTATGCGGCTAGAGCGAATCTACAACCACTTATTGTTACTGGGTTTGAGAAAGGTGGAATCCCAGGTGGTCAATTAATGACAACAACATTTGTAGAGAATTTCCCAGGCTTTCCAAATGGAGTTCAAGGCCCAGAATTGATGGATTTAATAAAAGCACAAGCTGTGAGATGGGGAACAAATCTAATTGAAGAAGATGCCATATCAATTGACCTAAGCAAAAGACCCTTTTCTATTGTTACTACTACCCAAAAAATCAAAACAAACTCCTTAATTATTTCCACCGGAGCAAGCGCCAATCGTCTAGGTCTTAAAAATGAAAAATTATTCTGGAGTAAAGGTATTAGTGCCTGTGCAATTTGCGATGGAGCAACCCCTCAATTTAGAAACGAAGAACTTGCCGTAATTGGAGGAGGGGACTCGGCTTGTGAAGAAGCCGAATATTTAACAAAATATGGAAGCCATGTACATTTGTTAGTCAGATCAAGAAAACTAAGGGCTTCTGCTGCAATGGCCGATCGAGTAGAAGCAAATCCCAACATTACGATTCATTGGGAGACAGAGCTTTTAGATGTTATCGGTAATGATTGGCTGGAGAAATTAAAAGTTAAACGAAGAGACTCTAACCAAGAAGATGAAATTTTAGCTAAGGGACTTTTTTATGCAATTGGCCATACTCCCAACACCTCTTTATTTACCAACCAGTTAAGAACAGACTCAAAAGGTTACTTACTAACAAAACCTGGAAGACCTGAAACCTCATTAGAAGGTGTTTATGCCGCTGGAGATGTTGCTGATTCTGAATGGCGACAAGGTGTTACTGCGGCAGGCAGCGGTTGCAAAGCAGCTTTAGCTGCTGAAAGATGGCTCACAAAAAACAACTTAGCAACACTTATAAAAAGAGTTGAATTAGAGCCCTCAAAAGCTGAGACAACAAAAACTTTAGAAATTAGTAACGAGGTAAATTTTGACCCCGACAAGACATGGCAAAAGGGAAGTTATGCATTAAGAAAGTTGTATCACGAGACAGAAAAACCTCTCTTCGTAGTTTATACATCCAGCAGTTGTGGCCCTTGTCACATTCTCAAGCCCCAACTTCATAGAGTTCTTAACGAGTCAAAAGGGAACGCTATAGGTGTTGAAATTGATATTGAAAATGACCAAGATATTGCCAAACAAGCGGAAGTAAGCGGGACTCCAACGGTTCAACTTTTTAAAAATAAGGAATTAAAAAAACAATGGAAAGGCGTTAAAGCAAGAAGTGAATATAAAGCCGCATTAGATGAACTAATTAATTAGCAATTCAAGGTCTATCTTTTTCGTGGCCCTCCTGGTCTATTGCCACCTTGCCTTCCTCCTCCAGGGCCTATGTTTCTTTCTCTATATGTAATACGTCCACGTGTTAAATCATAGGGACTGATTTCAACAAGAACTTTATCTCCTGCAAGCAATTTTATTCTGAATTTTGTTAATTTTCCTGCTGCCCTACATAAGCATTGATGTCCAGCGGGCTGTTCAAGAGTTACAAGATAAAATCCATTGCCTTGTTCTTTTTCAATAACGCCGGATGTTTCAATCATGTGTTTTTTTTTGCATCACTAATTAACTAAAATGATTGTATTCTAAAAAGTCTTTAATTAACCAATAAATGTATATTTAACTAAAAATGTCTTGCAACTCTCTAGCAGTTTGAAATTGTCCATAATAATAATTCGCAGAAGCTCTTAAGCCTGCATCAGCTAAACCATCAAAAGCTTCAAAACCAATACTTTTCCATAATTCATTACCACATAACTTATCTAGTTCCGAAGACGCTTCTTTAGATAGATTTTCTAATCTTCTATTCAGGTTCTTAATTTGACTAATAGACATCGCAGAAGGTTGTTTTTCTAATAGTACATATTAACTATTTTTTTGCAATAGCTTAAATTGGGAATTTCTTTTTTTCTTCAATATCAAGATCAACTCCTATATCTTTAAGCCTTTTCAATATGACTCCGTAATACTCTTTTATATAACCTTCCATTGTTGTTGTATCAGCTTGATTCAACCCAAAAGCTGTATAAGTATCTTCCATCGGAGCATCCAACTTCCCTCCACTGCCGCTCAATTCAGAGAAAGAGAGCCTCTCTGCAACATTCAATGTTGGTTCGAAAAACGATACAACTGACTGAGCAATAGAAATTATTGTTGGGGAAACTTTTAATACTCTTGCTTTTTTTTCACTGAACTTTTCGCATAAATCAACTAATCCTTTAGCACTCCATGCTTTCGGTCCAACTATTGGAAATCTTCCTTTTATGGTTTGAGGCCTATCTAAGGCTGCAACAGCAAATCGAGCAATATCCTGCGTATTCATATAAGCAATATCAGTAGGATTTCCACTTATCCAAACTGGTTCATTATTTAATATGGGAATAGCAAATTGACCTATGGCTCCTTGCATGAAAGCAACACCTTGAAGAATGGTGTAATCCAAGGAGGAACTTACCAGCAATTCTTCAGTACAGTATTTGATATCCATTAATGGAATTTCTCTATACTTCTCCGCTGCTAGCAATGATAAGAAGACTACTCTTTTTACATTTTTTTCTTCGCAAGCATTAAATAGATTTAATTTTCCATCCCAATCCGTTTCGTAGACGCTGCGTGGATCATCAGGTCTACTGGTTGCTGCATCAATAACAGCATCAACGCCATCAAGTGCATACTCAATATCTTCTTTATTTATTAAATTTCCACGAGTCAATTCGCATCCCCACTCTTGAAGAAATGAAGCAGCTTTTGGTTTTCTAACCATACAGCGCACTTTATGCCCTGCATCTATGGCGTTTTTGGCTATTTGGCGACCAAGAGTTCCTGTGCCACCAATCACCAGAACTTGCATAGTTGAATTCATTACAAGAATCGAGCTTAAATGGGCAAACTATGGATTGTGGAAATTAATCACCTTGAAGTTTCAAGAGAAGGACTCCTCCTAAAAGCCCAACGGGTATCAAAACCCAAAAGACTGCAGCGATTCCAAAAATTTCTGATGCCATTCAGATAACTTAACTCATTACTATTAAAACCTAAAGACCTTACATTCAGGCCACAATCGAAAGGCATGAGCAAATTTTTAAAATAAACTTAAAATGAAACTATAAATAATAAAAAACAAAGTTAAAGTAATTTTTGATCTAAATGCAGCAAAATATTCTTAATAAAGAGTCTTTAATGGGATCTCCAGATTGGGGTGAGTCTAAATATTGGAGCTACAAAGATCTTAGGGTTCACTTCAGAGAGACTGGAAAGGAATCTGATCCTCCCATAGTTTTAGTTCATGGGTTTGGAGCTAGCTGTGATCACTGGAGAAATAATGCAGAAATATTTGCATCAGAAGGTTTTAGGGTCTTCGGAATAGATTTAATTGGTTTTGGGAAATCAGAGCAAAATCTTCCAAGAAAAATAAATCATTTAGATAATCAATTTTGGGCAAATCAATTAGCTTCTTTTCTTGATGAAATTGTAGACATTCAAAAGAACGGAAAGGTTATATTGATTGGAAATTCATTGGGAGCTTTAACAGCAATAACAATTCTCTCTAACAGACCAGAGTTAATAAAAACAATAATTGCAGCACCACTACCAGAGCCAGTTTTTGTTAATCCAATTAAATTTTATTTTCCAAATTGGCTTTTAAAAGTTAAAAGTTTTTTGATAAAGATTGTATTTCATTTATTTCCACTTAAAGCCTTAGTAAATTTAATATCAAAAACAAAATTAATTACTTTTGCTCTTCAAAGCGCCTATTTTCGCACAATTTCAAATGACACTGCACTAAAAAGGATAGTTACAGTCCCTGCCAGGAGAGTCAATGCCTCCAAAGCTCTTAGAGCTATGTGCATAGGAATGAGCAATAGACCAAATTCTGCAAAAGGTCCGTCTATTATTGACAAAATTCAAAACCTACCAAATCGTCCACCAATTTTATTAATTTGGGGCAAACAGGATAAATTGATACCTATATTTTTAGCAAAAAAACTAATAAAGCTCCATCCTTGGATTAAATTAACGGTAATTAATGAATCAGGCCATTGTCCCCACGATGAATTACCGGAACATTTCAATCAAATTGTTATGAGATGGCTTAAGAGCTTAAAAACTTCTAAGTAAAAATATGAAGCACACACTTTCAGTTTTAGTTGAGGATGAGTCTGGAGCATTAAGCAGGATTGCAGGCCTTTTTGCACGTAGAGGATTTAATATTGACAGCCTTGCTGTTGGTCCTGCAGAAGCCAAAGGGATATCTAGATTAACAATGGTCGTTCAAGGTGACGAATCGACGCTTCAACAAATGACCAAACAACTCAACAAATTAATAAATGTTTTAGAAGTTCTCGATTTAACAACTTTACCTGCTGTAGAAAGAGAGTTAATGCTCTTGAAAGTCTCGGCATCATCTCAAAACAGAGGAAAAATATTAGATCTTGTTCAAGTCTTTAGAGCAAAAGTTGTAGATGTTTCGGATAGTGCTCTGACACTTGAAGTTGTTGGAGATCCAGGCAAACTTGTTGCTCTAGAAAATTTATTGAAGCCTTATGGAATTTTAGAAATCGCGAGAACAGGTAAAGTTGCTCTTAAGAGGGCCTCAGGTGTAAACACAGAAATGTTAAAAAGCTAAAAATTAATAGTTTCCCTCAAGGTTCAACTCTTTTAGCTTCAATTATAAAATCTTCTTCTTGAATTATATCAACTACATTCATACCATTAATCACTTTTCCAAAGACAGCATACCTTCCATCAAGTTCAGGTAAAGACTTTAGTAAAATATAAAACTGCAAATTTGCTGAATTTACTGATTTAGACCTCGCCATAGATAAATATGATCTTTTATGCTTAAGTTCAATATTATTTATTTGACTAGGCGCATCAATTTCTTTTCCATATATTGGTAAATTTTTCGTCTTTAGTTTTATTTCCAAGGGAATATATCTTTTCCTTCCTGTTTTAGTATCTATAAACTTATTTTGATTTCCTATTGAAGTATTGTCTCCGCCTCTTACGATAAAAGGGTAAGGTTGGTTAATAACCCTATTAAAAATTGTTTTATTATAGGCACCTTTTTCTACAAAATCTATAAAGTTTCCAACGGTTATTGGAGCAGATTTTCCATATAGTTCTAGCGTTATCTTTCCTTTATTAGTAATTAATAAAACATATTCATTTGAATCTATGCATGGGAGTTTTGTCTTAGAACATATATTTATATCTTCACTTTTATTTATACTTGAACATCCTGATATTAAAAATAAATTGACAACTAGAAAGATATAAACTGGTTGAAAAATCTTATAAGTTAAAATTGAATTATTTGAAAGTCTTATAATTTTGTTTTTAAATTCCTTCAAGATTAACCTCTAAAAACCTCGCAATTTCAGCACCCTCATTCTCTAAATCTAATAATGGTTTAGGAGATCCAACTCTGGATATTGGTAAATCCTTCCTACCTTTAATTCTCAAAGATACTCTCCTAAGTGGATTAAAACCTTCTCTTACCTCTAATTTCACAGCTTTAATCTCATCAATGGGGATTTCTATTTCGATATTCCTTAATAAACCTCTCCGAGACAAAGATAAAACTCCTTTATTTTTATCAAATCTATTTATGCCAGAACCATAATCGATGCTTATAAGTCTCCAAAAATAAATAGCCAATAAGAAAGCCGCTACACCATAAAGACCCATAACCAATCCTTGAGGAACAAAAATCAGGGTAGAAGGATTTCCTAGTGGTAAAAAGTCTCTTCCAAAATAACTAGAGAATGAAGCCAACAAAAAACCAACCCCGCCGATAGTTAGCATCGAAGCAACAAGATAGTTCGAAACCTTACGCGAACCTTTAATTTTCTGTTCCAGAACCAAACCAGATAACTCTTTTTCTGATTGGCTTAGCTTTGATTCAGATGACATAATCTAATGAAATTGGGAAGAACATCCCTTTCAAAACATTATAGAGACTAAGTTTTTGACTATTAATAAGTAGCAATAAAAAAAATTGATTTTATCTCATTTCAATACAAGGGATTTCATCAAGTTAAAGATTTACCCACAAACCCCGTCATCGTTGTTAAAGTCCTCGACGTATACAAAAGCTCAGCAACGCTCCTCCCATGACGATCGCTGTTGGAAGCGCAACAGAACGAGGTTGGTTTGACGCCCTCGATGACTGGTTAAAGCGCGACCGATTCGTATTTGTTGGTTGGTCTGGACTACTACTCTTCCCTACGGCTTTCCTAGCTATTGGTGGATGGTTTACAGGTACAACCTTCGTTTCTTCCTGGTACACCCATGGTGTAGCCAGTTCTTACCTTGAGGGATGCAATTTCCTCACAGCCGCTGTTAGTACTCCTGGCGATGCCATGGGTCACAGTCTTCTATTCCTTTGGGGACCAGAAGCTCAGGGCGATTTAACACGTTGGTTCCAACTTGGTGGCCTTTGGAATTTCGTTGCTCTTCACGGCGCGTTTAGTCTTATCGGCTTCATGCTTCGTCAATTCGAAATTGCCAGACTAGTTGGTATCCGTCCATATAACGCACTTGCTTTCTCAGCAGTTATTGCAGTATTTACTGCTTGCTTCCTTATCTATCCATTAGGACAGCACAGTTGGTTCTTCGCTCCTTCTTTTGGAGTTGCAGCAATATTCCGTTTCATCCTCTTCATTCAAGGATTCCACAACATTACGCTTAACCCATTCCACATGATGGGAGTAGCAGGAATTCTTGGTGGTGCTCTTCTTTGTGCTATTCACGGTGCAACAGTTCAGAACACTCTTTATGAAGATTCAAGTCAGTACTCTGAAGGTAAAGCTCAGAGTTCAACATTTAGAGGTTTCGATCCAGTTCAAGAAGAAGAAACTTACTCATTTATTACAGCAAACCGTTTCTGGAGTCAGATTTTCGGAATTGCTTTCTCAAATAAGCGTTTCCTTCACTTCTTGATGCTCTTCGTACCAGTAACAGGTATGTGGGCTGCATCAATTGGAATCGTTGGATTAGCTCTAAACCTTCGTGCTTACGACTTTGTTAGCCAAGAAATCAGAGCTGCTGAAGATCCTGAATTCGAAACTTTCTACACAAAAAATATCCTTCTTAATGAAGGTATGCGTGCATGGATGTCTTCTGTAGACCAACCACACGAAAACTTTGTATTCCCTGAGGAGGTACTCCCACGTGGAAACGCCCTTTAATAGTTTACTCAACGCTCCTAATCAAAGTCTTGAAGAGACTGGTTACGCCTGGTATGTAGGAAATGCAAGGCTAATCAATCTTTCAGGAAGACTTTTAGGCGCTCACATTGCTCACGCAGGACTAATTGTGTTCTGGGCAGGCGCGATGATGCTTTTCGAAGTAAGTCACTTCACCATGGATAAACCCATGTGGGAACAAGGCTTAATTTGTATGCCTCACGTAGCCATGTTTGGATACGGCATTGGTCCAGGTGGAGAAGTCACAGATGTATGGCCTTTCTTCATTGCTGGTGTTATTCACCTAGTTGCATCTGGAATCCTTGGCTTTGGTGGTGTTTTTCACTCCCTCGCAGGTCCAGAGAAACTTGAAGAAGATTTCCCATTCTTCTCAACTGACTGGAGAGATAAAAACCAAATGACCAACATTCTTGGTTTTCATTTGGTTGTTCTAGGCGTTGGTGCTCTTCTATGGTCCATTAACTGGATGTACATAGGTGGTGCATACGACACTTGGGCTCCTGGTGGAGGAGAAGTTAGGTTGATCAACCCAACACTCGATCCAAGAATTATTTTTGGATATTTACTATCAACCCCTTGGGGTGGTGGTGGTTGGATGGTTGGTGTTAACTCAATGGAAGATATTGTCGGAGGACATGTTTACCTGGGAGTGATTGAAATAATTGGTGGTCTTTTCCATATCTTCACTCAGCCTTATGGATGGGCAAGGAGAGCCTTTATCTGGAACGGTGAAGGACTTCTAAGTTATGCGTTAGGTGGAATCTGTGTCGCAAGTTTTGTTGCCTCATGTTTCATCTGGTTTAACAACACTGCCTATCCATCTGAGTTCTACGGTCCAACAAACGCTGAAGCTTCTCAGGCCCAAAGTTTTACATTCCTAGTTCGCGACCAACGAATTGGAGCAAATGTAGGTTCAACAATGGGTCCGACTGGTTTAGGTAAATACCTAATGCGTTCTCCTACTGGTGAAATCATCTTTGGTGGAGAGACTATGCGTTTTTGGGATTTCCGAGGACCTTGGCTTGAGCCTCTTAGAGGACCAAATGGTCTCAGCCTTGAGAAGATTCAAAATGATATTCAGCCTTGGCAGGTTCGCCGTGCTGCTGAATACATGACACATGCTCCAAACGCTTCTATCAACTCAGTTGGTGGAATCATTACTGAGCCTAATGCTGTTAACTTTGTTAACTTGCGTCAATGGCTAGCAGGTGCTCAATTCTTCCTTGGTTGGTTTACTTTTGTAGGTCATCTTTGGCATGCTGGTCGTGCTAGAGCCGCTGCAGCTGGATTTGAAAAAGGTATCAGTCGTTCACAAGAGCCTGCTCTTTCAATGCCTGATCTAGATTAGATCTCTTAATAAATAAAAAAAGCCCTCTAATAAGAGGGCTTTTTTTATTGTTAAAAATATTTGACCTTAAAATTATTTATCTATCTAAAAGCAAGCGAGATAAACCAAATTTTTCTAAATTATTTTTTAACCAAGGTAAGCTAAGACCAATAACGTTGCTAAAACATCCATCTATTTTTTTAATAAAAAGTCCTCCATTTCCCTCAATGGCAAAGCCTCCTGCACAATTGTATGGTTCTGAAGTTGAGGCATATTTATTAATCTCAAAATTGGATAAATTCATAAATTCAATTTTTGTGCTCACAACTCCCTCGCAACTATTATTTTGTGAAATACTTTCCATATCAGATTTAGAATTATCCAACGAAATCAAATAGTGACCAGTATGTAAGAAACCAGATTGACCAGACATTCTTTGCCATCTAGATATCAATTGCTCTTTATTAATTGGCTTTTCGAAAATTTCCCCCTTAAACTCAAACAAAGAATCACAACCTAATAAAGCTTGATAAGTATTTAAGACATGATTTTCTTCTATCAACTTTTTTAATGCACTGTCAGCTTTACCCTTGGCTAATAATTTGACCTTCAAAATTGGATCTGGTTCCTGAAGCTGTGTCTCATCAAAATCACTTACAATAACTTTGTGCCTCAAAGCTATTTGATCAAGTAATTTTTGACGTGCTTTGGATGCAGAGGCAAGCACAAACATAGAAAACTAAATTTTTTAATACTTACGATCATTATTGATCTTCTATTTAAAAAATAAATCCTTTTAATTAAATGTTGCTGATTGACCAAAAAATCTTTAGAAGAGCAAAAAAAGGGATTAGGAATTGTCCCTTTAACTTACTTCTTTTTCAAAGTCTTCAAAAAGAGAGTCTTAGTGCTCAAGATGTTTTTGAAAATAAATCAAAATATTTGAGACAGGAATTTATGTTTATCAATAGTTCTTTATTCATCGAGAATGAATTTCTTAAATTAATTAAAATTGGTGTATTAAGAAGGGAAGTTGATGGCCAAGGGCTTACTTCAAAAGTTCGTATTACACCAACAGGAAGAAAAGTACTAGAAAGCCATGCAGATTTATTTACTAAAAGATTATCGCTTATAAAAAAATTAATTAAATGCCTAAAGTATCAATTATCACCGAGATGAACATAGATCTCAAAAGGACTCCACTCATGGTTTTAGGAACCTCAAGTGGCGCAGGTAAAACGCTCATAGCTACTGCTATTTGTCGATGCTTAAAAAGGAAAGGGGAACAGCCAATACCTTTTAAGGGCCAAAACATGAGCAATAACGCTTGGGTTGATACGAAGGGAAGAGAAATGGCATATTCTCAAGCCCTTCAATCCTGGTCTGCAGGCTTAGAGCCAAGTGCTGAAATGAATCCTGTGCTTCTAAAGCCAAAAGGGGATTGTACAAGTGAAGTAATTCATCTAGGCAAAAGTGTCGGCACTAGCAGAGCGATCAATTATTACGAAGACTGGTTCGATTCAGGATGGGAGGCTATTAAAAAAGGCCTAGCAATATTATTAAAGAGTAAAACCGACGGAAGACTGATTATTGAAGGGGCTGGAAGTCCCGTAGAAGTGAATTTGCAACATAAAGATCTTACAAATTTGAAATTAGCAAAATTTCTAAATGCAAATTGTATTTTAGTAGCAGATATTGAAAGAGGAGGCGTTTTTGCTCAGATCATTGGAACAATTGCATTGATGAAACCTGATGAAAAAAAATTAATTAAAGGAATAATTATTAATAGATTCAGAGGTGACAAAGCCTTATTCGAATCAGGCGTCACATGGATAGAAAAAGAAACAGGAATCCCAGTTTTAGGAATATTACCGTGGCTAAAAGAGATTTTTCCACCTGAAGATTCCCTTGACTTACTTGAAAGGAAACAAATAAATCAAAGTGCAGAAATAGAAATAGCAATAATAAAATTACCTAGGATTAGCAATTTTTCTGATTTAGATCCTTTCTTTAGCGATTCAAGTATTCAAATGCGATGGATAGAACCTGGACAAGACCTAGGTAATCCAGATGTATTAATAATTCCTGGAAGCAAACAAACAATTAAAGATTTAGAAAGTCTAAATAAAACTGGTTTGAGCAATCAAATAAAAAATTATGCCAAAAAAGGGGGAAATATTTTTGGCATATGTGGAGGGTTACAAATGCTAGGAAAAACATTGGAAGACCCACACAAGCAGGAAAGTATTAATGAAATAAGTGCATCTTCAAATATGGGGATGAACCTTTTGCCAATCAAAACAACTTTTGGAGAAAGCAAGCACACCTCTCAAAGAGAAGAAAAAGTTTCATGGCCAGGTTCTCAGAATATAAAGGGGTTTGAAATGCATTACGGGGAAAGTAAGTTGATCAATAATAAAGATTCCGAAATTATTTCACTATTTAAAAACAGTTCTTTAGGGTGGGTAATTGAAAAAAAAGATAAAAGTTTTATTGGAGGAACTTATTTACATGGCATTTTTGAAAATGATGAATGGCGTAGGCAATGGATCAATAAAATAAGACAGAAAAAGGGATTAAATCATTTAAGAATTGATGAAGAGAATAATAATGATAAAAGAGAAAAATTATTAGATTTATTAACTGATGCCTTCGAAAAAAATATAAATATAGATATTTTAATCAAATGATTTAAACAATGAATACTGTAAAAATTAACTGGCCTAATAAGAAATCAAGCAATTGTTCTCCTGGAGATGATTGGTTAAAAGCTGCCTATGAAGCTGATATCGAGATTCCTACTGGATGCCTAGGAGGAAGCTGCGGTGCTTGCGAAATAGAAGTCAACGGAGAAGTTGTACGTGCATGTATTGCTAATGTTCCAAACAAAAAAGAACTAAATGTTGAATTTTTTAGTGATCCTTATTGGTAAAAAAAAAATCCAACTTTTTGATAATCAATATTATTTCTATGCTCTTCTAATAGCTCTAATAGAATCTTTATAATCTTCTATTTTATACTTTAATTCACTAATAAGCTTTATTCATTTATCACCTCGTCTCTTCTTATTTCACTAATAACTTTTTTATAATCTGGGATTAAGATTAAAAAAAATATATAAGGAAAGTACAAAAATATTCTTTCCTAATAGTTTCAAGACAGTAACTCTTTTAATTTCTGTTCTAATTCTTTAGTATATAATTTAGAATTAAAAAGATTTGATGATTCTCTTTGATTCCTTAGTTTATCTTTTAAAAGTTTAATTTTATCTGGATTCATTGCAAGATTTAGCGCTAATTGTTCATATTCATCTTCACTATGAGTAATAAGTTCTGGTAAGCCAATAGATGTAAGCAAGCTAGCAGATACTCTTGCAGCAAAGCTCTCGCCAATTTTAGTTAAGACTGGCAGCCCTGACCAAAGGGCATCGGATGTTGTTGTGTGTCCGTTATAGTTAAATGTATCTAAGCCAATATCTCCAAGTGAATGCCTGGCAAGATGCTTTTCTAAAGGCAACCTATCAGCGAATACTAAACTTTGAGGATCTACATTCCTTTTTTTTGCCTCTAAATATAAATTTTCAACAGACCATTTATTAGATTTGTAGAGCCAAAGAACACTTCCCTTTACTTTTTTAAGAAGCCTCATCCAAATATCGAATTCTTTGAATGTAATTTTTTTTGTTGCATTAAAACAAGTAAATACTATTCCTTTTTCAGGAAGTTGAAAATCTGTACGTTTAAATTTATCTTTAGAAATTACTTTCTTATTATCATTGCATTGGTAACAATGTGGCATTCTTATTATCTTTTCTGAATAGAATTTTTCATATTTTTTGGGAATTATAATATTGTCAGCTATAATATAGTCAATAGAACTTGATCCTAGTGTACCTGGATAACCAAGATAATTAATTTGAATAGGAGCAATACGATAAGAAAAAATAGACATCCTATTATTATTTGTATATCCCATGAGATCTACAGCTATATCAATTTGATCATCTCGAACTAATTTAACTACATCTAAATCACTTATCCCATATAAATATTTTAATGAAAATACAAATTTTTTTAAACTTTTTGTGAATTTATTTTCTTCAGCATTAAATGAATATATATATATATCGAAACTAGAATTATCATGTAATTCAAAAATCCTATATATCAAATGCATCACAGGATGATCTTTAAAGTCTGCAGAAAAATAACCGATACGAATTTTTTTATGTTTTTTATTTTTAATAAGTTTTTCTTGTCGAGCAAATCTTTTTTTATAAAGATTTTGGGATCTTTGTAATTGCTTAGAAGCGTTATCTTCAGCATACATTGTACTCATCGGTTCAATTGAACCACCCTTTATACCTAAATCTTTTAGCCAATAATTCTGATTATTTAAATCACTCCAATCACATATTTGTGCTTTACATTCAATTAACACGGACTTTGCCTTTGCAAAATCAGGATTTAATTCTAAAGCTTTTTTATAATTGAATATTGCCTCAGGGTAATCACCTGAAGCCCTTAAAGTATTTGCCAAATTAAAGTATGCATCTGTAAAAAAAGGATCTAATTCAATAGCTTTTTTTAATACACTTTCAGATTCTTTTAATTTGCCAAGATCTTTATAAATCGTTCCTATATGAGAATATGCATGAGGGCTTTGGGGATATAAGTTAATTGATTTTAGATAGAGCTCGATTGCCTTATTTAATTGACCAGACGTCTGAAAAATAATTCCATAATTTGCGAAAACACTAGGATCGGAATAACCTTGATCTAAAAATAATTGATAATATTTAGAAGCTTCTAAGTAATTTCCTTTTATCATTGAGCTATTTGCCTGCGTTATGATTTCTTCTTTATTAAATTTAATAGAACTATTTGTATAAAAAACAGAATTTTCAGCTATTTTATCAAGAGAAAAAGGGACAAAAAATAAATCCTTACAACTAAGATTCGCTTTTAATATGATTTTTTTGTTTCGTTGTACCAATCTCGATACTTGCAATAGCTTGATATTCTAAATATAGACCAATAGAAGTCTTCAAAAGTTTAAATCTCTAAAATCATCATATAAATAAAATAATAAACGCAAAGCTAAGAACATATTACTACATAAAATAAAAATTTAATTGAGAATTTCGTTAAAATAATCTCTTGTAATTTCTAATCCTTTTTTAAAAGGGATTTTTGGTTCCCAATTCAACTCAGTCTTAGCAAGGTCTATTAAAGGTTTTCTTCTTTTTGGATCATCTTCCAGTTGATCTAAAAACTTTAACCTAATATTTTTTTTCGATTTGTCTTTAATCATTTTTGCTATTTCAATAATAGATAATTCTTCAGGATTACCTAAGTTCAAAGGTCCAGAATTGGATGAGTTCATAAATAGAATCAAAGCCTCTATCAAATCATCAACAAAGCAAAAACTTCTGGTTTGTGTTCCATCTCCATATATTGTTAAGTCCTCTCCAAGAATTGATTGAACAAGAAAATTACTAATTAATCTACCATCATCTAATAACATTCTTGGTCCATAAGTATTAAATATTCTAGCTATTCTTATCTCTGTATTATTCATTCTCATGTAGTCATAGCATAATGATTCAGCTAAACGTTTTCCTTCATCATAACAACTACGAATCCCTATGGGGTTAACATTACCTCTATAGTATTCCGGTTGAGGATGTATATCAGGATCTCCATAAACTTCACTAGTACTTGCAAGCAATATTTTCGCCCCTACTCTTCTTGCTAATCCAAGCATGTTATAAGTTCCAAGAAAACAAGTTTTAGATGTTTTAACAGGGTTAAATTGATAATGAATCGGCGATGCAGGGCAGGCTAAGTGCCATATCTTATCAACCTCAAGCATTATTGGCTCAGTAACATCATGACGAATCAATTCAAAGGAGTGATGACCAATCCAATGAGCAATATTTGTTCTTCTACCAGTAAAAAAATTATCCAAGCATATAACTTCCTCTCCTGATTTCATTAAACGATCAACCAAATGAGATCCTAAGAAACCTGCTCCTCCAGTTACTAAATTTCGGCAAGGAGAAGATCGCATATGATTTAAAGCTTAAAAAGATTGTCTTATACTATGAGAGATGATTATATCTTTATGAATTAAAAATAGTTGAATCTTTATAATTTTTATTATAAAGATTCAACTATTTTTAAAAAATCATTTTTTTTTATTGATTTAATTTATTCGCTATAAAGAATTTCTATATTATCTTGGGATTAAATTTACCGCTCATCAATCTATTAATTGCTTACATAAACTACTAGATAAATGTTCAGAATTCAAAATGAAGATGTATCTAATAAAATAGATATTATCACTCTTATTTTTCTCTATAAGATTTGAGTTGCAATAAAATAAAAGAGTGAATCATTCAGACAAACAAAAAAGAATTGAATGTTGATTTTTTAGTGATCCTTATTGGTAAAAAAAATAAATCCAACTTTTTGATAATCAATAATATTTCTCTGCTCTTCTAATAGCTTTAATAGAACCTTTATAATCTCCTATTTTATACTTTGACTCGCTAATAAGCTCTAATTTTTCTATCACCTCCTCTTTTCTTTTCTGACTAATTACTTTTTTATAATCTGATATTAAATCATATTTACTTTTTCGTATATCTGAACCTTTAATCAGAGCATTATATTTAGGTTCTAGATCCGTTTTTTTAAATGTACCTAACAAAATATTTTTATAATCTATTTTAGTGTTACCTAATTCATTGGATTTATCAATTTCCAATAATCTAATTTTTTTAGCTTTTCTTTTATCATCTATTGCTCCTTGATAATCTCCAGTTTTATATCTAGAGTTACTTCTACCACTAAATGAAATATCTTTAGACCTTTCTTTAATAATATCTATTTTAGATTCAAAAAAAATTGACTTTGAGAAGTCATCAATAGCAGATACATTTTCTCCTAACTTATCATTCAAGAAACCACAATTTAAATATGCTAAAGCAATATCATCTGGATTTTCAAGACTATCAATATTCTTTTTTATAGAGTTAATAGCCCCATCATAATCATCTAAATCAATCAAATTAATTGCTTCATAATAAAAAGATGAAGGCTCTTGTAATTTTTTCAAATGATTTACACCTCTTCTTTATTTTAAGCACATTCAATACAGTCAGTTTAAAAGTCTTCAAGAAAATATGTAGGAAAAATTCACTTTCTGAGAACACGGAGAGGGTGGGATTCGAACCCACGGATAGTTTTAGCTATCAAACGATTTCGAGTCGTTCGCTTTCGACCACTCAGCCACCTCTCCCTAGAAGTCAGTTTAAGGCAATCTTCTAGTTCCATTGAAGAATAAGCAGAATTAAAAATCTAATTCATAGATATTTAATCCCAACCTTCATTTCTCATAAGCTGTATTGCTTTTTTATTATTTGCTCCTAATTGATCAATGGTCACACTGTCAGGAGTAAATCCTCCAAATTGAGCAACCTCATTGGTTTTATTAAAACCAACTAAAGGGTGTTCAAATGTTGGGCCAGCTAACCCACTACTCCCAGCAGGAGAAGCAAGATACTCCAGGAGTTGAATTGCTTCTTCTTTATTTTCAGCATATTTAGCAATTCCACCTGCACTGACATTTACATGAGCAGGACTAGGAGTAAGAACCTTTACTTTTTTAGCCAACCTTTGATCTTTTCGACCATTTACACCTGCAAGCATTCTTGAAACATAGTAGTGATTAACAATACCTACGCCACATTTACCCTGAGCAACAGCTCTTATAACACCAATATCACCAGGAAAAAAAGGCTGAGAGATATTTGAAATCATCCCTTTTAACCACTCTTTAGTTTGGGCTTCTCCTTTATTGACAATTTGATTAGCGACTAAAGATTGATTGTATGGACTGCTCCTTTTTCTCACACAGACAAGACCTTCTAAAGAAGGATTAGCAAGATCTGAATAATCTTTGATTGAATTTATATCAACTTTCTTCGGATTAGCAACCATTACTCTCACCCTTCTTGTTAAGGCATACCATCTTGCTTGAGGATCTCGATATTCCACTGGAACATTTTTATCTAAGTTAGAAGACCTATAAGACTGAAGAAGACCACTTTTAGCAGCATTGCTAATTCGAGCCGCATCAACAAGAAGAATCACATCGGCTTTAGAATTTGATCCTTCCCTTTTCAATCTTTCAACTAGAGAAATTCCTGTAGCCTCGATTAATCGGATTTTTATCCCAGTCTCCTCTGCAAATTGCTTATATATCTGCTTATCGGTGTTGTAATGTCTGCCAGAATAAATTCTTACTTCTCTCTCAGAGGCTTTTACATGATTAAAACTTGAAGAGACTAAAAGAGTACCTGCTATTACTGAAGTAAAAAGACGCTTAATTAAATTCATTAACCTATCTAGGGAAGGGATTAATAACTTTGCATAGACTAGGCAAGAAGATACTGCTAAAAATAGATTCGCAACTTTGATACGTATTGAAGTATAAATTGATATCTTATTTATAGTTTATGATAGAAATTAAATCTAAATATCAAAGATGGAATATTTAACTCATTCTCTAATAGATAAATCAGAAGCTCTTCAAATAGTCAATAAGCTAAAAGCAGAGAAATCATCCTGGCAAGATGGTAAAAAGACTGCAGGAAGTCATGCTGCAGAAATAAAATCTAATTTTCAATTAGATAAAAATTCAAAATTATCAATAAATCTTAGAGATATAATTGTTAATAAAATAATTTCGAATCCTCTTCTAAAAAGTTTTACATTACCTAGTCTTATTCATGGAGTCATGTTTACTCAATCCCTAGCTGGACATCGCTATGGGTCACATATTGACAACCCTTACATGCCCTCGGGAAGAAGTGATCTATCTTTTACATTATTTTTAAACAACCCAGAGGATTATCAAGGTGGTGAATTATGTATACAGACGATCAATAAAACTGAAAAGGTCAAATTATCCGCTGGAGAAATGATAATTTATCCCAGCACTCAACTACATTCTGTTGCTGAAGTTAAAGATGGAGAACGTTTTGTTTGCGTAGGTTGGATTCAAAGCTATGTACAAAATAATGAAGATAGAAACTTCTTATTCGGACTAGATGCAGGAGCCAAAGGTTTACTAGCTAAACATGGAAGATCGGACGAATTAGATTTAATTTTCCAGTCATACAGCAATATCCTCAGGAGACTAGGAGATTAAACTAATCACTTTATACATGAAAAAGCAAAAAAAGAACTTTCATTAATAGACTTTAGGTATCAAAATACAAAAAAATTTAATTACATATGCCTAAAAAATCTCCTGTAGGAATATTCCTAGCTGCAGCTGCTGCTTTATCAACCAACGCAATTATTCCTGATCATTCAATCGCTGGAGATAATCATGGTGATATGGGCGGTTTAAAAGAATGGACTACAGATCAAGAAGCAGACGAGGATGGAAAACTTGACGAGGCTGCTCAAAAAGCTGCTGATAAAGCTAAAAAAGCTGACGTTTGCATTCCTATTGGGGAAGGCGAAAACTGCTGGTAAGATTTTTTTTCAAATTGAACAAAAAAAAACGCCCCTAAAGGGGCGTTTTTTAATGGTGTAATTCTTGAGAATTTAGAATCTAAATTCTGTAAGAAGTACTGCACCATTTATGTCCTTGCCTTCTGCTTCAACATCTGTTGAGCCGAAAATAGCAGGAGTTACGCTTACGCCGTCGTTAACTCTGAACTCGTAATAAGCTTCCCAAACTGTATTGTCCTCAGATGGATCAGATGTACCACCTTTAATACTAGATGCAGCCTGTCTTGAACCAATTGCAACACCGGCTCTGTTGCCATCAACAAAGAGATCTTTCCAATTAAAACCTACCATCCAACCATCTGTATCTTCAGCTTGTCCAACAGCAGCGTTATCAATAGTAGCTGACTCATAACCAATTTGAACTTCAGGAATAGCTCCTGTTGTATCTGGCTTCCAGTAAGCTCTTAGACCATATGCTGTCACGTCAGCATTAACGTCTGCTGCTGCTGTGTGATAGTAACCATCATAAGTATCAGCTCCTTCTTTAAATGAAGTTGCAAGAGAAACTTGCCACTGAGGTGAGCCATACTCAATTTTGGTCAACCAGAAACTTCTGGTGTTTTCGCCAAACATACCTTTATCACCTGATGAAGTAGCTCCATCTTTTGCGGTGTAGTTAGCACTTACAGCCCATCTAGCTGCAGAAGGATCATCAACTTCCTGTGTCCATGCAACACCAAATCCTGGGCTTGTGCTTGAACCATAAGAAGAGCCATTAGGACCATTAGCAAATTGCTTAGTAATTGGCTTATAGATTGAAGCAGCACTAGCTAGCATGTAGTAGTTTTCAATTCTTGGTCCAACCCAAACTTGAAGAGAATCTCCAACAGGGAATTGGTACCAAAGCTTATCTACCTTTAATGTGCCGCCATTTTTATTAGCAGCTGATAAATAAGTACCTTGTCTTGAATCACCAAAATGGTCACTTACGTTACCAGTTTTGATACGGGTATAAAGGTTATCTTCACCAGTGAAACTTGTATTCAGATTTAACTGATACATGTATTCCATTGTGATACTGTCTGTATCAGTCTCATTGTCATCATCAACGTAACCGGTGATGAAAGCAGCCTTTCCGCTCATCTTTGTAGATGAAGAGAATTGACCAGCCATTACTTCGCCGAGTTGAGCTTCAACGCCATCGACACGAGCTTGAATAACTTCTTGCTTAACACTGCCTTCTGGAGTCGCCTTATCCAAAGCGTCCTCAAGTTGGCTTAATCGAGATTTAAGTTCATCAACTTGTAATTGGATGACTTCAATATTAGGGGCTGAGTCTTTTGAGATACCACTAACATCGGCATTAGCCGCTAATGGAGCCATAAGTCCTAAAGCAGCAGGAGCCACCAGCAAACGCTGAAAAAGCTTCATTGTGTCCTCACACAAATATTTCCAGCCAATAATAATGTATTCAATAAGACATTAAAGGGGCTAATCATTCTTAAGTATCTTTTGATACTTCGCTTTATATTATTCGAACTATTTGTTAGCGAATTAATCTAAAATTATTACTTAGAGTTAATTAATTTTCGGCACAAAGAGGGAAGCCAAGGTGCTCTCTTTCCTCTAGCCAAGCTTCAGCAACCTTACGAGCTAAAGATCGAATTCTTGCAATAATTTTAGTTCTCTCAGTAACAGAAATAACCCCTCTTGCTTCTAATAAGTTAAATGTATGACTGCATTTTAAAACGTAATCAAGACAAGGTGCAGGTAATTTTTTAGCGATTAATTGATGAGCCTCTTCCTCATAAATTTCAAAAAGTTTCCTTAAATTTTCCGAGTTAGATTCTTCAAAATTATACTTACATTGACCTTTCTCAAAAGGAAGCCAGATATCACCATATTTAGTCTTTTTATTCCAGGAAAGGTCCCAAATACTTTCAACATTTTGTAGATACATTGCCAATCTCTCCAAACCATAAGTGATCTCAATTGAAACAGGCTTGCAATCAAGACCTCCACATTGTTGAAAATAAGTAAATTGGGTAACTTCCATCCCATCAAGCCAAACTTCCCAACCCACTCCCCATGCGCCTAAGGTTGGAGATTCCCAATTATCTTCAACGAATCTGATATCATGGTTTTCAGGTGAAATCCCCAAGCTTTTGAGAGAAGATAAATAAATTTCTTGTATACCGTCTAAAGAAGGCTTGATAAGAACTTGATATTGAAAATAATGCTGTGCTCTATTTGGATTGTCTCCATACCTACCATCAGTCGGTCGCCGACAAGGTTCTGGGTAAGCTACAGCCCAAGGTTCAGGACCTATCGCTCTTAAAAAAGAATGAGGGCTCATCGTCCCTGCGCCCTTCTCTAAATCATATGGCTGAAGCAGCAAACAACCTTTCTCACTCCAGAAATTATTGAGGGTAGAAATTATGTCCTGAAAGTACACTATTCAGTCCTCCCAATGTTTTCATAGCTCAGATTTAGGAGAACAATAGGAGAACAGGGATTCAAAACGAACTCAGGAGAACAGATGAGTGATGTGTCAGAAGAACGAGGAGAGAACATAATCATCAATTTGGATTTGTTCTCCTATTTCTTTCACTCAACTAATCCTATCTATTTGTGTAATGAATGACACGCAAATATCAATGAACAATCAAACAGATCACGACACTTGCAAACTAGAATCAAAGAAAACCTTGATTATTTCCACAGTCATTAGGAAAATTAATTTCTCCTGGTTTATCTACATCTAACTCATTGAGAATATCGACAATAGAAACTGCAAAGTTTAAGTTCTGAGCATTTCCACCTCCAGGAATATTAAAGGTATTCACTCCAATTACTTCACCTTTTAAATTCACAAGTGGACCTCCACTATTTCCTGGACTGATGGAAGCATCAGTTTGGATTAGGGTCACATAATTAGGAGCGATGTCTTCAAGCAACTCTCCGCTTGGATAACGAATTGCACTCACTATCCCTCTTGTAACTGTTCCAGCAAGACCTAGAGGTGAACCTAGTGCAACAACACTCTGACCATGGTTTGGATATTTGGCATAACAAATTGGTAGAGGTTTTGTATTACTTGAATTTTGAGTTTTGACTAATGCAAAATCTAATTTCTTATCTACATATACGACTTTTCCTTGTACCTTTGTACCATCATTAGCAATCACCTGAAACTGTTTATCGCCGCTAGAGACCACATGTCTATTCGTCAGAATAAGTCCTTGGTTATCAATAAAGAAACCACTTCCAGAGCCCTCATCACTTCTAAGTTTAACAACAGAAGGTAAAGTATTTTTAGCTATTATTTCGACATCTAAATTAACTTTAGATACTAATTGAGGATTTATATTTATATTTATATTTAATTTATCCCAAGTCTGTATAACTTTTCCGAATAGGCTTTTCAAAGATTGTAGTGTCTCTTCGCCAATAGGAACAGTTTCATAGCCAGCATTAGTTTTCATTCTTAGACTTAAAGTAGTTGAATCTCCTGCATTTTTAACCTTATTAATAAATCCCTGAGGTAAAACAAATTCTCCATTATTACCATAAATTCTATAACTCTTTGACCCTAAATATAGCTCTATAAAGTTTGGGAAGTCATAAACACTTAAGGGCTCATATGAACATACCCAAAACCCACAACCACCTGAAGTATAGAAATAACCTTTAAGGTAATCTGTAGTCCATTTAGTAAAAAAAGCTTTGGTATATCCTGTACTGAAATCTGATTTCTTATCTCTATCATATATTGCATATTCATAAGAGCCATCAAGCTGAGAAATATTCTTAACTATCCTAGACCAAGGAAGTTTAACTTTCTTGGCCTTCCAATCGATATCTTTCTCTAATTCAATTACTTTTAAGCCTGTTTTTTCATCTATTTTTTCTCTACTTTTATATTCATTTTCGCCTTTACAATATTCTTTATCTCTATGGACTATAGAGGAACAATTAACTTTAAATTTCTTTGTTTCTTCAGACTTAATTTCTTGAAAATTAAATAATGAAAACAAAGATAAAAGTATTATTTGTAAAATTATTCTTACTTTAAAGCTTCCCATGATTTGCAAAGAAATCAACATACTAGAGGGTAACTAGCTAAAATATAAAATCTAGAAAATGAAACAAATACTCCTTAATAAAATTAATTCCATTGGCCAGAAGATACATAAATGAACATCGAGAAACTTTGTTTTTCAACAGAGTTCTTCTATCAATGGAACGAATGAGGTTGCGACCTCACAGCGCTAGGGAACCTCTTAGACTCTAACGAACAAGAAAAGAACATGAGCCAAGAATAGTTGCTATGACTGCGTTATAAGCTTCTGCGCTGAAAGTACATTAGTGTTGATATAACTGGAGTTAGAGGTAATCAGCTTAACTTGGCAGGGCTTACAACAAAGAAGTAACTCCAGTACCCCTCGTCTTAAATTAGCTCAACCGAGAAAATCAGTTAGATTCTAAATCAACTATCTAGCATTTAAAGCTGAGTATTTAGACGAGGAAAAACCCAAAAAAAATAAGTATATACACTCATTAGGCAAGGAAAGGAAAAATACACTTACTAAACTAGAGACACAGAAGAAGGAGCAATTAGAGTATTTATCGAAATTATGATTAAAACAATAGATAATATTTGAAGTATTAATATATATTAAGGGGGTAGACCATGATAACTATTAGTTGAGAGACATAAAACCCTATTTTCTACAAAAAAATATTTTTATACCTTGCGTTCGCTATAATTTATACTAAGTCAAACGCCTTCGAGCATAACAAGACATTATAGAGTCAAGAGCGAAAAAGATAGTACACCAGTATCCATTGTTCCGATTCGTCACAAGACGTATATTAAATCCGTATTTAGCTAAACCTATGGAACTATCGCCTACGGAGGTGGTTGACTTAGCAAATATTCCGCTCAACAGCGAAGTCACAAAGGGACTTGTACCTGCACAGGTGGAGTACGTCAAAGAATCTGTCGTCGAAATCAACGAAGAGCTGAGCTGCGTTGGGCAATCGCTAAGAGCCGTGGCGGCCAACCTCTCCGACATAAAGAGCAACATCAAGCCTGGCAATTGGAGAGCCTTCTTGAAATCCGGAGCGATTAACTGCTCAGAAAGGTTTGCAATTGACCTTGTAAGTGCATACACGAACTGGCTAGGTGGTTCCGATATAGACGACAACATGCTTGCATCGCTAACACCTAGATCGCTAGCGTTAATGGGAAGCAAAGGAGTGACCGATAAGGAGCGACAAAAGGTATTCGAAGCCGTAGGGAACGGCGAAAGAATGACAGAAGCGGCCGTAAGAAGCTTAGTAAAAGGAAGCAAGAAAAAAGCTAGTAAATCATCCCAGAAAAGTGAAAGCGAAAAGATCAAATCACTAAAAGAAAAGATCGAGACTTACAAAAAAGTCATCAACAACCTTCAAGATGAAAACAAGAAATTAAGTAAATTACTATCAAATAGAGAGAAAATTGAGTCACTTGTCTAGTGATTGCCACCAAAAGCATTTCCTACTACTATTATTAAAAATGAAAAGCATCAAATTCAGTACTAGAATCTATAAACAAATAAAATCAAAAAATCAAGAAATCAACAACTTAGAGGAAGGAATAACGAAGGTACTTCAAGAAAAATACAAGCCTAAAGTTCTTTGCAACATAGAGACTTTGAGCGAAAAGAAAGTTCAAAGGGGGGTAGCTTAAGATTATGAATAAGAATTTAAAATCAAGAAATGGATTCATCCATTTATACAACCCCCATGAAGAAGGATTAGGATCTTACGATGTACACTATATAAACGCCTATAAAAAAAATGAAAGTTTAAAAAATAATCTAAACAAAAGAAATAAGGAGAGGTATGCAGCATGATTCCATTTATCAGAAGCCTTTCGGAGCTAATGGCGATTACAGAGTCAAGAGACAGCCAAAAGCATCTCTCTCAATACGATGAAAGCTATACATCTACAATAGATAGTGGACAAAGAAAAAGATATATAAAGTCACTAAGCAAGCAAGAAGTCAGCCTGCCTGATTTACCTAAAACAATAAGGCATAAATGGATGCAAAATAAAGCATCTATATCAAGATTCATTGATGATTTAGATTACAACAATCAAATACAATCTTCCTTTGATCTGACCTTAATAGAAAGACAAAACAAGAGAACTCAACAGGATGTCGCCTAATTATGAAAAAAACTAAAATAAATCAGGTGCTAGAGTATTTATCTCCGACATTGATTCTCTCATATTTTTTTGTACATAAAATTTTTCTAGTTCTAATTAGCATTACATTGTCAATATATTTAATAAATATTACTATGATTAATAATCTCAAAAGATCTCTAACTAAAAATTTGGATACAATAAAAGAACCTAAGGAGTTAAATAAAAGCGATAAGGAAATAAATTCCAATATTGTTAGTATCAAATCAAGTAAAGATGATACCAAACTTACATTAGTTGAAGAAATAGAAGAATTCGGATTTATACCATCAATAGATAAGGAAAATAATACTAATGCAGCATAATATATTTTTAATATATAAATATCTATACTAAATAATTGATTGCAAACCCTTTTTCTATTTACAAACAAATTTGTTAAAGGTAAGCTGGGATACATGCAAAAAGTAAATGCAAGAAGATCCAAATAGCATAGAAGATTTATTAGTTAAAGGTTTATCTCATATTTTAAAAAGAACAGTAGAGGTAAGCCCAAGGGATCAATTAGCAATTGCCCAAGAGTATAAAGAATGGATAAATTGCATATCTGCTAGTGATTTCTCAAAGCAAGAGATTCTAGTAATAGATAAGTTTACATTTAGCTAGAAATTTTAGTTTAGCTAAAAAATCTATAAAGAAATATATTTTTGATTAATAAATCAAGTATAATAGATTAAAACTTAAAATATCTAAGAATTTAAAAAAAGTTTTCTCTATATTTATAAATTTAGCTGAAAAAATAGTAAAAATTTATATTTATTATTTATTTTTTGTTACTATTTTTTAAAGTTAAAATAATCTTTTTTTTATAATTGAATCAAATAGCCAAGTTCACATTAAGCAATAAAGGAAAGAAAATTGACATTATTCAGTACTAATGTACTATAAAGAAACGTTCCTATCGTATCGAAGAATCTCGATTTTCTTTCAGCCACTCTTACAAAATCATTTAATTTACTAAGCATGAGTAATGAAACAGCTAACAGAGGTAGGGAAATCTTCGCGTATTTAATCAACCAATCAACTGGAGTATCTAATGGAATCTTCAAGCACTTCAAGCTGGGTATCGACAAAGAGCCTAAAGCTTTCAAGCGGACTAGAAATTGGAAGAGAAGCGCTCATAACAAGCTCCACAAGAGAGTTAGTTGAATTTTACTGGACAAATCGAAAGCGATTTTCTGGAGGTTACTTAGGCTTCCCTTCAAAAATAAATAGAGACCAGGAGAAATAAAAACTGAACTTAAAATTTCCTTTTTTTGATCTAAGTAAATAATTTATTATTAAGGCTATTACAAAAAACAAATTAATAAATAACGATTGTCATTTATCATTATTTACTTGATACGAATTCGGAGCAAGGATTAAAAATACTATCCACCAAACAAGAATAAAAAAACCTAAAACAGAAGTGATTATAATGTTATTTAAAAGTTTAAAACTGAAAATTAGAACTAAAACTCCAAAGCTAATAATTGACCAAGGTTGACACCAATAAGGCTTTGAATCCCAAAAACTTTTTTTTGCATTTGTATCCATTAAAGAAATATGAGAAATGATTAAAGCTATCCAATACTAACGGCTTACGAAGGCTTATCTTCCTCAATAGGCTTATCTTCCTCAATAGGCTTATCTTCCTCAATAGGCTTATCTTCCTCAGGCTTATCTTCCTCAACAGGCTTATCTTCCTCAACAGGCTTATCTTCCTCAACAGGCTTATCTTCCTCAACAGGCTTATCTTCCTCAACAGGCTTATCTTCCTCAACAGGCTTATCTTCCTCAACAGGCTTATCTTCCTCAATAGGCTTATCTTCCTCAATAGGCTTATCTTCCTCAACAGGCTTATCTTCCTCTATCGGTTTAATTTCAACTATGTTGTCAATTGACGAAAACGAAGAAGACTCGCTGCTTGTAAAAATCTGAGAAACCTCCTTAACCGAATCAGACTCGGAGTCCTTAAGTAAAAATTTCAAAACATATCCAAGAGAGACAAACAAAGCTATTGGGAGGACAAGTCCTAAAAGCAATTTATAGAGGATTATTCCTATACCAAGGACACCAATAGAAATAAGAATGTTCTTCTTGTTCATATGAGCTAATTGAATAGATTCTAAATCTAAGCTATTTCTGAGTTATCTTCATCACACTCCTTTAACGCGATGTCTATTTAAATAATCTAAATTGCAAGCATTGACATTATATCCAATGCTCATCAAAGAGAAAGAATTAAAAAAATTCTTCAATTTATCTTATGGAGAGAAAGCACCATCTAGGGAAGAATGGGAATCCTTATACAATCAACAAGTTAAATTCATAGATCCAACCCAAGAAAAAAATGGAATTGATGCATATATCAAAGCCCAAGATGGATTAATCAAAAGATGTGATGATATTTATCTAGAATCACACTCAATTGCCATCAATAAGAATATTGCTTTTGTTGAATGGACAATGGGGTTAAAAATAAAAGGTCTCGAATTTTTATACGATGGGACAACAAGATTGATATTTGATGAAGAAGGTAAGGTTAAAGAACATAGGGATTATTTTGATTTTTGTTCTGGAACATTTGGAAATATTCCAGTCATAGGGACATTTTTTAGATGGTTATATTCAAGATTTGTGGATTAAAATAATTTTTATTTTTAAAAATCATAGAGAAATTTCCAATCATTTCTCTTTCTTTGATTATCTTTCATAAGAGTTTGCTTTATTCCCTAACAAGAATCTAAGCATTTTCATTTTTTGCTTTCGTTTGAGAAACTATAAAAAAACTAGTAAATTTACCTAATCGCAATCAAAGCAAAAATAATATTTAGTCATTTTCTAAATTTTGTTTGGTTATTTAGTTGATTACGTAATTAATTTTTTTATTAGCTATAACACAAGTGTTGCTGGAAGAATCAAATGGGAACATTAGTTGAGTTAATCAAGGAAACCTACGACCATAAAGCATGCTTAGAAATTGCCAGTAGTGGCTGCTCTGAGGGGGCCTGCACAAGGCATAACTATCAAGCTGACACTCTCTTGCTCTATATGAGTTACTCAGATGAGATCATCAAATACACTTCAGAAAGACTCGGATACAATTTTCTATCTAATCTTGCAAGAGATTTTGGTTCACCACTAAATGATAATAAAGATCAAGATAATTTCTCATGGCAAGAAGTAGTTTCGGCTTGTCCAAATAAGGACGACTATAAACATGCCCTTGTATGGAAATTTATAGAATTAGTTGCCAAAGAGAAAAGTTTAGATCACTAATAATTCAGCATGGAGATTAATAGGTAATAAATTCTCTATTAGTTGAGGATTTAACCTACAAGTAATTTAGTTTTCAAAAAAAGATCAATTACAGTTCTCATCCAAAGAGGTTGAAAAATAAAATAAATTAGAACGAAGAAGAATATTGCACCTATTATTCCATAAAATTGAACCTCTATTTCTTCCCAAATCTCTTCAATCCAAATAAATAAAGATTTATTTCTACTGTCTCTTTCCATTGAAAAATAGATTAGAAACGTAGTATATCCGAACAATAAAAAGTTTCAAAATAATATTTATTAAATCCCTGTGATTTCTCCATATTTATATTCAATAGATAAATTGAATATAAAATTATTGACCAAAAGACTCGGCAGAATGGATTTTTAATTAAATTAACTTATTAATATAAAAAAGAAAAATTGAAGAATAGCCCTTCTATTGAAGAAATTGTTTCAGTAACTCTTAGCTGTACCCTAATTAGGATGACTGAAATAAATAAAATAGATAGATCAGTTCTTTATCAAGAATTCAAAGAATGGATTTTAAATTCTGGAGAGAATGAAGAGAGCCAGGAAATCCTATGCCTGAGGTACTTAAAAAATGATAGAAAGAATAATTAGTTTAACTTATAATTATTATTTGGTTCTCTTGCAAAAAAAGAGTATTAAAATCCTCATTCATGCTTTAATAGCGCTAAAATAAAAAAAATCTAAAGAAATGTTTAGTTCAATATTTTCATTGTTTTTCTCCACTCTACTTTGGGTTCAAGTACCTCAATGGAGCGATAATTGGTCAAAATGCGCCGTAGACGTCCCCGACACGGCATGTCATTGGTACATTGTCTCACCAGACAATACTTTTGGGAAAGGCTTCGATTGGGCAACAGCTCCTTGGTTTGATGCAAACGGATTAAATGACGTTGCAAAAATTTCTTCTGAGACTGTAGTAGAAAAACTACAAGCAAAAGAAGTTAGTAGTAAATTAATATCTTGATTATTTTTTAGATAATTACTAAGAAAAAAATAATCAACAGTTTTAAAAGTTAATTTCTTATCTCGCCTAATACTCTAAGTGCCTCATTAACATGAGCAGGACCATTTAAAAGATCATTGAAAATATGCCTAATAACACCTTTTGAATCAATAATGTAAGTTACTCGACCATCAAGTAAACCAAGAACTTTAGGAACGCCAAACGCTCTTCTCAAAGAATTTTCTGTGTCACACAATAATGGAAATGGTAGCTTATTTTTGTCTGCAAAAGATCTATGACTTGCTTCATCATCACCACTTACCCCCCAAACTTCAGCCCCAAATAGTTTAAAAAGATCGTATTTATCTCTAAAACCACAATTTTCAGCTGTACAACCAGGCGTATCGTCTTTGGGATAAAAAAATAAAACTAGTGGCCTTCCTTTTGCTTGTTTATTCGTCCTAGAAACTCCTAGTTGATCAGAGAGTGAGAAATCAGGTATTTGATCACCTAACTTTAAAGGCATTTGCATCCTAAAATATATAAAAAACATTATATAAAAAATTAGGGCTTATTGGAGGGAATAAGAATTAATAAAAGTGTATTAACTCCATAATCTATAAATAAATTACTATTAACTACAGTTTGGAAACTATAGATTTATTAAGCTAAAATAATTAGTTTATTAACTTTTTGTATAATCATATTAATTAAATAAAAATCATTGAGTGGTTTCGGGGAAAAGAAAAAAGAGAATAAAGGCTCTTCTAAAAAACTCCAAAAGCTTTCAGAAAAGGATCTGAAAGCAAAATCAATCAATAATCATATTAAAGGGAATTTAGATGAAGCTGAGAAAGGGTATATAGCTTTTTTAAGAAATGGTTATTCTGATGCAGATATAATTTCAAATTATGCTCTCATATGTGAAGAAAAAGGAGAAAATGAGAAAGCAATAAGATTATACGAAAAATGTGCTAAAAGTTTTCCAAATCATATTTACTCAAAATTAAATTTATCTTTTTTATATTATAAATTAAATCATTTAGAAATAGCAGAAATAATAATTGAAGAAGCAATTCAATTAAAGCCAAGCCTGCCCAATGGGCATTGTATTAGAGGATTGATTTTAAAAGGTTTAGATAAATATGATGAATCAAGATTATCACTTGAGAAAGCAATCGAACTAGATAAGAATTACTTTGATGCTTATATCAATCTAGGATTATTGAACAAAGATTCTAATAAATATAATGAAGCCGAAGAATATTATTTGAAGGCATTAGAAATTAATAATAAATCTGCTATCGCTCATTTGAATCTAGGCGCATGCTACAAAGAGAAACAAGATCTAGATAAAGCAATTTTTCATACAAAGATGGCAATAGAGATAGATAATAAATTAGAAAACTGTTATTTAAATCTAGCTACAATATATAACCAAATTGGAGATTATAAAAAATCACTATCACTTACAAAAAAAGAACTTTTATTGCATAAGCATAGTGAGTTAAGTTATCAACTTATAAGTGAATTAATCAAAAAAGGAGAAGCATTAAACACATCGGAGAAAGATAATAGAGAATTACTAAAAAATTTATTAAATAGAAAAGATATATCTCATCGAGAACTATTTGGGAATATAAACAGCCTTATCTCCAAAGAAATATTAGAAGAATTATCTATTTTAGAATCGAAGATGTATGAAAACAATAAATTTAATATTTTAATTAAGGATAAGGAATTAGTAAAAGCACTTTCTTTACTAATATTTTGCTCTCCATTATGGGAAAAGGTTTTAGGAAATATACGCAAGAATATTCTTTTAAACTATTCAGACAAAGATAAAATAAGTAATAGTGTTTTCAACTTTATAATAGGGCTTGGATCACAATGTTTCTTAAATGAGTATGTCTATTACATATCTAAAGAAGAAAAGGATAAACTAAAAGAACTTAAAAAGATAATCAATAATAATAAAAATCAAGACTATGAATTAGCAATAATCTCTTGCTACCAATCTCTATCTTCAATAAATGATCAAATAATTAATTTAAATACTTATAAACCAAATAAAAAAGAATTAAATAATCTTCTTAATTTACAATTTAAAGAGTTAAATGCTGAAAAAAAGATTTCAAAAGGAATTAAAAAGATAGGAAATATAAAAGATTCAACATCTAAAGAAGTGAAAAACCAGTATGAATTAAACCCATATCCTAGATGGAGATACAATTCATACGCTAAAGAAAACAAACAGAACTTTTTATCAGTTATTAATTCTGAAATTTTACCAAATACAATTAAACCTAATTCATTTCAATTAACAAATAAAAAAATAAATATTCTTATAGCCGGTTGTGGAACGGGTATTCAAATAATTGAAGCATCTCGGTATAGTAATTGTGAAATAACAGCAATCGATCTAAGCAATTCGAGTATCTCATATGCAAAGAGAAAGGTCGATGAATATGGATTAAAAAATATCAATTTTATAGAAATGGATTTACTTGAATTGAAATCGCTAAATAAAAAATTTGATTTAATAGAATGTTCAGGTGTTCTTCACCATATGAATGAGCCTAGTAAGGGATTATCAAATCTATTTGACGTATTAGAACCAGAAGGCTTTTTAAAGTTAGGTTTGTACAGCAAGTATGCAAGAGAAGAAATCCTAAAAGCAAGAAAACTAATCAAAGAAAAAGATATTAAACCAAACATTGATGGAATAAGAAACTTCCGAAATGATCTTCTGAATGGAGAAATTAAAGAGGTAAATGAGATAAGTAATTGGTCAGATTTCTACTCAACTTCAATGTGTAGAGATCTTTGCTTTCATACCCACGAAAACTGTTACACGCTAATCGAAATTAAAAACATGTTAAAAGTATCTAATCTGGAATTCCTAGGTTTTACTCTTTCAAAAGAAATTAGAGATAAATATCAGATAGATAATAAAGATAAAGACTCTTTAAAAAATTTAGAATTATGGGATAAATTTGAAAAATTAAATCCTAATTCTTTTAGAGAAATGTATCAATTCTGGTCTAGGAAATCAACTAAATAGTTGCTCTTCCAATCCTGGAATAAACATTTTACATAGGGTAAAAATAAATAATATTGCTAGAACATTACCAAGCATTGCTATTGCAAAGCGAATTCTTAGATCCTTAGCAAAGGGTAGTAGGTTTTCCCAAAGTTGCAATAATGGTCCGCCAGCCATTGGATATTAATGTTTAATTACTAATAGCTTACAGTGGGACTACCTTATTGGCTACATGAAAACACAGATTTAAAGCAAAAAGATTCTATTAATATCTTCTATTTTAATTTGCTTCTCATAACAAATAGGAGTATCAAACCTATCAATATTAGGGCTAAAGGGTAAAGAAATAAAAATAATATATCTATTAGTGTTTCTGGTCTATTCACTATAAATAAACCTACTATAAAAATTATTATTGGCAAAACTATAAGTGATTTTATTAATAGGCCTTCATTCCATTTTTTAATCTCATTATCTTCATCTAATAAAATTTCCAATTTATCCTTTAAAAGCTCATCATTAAATTCAGACTGATCACTCATAAGATTTTGATATTATTAATGCAAGATAGAACTATATAATAATTTACTATATAGTTTTTATCAATAACTATTTTTATAAAAAAAGAATGAGTCACTTTAATTATATAGATTTATTTGGTTTTTCAGCTGCTCTGCTAACTACTATCGCCTTCTTACCCCAGCTATATAAGACATGGGAAACAAAATCAGCTGATGATGTTTCATTAGTTATGTTGATTTTATTTATAACAGGCCTTATTTGTTGGATTATTTACGGTTTAAAAATCCATTCAATTCCTATTCTAGTCGCTAATATTGTTACCTTTATTTTTAATTTTATGATCTTAATTTTAAAGCTTAGTTATAATAAAAAAAATAATAAGTAGTTTCTTTTATATATATTAAATTATTTTTTTTCACCTTCCATACAGTGTATAGTTAATTAAGAATTAAACTAATTAAATGTCAGGAGAGGAACTTCAACTTATTGGCAGATCTTTAGCTCTGCATCCACCCGTAATGATAATCACACTTGGTCTATTTATGTACATTAGAGGAAAAGCTATTGCAAGTAGCAACCCCACTAAAAAAGTTACTCCATTTTTTCCTTTTAGAAACGTCTAAAAATATATCTAACTTTCAACAGCTATAAAACCTAAAGAATATTCTTGAATTAACTTTTAACCAAATGGATTGGTACCTTTTATTGGGCCAACGAAAAGGAACTCAATAACAGCTCCTGTTATTGCAACAGGAAAAACCCAAATAGACATAAATCTAATTCCCATAAATTTCATTCCACCTTTACCGGCAAAAGCATCTTTAGTCATTGTATAAACAGTCTCAGTATCGCTAACCTTGTAAGAATCATTAATACCAGATTCATAAGGCTTCAAGAAATCCATTCTACTAAATAAATTTCTAAATTTATTTACCGCAATAATTGGCCAAACCCATAAGAAAAAGATTCGAGACCCTAATCTATTAGCATCAGATTGTGGATTTCCCAGGTCTTTATCACTATTTTTCTTTGGGAATGAATCTTCGATAATTGAAGCTATTTGCTCTTGGTCAGTTGGAAAATCAACTACAGTATTTTCAGAATCCATCAAAAACTTAAAATTTGGAATAATTATAAGATGAATTGATTATTTTTGTATTAAAGCAATAATTTAATATTTATTGGTAACAATGACCATTAAAAAAAGACCCAATATTAATTAGGTCTTTTTTACAGTTAATTTTTAAAAAGAAATTTTGATAACTATTATTTTTTATGCGTTTATCACTCCGCGGCGGATAAATTGCATTGCAAAAATTGCACCTAGGAAGAATACAGACGGTATACCTAATGCATTCACTGCCAAAGTTCTAACGGTAAATACAGGATATCCATCTCCGGGTCTTCCTTTATCTGCAACAATTGCAGTATCTTCCCAAACTTGCTGGTTTTGAATAGTAGGACCGTTATCCCATACAAATACTCCCCATCTTCTCAACCAATAATCAGTAAAGGCAACTGAAAAAATGACTGGTGTTAATACCAAGAGTAATTTGAGGTTGATCATCCATCTATATATTTATCCAATAAATCTTGGCATATCAGAGCCAAAAAGGCTGATTGATTGATTGACCTTATGAATTCTGTAACAAATTGGTCCGATTTTAGAAGCTTTGATAACTCTCTAAGTTGACTCGCTTTACTTCTGATATGGTGGAATCATTGCCCTAACAGGCGTAAATTAATTGGTTTAATTTATGGAATTCGGTTTTAAAGAAATTCTTTTTGGGTTAGCTGGTGTAAGCATGATTGCTTGGGCTGGAGTAATAGGCCTCTGGCATACTTATATGTTCCCAAGATTCTTCAGAGAAGATACAAGTCGAATCAATAGCGCTTCTTCAGCAACTTCAGTCATCTCAGAAGCTCAATCAGCCCCTGAGAACAATAGTCCCAACAAGCCTTGGTTCCTTGATGACGAAGGTGGCACACTTACACCTAAGACAGCAATGGGAGCAATAGGTCTTAGCGATAGAGGAAAATACAGCAAGAAATCTTTTGTAGTTGCTGATTTCAATCCTGTTGAAGCTGGTTATGGAGTTAATAGGCTTTACACTTCAGTTTTAATTGGCTTGGCTATCAGTACCTTTGTAATAATTTCCTTTGGACTTCAAAGTGGATTCGGAATGATGGGACCAAACTTATAAACCATCTGAATAAAAAAAAGACAGCAATAGTCAGCAAAATTTAATTTTTCTAAGTACATAAGAGCCTTAAATACAACCAATACAAATGTTTTCAGATAAAGATCTTTAATAACGCCCTTTTTGAATAATTTTCAAATCTTTTCTTTAAAGTTAATTAAAAATCGATAGGAATTTATCTTTTGTTCTAATACTTTTGAAGGTTTATCCTTTAAAAGCCTTTTGAGCACTAGATTTAAGAATCGTAATAGAGATTAAGAACAATCTGAGAAATTAATTTTCTAGAGAGAAAAGCAATAAATATTGACTTATTTGTGTATCAAAAATCAATATTGAATAGACAAGAAAATTTAAAAAAAACCAAATTCACTCTAAATGTGCAAAGCTGCTTTAAAATATCCTTGATTTTAAATTGCTCCATGACTGTAGGAATCTACTTCGCTACAACAACAGGTAAAACCGAAGATATAGCTGAACGGCTGCACGGATTACTTGACTCTGCTGAAGGTCCAAAGGATATTTCAGACGTCGATGACCTTAGTGAATTAGCTGGACATGATGGGGTTATTTGTGGCATCCCCACATGGAACACAGGTGCTGACTCTGAGAGATCAGGAACTGCTTGGGACTCAATCCTTGAAGACATTGGGGAGCTAGATCTCAGTGGTAAGAAAGTTGCAATTTTTGGTTTAGGAGATTCTTCTACTTACACCGAAAACTATTGCGATGCAATGGAAGAGCTTCATAGATACTTCCAGCAAGCAGGTGCTTCAATGGTTGGATACACTGCAAAAACTGACTATACTTTTGACGAGTCAAAAAGTGTAGTTGGAGAAGAATTCTGTGGGTTACCTCTTGACGAAGACAGTGAATCAGACATGACTGACGAAAGGCTTTCAGGATGGGCTGAAAAACTAAAAGGCGAAATGTTTTAAGCCTTAGACATAAACTGCTAGATCTTCCTAGGTAATTGCTTAGGAAGATTTTTTTGTTCATTTTTTATTAGATTAAAAATTCAGAAAAGTTAAATTAAAAATATCCCTAAAAAAGTCATTTTCTGAAGCTATTTAAGAAAATGCCCCAAAGAGCCCGACAATATCTTAATGTTTTCTTTATGAACTCAAATAATTGCTCAGGCCAAAACATTTCTATAAACGTAAATCTCTCTTTAAAAAATGAGACTTTGCGAATGTTGGTAGAGATGGCAAATGATATGGGAGCAAGTCTTGAGGATGTAATAAGCTCGATAACTGAAGACTCGGTAATTGATTTAGAGAGGCTTCAGGATGATCTAGACATTGTTATTATCCCTGAAAGATGTAGCAAACAAGATTTAATAAATTCGATTCAATAGGTATTTGACGTTTTTTTTAAAATCTCTCTGGTCTAGGATTTTTCCAAGTAGATCTAACACCATCTGTTTTCAACAAGTTAGCTCGTCTTTCAATAATTTCTCTATCAAGTCTCCAAACGCTATAAACACCAAACTTACCTAAGACTTCTGGATTAAGTCCTTGCCAATAAGATTTTTCCACTGATCTTTTATCAATAAGTAAAAGTGTAGTTTCTGAGCCATTGAATCCATATATTGGCCTTCCTTTCCAGCCTCTTCTCTTCTCGTTTTTAAGTCGATCTGAAACATTTACAAAAGCATTTTTAGATCTACCTTCAAAAACAATTACTTGATTAGTATAAAAATGAATTGAGGGCTTCATAGCTCCTACCATTACTAAAGGCTCGTTTCTATTTTGGGAATTTAAAAGTAATTCTGAAGCTTGTCTTAAGGGGAGTTGTCTTAATCTATCTGCCAAATCAAAAGTTGGTAACACAATCAGGAAATGAGATAAAGCTATAGGGATTTGCAAAATTAATAGTTTTCCATATATTTTTCTAGAGGAAAATATGATTCCTAGAACAGCAAGTAAAAGAAAAATAAAACCAGACTTTTCAATTAAAAAGCTATTGGTTAATTCTTCTGAGAAGTTTGGAATCTCAGGATCATTAAGAAGCTGAATCCATAGCTTTGAAGAGAAGAGAAATATGGAAAAGAGTATTGATAAAAATATTGTAAATTTCCAAGCCAAAGATTTTAAAAATTCCTCTTTAACATTATTGGTTAAGGAAAGTGATATTAAAACTGATGCTGCCGGTGTAGCAGGAAGCCAATAGCTCGGTAGCTTGGTAGCTGAAATAGTAAAGAAAACAAATACAGCTATTAACCAAAAAAATGAAAACTCAAATAATGACTTTTCTGGTTTTTTAATAACTCTTCTAGACCATTTAGATACATTGTAAAAATTCTTCCAAATACTTATTAATAAAAATGGAGTAAGTGGTAAAGAAGCAATACATAAAACTATTAAAAAAAACCACCAAGGCTCCCCATGAGAATTTACTACTGATGTGAATCTTTGAAGATTATGATACCCAAAAAAACTATTTAAGAAGGGTTTTCCCTCTATTAATAATTCAATTAAATACCAAGGAGAACTAATAATAAAAACAAGAAAAAGTCCTGGAATTACTTTCAATATTTTTAAAATTCCGAGCAAATTATTTTGAAATAAGGAAAAAAATAAAATTGTTAATGCTGATAAAACCAAAGCGACAGGACCTTTAGTTAAAACTGCAAATGACAAAAAAATCCAAGACAACCACCAAGCTTCTCCTTCTGGATTAGCGAATCTTCTCCATTTAAGAATTAAGCAAATTCCTAAAGTGCTGCAAAGGAGTGCATCACTTACAGCAATTCTTCCCCAAATTATTACCAAAGGCGACAACGCAAATACCAGCGCAGTAATAACTGCGGTTCTTCTATTGAAATTATTTTCTTCTTGGGGATATTTCATCATTGTGTCCCCTAAAACAAGCATTAAAAAAATTGTTGATAATGCAGAAGGAAGCCTTGCAGCCCATGTCCCTAAAGGGTCCCAAGAAATATTCCCTGGGATTGAAAATCCCAGTCCCATCAACCAATAAACCAAAGGAGGCTTGTCAAATCGAGGTAATCCATTTACTTGAGGAGTAAACCAATTACCCGTTTCAGCCATGGCTCGACTGGCTGCAGCAAACAAAGGTGGTGTCTCATCAACTAAACCTGTTGTCCCTAATTGCCAAACAAAAATTATTAATCCAATAAATAAAATACAAAGAAGACCACGTCTTCTTTGTATTGAAGTTGGGTAAAAAGGTTTAGTTAAGCTTTTCAATTAATCTTTAAAGTCTGCTGAGATTTTCTTATTTAAGCCTTTATAAAGCCAATTCTCCACTCTTTCTGCAAAGACTTTGCTAGTGGCTTTTTTTTCAAACCAAGCTCTACAATTTTTTCTTTTGATTTCTGAGATTGATTTTGTTGCTTTCATCAATCCTTCAATATCATTGGGTTTAACCAAAAAGCCATTGAATCCATCTTCGATCAATTCTCCTGGTCCTCCCAGATCATATGCAATTACAGGAACACCACAAGCCATCGCTTCAACAATAACATTGCCGTAGGCTTCATTCCATTTAGGCGTGTTTATCAACGCTCTACATCCTCCTAGTTGTTCCTGAAATTTCTTCGTTGGAAGAAATCCTTTCCATTCAATAATTTTTTTTGTGAAGGTATTTTCAATTTTTGATGCATATTCTTTATCTTCTATAAGTCCCCAAACTAATAATTTTTCACCCAAATCATTCGCAACTTTTACTGCATCTTCTAAACCTTTCTCTGGCGCGATTCTTCCAGCCCAACCTAATGGTCCATTCTCATTTTTATTGAATAAATAATCATCCGTATCAAAACCATTTCCAACGATAATTGGATCAGTTTTTAAAAAATAATCTTTAGATTGTCTTTTAGTATGAAAAGCCAGCCGAAAAGGAAATAATTCACTTATTTCACTAATAGTTTCTTTCATTACTATTGATTCAGCGCCCATACTAATTAAGTGAAATATTTTAATTGATTGTGTTTTTGTTAACCATAATGGAAGCCAATCATATGCAAAATTAATAACTGCGTCGGATTCATTTGCGATATCAATTACCTCTTCCCATAATTTTGGTAAGACACTTTTAGAAGGAATTAAAACTGGATCTTCTCTATTCTGATGCTGCCAACTAGGTTGATCAACTCCATCTATTAATCTTATTTCAAGCAACTCACTTTCGAAAGGTAATTTTGAACCTTTTGGTGCAATTAAAATAATTTTATGACCCAATGAAATTAATCCTTTTATAAGAGAAACAATAGTAAGTTCAACTCCTCCACCTTTGCCACTGCCCAGATAACCTATAGGTGTACTTACAAGAATAAGTTTTAATTGCTTTTTTATCACTTAAACTAAGCCTCTTTTATTAATTCATTATCACTTTTATTCCCCCAGAATCTTCGTCTCTGACTTACAAATAGTACTGATATTAAAACCAAAACTACTCCAATCCATTGAAGGAGAAAAAGTCTCTCTCCCAACCAAATACCGCCAGTAATCAAGGCAAATACAGGCGTTAAAAATGCAAGGGTGCTAAAGCTTGTTAATTCTTTTCGACTTGCAAACCAAAAAAATAATCCATAGGCCAATGCGCTACCAAACAAACTTGAATAAGACATCAAAGTCCATTCAAAAGCAGACCAGTCTGGAAACAATGGCCAGTTTTTATCGAAAACATGCCAAACGATAAGAGGAACACTTCCCAGAACCATGTGCCATCCAGTTACAGCAACAGGATCACTGTTTCTGCAAGCAAATCGAATAAGCACCGTCCCTAAAGCCATCGAGGTTGCTGCGCATATCATCCATACTTCTCCATGGCTTAAAAAATTACTTCCTGATTCAAAGTTGCCAAGTAAAAACCAATTTCCTAGTAACTCAGTAGGTACTCCAAGACAAATTATTCCAACCAAGCCAAGCACCAAGCCAATCCATCCAATTGGATTAATTGCATCTCCAAACAAAATTCTTGCTAACAAAGCAACCATCAAAGGTTGGGAATCTATAAGAACAGAACCCAATCCTGCGCCAGTTTCCATTAACCCTTTGGCTAGAAAAATCTGAAAAAGGGTTGCGTCAATCAAAGTAAATACTAAAAACCACACCAAATCATCTTTTGAAATATTCCAACTCCTCTTCAAGAAAGGAACTGAAGCTAAAACTGCTAGACCAGCAGGCAAAAGCCTTAGTGAGGCTACAATCTCAGGTCCCGCGGTATTAACCAAAGGTGCCATCGCCGCCATTGAGGTCCCCCAAAGAGCGAAAGGCAAAATCATCAAAAACCAATTCCAAATGACAAACATAAGGTCAGAAAGCAATCTCCTTTTTAAGATCAATAAAGTTATGCATAAATTGAATGATTTGGCCCTTGAGACGAAAATCCAAAAAGAGGATGGCACGAATCTGTATTGAAGGTCCTATCAATTCAGAAACTCGGAAAATTGTTCTAAAAGCATTAAAGCAAATTGAGGAAAGAGAGTTTCCAGCACTATTACTTCGCATTGATAGCCCTGGGGGAACAGTTGGTGATAGCCAAGAAATCCATAGTGCTCTCTTGAGGCTAAGAGAGAAAGGTTGTCATGTTGTAGCTAGTTTTGGCAATATCTCAGCTTCAGGTGGAGTCTATATAGGTGTAGGTGCTGAAAAAATTGTTGCAAACCCAGGAACAATAACAGGATCTATTGGTGTGATTTTAAGAGGAAACAACCTATCAAAGTTATTAGAAAAGGTTGGTATTAAATTCGAGACTGTAAAAAGTGGAATCTATAAAGACATTCTTTCCCCTGATCGCCCTTTATCAACAGAAGAGAGAGCTCTTCTACAATCTTTAATTGATAGCAGTTACGAACAATTTGTTTTAGCAGTTTCAAAAGGAAGAAATTTAACCCCAGAAGTGGTTAAGAGTTTTGCCGATGGAAGAGTTTTTACTGGAGAGCAAGCTAAAGAATTTGGGTTGGTAGATGAAATAGGTGATGAGAATGATGCAAAACTACTTGCTATAAAAATTGCAAACCTAGATGAAAAAACAAAACCCATAACATTTGGTAAAACCAAAAAGAAATTATTAGGGTTTTTACCTGGAGGAAAAATAATCCACAATCTTGCAAATGCATTAAACCTTGAGTTGGAGGGGAATGGACAGATCCTTTGGCTCTTTAAGCCATGAATTGTCAAAATGAATTGACTTATCTGTGTGCATTGAGGGGTGCAACGACTTGTGAAAACAATTCTGTTGAGTCAATCACTACTGCGGTAGAGGAATTGCTAGTTGAATTAGTTTCTAGAAATAATTTGATCCCAGATCAAATTATTTCTATTACTTTCTCCGTAACATCAGACTTAGATGCTTGTTTCCCCGCTTCTATTGCTAGAAAAAACACTGGCTGGGAAAAAATCGCTCTTTTAGACTGCCAGCAAATGTTTGTTAAAGACGACTTACCAAAATGTATTCGTCTACTTGCTTATGTTTCTTTACCAAACGAGCAAATACCCAAAAATCCTTATCTTGGTAAAGCAAAAAATTTGCGTCCAGACAGATAAATCAAGATTTTTTTCCAACAACCATTTATATTCATTCAAGATCATGCAAATGCACTTGAAAACTTTCAAGTGATTAATATTTCTAAAACTTCAAGTTATGTACAAGAAAAAATTATTATCCGCTGTCAAGAAAAGTTTTTTTATTGGATTTTCAGCTTTTTTATTTGGAACAGGGTCTTCTATTTTAGCTCCACAAGCTTCGGCATCCCCAGGTTTCTTTGAATACCAATGGGATCCAGAGCCTGGATATAAAAGACTTAAATATTATCAATCATCCTCTGAAAGAAATGAAAGATCTACTTATTACTTCTTCCTTAGAGGCCAAGAAAGAAAAGAAGATATTAAAAAATTGACGATTGCAGTTCCTGATTATTTTGAAGCAAAAATCAAGATAAAAAAATTAAATTTCTGCAAAGTAAATGTTGGTGGCTATACATCCAGGACTCGTTGCATTGAAAATATTCCTTCTATATTTAAAGTTAATGATAAACAAACTATTATTGAAATCCTCCCAGAAAAACCGATTCCATACAATAAGGATAATTACGCTTTAGTAATGAAAATTTTCAATCCCAGAAAAAGAGGTATGTTTCAATTCCGAGCGTTATCCCAAAATACTGATGAAATTCCTATCTCAACATATTTAGGGACTTGGAACATAGACGTACAGTGAACTGATAAATTAACCTTCATATCTAACCAATACGAGCATAAATAGAAATGACAAAAAGGACCTTTGGAGGAACGAGTAGAAAAAGAAAAAGAGTTTCTGGTTTCAGAGTGAGAATGAGATCTCATACTGGAAGGAGAGTTGTAAGGACTCGAAGAAAACGTGGAAGATCACGTTTAACTGTCTAAAAAGAAGCTCTCAAATAAAGATACTTACAACAAAAGTTTCTTCTAATGGTTTTGCCAAAACATATGAGACTCAAAGGTCATAGATGCTTTGACTTCATCTATAAGGAGGGTTCAAGGTTCTACAGTTCCTCAATGGTTCTCAGAGTTACAAATGCAAAGACAAAACCTCAAGTCAAAGGAAATAAATCAAAAACAAGGCCCTCTATAAAATGTGCCATATCAATAAGCAATAAAGTAAGTAAAAAATCAGTTACGAGAAATAAGCTTCGACGGTTATTCCACCATCATTTGTCATTAAGACTTTCTAATATGACCAGTGATAAAGAGATTTGGGCTTTTATTTCTTTAAAGCCCTCTTGCATGAAAAATTCCGACAGCACTTTGCTTAAGGAGTGTGACAAACTACTCACTAAGGCTGGAATAACAAAATGACAATTAGTCCCAACGAAGACATTTTTTACGAAGGTGGTCCTGCGAGCAGCGACCTAATAATAAATTTAATGGCTGGGATAACACTTATTGGTCTCCCTTTTACTTTTGGAGCCCTGGTTAGAGCCCTGTGGGTTAGATACAAAATAACGACTCGTAGAATATCCGTTACTGGTGGATGGCTAGGTAGGGATAAAACTCAAGTTGTTTACAGTCAAATTTCTGAGATAAGAGCTATTCCAAGAGGTCTAGGATCTTATGGTGATATGGTTTTAGTCCTTAAAGATGGAGCTCGCCTTGAGATGAGATCGCTTCCTAATTTTAGAGAAACAGAATCCTACATACTTGAAAAAATAGAAAAATCACCCACTAATAACCCCGATAAAGAGGTTCAAGGCTTTTCAAACTAATGAGCCCTCACAAAAATGTGAGACAAGAACACATCTTCTAAGGCAAACTGGCCTAACAACCTTAAACTTTCTACCTTTAAAACCGTGATCGGGTTCATCTCTGACAATCTACTTATCCCGATCCTAGATTTTTTCTACGGATTAGTTCCAAGCTATGGACTAGCGATTGTCGCATTAACCATAGTTATCCGCTTAGCACTTTTTCCTCTTAGCGCTGGCTCTATTAGAAGTGCAAGAAGGATGAAGATAGCTCAACCTGTCATGCAAAAAAGACAAGCTGAGATAAAAAGCCGCTATGCAAGCAATCCTCAAAAGCAACAAGAAGAATTAGGAAAATTAATGGGTGAATTTGGAAGTCCCTTAGCTGGTTGCCTTCCTCTAATTGTTCAAATGCCAATATTATTCGCATTATTCGCAACTCTAAGAGGATCACCTTTTGCTGATGTACCTTATCTTGTCAATATCAAAGTTCTTCCATCAGACCAAATAGCCGCTGTAGAGCCCAAACCTTTCAAGACCGCAAAACACTCCATATTTATAACTGAAAAGAATCATTTCCCTGTTATCGCAGCTCTTCCTGGTGGTACAAAAATCGGTTCAGGTGATTCAGTTAAAATCAATCTGCAAACCATGAATGGAGATTCATATGTAAACGAATTGCAGAAATATGAAAATGGATCGAAATTTTCTCCTTCTTGGAAAGTCACGAAAGGGGAAGATATTGTAAAAGTCTCTTCTGATGGGACTGTGAATGCACTTAATCCTGGAGATGCGACCGTAGAAGCGAAGATCCCCGGTTTAGCAGCGAAAAGCGGATTCTTGTTTATAAAAGCATTAGGAAATGTTGGTTTTTATGTAGATGGCGCCATTCATTGGGATATTGCAATTTTAGTAGCAGGTTTTGGTTTAACACTCGTTATTTCTCAAGTGCTTTCTGGAAGAGGAATGCCTGTAAATAAACAACAATCCACAGCGAATAAAATCACACCGGTAATGATTACTGGAATGTTTTTATTCTTCCCTTTGCCTGCTGGTGTTTTGCTTTATATGGTCATTGCAAATATTTTTCAAGGGTTACAAACATTTCTCCTTAGCAGAGAATCCCTACCAGATAATTTGCAAAAAATACTTGATGATCAACTAAACCAACAAGATAAATCAACTGTTTCTATTGCTTCAGAAGTAATTTCTGATTCCGATAGGTTACCCTTTGAACCAAAAAGTAATAAATAATTTTAAAAGCAACTTATTATGTAAATTCAGAATTATAGAGAATCAAATCAATAACTGATGTCTAATTGGGACGAACAACTTGATCTACTAATTCGAGCTAGAACTCCAATTATTTGGATAAGGAGTAACGAAGAAGAAAGAGTTGAAACTCTTTTACAAAATTCTACTAAAAGGCTTTCTCCAAGAAGACTTGCAACTTGGGATTACATTGATGGAATCAGTAATGTTCTTAATTCCAATAATCTTGGGTCAAGGCAGCCAATGGCCGTCCTTGAATGGCTTAAAAAACTGGATGAAAGTTCTCCTACTATCCTTTTACTTAAGGATTTTCATCATTTTTGCGAAGATCCAGGCATTCTAAGAATGCTAAAAAATTTAACTATTAATCTTCGTTCCAAGCCTCATTCAATAATTATAAGTTCTGGATTATGGAGCCCCTCAAATGATTTAGAGGAAGATCTAACGATTCTTGATCTTCCACTACCCAAGGAAAATGAAATCAAGACTCTTTTATCAAATATTGCTCAAGCTAGTAATTCTCAATTAGACGAAAACGTTCTTAAGGAACTTACAAATGCATGTGGGGGTCTAAGTGAATCAAGGATCCGTAAAGTAGCCGCTAGGGCTCTTGCGCAAAGAGGTCAAATTAGTAAAAAAGATTTAATAGAAGTACTGGAAGAAAAACGCCAATCTATTGCGCGTAGTGAAGTGCTGGAATATTGCAAAACAAATAAGTCGCCAAATGACGTTGGTGGTTTACAAATATTGAAAGATTGGTTGAAGCAAAGAAAACAAGCCTTCTCCGAAGAAGCAAAAGATTTTGGATTGCCTTTACCTAAAGGTGTTTTATTAGTTGGTCCTCAAGGGACAGGAAAAACTCTAGTAGCGAAAGCAATAGCGAATAGCTGGTCTATGCCCTTGTTAAGACTTGATGTAGGCAGATTATTTGCTGGATTAGTAGGAGCCAGTGAAGCACGGACAAGGGAGACCATTCAGCGAGCCGAAGCTATGGCACCTTGCATTTTATGGATTGATGAAATTGACAAAGCTTTTGGCGGAGATGGGAGGAGTGACGGAGGCACCAGTCAGAGAGTGCTTGCAAATATTCTCACTTGGATGTCAGAAAAAACTTCTTCTGTTTTTCTTGTAGCCACTGCAAATGGAATAGATAAACTTCCTCCTGAACTACTTAGGAAAGGAAGGTTTGATGAAATTTTTATGCTGGAATTACCCTCTAGGAATGAAAGACATAGCATTCTTGAACTTCATCTTCAAAAACGAAGACCTAATTTGAAAATTGATTTAAATGCTGCTTTGGATAGAACAGAGGGATTCTCTGGTGCAGAATTAGAACAATCCGTTATCGAGGCAATGTACTTTGCATTTGCAGAGAAAAGAGAGCTTGTTGAAGGTGATTTAATTCTCGCCACAAGTCAACTAGTTCCTCTTTCAAGAACTGCAAGAGAACAACTTGAATCTCTAAGAGAATGGGCTTCTAGCGGAAGAGCAAGAGCTTCATCTCCAAAACTTTTTTAGAATTTTCTTGTTGTTTTTATTTTAATTAATCTAAAAAAGTCCTTGATTTGAAAGAATTTAACAAGTGTGATTAATTTAGGAACAATTAACGATTAGGCTGAAAGTACTTCCTCATTTAGATAGTGATAGATCAGAGACTTCTAAGAGAAAATCCTAACTTAATTTCGGAAGGGCTTAAATCAAGAGGAATGGATGTTGACTTAGGATCTCTACAAAAATTCTGCAAAGATCTTAAAGACCTAGAAGAAAAGAGAAATTCTCTACAAGCACAGGGGAATTCAATTGGAAAAGAGGTTGGACAAAAAATAAAAGAAGGACTTCCTCATGATTCTGAGGAGATTTCAAATCTTCGTGTTAAGGGCAATCAAATCAAAAAACAAGTTGGAATAATTGAAGAGGAAGAGAAATCAATTTCAAATAAATTAAATGAACAAATCCTTTGCTTACCTAATCTTCCAGAGAAGAATTCTCTGGAAGGAAAAAACGAAAAAGATAATAAGGAACTAAGAAGATGGGGAGAACCTATTTCAGGAAATACTTTAAAAGAGCATTGGGAAATTGCTAATCAATTGAACCTCTGGGATAGTGAGAGATCTTCTGTAATAGCAAAAAGTCGATTTGTAACCCTTTTTAAGCACGCTGCAAAACTTGAGAGATCACTTATAAATTTCATGCTTGATTTACATATTAAAAAAGGTTATTTAGAAGTTCTTCCTCCAGCTCTTGTTAACACAGCCAGTCTTACTGGTTCTGGACAGTTACCAAAATTTGCAGAAGAAAGTTTTCGATGTGCTGATGATGATTTGTGGCTGACTCCTACTGCTGAAGTTCCAATAACATCTCTCCATCGTGGAGAGATCATCCCTAGAGATTTGTTACCATTAAGGTACGTTGCTTATAGCCCTTGTTTCAGAAGAGAAGCGGGAAGTTACGGAAGGGATACTAGAGGTCTAATCAGACTTCATCAATTCAATAAAGTTGAACTATATTGGTTTTCTACTCCAGAAAGATCTGAAGAAGCTCTAGAACAAATCACATCTGATGCAGAATCTGTGTTGCAAGAACTTGAACTACCTTATCGAGTAATTCAACTCTGCACAGGAGACTTAGGTTTCTCAGCAAAAAAAACTTATGATTTGGAGGTTTGGCTTCCAGGTGCTAATACTTTTAGAGAAATATCTAGCTGCAGTAATTGTGGAGACTTTCAAGCTAGACGTTCATCAATACGAACAAAAGATAACAATAAAAAAAATATACTTTTGCATACATTAAATGGAAGTGGATTGGCTATAGGTCGCACTATGGCTGCGATTTTGGAAAATGGTCAACAAAGTGATGGAAGTATCAATTTACCAAAAGCCTTAATACCTTACTTCGGTTCGAACAAATTACAGCCAGAATAACCCAATCAAAATCTAATTAATGAACGTTCTCTTATCCATAGCTGTACTTGGCCTTCTGATTTTTTTTCATGAGTCTGGTCATTTTTTAGCAGCAGTACTTCAAAAAATAAAAGTCAGTGGATTTTCAATTGGTTTTGGACCAGCTCTTTTGAAAAAGGAAATAAATGGGATTACTTATTCACTTAGAACGCTTCCTTTAGGTGGATTCGTTTCTTTTCCTGATGAAGAAACTGATTCACTAGTTCAACCTAATGACCCAGATCTTTTAAAGAATAGACCAATTCACCAAAGAGCAATAGTTATTTCAGCTGGGGTCATTGCAAATTTATTACTTGCATGGATCGTACTTATTGGTCAAGCAAGCTTTGTAGGAATTCCCAATCAACCTGAGCCAGGAGTAATAATCATGGGGATCCAACCAGATGAGCCTGCATTTAATTCGGGATTAGTTGCTGGAGATCGAATAATGAGCGTTAACGGTAAAGAATTAGGCAGCGGTAAAGAAGGGATTATGAATTTAGTCAATATCATTCAAAATTCATCGGGGAAAGAATTACTTTTTGAGAGAGTTAATGATGGAGGAAACGAAACAATTTCGATAATCCCATCTGAAAATGAAGGAAATGGAAGGATAGGAGCTCAATTGCAACCTAATCTTCCTAATGAAGTATCGAAAGCAACAAATATTAGAGAAATAGTTTATAGCTCAAATTCACAATTTTATGAATTACTAAGTCGAACAGTTATTGGTTATAAAAGCTTGATTACTAATTTCTCTTCAACGGCTCAGCAGTTAAGTGGACCAGTCAAAATTGTTGAAATTGGTGCTCAGCTTTCAGAGCAAGGGGGTTCAGGTCTTGTACTCTTTTCTGCTTTGGTTTCAATTAACCTTGCAGTTCTTAACTCGTTACCGTTGCCACTTCTAGATGGAGGACAACTTCTTCTTCTAATTCTCGAAAGTATCAGAGGAAAACCTGTTCCTGAAAAAATTCAATTAGCTTTTATGCAATCAGGCTTTGTTTTACTTGTAGGATTAAGTGTTGTTTTGATAATCCGAGATACTACTCAGCTATCTTTAGTTCAACAGTTTGTTCACAGATAATATCTTCAAACTATTTTTTATTTTCAGTTAACAAAATAATTTGAAAATAAATTTACAGCAATTTCTTAAAACAATCATGCAAGGAGTTAAAATACTCCCCAGACAAGCTAAATAAGCCCCTTAATGGCCAAAAAGTCAATGATAGCGCGTGATGTAAAGCGCAAGAAACTAGTAGAACGATACGCAGCGAAGCGTAAAACTCTAATTGATGCTTTCAAATCAGCCAAAGATCCTATGGAAAGATTAGAAATTCATAGAAAAATTCAAGCTTTGCCTAGAAATTGTGCTCCAAATAGAATGAGAAATCGCTGTTGGGCGACAGGGAAGCCGAGAGGAGTATATAGAGATTTTGGACTTTGCAGAAATCAACTTAGATCAAGAGCTCATAACGGAGAATTACCTGGAGTAGTAAAATCCAGTTGGTAAAAACTAATAAAAACTAACAGGAAATTCATTTATACCTATGTGTGGTAAGTGGGAAAGATTATATCTCCCACTTTTTTTAGTTTTATAGTTTCAATAATTGTTGTAAATGTTTCCTCTAGGAAACAAATCCATCGAAATTTCTACTCAATTAGTCCCATTAAGTGTAAGAATGTCTAAAGACAAAAAGCTATAAAGGCACGTGCAAGGTCAGACAAAATCCGTTTCTTTCGATGGTAGAGAGATAAAGCTCACTACAGGGAGGTTTGCTCCACAAGCTGGGGGTTCAGTATTGATTGAGTGTGGGGACACCTCCGTCCTAGTAACTGCAACAACATCGACAGGAAGAGAGGGGGTTGATTTCCTACCCTTAATGTGTGAGTACGAAGAAAGACTATATGCGGCAGGAAGGATTCCAGGGAGTTTCATGCGTCGTGAAGGGCGTCCTCCTGAGAGAGCAACTTTGATTTCACGACTTATTGATCGTCCAATGAGACCTCTTTTCCCTGGTTGGATGAGAGACGATATTCAAATAGTTGCTACATGCCTATCTTTAGATGAGAGAGTTCCAGCAGATGTTTTAGCTGTTACTGGAGCTTCAATGGCAACATTAATGGCAGGTATTCCTTTCCAAGGACCTATGGCTGCTGTTCGCGTTGGGCTCTTAGGCGATGACTTTGTTCTTAATCCAAGTTATAGAGAAATTGAAAGAGGTGATCTTGACCTGGTAGTTGCTGGGACTCCAGATGGTGTAGTGATGGTTGAAGCAGGAGCCAATCAACTTTCAGAACAAGACGTTATTGAAGCCATTGATTTTGGCTACGAAGCCATAACTGAATTAATCAATGCTCAAAAAGAAGTTTTAAAAGAATCCGGAATCAAGCAAGAGATGCCTAAAGCTCCTGAGATTGATGACACAATATCAACCTATTTAGATAAAAACTGTACAAAATCAATTAGTGAAGTCCTAAAAAACTTTGATCAAACAAAAGAAGAGAGAGACAATAAAATTGAAGAAATAAAGATAACTATTTCCGCAAAAATAGATGGCCTAAAAGATGATAATGCTGTAAAAAAATCTCTTTCTTTAAATAACAAACTACTAGAGAATAGTTATAAGGCTTTAACCAAAAAGTTAATGAGAAATCAGATAATCAAAGAAGGAAAAAGGGTCGATGGAAGAGATTTAAATGAAGTAAGAGCAATTGATGCTGATGCGGCAGTTTTACCTAACAGAGTTCATGGATCAGCTTTATTCCAAAGAGGTTTAACTCAAGTACTCTCCACTGCAACATTGGGAACTCCAAGTGATGCTCAGGAAATGGATGATTTAAACCCTAATACTGATAAAACCTACATACATCATTACAACTTCCCACCTTACTCAGTTGGAGAGACTCGACCTATGAGGACTCCGGGCAGAAGAGAAGTTGGTCATGGAGCTTTAGCAGAACGGGCGTTAATACCTGTACTACCGGCAAAAGATACTTTCCCATATGTTTTAAGAGTTGTTAGCGAAGTCTTGAGTTCAAACGGCTCTACTTCTATGGCTTCAGTATGCGGAAGCACCCTTGCACTCATGGATGCGGGAGTCCCCTTAAAAGCCCCAGTAGGGGGGGCAGCCATGGGTTTGATCAAAGAAGGGAAAGAAGTAAGGATACTAACTGACATACAAGGCATTGAAGACTTTCTAGGAGATATGGATTTTAAAGTTGCAGGTACAGAAAAAGGCATTACAGCCTTGCAAATGGATATGAAGATAACTGGACTTCCAATTGAGACAATTGGAGAAGCTATTAATCAAGCACTTCCTGCTAGAACACACATATTAGGAAAAATGCTAGAGGCAATAGAAACGCCAAAAGACAACTTATCTCCTCATGCCCCAAGACTATTAAGCTTTAGAATTGATCCAGAGCTTATAGGAACTGTCATTGGTCCTGGAGGAAGAACAATAAAAGGGATCACAGAGAGAACTAACACAAAAATTGATATAGAAGATGGAGGAATTGTCACTATTGCATCTCATGATGGAGCAGCGGCAGAAGAAGCTCAGAGGATTATTGAAGGTTTGACGAGAAAAGTACATGAGGGAGAAATTTTCCCAGGCTCAATCACAAGAATCATTCCAATTGGTGCCTTTGTTGAAATCCTTCCTGGTAAAGAAGGAATGATCCATATTTCGCAATTATCTGAAGCAAGAGTTGAAAAGGTTGAAGACGTTGTAAAAGTTGGAGATCAAGTAACTGTAAGGGTAAGAGAAATTGATAATCGTGGGCGCATTAATTTAACCTTAAGAGGAGTCTCTCAAAATGGTGGAATGAACAACTACCCTGAGCCAACTCCTACTCCTGTTGCTCCCCTTAATTAATAATTAGACGAAGTATTTAGGTTCTTTTACAGAGAAAAACTCCATAGCTTTTTGGCAAATTTCTTGATGAGATTTTCCATGGCTTGCAATTAAGCAACCAGATTGAGAATAGTTTGTTTCTTGGTAAATTAAATTTTTTCCATCTGCATGAGAGAACATACCACCAGCCGCCTCGATAAGAGCCTGTGGAGCAGCCATGTCCCAATCCTTAGGTGAAGTTTTTCCAGATAGAGAGATATAAACATCTGCTTCTCCCCTCAAAATCGAAGCAACTTTACAACCGACACTGCCTATTTTTTTTGTCTCACCAAAGCACAAAGTTGACAGAAGGTTATTAAGTTTTGCTTGTTGATGATTTTTACTTGAAACTAGTATCAATTTCGAGATATCTACTCTCTCACTAAAAGAAAAGTGTTTTTTAGTCCCATCACGATTTTCAAACCATGCTCCAATGCCAACAATTCCAAACCATAATTCATCCTTTTCAGGTATCAAAACTATCCCAATTTTTGGCTTTTGTTTGTATGCCAAAGCAATATGAACTGCATAGTTTTCAGATCCTTGAAGAAAATCCTTTGTCCCATCTAATGGATCAAGAATCCAACACCAATCATTTTTATAATTATTCTGCTGAAAAGTTTTCTCCTTAGAAGTTTCTTCGCTTAAAATATCCCATTGTTTGAATGTGAAATTATCCTTCAATCCAGAGATCAATAATTCATTCACTGCCATGTCAGCTGCAGATACTGGGCCGTCCCCACCTTCCTCTACAGTTAAAGACTTAGGGTAGCCATAGGGAGGTTCTTCACCTCTTGCATATGCCATCAAAACATCAGCGGAAGCCCAGCTAAGCTTTCTAAGCTCATCCAATAAAGTCGGCAATTCGACCTCTTTTGGCACAACAAGATCAATAGACATAATGGATTTAATTGATGAACAACAACACCTTCAACAAGAAAGATCAGAACCCTGCCCAGGAACTCTTTACATAGTAGGGACGCCAATAGGTAACTTAGGCGATTTATCACCAAGGGCAAAGTCCATACTTAAGAATGTTTCACGAATAGCATGTGAAGATACACGTAGAAGTGGACAATTGTTGAAAATAATAAAATCTGAAGTACCACTACTTAGCTATCACAAACATAATTTCAAAAGTCGTCAATCACAATTACTAGGAATCCTAGAAAGTGGTGGGAGTCTTGCCTTAATTAGTGATGCTGGCTTGCCAGGGATAAATGACCCAGGAGAAGAACTTGTTCAAGCTGCAAGGTCTAATAGTTATGAAGTGATTTGCATACCGGGACCTTGCGCAGCAACTACAGCATTAGTAATAAGTGGATTACCCTCAGAAAGATTTTGCTTTGAAGGATTTCTCCCGAAAAAACAAAGCCTTAGAAAAAAACGTTTGGAAGATATTTCTCAAGAACAAAGAACAACTGTAATCTATGAGTCACCTCATCAATTAATCAAACTTTTAGAGGATTTATCTATTTCATGCGGAAAAGAACGCCCTATTCAAATCGCGAGAGAACTTACAAAAAGATACGAAGAGTCAATAGGAAAGACAATAGAAGAGGTAACAAACTATTTTATTACAAATAAACCAAAAGGAGAATTCACCATAGTACTTGGAGGAAATAATAATAAGCAACAGAATAAAATAAGTGAATCTGAAGCATTAAATCAGCTCAATGCATTAATAAATCAAGGAGAAAAATCTAATATTGCAGCTCAAAAAGTCGCGGAAGAAACAGGATATAAAAAAAAATGGCTTTACTCCAAATTACATAAGAGGCTTGACAAATAAACTTTTTCACTTGATGCTATTTAAAAGATAAATTTAAATTAGAGAAATTTTCTAAATGTTTTTTAGATTACAACTTCTAACTCTAAATATTTCCACAGCAATATTACTAATTTTGTTTCTTTGCCTTGGATCTCAAAATCTAGGAAAAAAATATAGTTTAGATCTGCTAATTAATAAAACGGTAGATCTTCCAATTGGTTTCTTAATAGGTACATCATTTACCTTAGGATTATTTTCTGGAGGCCTAACTTCAGTATTAATGATTAAAAATAATCATAACGATTAACCTAAGATAAAATTCATTTAATAACTAATCATCCAATCCTATTATTGAGTCTTCAAGAATTAATCTAGTGATACCCTTTGAGATTAAATATGACTTTGAAAGTTTAAAAACACTTGTGTTTGGGATCTTAATAACCCTTTGACTTCTAGAACATATTCTTTTTGCTGAACGTTGATTGGCAAATAATAAAATTGCTTTTCTTTGCAATTCGTTCTCTGGCAAAAAGCTCCATTCTGGTAAATCAGAAATAAGTTGTAATTCTAGCTCGACTTTCTTATCAACAATCATATAAACGCTCTCTGGAAGACATTCATAATCAAGTATCTCAAAATCTGATTCTTGCTTCTGTATGTCAAAATCAAATCCAGAAACAAGGGGGGCTATTTCCTCGAAATTTTCATCAAAGTTTTGATGATTTTTATCCTTATCATAATCTTTTATTTTTTGACTAACCGAATATTGATCTTCTACAAATTCATCAGTATCCTCAAGATCTAAAGAAGCAATTTCATCAACATCAAACTTATGAGATTCTTCATTTACCTTTACAGATTGATCTTCTTCTTTAACTTTTTCTTTAAATGAGATTAACGAGCTAGTCTGAGCTAAATCTTCCTCTTTTGGTTTAACCTTTTCATTATGAACCAATTTCACTTTTTTATTGCTAATCTTTGATCTTTTTTTCTTTAAGAGTGTATATTCACTTTCAGATAAAAGGTTTTTGACTGTTCTATTTATAGTATTTGGAGTGCAATGATATTTTTCTGCTAGGGCATTGGTATTATCTCCATCCCTATAAGACTCAAGGATTTCAGCTTTTTGCGTCTTGGTCAATCTTCTTGAAATCATCTCTATTATTTCTATTTATCCAAGATAAGACGTAATCATAAGAAGTAGTAAAAAAATTCTCAACCTATAAAAACTCCTACAAAAATTTAGCCAGCTAAAGAAATCATCACTAAAACTCTAAATATCTACTTAATTCTTACGCTATAAATTTAATTTTCTTATCTTTGAAAAAGACTCCATATCAAGCAAGCCTTGGCCAATCTATTGTTGGTCTGCTTAATTCTGCTTGTAGTGGGCTACATGAGTATGTACTCTTAAAGAGTTGATTTTTGAACTCAAGGCGTGTTTTGTCGTCTTTATCTTAAAGATCTATTCTGGCTCCCTTAGCTCAGCTGGATAGAGCAACTGCCTTCTAAGCAGTGGGCCGCTGGTTCGAATCCAGCAGGGAGCGTATTCAAACTCAAGTAATAACAGGAGACTTCATCAATTCCACGAAGAACTACTGCCTATGCTGCCATAGCAGGATATAACTAATTATTGCTATTTTGTGAACGGTTCTACTAGCGCAAACTCAAAATGGCGACTGATTAGGAAAGCAAATCTGCAAACAATTAGAAAATTTCTGGAAAAGACGCTGATTTCTTACAGCGAGGAAGCTCTTGCAAAATTCGTAGCGTAAGGGGTAAAACTCAAGTCACTTTGAGACATCAAGAGGGATTAGGAGAGAACAATCCTAGGTCGAGCGGCATGTTGGATATTGAGTGAAAAAGGGCAATAATATTGAAATTTTGAACTCAATTCAGGACATAAAACCGCTCGTAAATGAGAGAAATTTATCTCTCACTGAGGCTAAAAATTTACTATTTGCACCTTTAAATCAGTTCGATTCAAATGGAACATCCTTTTATGGAAAAGCTATCGGCTTGGGTTGAAAGTGAATACAGTTTTTCAGGTAGGGAAGCCTTAATTGGTTCTGAATTGAGACAAGAAGAAAACATCAGAGAGAGAGAGAGAGAGAGATCTCAAGGAAGTTTCAAATTGCTTAAAGCTGTTGGGCATCGAAAAGGATGACATCTAAACGAGAGTAAATGGAACAAGAAAATACCTATAAAGGAAATGAGACATAAGACAAATGTCTAATCTCCTTTATAAAAAAATAAAAATAATAGAAATGTACAAATAGGTTATAAGTGTTCAAAAAATTAGAAGTAAGCTTAGAAACTTTCTTCTTCAACAACTTAGAAAGGAGGTTGTAGTAAGGATGAAACAGATGTAAGCACTATCTATTATGTATGAAATACAGGGCTCAAAGCAAGACATCCCTGACTTATTAGATATTTATATACCCTCTTTTGCCTCTTTCTAGATTTAAAGCACTTTTCGACATTCGTATATACTAAATATAATTAATATACTTTTCAGCCCTCGCGAATGTGATTTCAGTTTTTATTTATAGGCTTTTCTACTCTTCAATTTTTAATTAATGCAATGAGTGTTTTTCATTCTTTGGTAATTCCTACTCGTAATAGACAAGATTTCGTGGTCGATGCAGTTACATATTACTTAAAATATATTGAGGACTTAGGAGAAATAATTATAGCTGACAATTCAGATAATAAACGTTCAATATTTCAAGCTCTAAAACTTTTTTTGTTTGATAGTAGATTGAAAATTCTTCCATCGCAAAATTCAACTTTATCGATGAAAGATAATTGGGAAAGGGGTGTTGCAGAGACAAAAGGGGAGTGGGTTTCAATTATTGGAGACGATGATATTATTTCACCTGATTTAATTTTTTTTCTTAGGAATTTCCTAGCAAAATTCCCAGATTCATTAGAATATGAAGCATTTTCATGGCGAGCAATAAGTTTTAGTTGGATGGGAGTTGATATTAATGGAAGACGTAATCCATCCTGTATTCCAATCGATGGAAGTAAAATTACAGGGCTTATATCTCAAAATTATTTAGAAAATATATTGAGTTGGACTAAGCCCAAAAGAACAATGGGATGTGGACCAAGTATTTATCATGGACTTTGGAAAAGAAGTTTAATAAACAAGGTTAAGGACTTAAATAATGGTTTGCTATTTGATGCACAAACGGTTGATTTTGATGCGGGTTATAACGCTCTTTTATGTACCGAAAAATTTGTTGTTTTAGAACGTCCCTTTTCAATATTAGGATCTTGTCCTAAATCTAATAGTGCTGCAGGTATAGATTATCTCAAAAAAACTAAAGCCATGGAAAATTGGTATAAAGAGGCTGGTTCATTAGAGGGTGGTCCAAAAGATATATATGTTCCTAATTCAATTACACTATGTATTTATTTTTTTAATAAATACTGGATGGAAAAACAAAATTATTCAACAAAAGTTGATATATCAAATGTTTTAAAAGGTTTGGCTTCTGAATTAGAAAGTATAGATCCTAAATACTTTGAATTATTTAGAGATGAATTAATTAACTTTATTAAAAAGACAGAATTAGTAGATTACTTAGATGAATTTAAACCAGTTAAAAGGCAGAGAGAAGAAATAGCATGGAACGGATACGTTAAAGGTTCGATGCTTATTGATCCAACTCCTTTTGCTGATCGGATACTTCAGTTCGCTGATGTTGCATTCGCAATGTTAATCCCATGGCAATTAGTTGGGACCAACTTTAAAGTTCAAACTGATCATAGAGTCCTTTTGAATTGATTGAAATTTTATCAAAACTTTTTGTTTTGTTAAGTTGAAGAATCTATTTTTTGCTTTTTTTTAATAAATTTATAAATCTCTAGATAAAACATATGTGATTCGGGTTAATCTAAAATTGTCAGTAAATTCAGCTAGTTTTTAAATCTTTTTATAACTAGTTTTATTACTATCCCTAGTGGATTCGAACACAATTTATATCAAGTAATTACATTAATTCTGAATAAAAAATGCTACATAGCGTTCAATATCTATAGATAGCTAAATATTTCAAATATTACTAATTTGTGAACTCTAAAAGCATTGCGGGCACAAAATGAAAGCTAATATTATGACAATCTGCGAAAAATTATAAAAATTATTGAAAAAAAAATGTTAATTTTTTTCTCGCTGAGAGCTATTGTGAGCTTCAGAGAAAAAAGAGGCCAAACCAAAGTATCGATTAAGATAAAGTAAGTATTAGAGCCTTATAATCCAATATCTACCTAAATGTAGGATCTTGGGTGGAAAACAGCCAATCAGATTAAGATTTTAAAGGCAATTGATTAATTGAAGAGGATAGTAAACAAAAGAACTCTTTCTCTAAATGGGGATAAATAGCTGCTATATGGAAACAAAAACCATATAGTTGAAGTAGCCAAAGACATACAAAGTCCCTATTATCTTCGTTGAAATAACATTACTAAAAATGAAAATATATATTCATGCCGGAACACATAAAACTGCTACAACAAGTTTTCAAAAATTATGTTTTATAAAAAAGGAAGATTTATGTGAACAGGGATTGTTCATTCCTGAATTTAAAGATAAGAGCAAAATAATCAATTTTGCTCAATCAAGAGGAATGAAAGTTTATGATCTTTCCATTCAGCATAACTTTTTGGCTTGGTATCTACAATTAAAAGAAATAGACGAAATAAAAGAGTTTCTGATTAATGCCTATGTAAATGCAAAAAGAAAAAAATGCAATTCAATTCTAATAAGTGCCGAAGATTTCGAGAATATACTTGTTGACGAGTATATGGCAAATTATTTTGAATCAATTTCAAAAGAAGTCGGTTTTAGCGAAATTGAATGGATATTTGTAAAAAGAAACTCATTTAATTATCTAAAGTCTCTTTATTCAGAATTATCAAAATATGGATTAATTTTAGAATTTTATCAACTTTATAAAATTATTATGACAAATGGATATTACAGAGTATCTAATCATTGGTATAGTAATATTTATATTTTTGACTTAATTAATCTAATTGAACGTTTCAAAAGAAAACATTCATCTAATATATCTATTATTAAGTTTGAAGATTTTATCAGTCCGTATTTAGGGTTTACAATCCTAAATAAAATAATACCAGTTAACAAACTAAATAAATTAGATATTGGAGAAGAAAAGATTATCAACGCAAACAAAAGTCTAACAATACATGAAATTGAATTTAATTATCTTTGCAATTTTCTGAGATTAAGTCCAGAGTCAAAAACATATGAAAATAATAAAGAATTATTTAACAAACTAATCTCATATAGACAAAGAAAAAACAATGAAGCGACTGAGCTAATCAAAGAATCAATTAATAGAAAATTTGGTTAATCAAGATCATAACCTAATAAGTACAATAGAAACTAAATTAAATAATTTAAAAAAGAAAGAAACACTAGCATTGCTTTCGGTAAAACATATTAAAAGAATAAAAGGAAAAAATAAATCCATTAAGAAAACACTTCTATTCCTTTTTGATTTAAGATAAATAATTTTTTCTAAGCCTACATTAATCACTTTTTAACTTTTGATTATAGATGAAAGCACATGTAAATTTATTAGACAATCATTTTCAGCATCATTGTATTAATCTTCTAAATACTATTGAATATAGACTCAAAAACAGAAGATAGAAATCAGACTTACTCAAAAAACTAATATATAGTTATATTTTTACTGTAAAAAGTTGAACGTATCGAAGAAATTAAAATTCGAGTATCATTTACAAACTAAATCATACGAAAGAAATAAACGCGAATTATAAGAATAGGTAAATAACATTTATTTTAAATATGCTTACATCGCGATGAACCATTAAGGTAGATTAGAGTGTGTCTAGTAACTTGACAAATAGACACTCACAAAAAAGTTATTTTTAATTAAGTTATTATGGTTGGATTTGGAAGAAAAAAAAGTAAAAAGATAGAGAACAATCATAGTTCAAAAATCAGTAATTTAAAGTATTTAGAACAAAAAGCCCTCAGTCTTCATAAAGCAGGGAATACTGAAGATTCAAAAAAACTCTACATTTTAGCCATTAATAGAAATTCAGTTGATCCATTCATTTATTCAAACCTTGGGAATATCTATCTATCAGAGGGGAAGATCGAAAGAGCAATCTATTTTTATGAAAAATCAATCAAACTAGATAAAAATAGATATGAAGGATATTATAATCTAGCCATTTTATATCAACAAACTAATAACTTAGAGAAGGCATCAATTAGTATTCAAAAGGCTTATGAGCTTGTTAATGGAAATAGTGTTATTGCTCATGCTTTAATAAATATAATAGGAAGAACAAACGGGAGTGGCATATCAATTGATAAATTAAATAATTTATTAAATAAAATTCTTGGAGAAAAAGAAATAGATCATAATAGCTTATTTATTATAATAAATAATATAAATAAAGAAAAAGTCAGACGCCTTCTTCATCAATCAGATTTTTCAACAGATATCAACCACTTAATAAGTTTTATGAAAGATAGTGTAATTATAAATTCTTTACCAAAGCTAATATTCAAGAATGCAGAATGGGAAAAACTTTTAACAAGGATTAGGAAAGAATTTTGTAAAACTGTTAGTTCAGAATCAATCAATAATTGTAAATATCCCTCTTCATTTCTTAAAGCACTTGCACAGCAGTGTTTTTTAAATGAATATATTTATTGCTATACTGAGGATGAAGAAGAGATGATTGATAATTTAATCTCTTCATCTAAAGAAAAGGCAATAAATGAAAGAGTAATTTCACTTATTGCCTGCTATTACCCATTAATAAAGATTATTAATAGAATACCTTCTTTATTAGATTACGAAACAGAAGATAATGAATTTAATAATATTTTAAATTCCCAAATTAAAGAGCCAATAAAGGAATACGAACTATCAAAGAAAATAGAAAAGTTCGGGGATATTTCTGATGAGACTTCAAAAATAGTACAATCACAATATGAGTCCAACCCTTACCCTAGGTGGAATTATTCAGTATATGATAAAAAACTAGAACAAACGAGCTATGACTTAATAAATAATCAAATATTCCCAAATAGAATTAATTATCAAAAAACTAAAAATACGGAGATACTTGTAGCAGGGTGTGGGACAGGATATCACTTAATCCAATGTCAAAAATATAAAGGGTCAAATATAACCGGTATAGATATTAGTTTAACTAGTTTATCATACGCAAAAAGAAAACTCGATGAGCTAAACATTAGCAATATAAAATTAATTCAAATGGATATTTTAAATCTACATAAACTAAATAAAAAATACCATATTGTTGAATGCTGTGGTGTACTTCATCATATGGAAGATCTTGAAAAAGGATTAAAATCTTTAATTGATATTACTAATGAAGGTGGTTTTATAAAATTAGCTTTATATAGTGAATTAGCAAGAAAGGATATAGTCAAAGCAAAAGATATAATTTCTTCAAATAATCTTTCTTCTAATCCTGAAGATATTAGATATTTCCGAAAAATGATCTTTGAAGACAAGTTTAAAGAAATAAAAAAATTACTACAATTCCAGGATTTTTACTCTCTTTCAATGTGTAGAGATCTCTGCTTTCATGCAATGGAGCATAGATTTAGTATTTCCGAAATCAAAAATATAATTAATAAATTCTCTCTTGAATTCCTAGGGTTTAGTTTACCTTCTGAACTAAAAGCCAAATACAAAGAAATTTATCCAAATGATAGAAAAATGATAAATCTAAACAACTGGGAAGATTTTGAAAATAAATATCCAAATATTTTTATCTCTATGTACCAGTTCTGGGTTAAACGTAGTTAATTAAAATTTATCTAAGACAATTATAAATTACTAAATAATAGTTACTATAGTAGAAATTAATTGAATAGATATATCAAAATACAAAATGATTTAATGGTTAATCTAATTAATTCTGAATTAATCCTATTCCCCTAGCCATAAGTGTTGCTAAAAAAGGTATCGAAGCAAAACCAATTAGTTCAATATTAATTATTAATCTTAATCTTGAAACCAGATTCTCGGTTACTTGAGGAAGATTCCCCTTTCTAAGAGGGATTGCCCATAAGACGTATGTAATTGTCGGATAAAGAGATAAAGAACCGACTAAAGCAAAGACTATTATTTTAGTCCAAAAGATAGGATTTTCTGTATAAAATTCAGAGCCCTGTCCAAACTTTATAACTCTATAAATCCCACTTACCAAAAGAGCAATCCCAGCAACTCCATAAATAATATCTGCAACAACCATAGATATTGCTTCTTTCCTATTTGGATTAATCTTTAATGAGATACGTTCAAATACCAATGCTCCAAAACAAAGCATAAAGCTCAAATAATGAATATACGCAACAGAAGCAGACTGCAATAAATCAGCTGGAAAAACTAGTCCTAGCAAAATCACCTTTCCTCATCAATCTATACATTATTAAGAATCATAAATCACAGTGAGGGATTAGTGAAGCTTAGCCCTTAGAGAACAAGAATTAACTTGATTGGAATAAATGATTATCGAATCACACAAGATCCAATCTATTTCAATTGAAACAACTCTTACTTAATAGGATTCTATTGAAATAAGTTGAGGCTATTACAAATATTTTTAAAATTGTCAATAATTTAATTTAGTAGACTATTTTAGGATATTTCAAACAAACGATGAAAGAGAAATTCAAGAAAATAACTTTCAGACTCTTTACCTTTTTTCTTTTATTGTGCTCATCCTTAATTGTTTTTCATACAGAAGTCTTATCAGCTGCAGAAATTGATCCCTCTGTTTTTATAAAAAAAGTCTCAAAGTCCTATACTAAAAAATTTTGCAATGCAATTGGTTTTGGACTCTCAAAAGAAAGTGCTATGAACTTTTCCTTAGAAGAAAATAAACAAGTATTTAAGAAGAAAAAAGAGATTAATAATATTAACAAAGAATTACTAGCAGAAGAAATAGCTATTTCAGTTGTTGAAAAATGTGGATATCCCATAAACCTTTTAGGAGAAAAAGGGATTACGGAATTTAAAAATTATTATCTATCAAAAGACCAGGAATCTTTAAAAAAGCAAAATTAAAGAGATCAGGAAATAAAGATTATTAAATTGTTTTATAGATTTAGAAATAAGATTTAGATGTAATTAATGTAATTATAATATCATTTATTTTTGAAAATATCTCATATAAGTTATAATAAGCTTACCATCAAAGTTATTTAAATAAGAATTTTTGTAATTAATAATAGCAAAATCTTTACAAGTCTTTTAAGCCTCTTTATTTATGTCGAAAGCTATTATTTAAATCTCATTGGAATGCTTAGCCAAGCCAACTGAATAATACGCTTACTTAGAACCAACATTAATTATAATTAATTGAAATTATTTTTTCTAAATTCTTATGCAGTAGTTGCTCATATGTACTTTATCACTTTTCGACATGACAGGCCTCAGAGGATTATCCTAGAGAATTAATACCTTTAAAAAGTCTTCGAAAAACTTTTCACCGCTGATTCTCTATATAAGTATTAGTTATTAAAATACTTCTCAATTTAGATAATAATCTTAGTGCATTATCTAAATCATTAATCTCATTCATTGATTCGTGGAAAAGATATTTTAATAAACTATCTTTAACAATTTGATTGAGATTCATCTATCTATAAGCACTAAATTTAGCTGGTATGGGGCATGAGAACTTTCAGATATAGGCTCCAAATCTATACATATCTAACTTTAAAACAATGGAGCCAAGCGGATTCGAACCGCTGACCCCCTGCATGCCATGCAGGTGCTCTACCAACTGAGCTATGGCCCCAATATTGCTGAGATTAAAAGGTATGCAGTTAATCTCATTAATTGCACTTATTGTAGTTCACAGCATAAATCCAACTTAATAAGTTCATAATTACAAGTCATATAAAATATAGTTTGCGAGCTCCTAACTGAAGTCAAGAGTTAATCTTTGTTTTCTTAATAGCAATGTATTTACTATCTATCTCATAACAAAAACTAGCCCTAGCAGCTTCTGAAAAAATTTCGCGAATCTTCCAGTTAATTTCAAAAGATGGTTTTGTTTTTCTAGATGTGAAAGGCTTCTTCATTAACAGAGTTAAAGTCGCAAGTAGACAAAGAATTTAATGGTTCTTTTGGAGTTGTGTAAAAAAAATTATTCATCACAAAAATTCACAAAGAAAAGCATCACCAAACTTAAAACAAGTCAAAATCAATCGATATCTAACGTAAAAAGTTCTCTTTCGAGAGATAGTTGTTCATAATGATACTTTTCCACATTTTCTCTTTTTCCTCACATTACAAAAAGTTTTGTCCGAGATTTTTGACAAGAACTTTTTAATGTATCAAGAGATACGAAACCCTTGAGAGCTACTGCAATACCTATGATTGAGGTGATCGATCATTTTTTTGTAATTAATCCACTTATTCAATTGACATGCCCCCTATTGAGATTTTTTTTCAAATCATGAATTTTGTGGAAAAGTGGAAAACCCGCATTGAATGCATGTAATTCTTAATCTTTTTTTTAAAGACCATCAAAATAATTTCTAGATATAGTTTTTCTTTTTAACGGCAAAAAGAAAAAAATTCAGCTAAAGAAATAACTTGCTTATAGCAGATGTATACATTATAGCTCTAGCAAGTTTTCTCTTCTTCTAAGTCTTTAGTTGACAATTCTAATTCCTTTTCAAAAGCGTTACTTATTTTAAAGCCAAAAACTTCGATGGTGTCATGACATAAAGAGTTTTTCAAAGAAAATTATGCCCTGATAAAAATTATTTATGTTGAAAGTTTAAAACTAGCCGCTTAATTAATAAATTAATTTATTTTGCTGACTTTGAAGCCAGCAGAAGATAATTTAGATTCATAGTGATTGTATGAATAATCCTTTCTCCATTTATTGGAATAAAAATTGGACCTTTCAAATAGTACATATGGAAGGTGGTATTTACATAGAAGCAAAAGGACTGGGAGTTCTCATAAGAAAACCTTTATTAGCAACTGAAAGTCCATTGACTGCAGCAGACGATTTAGTTCATAGTGAAGACAAAAATAGAAATTTTTTATTCAACTCTTGGAAATCAAAAAGAATTAATATTTCTAATTAGTTTTAGAAATAGCGTTAAGTTTTCCTCCACACAGCTGCTAATTTTCCCTGAACATGTACTTGTTCAGCATCAATTTCTATAGGTTCATAAGATGTATTAGCGGCCTCTAAACGAACTAAACTTCCATCACGAAAAAAATGTTTCAAAGTAGTACCCAGTCCCGGAACCATAGCGCTAACTATAGTGCCGTTTCTCAGACGAGCTGGATCATTCACAGGCTCCATTAAAACCATATCTCCGTCTGCAATAAAAGAATCAATCATTGAATCTCCATTTACCGTCAAGGCAAAAAGTCCCTTTAATTGAAGAACTGAATTTAAGTCTAGAGTTTCCTGCACATCATCAAAAGTTTCAACCAACCCACCTGCAGCGATCGATCCCAAAACAGGAACACCTGAGATGTTCTCCTCTATTAATTGGAGTGTTCTTGCCTGCCCTTCTTGCCATTTTATCCACCCTTTTTGCTGTAAATGTCTTAAACGGCTTTGGATTGGCGCGGGAGATCTCAATCCCATGGCTTGCATCATTTGCCTAATTGAAGGGCTGTGATGATGATCTCCAATAAAATCTACAAGCCAGTCATAGAGTTCTTGCTGTGCAATAGTGAGAGCTTCTTCTGGCATTCGGATGGATTAAGTACATTTGTCCTTCAATACATATGTACCTAATATATTTCAAAGTCGCAACCCTAGATACCTCCCAGTTGGACGGCGAGCAAGGCTTGCTGAACATGAAGCCTGTTCTCAGCTTGATCAAAGATATGACTGTTTTCGCTCTCTAAAGCCTTTTCAGTGATTTCTTCTCCTCTATGAGCAGGCAAACAATGCAAAATGATTACGTCATCATCTGCAAGTCCTATTAATTTTTGATCAACTTTATAGTTTTCAAAAATTTTTTTCCTCTTCAAATGTTCTTCTTCTTGCCCCATAGAAGCCCAGACATCTGTATAAATAACTTGAGCTTCCTTTACAGCCTCTGAAGGATCATTAGAAATAGATATTTCCGAACCAAATTCCGAGAGCGATTTCGCCTTCTCTACAATTTGAGAATCCGCTTCAAAACCTTTTGGAGAGCAAATTTTCACATTAACTCCCAACATTGCACCACATATCATCAATGAGTTGGCAACATTATTGCCATCTCCAACATAAGAAAGATTTATCCCTTTCAGCTCCCCAAACTTTTCTTGAATTGTTAAATAATCAGCAAGCGCCTGACAAGGATGTTCGAGGTCAGTTAATGCATTAATGACAGGTATAGAGGACCATTCTGCATACTCCTCTATTTCTTTCTGAGAAAAAGTCCTAATTGCTAGTGCGTCACAATAGCGACTCAAAACCCTTGCGGTGTCTTTAATAGGTTCGCCCCTGCCTAGTTGTGTGATTTGAGGATTCAAATCAACAGTTTGACCTCCCAATCTTGCCATTGCCACTTGAAAACTTACTCTTGTCCTAGTAGAGGATTTTTTGAATATCAATCCGAGAACTCTATTCCCAAGGTCAATTCTTCTGTTAGCAGCTTTTAGCTGTTTAGCTAACTCAAATAAAGATAAAATTTGATTTCTATTTAAATCAGAGGAAGAAAGGAAGTTGCATCTACTAAAAGAAGATAATTTAGCAGCTAAGCTTGAAGATACTGAAGCCATAAATAAGCCTCAAATATCCTTTATCGTGGATAAAGGATATAAAGTCAAGTGATTTAATTAGAAATTTTTTCAGGCATTACACTATTTGAAAGCATTTTAACTAGATCATCTCCTTCTATTACTTCTTTCTCAAGAATTTTCTGAGAAATATCTTCAAGTAATGAAAGATTATTTTTTAGAATATTCAGAGCTTTTTCATGTGCATCATCTACCAAACTTCTTACTTCTTTATCAATAGCTTGAGCAGTAGCATCACTTAATTCTCTTCTAGGATTATTGTTGCCTCCAAGGAATTGCCCACCTCCTTGCTTGTCATATGCCAATGGACCCAAGATATCACTCATTCCGTAAGTACCCACCATTTGCTCAGCAATGTCCGTTGCTCTTTGTAAGTCATTAGAAGCACCTGTAGTTACTTTGCCAAAAATTATTTCTTCTGCAGATCTTCCCCCAAGGAGAGTAGCAATCTGACCTTGAAGTTCCTCTTTGGAATTTAGAAATCTTTCCTCCGTAGGAAGTTGAAGGGTATAACCCAAAGCGCTCATACCTCTTGGTACTATTGAAATTTTGGCAACTTTGCTACCACCTGGCATTAAATGTCCCACAATTGCATGGCCTACTTCGTGATAGGCAACTATCTTTTTCTCGTCGTCCTGCAGAACTCTGCTTTTTTTCTCAAGACCAGCAACGACTCTTTCAATAGCTTCATTTAAATCTTGCTGCTCAACTTCAGGGCGGTAAGCTCTTGCCGCTAAAAGAGCAGCTTCATTAACCATGTTTGCGATGTCAGCCCCTGCAAATCCACTAGTAGCTTGAGCGATTCGATCAAGATCTATTTTTTCTGAAAGTTTTACTTTTTTTGTATAAATTTCTAAAATAGTCTTTCTTCCAGAAAGATCAGGTCTATCCACAAGGACTTGTCTATCAAACCTACCGGGACGAAGTAGAGCAGCATCAAGCACTTCGGGTTGGTTTGTGGCTGCAAGTACAATTACTGGCTTATCAGTTGAGGAAAATCCGTCCATCTCTGTGAGTAATTGGTTAAGAGTTTGCTCTCGTTCATCATTACCACCAACTACACCCATTGAACCTGATCTGCTTTTACCAATGGCGTCTAATTCATCTATAAATATTATGCAAGGAGCTTTCTTCTTAGCTTGTTCAAATAAATCTCTAACTCTTGCAGCACCAGCACCGACAAATAATTCAACGAACTCAGAACCTGAAATAATAAAGAAAGGAACCTCTGCTTCACCTGCTACAGCTTTAGATAAAAGGGTTTTACCAGTTCCTGGAGGTCCAACCAATAGAACACCTTTTGGAATTCTTGCGCCAATATCTGTATATCTTTGAGGTTTCTTGAGAAAATCGACTATTTCGGTAAGTTCATCTTTTGCTTCATCAACCCCTGCTACATCTTCAAAAGTAACCTTGGATTCATCATCAGGTACATAAACTTTAGCCTTACTTTTGGTAAAACTGAGCGCTCCCTGTGCGCCGCCGCCGCCCATGCTTCTTCGAGCGAAAAACTGAAGAACGAGGATGAAAATAAGGGGTGGTACAACCCAACTAAGAATAGTTGAAAAAATATTCGGTTTCTTAGGCGGTGCTGCTGCAAACTCAACACCTTTTTTCTCAAGCCTTTGAGGTAGCTCCATATCAAAGATGGGAGTTGTCGCCAGAACTGAAGGAGCTCCTTCTTCTACTGTAGAGAGTTCGTATCTGATTTGATCTTGGGTTATGTAGGCACGCTTAACTTCACCATCATCAACTTGGTTTATAAAGAGAGAATAAGGAACTCTAGGAACTTGTGTGTTCTGGCTTGGAAAAAAACTACTAAATAGAAGAAGTGCCCCAAAACCAATTAAAATTAAATTTATAACTCCAAAGCGTCTATTAGGTTGATTCTCATCCTGTCGTATTGGCATTAGCAAAAACTGAATTCATACCAAGGTAATCAACTTTTAACCAAAATCGACTTGTTTAACTGGAGGGAGATCCGAACGAATATATAATCCTAAAAAATTAACCTCTTAAAAAAGTAGTCTCCAGCAAAGATCTTCCCCTTTTCTTTCGAAAAAAGAATGTTGCAATTTGTAGGTAGACTGAATCGCTTCAAATCCAAAATCGCTCAAAGGACTCATTGAAGACATCCCTCCTAAGAGTTTTGGTGCGACAAAAACTACTAATTCCTGAACACAATTTGCTTCAATTGCACTTGTAGCAAGTTGGGGCCCGCATTCCCAAAGAATTTTATTGCAGCCTTTTTTGGCAAGTGAGGAGAGCAATTCGGATGGATTGTCCGAACTTAATCTCAATTTCTCTGGACCATCTGGCAACTCAGAAAAGAAAGATTCATCACCCTCTGGTCCATATGCAACTAATGTTCTAGCGATTTTTGTATCCCAAAGTTTTGCAGATTTAGGCAAGTTCAAAGTTCTTGAAAAAACAACCCTTAACGGCTCATAATTTGATTTACCCCTTGAAGTTAAAAAAGGATTATCGGCCCGAACTGTTCCTCCTCCTACTATCACTGCATCGCACCTAGATCGAATTCTGTGAACCGAATGCCTTGCAGGAATATCTGTAATCCACTTACTACAACCATTTGGCAAGCCAATTCTTCCATCTAAGCTCATTGCCCATTTAAGAATTCCCCAAGGACGTCCATGACGAACTCGAAAACTAAATTCGCGATTAATTGATTCACATTCTTGACTCAAAACCCCCTCGATGACTTCAAGTCCGGAGTCTTTCAATCTTGAGATTCCATTACCTGAAACTCTTGGATCAGGATCGACCATCCCAATAACAACTTTTTTTAGACCTGCATTTATTATTGCTTCTGTACAGGGAGGTGTTAAGCCCTGATGGCAACAGGGTTCTAAAGTTACAATAATTGTTCCATCAACAGACTTCTCTCCAGCCTGAGAAAGTGCTTCTATTTCAGCATGAGGATTCCCTGCGCCTGTATGAAATCCCTCTCCAACAAGTCTTCCGTTCGAATCCAAAACAATAGATCCTACTAGAGGGTTTGGGCTAGTCCTACCTTCTGCTAATAACGCCAGTTGGATTGAGCGTCTCATCCATGGCACCCATATTTTTTGATCTTCAGACAAGTTAATCATTTTAATTCAGCCAATGATCTCCATTCACTTACTAGGTAAGGCGGGATTGGCAAATCATTTATCAATCCAGGCAAGCTTATTCTCAAAGGTCTGTTTTTATCCAACTCAGCAATCAAAGTTCTCAGGTCAAATTCGGCTGCAGAGTCATTCAAAGTTTCAAAATCGATTTTACTGTTTTTTGAAATGTCTTTTAAAGCCCAAGTCTTTCTCCCCGAATTAACTATCAAGCTAGTTGGATGATCAATCCTTAATGAACCTGGATAACCCACAATTCTTAAAATTAAATTCGTGGACTCTTTGGAACTTGGATAAACGATAATTTGCCAAGTTTGGTAATCCAAGTCTTGGAGGCTCTCTAAGCTTCTTTTAATCTCTTTTTTCTGATCATTTAAAGTGACTTTTGAATCTGCATAAATTCTATTAGCACTAGTAAAAAAACAACAACAAATCAAAAGACAAGAAATTATCAGGCGAAATGAATTACGCAATTTTTCCATCACTAATATCGTAATCTTCCGATTCAAGTAGTGCATCTAATGCAATTGCTGAGCGAACGAGAGACTGATATTTCTTAATGATACGTTGATTACGTTCAACTATTTTAGAAGGGTCATATTTTTCTGAATAATTAATAGGGTTTTCAAAAACCTGGACATTATCGTCCATTAATTCTAAATCTTTTTGTTGCTTAATCAGCGCTATCAAAATTTCATGCAGGCGGGATCTTCTAGTTAAGAATTCCTCCGCTTCCTTTTTTTTAAGATTCACAAAACTTTCAAACTAACTATTGAAGTTTTAGTTGATTTTCATCAAAAAAATAGTAAAGCTATAAAAAAGAAATTTTTCTAAGTCCATTCATTTAAACCATGCCTGACGAGTCAAAGCAGATACACGTAATAGGAATTGATACTTCAAGTATTGAAAGTTTTTTTGAAGCTAAAAAAAAACCAATTTTTAAAGCTGAAAGAATCTTTGGTCCACAAAGAATTTTAGATTCATTCAAAAATTGGTTAAAGGAAAAAAATATAAAAAATCATAAGTTTGAGTTCATGGCAACTGACAAACTAAATGACTTTATAGCTCAATTAAAAAAAGGAGATAAAAAAACAATAGTGTTTTCCGGTGGTGATCCTCTTTGGTTTGGGATTGGTAGATTATTAATTCAAAATTTTCCTTTATCAAAACTTTATTTTGAGCCAGCCGCTACCTCTTTCCAGCTAGCTTTTTCCAGACTTGGCAAGCCTTGGCAAAATACACAATGGATTAGTCTTCATGGAAGAGACCCGCTTCCATTTGAAAAAGCAATTAAAAAGCTTCCTTCCTCACTTGTCGTATTAACTGACTCAAAAAGAGGGGGTGCTAAAGAGGTTTATCAATTAATCCATTCACTTGGACTTGAAGGGAAATATGAATTTTGGATTTTTGAAAGGCTTGGATATAGTAATGAAAAAATAATCGAAATTAATTCCATTGAGGATTTCCCAACCAGCATAGATCCATTACATCTTGTTATTCTTTTTAAGAAAGAAAAGCCTCTAATACAATCAAAAGATTTACCTTTATTTGGAATTATTGATTCGGTTTTTCTTCAAAATGAAGACTGCCCTGGGCTAATAACAAAAAGAGAAGTTAGAGTTCAACTTCTTGCTGAACTTAATCTCCCAAAGCAAGGAGTAATTTGGGACATTGGAAGTGGAGTTGGGAGTATAGGTTTAGAAGCATTAAGAATATCCCCTAAACTAGAATTAGTATCCATTGATAAAAGAGTTGGCAGTAAAAATATAATTGAGGAAAACGCGAGAAGACTTGGTGTTAAAGCATCATTGGTAATAGAGGATGAAGCATTAAATATATTCAAACAAAATAAAATAACATCTAATCTTTTACATCCAGATAGAGTTATCATGGGAGGTGGTGGCTCAGACTCACATTTAATTCTTGCAGAAATTTTGAATCTAATAAATAGTAATTGTATAATAGTAATACCATTAATATCATTAAAATCCATATCAAAATTAGAGTCGATTTTAAAGCCTAAAGTCCACAATTTATCTATCAGTCAACATCAATCGTATAGAGGTGTAAGTATTGGAGAAGATATAAGATTATCTCCCATAAATCCTGTTTTCATTTTGAAGGGTGAAATTAAATAATATTTATGTTTTATCAGGTTTCGCAACGTGAGGGAGTCCCCACCCTAATTTATTTCTTAGGACTTGAAAGAACTCATGATCTGAAAGTCTAATGAATTTAACTGGATGATCACTTTTTCTGATTAAAACTCTATCCTCTGGCCATACATAACAGCCTGCACTACCATCAACCACCATCATTAATCTTTCAGGTGTGGCAGGGAAAACAGTCACTGGCTCTTCGTTGCTAAAGACAAGAGCTCTCGATGCTAATGAATGAGGAGATAAGGGGGTAAGCTGTAAGACTGGACAATCGGGAGTAATTACAGGCCCCCCTGCGCTGAGTGAATAAGCAGTTGAGCCAGTAGGAGTAGAGAGAATTACACCATCTGCAGAAATATCTACGGGCGCATGCCGACCAACAGAAATTTCAAAATGACACATACTTGTCATAGGTTCTCTATGCAATGCCATTTCATTGAGGCAAAGAGCTTCCCATCTACATTGATCACCTCTCATAACGCTTACCACCAGACTTGTTCTCTCCTCAATATTCCATTGCCTTGCAACTAAATGTTTGAAAATTTTATCTATATCTGAAAGATACGCCTCAGCTAAAAAGCCTAAATGTCCAGTATTTATAGTGAGTATGGGGATGCCCAATGGTGCAGTTTGTCTTGCTGCAGACAAGACAGTCCCATCCCCTCCCAATACAACGGCAAACATAATCGAAGAATCAAAACCATCAGGAATACATGAGTTGTATCCTTGTGAACTCATATATTGATCAGGATTAGTAAAACCTAATAAACCACCTGCGCTACTTACTCTGACGACTTCAAAACCAGAATCTTCGAGTTTCTTTTGAAAAGTTTTTGCTGTCTTGACAGCAAGCTCTTTCCCGTCATTAACGATCAGTCCAACTCGGGGCACCGATCATACTTCACAAACTATTTATCAAGCTTAGCAATTAACTGTCAATATTATTTGTTTAATAAATTAAAAGTTAATTCAAAAATATTCAACTTTAAAATTGTTCTAAAAATCTGAGATCACTTGTATATAGCTTTCTAATATCATCTAGACCATGACGAACCATGCAAAATCTTTCAACCCCAAGTCCAGCCGCAAATCCACTATATTTTTCTGGATCAATCCCTAATTCTTCTAAGACAGCAGGGTCTACCATTCCGCAACCCATAACTTCTAACCACTTACCTCTCCATTGCACATCAACTTCTGCTGATGGCTCCGTAAATGGGAAATAACTAGCTCTAAATCTAATAGGAAGATCTCCAAAAAACGCTTTTAAAAAGGCCATTACTGTTCCTCTTAAATGACTAAAGTCAAGTTTTTCATCAATTGCTAAGACCTCAACCTGGTGGAACACCGGCGAGTGAGTTGCATCAACTGCATCTCTTCGATAAACCCGACCAGGAGAGACAATTCTTACAGGAGGTTTTTTGTTTTCAAGGCATCGAATCTGAACAGGCGAAGTATGAGTTCTTAAAAGGTATTCACCTCCAAGATAAAAAGTATCTTGCATATCCCTTGCAGGATGATCAGGGGGAATATTTAGTGCCTCAAAATTGTAGTAATCATTCTCTATCTCAGGACCTTCAGAAACTTGGTATCCAAGACCCAAGAAAAGATCAATTATTTGTTCAGTAGTCGTTATTAAGGGGTGCCGATGTCCTTGAGGAATACCTGTTGGAGGCGCTGTAACATCTATAGTTTCCTTTATAAGTATCTGACTTAGAGCCTGAGTTTTTAAAACTTCAAGCTTTTCCTTGATTAATTCTTGCAATTGAGTTTTTAAAACGTTCGCTCTTTGACCAATTAAAGGTCTTTCCTCATTTGAAAGATTTTTCATCCCTCCCAAAAGAAGTGAGAGTTTTCCTTTTTTTCCAAGGAAACTTAACCTTAATTTCTCAATTGATTCAGAATTTTCAGCAGAAGCAATTTCTTTTGCCGCATCGCTTTCTAGAATCTCAAGCTCACCGATGAGCTGTTTTAGGGATAATGTTGAACTCAATGAATTTCCATCTCGAGTACTAGTTTAATCGGCAACCTGTCCCAGTTCTAAAAACCAATAGCAAAAAAATGAACCCATTGAAAATTTTAATTAGTAATGATGATGGTGTTTTTGCAGAAGGAATAAGAACACTTGCCACTTCTGCAGCGAGCAGAGGACATAAAGTTACTGTTGTTTGTCCAGATCAAGAAAGATCAGCAACTGGTCATGGATTAACTTTACATTCGCCAATACGCGCTGAAAAAGCTGACGAATTATTTGGGGAAGGTATTAAAGCTTGGGGATGTAGTGGAACCCCCGCTGATTGTGTAAAACTCGCACTTAATGAACTTCTTGATCAAAAGCCAGACTTAATCCTTTCTGGAATTAATCATGGGCCTAATCTTGGTACGGATATTTTTTGCTCAGGAACTGTTGCTGCTGCACTTGAGGGGACCTTAGATGGGATTCCATCAATTGCTGTAAGCATTGCAAGTTTTCAATGGAAAAATTTTAATTTCGCTGGAAAACTTTCCTTAGATATTGCAGAGAAAGCAATTCAACAAAATTGGCCCAAGAACTTACTTCTAAATTTAAATATTCCTCCTTGTGAAGAAAAAGAAATGGGTGATTTGGTTTGGACAAGACTTTCAATTAGACAATACGAGGAGCAATTCATTCGAAGAGTCGATCCAAGAGGCAATACCTATTTTTGGATGGCTGGGGAAGCAGTAAAAGATCTTCAATCGGCTGGAGAAGGGCCTAAGGAATGGCCAAGTGATGTTTCTCAAATAGCTTTATGCTCTCCCTCATTAACACCAATTCAACCTGATCTTTTTTGGAGAGGCAATTTAGATGATTTGCCAAGCTTAATATAAAAATTAGTTTTTCCTAAAAATCCTTTGCAATAACCATAAAGAAAAAATCAGACCAATCAAATGGGCAAACAAAACTTGAGTATTACTCAAAACAGAGAGCATTTCTAGAGAAGTAATTGGATAATTTTCCATTGCTCTCATACCTGTTCCAATGGAAATGCCAGGAGCTTGCATTGAAGCCTGAACGAACAAAGCTCCTGCTAAAGATTGATATCCGATCGACGAAAAAACCAATCCAACTAAATCGACAATCAATCCTCTCTTTAGTAAGCGACTTGTTTCACCCCTACTTGGGCGCGCCTCACTGCCTAATGCTCTACCAGTCTTTACTATCATCCAGCCTTGCCAAAGGCTAAATAGCAATAATATAAATGCCAATGTCGTGAGAGACAAACCTGGCCCTAAGCCCAATGCTCTCTCGGAGTTTCTAGCTAAACTACTTCCAACATTGTTGAACAACAAAACACCCACTACCACTACACCTAAAATTGTTTGAATCCAAAACCGAAGCCAACCAATTCTTCTCAATCCCAGAGAAAGCAATTGAAAGTCGCGTTGATCTGCCATCACGATGAATAAGGCGATAAACCAAACTTGCCATCAAAGCACAAAAATTGCACGTTTATCTTGATTCCTCTCTGTGCTCCTGAAAATGCAAAACTACCTACAGCACTAGCCTTAGGTAGTTTTGACGGTCTTCACTTAGGTCATAAAAAAGTAATAAATGCCATATTAAAAGAGCCAATTGGTGTTCCTACAGTTGTCAGTTTTTGGCCTCATCCCCGTGAGGTTCTGTTTGGAGAATCAAGATTAAGATTGGATTTACCAAATGAAAAAACATTCCTGCTTGAACCTCTAGGAATAGAGCAACTAGTTTTGGTTCCATTTAATAAAAATCTTGCCTCAAAAAGTGCTGAAACATTTGTAGAAGAAGTTCTAGCAAAAACCCTTCATGCTAAACACATAGCGGTTGGAGAGAATTTTAGGTTTGGACGCAACCGAGAAGGTGACACTTCTACTTTAGAAAAGATAGGTGCCTCTCTAGGTATAAAAATTTCTATTGTTCCTATTGTTGAAGACAATCATGGTCGACTTAGTAGTAGCAGAGTAAGAAAAGCACTCAGCGACGGTGATTTAAAGCATGCAAAATATCTTTTGAAGCGTCCTTACACCTTTAGAGGGACGGTGGAGAAAGGAAGAGGTTTAGGAAAAAAAATTGGATGGCCAACTGCAAATTTAAAAATAGATGGGCGAAAATTCCTTCCATCATTGGGGGTTTATGCCGCTTGGGCCTCCATAGCAAACAAAAAAGAACGTTTCTTAGCAGTTATGAATATGGGCCCTCAACCAACTATTGATCCAAACTCTTTATCAGCAGTAGAAGTTCACCTTCTAGACAAAGAAATCAATCTATTAGGACATGAATTAATTATCGAACCAGTGCAAAGAATTAGACTACAAAAAAAGTTTGAGAACATCGATGCGCTGAGCGAACAAATAAGTTTAGATGCAATATTGGCAAAAGAAATACTGACAAAAAAACTTTGATCTAATTAATTGTGGGATAAGCGTTGGATAATCCCCAAACTACAAATAAACCTATGCCTCCTAACAAAAAAACACCCCAAAGAAGCACATTCATATTGTTCTCAGAATCATTTTCCACAATAAAATTTAAATACACATCATCAAATAAAGGATGACATGAAATCAATGCCTGTCACCCCTCCGTCTGATAATCGTATTGCTCAATTAATTGACGCGAACCTTGATCGTGCAAGAGAAGGGCTTAGAGTTATGGAAGATTGGTGCAGATTTGGTTTAAAGAGGAGTGATTTTTCGATTCAAATCAAAGATTGGAGGCAACAATTAGGAGTACATCACCACAATATTTATCGAAAAGAAAGGCTTACATCCAACGATCCAGCTATGGGCATTTCACATCCGTTACAAAAAGGCAGATCAACCCCAGAGGCTGTATTTATTGCGAACTCATCCAGAGTTCAAGAAGCCCTAAGAGTAATAGAGGAATTTACTCGAACAACAGATCCAAATCTTTGTGAAATAGCCAGCAAAATTAGATATGAAACTTATGAGATCGAGGTAAAGGTGCTTAATTCGACAGAAGGCATAAATAAAAGACAAACCTTAAAAGATTGTTCCTTATACTTAATAACCTCAAATAGGACAGATCTCGAAGAGGTTGTTCTTCATGCTCTAAAAGCTGGTGTAAAAATAGTTCAATACAGAGAGAAATTTCTAAATGATAATGAAAAAATTTCACAAGCTAAATCTTTAGCCTCTCTTTGTAAAAAATTCAATTCACTATTTATAGTCAATGACCGCATTGATATTGCACTCGCCGTTGACGCCGATGGGATTCATTTGGGACAAGAAGATATGCCAACAAAAATCGCGAGAGAGCTCCTAGGGGCTGAAAAAATCATTGGCAAAAGCACGCACTGTCTTGAAGACATCAAAAACGCCGAAGGAGAAGGCTGTGATTATATTGGTATGGGACCAATATTTTCCTCTGAAACAAAAAAGCAACTAAATCCCATTGGAATTGACTACCTAAAAAAAGGATTAAGTGAAACTCTTCTACCTGCTTTTGCTATTGGGGGAATCAATAAATCAAATATCACAAAATTAAATCAGATCCATAATCTTCGCATAGCTGTATCCAATGCAATCATTAATTCAAATGATTCCTTTTCAACAACTGATGAACTTATCCAACTTCTAAAATGCAATTAAAAATTAACGGCGAAATTAAAACCATTAACAACTCCAATGAAGAATTACTAATGGAAACTTTGCTTGAAAACTTAGGCTACAAACCTCAGTTAGTTGTAGTTGAATTAAATGGTGAAATTATTAGCCCAAAAGTTTGGACAAATACAAAAATCAATCATGGCGATTGCTTAGAAGTTGTGACAATTGTTGGTGGAGGTTCCTACAGTTAGTTAATCCTGAATAGATAAGTGTTCAAAACTACTCGCTTAAGTTGGATTAAAAGAAAACAGATTTTTTCTTTTCTGGTTGTTTCAACAATAATCTTTTTTTCTTTATTTACCAGTCCCAACACTGCATCAGCAGCTAGTGGAGGACGAATAGGTGGAGGAAGTTTTCAGGCGCCTTCTTCATCACCACGAAGACAAAATTACGGAGGCTATGGAGGTAATAACTTTCGAGGTTATGGAAGTGGATATAGAGGTGGTGGTATTGGTTTTCCTTTTTTATTGCCAATATTTGGCTTTGGCGGAGGTGGGATCTTTGGGTTTTTAATACTTATGTCAATCGTTGGTGTGATTGTTAATTCATTTAAAAGCTCTTCAAATTTCTCCAACGCAAGCAATAACTCAATAGTTTCTCAATCAACGAACCCATCCAAAGTTTCTTTAATTCAATTTCAAATTGGCTTACTAGCAAGTGCAAAAGAAATTCAAGTGAGTCTAAGGGAGCTTGCCGCCTCCTCAAATACCTCAACTTCATCTGGCCTTCAAAGAGTTCTTCAAGACACAACACTGTCCTTACTTAGGCAGCCTGAATTATGGGTCTATTCAAATATAGAAACAGGTTCTGTTCCATATGCCTCAGCAGAATCAACATTTAATCGGATATCAATAACTGAAAGAAGCAAACTAAAGGCTGAGCTCACATCAAACTATTCTGGTCAAATATCTAGCTCAACAAATAAACAATCCAATCCTGGAGATTCTGATTCGACAAATGAATACATCGCCATAACGATTCTCGTAGCAACAAAAAAGGATTTAAGACTTCAAAATTCCGTAAATAACGAAGTCATCACAGAAGCATTAAGAATCTTAGGGTCAATATCATCAAATGACTTAATTGCCTTAGAAGTTATTTGGCAACCTGACGGAGAAGGAGAGACTCTGAGAGAAGAAGAACTAATAATTCAATACCCAAATCTTAAACATTTATAAAGTCAGTGTCCAAAATAACCAAAAAACGGATTTCTTTATATTTTTTTCATCTTATTTACGTAAACAATAGTCAATTCTTGCGTAAATAGCAGTTAGGATTCGCTCACATATTTATCAACTACGGTAGTGTCGGCCTCTTCACAACCAGAACCTCGCTCAATGAAATGGGAAAGCTCGGGAGAGTTAGCTCAAAGAGATTTATCAGAATTAGTAACTCGTCTTCTAGATGTTGAATCGAGCAACAATAGTGATGAGCTAACAAGACTTAGCAGCAAATATGACGAAGAATCTTAAGACTATAAATACCCCCTTGCGCTCCTCAAGTTAATAGTTCAACTTAAGAGAAAGAAGCGAGTTTTATGAGAAGAAAGACTATTCAATGGATAAACACACCTGTTCTTTCTGAAGCAATATTCCGTTATGAGAAAGGTCTACTTCCTAACTCAATGAAACTATGGTTAGAGCAGGTTCTAGAAATAAACTCCGAAAAATCCATACAAAAATCCTTGACAAAATAAAATCAAAATTAGGTTGATAAAATTCTCAAAGCAGCCATCGCGGCTCCATAACCATTATCAATATTCACTACTGTTAATCCAGGTGCACAACTTGCAAGCATTCCCTCCAAGGCAGTTTTACCACCACCACTAAGCCCATACCCAACTGAGACAGGAAGTCCAATAATTGGCTGAGGGATTAACCCAGCCAGCACCGTAGGCAAAGCCCCCTCCATCCCTGCACATGCAATAACTACTTTTGCTAATTTTATTTCTTCAAGCCTGTCTAGCAACCTGTGAAGTCCTGCTACGCCAACATCAATCAACAATTTAGTTTTTATTCCATGCAAGTTCAAAGCTATTTCTGCTTCTGATGCCACTCCAACATCACTGGTTCCTCCAGTCAAAATAATTACTTCTTCCTCAGAAGAAGTACATTCCTTAAATCCCCCCAAAGTTAGACAACCAGATATTTCATGAAATTCTGCAGAAGGAAATTCAACTAAAAGTTTTTGTCCCTTTTCTTTAGTTAGTCTTGTCACTAAAGCAGTTTCACACTCACGTTGATATTTTTTCAATATTTCAGATATTTGTTTAATTGTTTTATGCTCCCCCCATATGGCCTCAACTACGCCGAGTCGAGTTCGCCTCTGAAAATCAATAATTGATTCATTCATTATTTACTCTGGATTTAATTCCCCCTCAAAGATCAATGGAAAAGGATTTCCACTTCGTTCACCTGTTTCCTTTCTGGCAATCTTTTCAAAGTCATGCTGGACAAAATTTATTTCTGTCTGCGAAATGCTTTTCCAAACGGCTCTTGACTCCCACCCGATTAATAAGGTTGCTTCCTCTTCTTTAGGATCCCAAAAAAGTTGACGTCCTAAAAAACCATCTTGTTTTAACAACCAGGGCTCCCAACTTCCTTCTTCAGCTTTTAACCAAGCATTTTTAAATTTTTTCGGAACATCAAGCTTAAGGTGCTCAACAATAGATTCCTTTGGAAAATTCACTTTCAATAAAGACTCAGCTTGAATATTTTTCACGTTTCCAAAAATAGTTGAAATAAAAATCACACTTAATAAAAGGAAACTATATATTTTTTCGCTAAAAAATTTAGTTCTAAGAGTTTTCATTCCTTTTCATTAAAACAACTGCATGACAACATATACCCTCTTCTCTTCCCTCCGCACCTAATTTCTCATTTGTAGTAGCTTTAACTCCTACATCATCAATGTTCACTCTTACTTTCTTAGATATCTTCTCCTTCATTAAGTCAATATAAGGTTTTAATTTTGGCCTTTCAGCGACAATAACTGAATCAATATTTTGAATTTGCCAACCTTTCTTCTCAATTAATTCGATGACATGTCCAAGCAGAATTAAACTGTCTGCATTTTTCCATTTCGGGTCATCTGGAGGGAAATACTTTCCAATATCGCCCAATGATAACGCACCTAATATTGCGTCCATAATTGCATGAGTAAGAACATCTGCATCACTATGCCCATCAAGGCCTAAACCCTCTGGATGGTTTAACTCTACCCCTCCAAGAATTAAAGGTCTTCCAGAAACCAATCGGTGCATGTCATAACCGTTGCCTATTCGTAAGTTCACTTCAGTTTTCAATAATGAACTTCTTTTAATAAATGATAATTGGTCGAGCTTCCAAAGTTCGAACAAATCGGGTCTACGTGACTGCGTCCTGATTTCTCTTTGCTTCTGCCTCCATTCTCTAATTAATTTATGGTTACCACTCAAAAGGACATCAGGAACTTTCACACCTCTAAATTCTGCGGGTCGGGTGTATTGGGGATGTTCTAAAAGAAACTCATTATGACTTTCTTCTTCTAATGATTCGGGACTGCCTAAAGTTCCCGGTAATAGACGTACAACTCCATTAATAAGAGTTATTGCAGGAATTTCTCCACCCGTAAGAACAAAGTCTCCAATTGAAATTTCTTCATCAGCTAAAGACCTAATCCTTTCATCAAATCCCTCATAGCTACCACATATCAATATGAGTTGATCTTCTTTTGACCATCTAGAAAAATCAGATTGAGATATTTTTCTACCTTGTGGAGTCATCAAAAGTATTCTTTTTTTATTGAGCTTTGGAATTTGATCAAAAACCGAAAAATAGGGTTCTGGCTTTAAGACCATTCCTGCGCCTCCGCCATATGGTTCATCATCAACTTTTCGATAATTATCCATAGCGTGATCACGAGGATTATGTATATAAATTGATGCAATCTTCTCTTCAAATGCTTTTTTTATTAGTCCATGATTAAAAAAAATTTTAAAAGCTTCTGGGAAAAGGCTTACGACATCGAATCTTAATTTACTCATATAAATTAGCTACCTTCATAACCAAACTCATTAAGCCGAGAAGATTTACTTCTCCAGTCAGGCACAACTTTAACAAACAGTTCTAGATAGACATTTCCATTAATTAAAGGTTGAATTTGCATTCTTGATTCCTGGCCAATTTTCTTCAACATGCTTCCCCCTTTACCTATTAAAATTCCTTTCTGACTTTTTTTCTCAACACAAATAGTTGCAAGAATTCCAGTTCTTGGTCTCTGTTCAGATTTTTTTTTCGAGGGTATGTCTTCAATTTTATCAATAGAGACTGCAACACTATGAGGTACTTCTTCGCGTGTATTTATTAAAACTTGTTCTCTTATAAATTCAGCTATCAAAAACTTCTCAGGATGGTCACAAGTCATATCACTTGGATATAGCTGAGGTCCAAAAGGTAGTGTTTCTTCTATTTCACTAATTAACTCATTACATCCCTGACCTGTAAGAGCGCTACAACAAAAGACTGGCCAATTAGTACCATCTAAAAATTCTAAATATTCTTTCTTTCTTTCTTTAGATTGACTCAACGCTATAAGATCCCATTTATTCAAGGCAACAATGACAGGGATTTTTAAATTCCTGATCAAATTCAAAATAAATGCGTCCCCCCTCCCTGGAGAATAGCTGGCTTCAAAAATAACTAAGACTGCATCAACATCTCCAATAGACCTCTTGGCACTCTGAACAAGTCTTTCACCTAATAAATGATGTGGCTTATGAATACCAGGAGTATCTACAAAAATAATCTGAGACTTTTCATTCGTGAGTATTACTTTCAAGCGATTTCTAGTGGTTTGAGCAATTGGAGATGTAATTGCTATTTTCTCACCGATAAATTTGTTTATGAAAGTTGATTTGCCTACATTGGGTCTACCGATTAATGCAATAAACCCTGATTTAAAATCCTCTTTACTCAAATCTCCCAAAGACATTTCCTTTCTCTACGATTATCTATAGCCTTACTATAAAAGTGCAATAAAACCATGAATGAGCAGAAACCAACTTTTAAAGAAGCAATGGAAGCAACAATGATTTGGTGCAAAAGTTGGGAAAATGATGAAATAAGTGACGAAGTTATTTCTGATCGAATTGGCGAGCTTATTAAAACGGTGGAAGGTGCAAGAGGATTTTTTGTTGTAAGTCTCTCAATAGATTGTCCATTAATGGATAGATTCCCAGATGCTTTGATTTTTCAATTAAGAAGTTCTGGAGATATTATTGTTGATTTAACCGTAAAAAATCTTGCAATGAGTTCAGCAATGGTAATAACACATCACGATAATAATGATTCACAAGAAATCCAGTCAGAGAGAATAAAAATTCGATGTATAGAGTTACTTAAACTATTAGATTCAAATCAGGTAAAAAAACGTTTAGATGTTTTACTTGAAGCAACAAAAGGGAATGGAACGGACTTGAAGTTTCTTAACAAATGGGATTTTAACGATAAACAAATCAATGCAATATCAGAAAGTATCTATGAAGTTGCAACATAAAAAAAGAGCCTTACGGCTCTTTTTTTATGTTTGGGTTATGGAATTAATCTCTTCTTCCACCACCTTGAAGAGCAATGATCAGACGAAGAACGAAAACAAATAAGTTTATGTAAGTTAAGTACATACCTAATGCTCCAGCTAAATACTGCTCGTCGTTATATCTTCTTGGCATTGTGTAGAAATCTACAAAAGACATTGCAACAAAAAGAACAGTCCCAAAACCAGCAATCATCAATTCGAATCCACTGCCTCCAAACATTCCTGGAGCGAATAAACCTCCAACAAATTGGAAAACCATAGCGATAATCAAACCAAGCAATCCAAGACCAACTGCACCTTGCAAAGCTTGGCCAACGTTATCACTCATTTTTCTGCCAACCGAAGAAGCAATTACGAAGGTAATTCCAGTAGCAAATACAGCAGTTCCTATCGCGCCCATTCCTGCAACTTGAATTGCTAAGCCAACAATCCCACTGAGAGTGAAGCCAGTAAGCAAGCTAAATCCAGTTAAGAGTGGAAGAGCTTTGGAGTTATTTGCGTTATTGGCAGCACTACTTGCCATAAAAAATAAAACTATTTCCGCAATAAATGCGACTATAAATAAAGGGCCGAATAAAGGATTGTTAGTTGCTTGTAAAGAAAGTCCACCTAAAACACCTAAACCTGTTAATGCCATTCCTCCGCCTACATAAGGCAAGGCTTTGTTTACTACATTTGGGCCAATAAGTGCACTAGATTGTGCTTCACGAATAGCTTGTTGAAAATTGCTGTTTGCTGGCATAACGCACCAGGTAATTATTAATACCTATTCTGGCACAAAAAAAATAAGTCTTCATGAATGTGAATGCGGATCACCCTATCGTCTTTTTTTATCAAGTTCTGCATAAGCATCAACTACGCTTTGAACAAGTGGATGTCTTACTACATCTGCTGAAGTAAGCCTACAAACTGAAATTCCATCAACCTTTTCGAGTAAGTCTGCAGCTTCAATAAGTCCACTCATTTGTCCATATGGCAAGTCAACTTGGGTTACATCGCCAGTTACTACCATCCTTGATCTCTCACCTAACCTAGTGAGAACCATCCTCATTTGCGCTGGTGTCGTATTTTGAGCCTCATCAAGTATGACAAAAGATTCTTCCAAAGTCCTTCCTCTCATATAAGCCAGAGGAGCAACTTCAATTACGTTTTTTTCTATAAGTAAATTAGTTTTTTCTTGTCCAAGTAAAGAGTGGAGAGAATCATATAAAGGTCTTAAATAAGGATCAACCTTTTGCTGTAAGTCCCCAGGTAAAAATCCTAATCTTTCACCAGCTTCAACTGCAGGTCTTGTCAAAATAATTTTCTCAATTTTTCTCTCAGTTAGCTTTCTCACAGCTAATAAAGTTGCCAAGAAAGTTTTTCCTGTTCCTGCTGGACCTAAAGCAAAAGTAAGATCACTTTTTTCCATAGCTTCTACATAAAATTTTTGTCTAATTGTTCTTGGTCTTAAAAGATTTCCTCTTTGACTTCTCGCTAAAACTTTATTTGTTGATTTGGCATGATCATTTTTTTTACCATTATCCAATGCTTTAGCGGCGGCATGTAAATCAACAGGCGAGACAATTTGTCCTTCTTCCCAAATTGGTCTAACTAATTCAACAATTGCTGCAGCTCTCTCTAATTGGTTAGAATTTCCTTTTATTTCGAGTTGCAATCCTCTTAAAGCAAAAGCAGCGCCTGTAATGGTTTCTAATCTATGAAGTGTTGACTGACCAGATCCTGCTAAGGCAGTAGCAGCATCGGAATCAGGCAGATCTATACAAAAGCGACCTTCAGTGGTTGCTTCAGACATAAATTTTTTTGAAGTTATTGATACTCATCAAAACTTCTTATTCAGAAGTTTCGGATGCCGCTGCATCTTTTTTCTTTGCTGATCTTTCTTTTTCTTGTTTTTTCTTACCTAGGACTTCAGCTGGTCGGACTTTCTTTTCAAGGAGGCCTCCTTTTTCTAATAAAGTTCTTACGGCATCAGTGGGTTGAGCACCTTGTCCTAGTCGAGTTCTCAAAGCCTCTGTATCTAATCTGGTTTCTTTGGTTCTTGGATTGTAAAAGCCTAGTTCTTGCAGTGGGCGACCATCTCGCCTTGAAGTGCTATTACAGGCAACTAGACGAAAACTGGTTTCACGCTTTTTACCAAACCGCTTAAGGCGGAGCTTGATCATCTTCGATTTATTTGTAAGTGGATTGAACTCAAAAGTTCTTCATATTGATAATACTCCACGAATGATTAATTTAGCCTTTTGATATCTCTAAAGATCACCAAAACCTTTCTTTTTCTTAATTGGGCGCTGCCTTCGTGGCGCCAAACCGGGGCCTCCTTTTCCTTTTCTAGACTGATATGGATTAGCACCAGATGAAGGCATACTAGGGAGTCCACCCATTCCAGGCAGACCTCCCTCCATACCAGGGAGGCCTCCTCCAGTAGACATTTGTTTCATCAAGCCTCGCATCCTTTGAAAATCCGCGAGAACCTTATCAACGTCTGCTGGCTTATGTCCACTCCCACTTGCAACTCTTCTACGTCTTGATGGTTGCGCTGCCAACAATTCAGGTTTTTTCCTTTCCTCTGCTGACATTGAACCAATCATTGCCTCGATTTTTTTAAGTTGATCTTCTCCACTTTTAATCATTCCATCATCAATTTTATTCATCCCAGGAATCATTTTCAGCAGCCCCCCTAACGAGCCCATTCGCTTTATCATCCTCATCTGTTTTACGAAATCTGAAAAATCAAAAGTTGCTTCTTGAAGCTTCTTTTGCATAATTTCTGCATCAGCAATTTCAACTTCTTTCTGTGCTTTTTCGACAAGAGTTAATACATCGCCCATCCCTAAGATTCTGCTAGCCATCCTCTCGGGATAAAAAGGTTGCAATGCCTCAACCTTTTCTCCGGTACCTATAAATTTGATTGGTTTTCCACTGATTTTTCTAATAGAAAGAGCAGCTCCACCTCTCGAATCTCCATCTAGCTTCGTAAGTACAGCGCCTGTTATTCCTACTTTTTCATGAAAACTTCTGGTAATGTCTGCGGCCTCTTGACCAATCATTGAATCAACTACCAACAAAACTTCATCTGGTTGAACGGCCTCTTTAATTCGAACCATCTCTCCCATCATGTCGGTATCAATTTGAAGCCGCCCAGCCGTATCAACAAGAACAGTGTCAAACCCTTCGTTTTTAGCTTTTTCTAAGCCTTTTTTAGCAATCTCCTCCGGCTTTAAATTAGAACTTAAATTAAAAACCTCTACATCAATTTGGTTTCCCAAAGTTACTAATTGATCAATAGCTGCTGGTCTGTAAGTATCGGCAGCCACAAGTAATGGCTTTTTATTTTTTTCTTTAAGAAGCAATCCAAGTTTAGCTGTAGCGGTTGTCTTTCCAGCCCCCTGAAGTCCAGCCATCAAAATGACCGTTGGTTGTTCCTCTGAATTTGCTAAGGGATCATTCTCTCCTCCCATAACATTCACAAGTTCTTCATGAACTACTTGAATGAATTTCTGACCAGGGTCTATACCTCTGACAACTTCTGTTCCAACGGCCTTTACTCTTACTTCATCGATAAATTCTTTTACTACAGACAAGCTGACATCTGCATCTAACAAAGCTCGTCTGACCTGCTTAAGTGCTCCATCAACATTTTCCTCTGAAATTTTAGCTTCACCTTTAAATGCCTTTACAGCATCTTCAAATTGATTAGTAAGTTCCTCAAACATTTTCTTAGAGTTTCAGAAATAATTTAAAAAGTTATTTTTTAATTTCCACTAATATAGTCAACTATTAGCCAGTTTTTTTTATTCTTACCTATTATATATTTAACTTTCAAAGAAGGAATAACCGTTTCAGATAAAATCTCACCAGAAGAACTAATCCTTTTATCTTGATAGTTTAATTCAACATCTGCTGCAATTCTCCTATCAGATTTTTGAACAATATTGATTGAAGTTATATTTGCATCAATAATCTGTCTTTGTCCTAATAGTTTATCTTTCTTTCTCTGTTCAATAACTCTATTGAATAGAGAGGTTCTCGCAACAGAAGAAAGAAACTGACTTTCTGCGCCATTCAAAATTTCCGCTTTACCCTCCAACCATGCTTCAACAAGAGATTTAATTTCTTGATTTGAGGGGTCTACTGAAGTAAGAGGAATTAATTTATTGAAATCTAATTTTTCTTTTTCATCTTCTATTTTACTTGATCTGTTATCTCTATTTTTAATATCTTCTGGTTTAGCGAACTCAGACTTTGAGATATTATTGAGATCATTATTTTGAGATGGTTTTCTTTGAGTCAGGATTCCTAAGCTGATTCCAAAAATAAATAAACCAATAAATGCTAAAGAACTTGTATATATCGGTCGTTTTAATATGAAAGATTTGAAATCTGAGTTTTTTATCAATTCAAATGTTAAATAATATTTAGAAATTATCTTTTTAACCAAATCAGATCTCAAGAAAAATTCTTTAGTGATTAATCGTGATTTTAAAGACCTTTCTTTAATATTTTCATCTAACGCCCCACCTGGCATTGGCAAATCTGCCTGTTCCTCCAGGTTCCTTAATGAATTTTTCTCAATTTGTTGTTCAGGGGCCAATGACGATAAGAAGGAGAATCCAGCTTTTGCAATACCTAATGCCCCTTTCGCTTCCAACTGCTCTACATAAACTTGTACTTCTTGACTAGCGAACCAATCATCAAGATTTACAGTTTGTATCTCAACATCGCTAAAACCTACCAATACATCTTTTTTTAACCAATTTCTACAGTAGTCACATAGAGCTCCTAATGTCTCGTCAGGGTAATTATCTAACCAGTCTTTTAATTTTTCATCAGAACTGCTTCGAAAACGCGACTCTGCTTGCGTTACATCCCCTAACAAAAGATCTAGGCACCCAATTAATGGCATAGGGTCAAAGCCATGAATATTGATATTTCGAAGATATTTTCGAGCTTCTTGCAAGAGTTCTGGTTTCCGATAAGAAAAGCCAGACGCAATCAAGGCAAACGCAGCAAGAAAGCCAGCATCTTCTGACCCCCGTCGATACCAATTTACATAAATTTTTGACTGTTCTCTGGCAGTTAAAAATTTTCTGATTTGGAGGAAAAATAGCTCAAAATCATTTTGATTTAACCCTGCTATTTTCTCTGAATTTCTTTTTCCTTCGAGCCCTCCTCTTTTATTAACAAAGTCTTCCAACAACGTCAGGCCTTCCTGATGAGGTTGTTCATCTTCTTTGTCTCTACTTAATAAATCAAGAATTCTATACGGAAGTAGAATCTCTAAATCAGATTCAAGGGTTTTCCTTTCTTCAACAAGTTTACCCATCCTCTGCAATAACTGTATGCCTTCCTGAAGCAAATCCGCCCCAGAAGCGTATCTTCTGCAAGCTTGCTCCTCAATAGAAGCGTCTCTACAAGCTAAAGCTGCTATCAATGTTAAATCTGACTCTCTACCACTTCCCAAGGCTGGGGCTTGTGGAGGTTGTAACGCTTTTTTTGCAAGCTTAAAAGCTTGCAAAGAAGAATTTGATTCCCACAAGAGAAGCAAACCAGCAACTTCCCTATTTGAAGATAATTCAAGTCCAGACGAACCCTCAATAAGAGCAAGTTCGTAAGATTGTCTTTCGGCAGGGTTGGATAAAAGATCAGCAGAAAGCCTTAGCAGCTCAGACCTCTGAGCTAAAACTTCAAAAGTAAAGCCTTGCTTGGGAGGACGATCTAGCCTTAGCTGAAAAGCCCTTAGGACTTCTTCAGCATTTGCAGAAGGGCTAACCCCCAATAAGCGAAAATGATCAATAGGTAATTCCAATCGCTACTAGGTAATCAGAAAAAAAAGCTCTAGGCATCGTAAGGGGTTTTAACCATTTTGCATCCATTGACGCTTAAAGTCTAAAAAGGATTGATAAGTGAATATGAACGAAATCATGTCTCACAACCAGGACAAAACAGGCCAAGACCCTATTCAGCACAGGGAACACGCCGATAGACTAAGCAATCTTGGCAACACCAAACCAGCTCTACTTAATAGAGAAATTGGTTTAAATCTTTTCAAAGATATGACTTTGGGAAGACGATTTGAGGATAAATGCGCTGAAATGTATTACAGAGGAAAGATGTTTGGGTTTGTTCATCTTTACAACGGGCAAGAAGCAATAAGTACAGGTGTTATTGGGGCGATGCAACGCAAACATGACTGGTTTTGCAGTACCTATAGAGATCATGTTCATGCCTTGAGTGCTGGAGTGCCTGCGAAAGAGGTTATGAGCGAGCTATTTGGTAAAGAGACAGGCTGCAGTAAAGGCAGAGGTGGATCTATGCATCTGTTTTCTAAAGAACATCATTTACTTGGAGGTTATGCATTTATTGGTGAAGGTATTCCAGTTGCCCTTGGTGCAGCTTTCAGCAGTAAATACAAAAGAGAGGCCCTTAAACAAAATAGTGATTCTGTAACTGCAGCATTTTTTGGGGATGGTACTTGCAACATTGGTCAGTTTTATGAATGTTTAAATATGGCCCAGTTATGGAAATTACCGATCATATTTGTAGTCGAAAATAATAAATGGGCAATTGGAATGGCCCATGACAGAGCAACTAGTGAGACTGAAATATGGCGAAAAGCTTCAGCATTTGGCATGCCAGGAGAGGAGATTGACGGCATGGACGTTTTAGCAGTAAGAGGTGCTGCCGAGAGGGCTCTAGAAAGGGCAAGGGCTGGAGAGGGGCCAACTCTCATAGAATGTCTCACTTACAGATTCAGAGGCCATTCATTGGCCGACCCGGACGAGCTTAGATCTGAAAAAGAGAAGGAATTCTGGGCTAAAAGAGATCCAATTAAAAAGCTAAAAAATGATTTAACTAGTTCTGGATTAATCTCTGATGAAGAATTAAAGAATATTGAGAAAGAAATTGATCTAGAAGTTAACGATGCTGTTGAATTTGCTTTAAATGCCCCAGAGCCTGAGCCTAGTGAGTTGACGAAATATATCTGGGCAGATAACTAAAATCAGATAATAGATCAAATTCCACTTGGAAGCTTCCTCGTGAGATTTCTCAATTTCCTCAAAGCTTTTAGCTCAACTTGTCTGACCCTCTCGCGTGATACCTGTAATAATCTGCCTATCTCAGCAAGAGTATGTCTTTCATTACCTTCTAGGCCAAACCTTAGCCTAATAACGTGTTGTTCTTGTTCGCTTAGATGACTTAGCCACCTTCCAAGTTGCTCTTGATGAATTTTTTGTTCAACCTTATCAAGCGGCTCTTCTCCGGAACCATCAGCTATTAAGTCTCCTAAAAAGCTACGACCTTCATCTCCATTAACGGGTGCATCAAGACTGCTTGTAGTAAGAGCTTGTCTCAAAATCGAATCAAGTTCTTCCAACTCTATTTCCATTGCCTCAGCTATTTCAATACGACTAGGCATTGCACCGAGCTTATGAGCCAAATCTAAGCTGACTTTTCTTATGGTTGCTAATCTCTCGCTTAAGTGAACAGGTAATCGAATTGTTCTTGACTGACAAGCAATAGCTCTAGTCATGCTTTGCCTTATCCACCAAAAGGCATAAGTAGAAAACTTGTATCCACGAGTAGGATCAAACTTTTCTACAGCTCTTTCTAGTCCAAGAGAACCTTCCTGAACTAAATCTAAAAGTTCAAGACCTTTTCCCTGATATTTCTTTGCAACGCTTACAACTAATCGAAGATTGGCCTTCATCATTCTTTCCTTTGCCCTTCTTCCAATTCGAATCAATCTTCTTTGATGAGAATTAAATTTTTTGCTCTGCTCTTTAATCTGGCCATCCTCGGTAAGACTCATCAACGTTTGAACCTGATTACCAAGTTCAATTTCCTCCGCAGGAGTTAAGAGAGGAACTCTTCCAATAGAGGAAAGATACCAACTAATTGGATCACTGCTGCGTCGTTTCTGAGATTCAGCAGGCTTGGGTGCAGTTGAAACCATTGTTTCTTGGCCCCGTACTTCAAAGTGATAAGACTTTCCTACAGAAATCATAAAAGATGCCTGGGTTTCATGAAGGCTTCAGATTCTGTTGACGATTAGTTAACAAATGACACCAAACCCACCATCTAAGGCCCTTTAAATGGTTGTTTCAAAACATTTCAAGAGCTTTCCTTTTTTATTACTTCACCAAGAAAAGTGCAAATAGCGCTCGCTGTGCTCCCTTTTATGCAAAAAGCCCCTGCATATGCATGAATCAAGGCTGACGCAGCAAGCAAACTTGTGTCCAGTTTTTTATCACTTGCGAGTCCTGCAGCACCAATCCCTGAAACAAACCCAGCCAAAACATCTCCAAGGCCAGTTCTTGCAACACTTGAATTCACTTGCCCTATTTGCCAGGTTTTCCCTTCTGGATCAGAAATAACACTATGAGCACATTTCAATAAAACAGAAGAACTGCAAATTTTTGCAGCTTCAATTCCAGCCTTCAATGGGTTGGAACAATCAATTAGAGGAAAAAGCCTCTTAAATTCTTCAAGATGAGGAGTAAGCCAAGTAGGTCCTTTTCTATCGTTTAGCCATTCCCAACCTTTCGAAGTTATCGACAGCCTATTGATTGCATCAGCATCAAGAACAAGTAGGCCTTTGAAATCCTGCAAGTCAGAGCCAAAACAATCTTTTTCTTCTTTATTTCCTAATCCAGGTCCAAGCAAAATCGAATCAAACCTATTTAAATCAACTTCATTGAAAACATTTGAAAAATCTGAAGAACCGTCCTGAAAAGTATTTAGATTTCCAAGTAACAAGACTTCAGGGTGAGTAGTCCAAAGAGCAGATGAAATGGAATCAGGCAGAAAAGCGCTAACACTGCCTACCCCACTTGCCAAAGCTCCATTCAAAGCAAGGGATGCTGCTCCCCTGTATTTATCACTTCCAGCAATCACCAGGACTCTTCCTCTCTGGTATTTACTTTTACTTTTACTTGGCATGGGCCAAACAAAAGTAGATAAATCTGAAAAAGAAATCCTTAGAGGCTGGGTTTCAGGAAAACTAGTTAAGATCTTAGCCGGAATTCCGATATCAACTCTTTCTAAATTACCTACATAATCAATAGCTGAATCTTGTATTAATCCCGACTTAAATAAACCCAAAGTTAATGCAGTACTAGCTTTGCATGATGTATTTGATACTATATTTCCGTTGTCTGAGTCTAATCCTGCTGGGACATCAATACTAATTAACTTATCAGGACTAAATGTTTTCTTCGAATTCAATAGGCGAAGTATTTCATCAGAAATAATTCTTGATTGTCCTAATCCAAATAAAGCCTCAATCCATAATAAATCAGAATTTGAATCGGGTTTACGCTCCAAGTTTTTAATCCCAATCTGCATTGCATAATCAAAATGTTTTTGTGTTAATTCTTTTTTCAATGGAAATGGACACCAAATAGAGATATCAACGCCTGCCATATAAAGTTCTCTCGCAACAACAAGTCCATCGCCTCCATTGTGACCGGGCCCTACCAAAACAATTGCACCATTTTCAATCAACCCTTGTCTGTCTAATATCCATGAAGAAATACCAATCCCCACTTTTTCCATCAGAGCTTCAACAGGCATACCCATAGAAAACATTTCTTTTTCTATGTTTTGCATCTGCTCTGAAGAAACCATCAAATGTTCCGAATCAGATTGAGGCCAATTCAAAATCAAAAAGCGACCAAACCCACTATGAACAGAAGCTACTATTAATGCCCATGAATGTGGAAACAAGAGAAACAAAAAAAGTTTTAAATCATATGCCTTCAGAAGAAACAGTCGAGAAAACATTAAAAAGGCTGCAAACACTTTCTGGGAATCATTCAGTTGTAGTGGGGCTTTCCGGAGGGGTAGATAGCTCCTTAACGGCTGCTCTACTCTGTGAAGCTGGATGGGATGTACAGGGATTAACTTTGTGGCTAATGAAAGGAAAAGGTTCTTGCTGCTCTGATGGTTTAGTTGATGCTGCAGGGATATGTGATCAACTTGGAATCAAGCATCACATAGTTGATTCAAAAGAAATCTTTCAAAAAGAAATTATCAATAATGTCTTAAAAGGATATGAGGAAGGAATTACCCCTTTGCCCTGCTCGCGCTGCAACAAATCAGTCAAGTTTTCAGAAATGCTCAAATGGGTAAAAGAAAATAAAAATATCGAAAAGATCGCAACCGGGCATTACGCAAGGATTAGATACTCAAACGAATCTTTCAATGAGAATGATCTTCCGAGTGATGGAATTAAAAGACATAAGCTTTTAAGAGGTAAAGATCTCAACAAAGATCAAAGCTATTTTTTATATGATCTCCCTCAAGAAATTTTAGGAAAAACAATTTTCCCACTTGGAGAATTAACTAAAGAGATAACACGAATCGAAGCTTTTAAACATTCATTAAAAACTGCCGAAAAGCCAGAAAGCCAAGACCTTTGTCTTGCTGAACATTACGGATCAATGAATGCATTTATTGATAAGTATTTACCTCAAAATAAAGGAGATGTTGTACTTAAAAATGGTCAAATTATAGGCTCCCATAATGGAATTCAGCATTTCACAATAGGACAACGAAAGGGATTAGGTATTGCTTGGGAAGTGCCTTTACATGTTGTTGAAATTGATGCCTCTTTAAACAGAGTAATTGTTGCCCCAAGAGAAGATTCTGGCAAGTCAGAATGTACTGTAAAAGATCTAAATTGGGTATCAATTGAAGCACCTCAAGATCCAATTGAAGTTGAGGTACAAATTAGATATAGAAGTAAAGCAGTGAAAGCAAAGTTAATACCAATTTTTGATAGTACTAAAGAAAATTATTGCAAGAAATGTCACATTCATTTTGAAGAAGATCAATTTTCAATTACTCCCGGGCAAGCAGCAGTATTTTACATGGGTGATTATGTATTAGGAGGGGGACTTATTACAAAAGAGTATTAATATCAACCATACTTATCGTAATCGCAAAACACCTATTAAACTTATTAGACTGACTGCTATCAATGGTGAATCATAAATTAATGTATACAGTGTTTTCTTTCCATTTAATTCCAGATCAGCTAGTTGCACTAATTCTTTATTTGGCTTGAGGAGGGTATCAATTCTTCCATTACTTTTAATCAAAGATGTTGGTCCAGTATTAGAGACAGATATTAAATTTTTTGATGTTTCAATACTTCTTAATTGAGCAATAGATAAAAATTGTCTCTGCAAAGAAATAGGGTAGGGATCTAAATTTGCAATCACTAAAATCCATTTTGCCCCTTGATTTACTGCTTTAGCTATAGCTTTTCCATTACTCAATTCATAACAAATAGCACCTGCAAAAGAGGGCCCCTCCCAATCAAGAAATCTTGATGGATTTCCACTTTCAATTCCACCTACTGCCGAGAGGCCATTTTTCAAAAAGTTAGGCAATTCGGGAATCCATTCGCCCAACGGAACTAATCTAGATTTGTCCAATACATCCGAAAAAGACTCTTCACCAGGATTAAAAACCAATATTGAACTTCGTAGAGAACCATTTATTTTCCTGAAACCTCCAGAGAGAAATTTAATAGAAAAATCTCGGATCTTTAATCTATCCAGAGGCAACGTTCCCTCTGGAGCAATTAAAAAAGATGCATTCATTTCAAAAGCTTTAGTTAATGCTCTATTTACTTTTGAGGGCAATGCATTTATCTCTTCCTGACTAAATTTTTGTCTTATTGGAATATTTGTTTGCCACATCGCAACCTTTTCTAATGAATCAGTTGGAGAATCCAACAACAAGATAAATCCAATTAAATGAGCTAACGAAAAATAAGCAACGCCAAGAATAATAAATTTCTTAAGTTTTTTTCTAGCTTGAAACGCAATTGAAAGTTGCCATATCCACCATCCCGCCAAAAGATGAATAGAGGCCAAGCCGCCCGAACCTATCCATCTTGCTAATCCAGCCAAATATCTATCTTGTGGTAATAAGCTTGGCCCTACACCCATCCAAAACAAAGGGCCTCTTGATAGTAGTTCTTCAGAAAGCCCCCATATTGTTGACAATAAGACGGCATAAATAAACTTATTTTCTAATTTAGAAAACCGAAGTCTTCCAGGAGCCAAAAAGCCATTCAAAGCTGACCAAATAAAAACCAGCCCGCCTCCAAAGGCTCCACAAAAAAGCCATATAAAAATGGTTATTGGTAAACTTAAATTTGAGCTTATCCCTACCCAACTAATTGGATGCAACGATAGCAACCACTTATGACTCCATAAAATAGCCATCGCACCCCAACAAAAGCCTCCCCATGGATTTTTACTAGCCGGCCAAAGTAAAGATATTCCCAAAAGCATGAAAATATAATTGCCTTCACTTAGGGAGATTCCTGCTAGAGCTCCACCAGCGAAAGCTTTAATAAAAAGAGAATAGATATTATTCATAAATCCAATTTAGTTAAATATACTCCGACCAAATTCATGCTCTCTGGTTAGTTATCTTTTAAATAGATGTAATTTGGGTATTAATCTGCAAGAATATTTCCGAGTACGTAATATTGCTGTGAGAGAAATCTTAATTAGCTTTTCTGTTTGCCTTAGCTGCTTGATGATTGCAGTGATTAGCCAAATCATCTCACCTACCCCAACGAATGCCTTACAAATTGACCAACCAATCCAAGCGGATGTAAGGCAATCCACAAAAACCAGCGAGTCTGTAACTAATCCATTTGAATTAGACCCAGAAGACCCAAATCCATCACTTTTTACTATGGCTTCAGATAAAACCAGTGCAAGTAACGCTCCTCTAGGAGGAGCTGAGATAGGAGCATCACAAGTAACTTCAAGTGGGCTCAAAATTACTGAATTAGTTTTAGGTGATGGTCTACAAGCTACCCCAGGAACAAGTGTCTCAGTAAATTACAAAGGTACTCTTGATGATGGGAAAGAATTTGACAGCAGTTATGGAAGAGGTCCTTTTGAATTTTCGTTAGGTGCAGGGATGGTGATAAAGGGTTGGGATGAGGGAGTCGCAGGAATGAAAGTTGGAGGAAAAAGAAAATTAGTCATTCCACCAGAATTGGGGTATGGCAGCAGAGGGATAGGTCCAATCCCTCCTAATTCAGTTTTAACGTTTGAAGTGGAATTATTAGGTGTTAAGTGAGTTTCTTAAATTATTCAGAAAGCTCTAGATAAAGTTATGGCGTTTGTTGACAAACGCCATAAATGTAAAAAAAAATGTTCACAAATTATTCTCAGATGTTGAGCGAAACACTTACATCAATCTTTAACAAGCTTCCAGCAAAATCTGTTCACGCTCACTGTGACGGACCTTGCGGTGTATACGACCCTGCTTCAGCAAGAGTTGCCGCAGAAGCAGTTTTGTCTATGACAAAAAAACTTATTGCTCTAGCTCCAGCTGGTAACGATCAAGCTTCCATTTCAGCTTATAACAATACTTTTTCTCGCTTCGTTGCGATTAAAGAAGAAGAATCACAAAAGGCCAAAAAAGAACTTCTAATCCTCTGGACTGATTACTTCAAGCCTGAGCACTTAGCTACATATCCAGATCTTCATGACACTTTTTGGAAAGCAGCAAAGCTTTGTAGTGCATGCAAGGTAAATATTGATCAAACCAAGGCAGAAGAATTATTAGCAGCTGTACAAAAGATTCACTCGATGTTTTGGTCATCAAAAGGTAGAAGTGATAGCTGGGTTACCGCAAGCTGATAAAAGTCTTTTCCACAAGCCAGACTTATTTACTTTATTTACTTTAATAATCGGTTACCGACAACATTTACGTGTTGTCGGTACTTCTATGGAAAGAACTCTTAAAGAGGGCGATTTAGTAACATATAAAAAGTTAAACCCAAGAAATATTGACTTAGAGATTGGCGATATCGTCGTTGCCTCTCATCCAAAAACAAAAAATAAATTAATAATTAAAAGAATTCATAGGATTTATCAAAATAAATTTGATTTAAGGGGAGACAACTCATTGTCAAGCACTGATAGTCGAGAATTGGGTTTATTTGAATTAGATTTAATCATTGGGAAAGTAGACAAAATCTTCTCTAACTAGGCTTATGAGATTAGCTAAGATATTTTCCCTAATTTATAAATTACCAATTAACTTTTTAACTCCAGCTAATATATCTTCCTGTGACATAAGAGATTCACCAACCAAAACAGCATCAGCTCCATAACTCTTCACTAAATCCAAATCCTCACGATTAAATAAACCTGACTCGCTTACCAAAGTAATAGAATTTTCCTTGATTTCGTTAGCATAATTCTTAGCCAATTTCTTTGTAACCTCAAGATCAGTTTTAAAACTCTTTAAATTTCTATTATTAATACCTATTAAATTAAATACATTAATATTTAGTACTCGTTCAAGTTCTTCTGAGTCATGAACCTCTACTAATATTGTAAGTCCCAGATGTTCAGCGACCTTAGATAAGTACTTTAAATCAGAATCAGTCAAGATTGCCGCTATCAAAAGTGCAGCATCAGCACCAGCAGCTCTTGCTTGGTAAAGTTGATAGGGGTAAAGGATAAAGTCCTTACATAGGATTGGGATTATGATTTCCTTTCTAACTTCAACTAAGACATCAAAACCACCTTGAAAAAATTTTTTATCTGTTAAGACCGATATGCAGTTAGCACCGCCCTCTTGATACATTTTACCTATCATTTTCGCGTCAAAGTCTTCTCTAATTATCCCTCTACTTGGACTAGCCTTTTTTATTTCTGAGATTAGTGCTGGTTTCGAATTACTATTTCTTAATGCATCTATGAAATTTTTTGTTTTTGGTAAATCCTTGATCTTTCTCTTTAAATCTTCAAGCGAAACTTTTTTTCTTGCAATCTCAACTTCTAGATGTTTTTCCCAAACAATTTCCTCCAAAATATTTTTAGGTTTTGAATCTGGGTGAGGAATTGCATACTCTAAATTAGCTACTTTTATACTTGGGTTAGGAGGTCTTCTTCTAATTTCCATAATTTAAATAATTAATGATCTATAAAGATAAAATTTGATTTACTATTTCTTTATTTGTAAAGATGCCTGCTTATAAGCAACCTCTACAACTTCGCTTAATGTTGGATGAGTATGAACTTCTTTTGCTAAGTCATTAACTCGTTGTCTTCTAGAAATTGCATTAGAAACCTCTTGTATGAGATCAGCCGCATGTAATCCATAAATATGAGCCCCAAGGACCTCTCCCGTATCTTTATTGAAAATCAACTTCATAATTCCATCACTTTCTAATTCAGCCAAGGCCTTAGAGTTCGCTTTAAAATAACTTCTAACAATTCCAAGTTCAAAGCCTTGGTTTTTCGCTAGATCTTTTGCTTCTTCTTCCGAGAGTCCAACGGAACTTATCTCAGGGTGAGTAAAAGTCGCTGCAGGAATACTTCTGTAGTCAATTTCTATTGCTTTTCCTAAAATATTTTCTACAGCAATACTCCCTTGTGCTGCAGCGGTATGGGCCAACATCAACTTACCCGTAACATCTCCGACTGCCCATAGATTAGAAACCGGTGTTTCATTTACCAATACTCTCATCTGATCATCAATTGGAATAAAACCTCTAGTTGTTTCAACTCCAACGGATTGTAGATTTAGATTTTCAGTCGACGGTACTCGGCCTGTTGCGACCAGAACAGCGTCAACTTGCAACTCCTCAATTACTTCTCGACTCTTTGCATCTGTAAGCTCGACCTCGACGGGACAACCTGGCTTAACTTTAGTAGCGAACACACCAGCTCGAGTTTCAATATCTCTTTTATCAATTAGGTTTCTTGAAGCAATTTTCGTGATATCTGGATCAAAAGTAGGCATTACTTTATCAAGAGCTTCAATCATGGTTACCTCACAACCTAAAGCTGTATAAATATCAGCGAATTCCAAACCTATATAGCCACTACCAATTATTGCAATCCATCTTGGCAACCATTCTAAATTAATAGCCTCATCACTTGTAAAAACAGTTCGTCCATCAATTTCAATTCCAGGCGGTACAAAAGGGTCTGAGCCTGTAGCTAAGATAATATCTCTAGCAGAAAAAATTCTATCAACTCCATTAGTTTCTCTTAAACCGACCTTTTGATTGCCTTCTAAACGTCCTTCTCCTCTAAGTATCTCAACTCCAGATCTTTCCAATGTTTTAGTTAGATTTTTTCGAATTGTCTCGACTAATTTTTTTGCATGTTCGGCTATTTTTTTACGTTCAAATCTAACCGGAGCCGAATGTATCCCAAATTCAGCAAGATGAGGAACATCTGCAAGCTCACGAACTTTACCACTGGCAGCTAGTAATGCTTTAGAGGGGACACAGCCTCTGTTAACACAGGTCCCACCCATATCTCTTGATTCGACAATCGCCACTTTTAAGCCAGCCTCTGCCGCGTGTTTAGCCGCATCAAAACCTCCATATCCAGCTCCGACAACAATCAAGTCAAAGTCAAAAGAAATTTCACTCACGATTTTTTTTGGATACCCTTAACCATTTTTACTCTTTGTCGCTCCAACAAGAGAGGAACTGCAGCAGATGCCACATTAAGTGAATCAACTAATGAGCTATGAGGCAACGTAACAAAGTCTGTACAACATGCTTCAATTGAAGCATGAACACCTGAACCCTCATTACCAAGAACCAATACTGTAGGGAGATCCCAGTCTAATTCCCAATAAGGTTTCACTTTCTTATCAGTAATTTTATTCGGTGAAATTGTTCCTACTACTTGGTAATTATCATCAATTGCAATATTGAGTTTTGAAACAAGCATTTCAATACTTGAAGAGGATGAATCTACAATCCGTTCAAAAGGCATATGAAGAACTGAGCCAGCGGAGGATCTTAAAACCTTTTGATTAAGTGGATCGGCTCCAGAAGCTAACCACATAACTTCATATTCACCAGCAAGAGCTGATCGAAATAAATTTCCCAAATTACCTGGATCTTGAATCCTATCCAAAGCCAAAATATGTTTAGGGGCTTTCCCCGATTTTGGTAACCCTTGCATTGGGAATATCGCTGCGACACCATCAGGTGTGACTGTTGACAAAGATGTTTCTAAAACGTTTTTGGTTACTAGGGTTAATAAAGTTCTTGAAGCTATTTTTTTTAAAATTTCCTCATGCTGATCACACCATTCAGGAGTTGCAATAACTTCTGTTAGCAAAAAATTTGTTTTCAAAGCCTCTTCTAACAAATGAGACCCCTCAAGCAAAAGAGAAGAATGCTCTTCACGTCCAGTTTTCTTCAAAAGACCCCTTAATTTTCGAACCAAAGGGTTTCTTTTACTTGTAATCAATGGCGAATATGAATTATTAATTTTCTAACCTCAAATTATTTAATTTTTGAAAAGCAGAAACTTTTATTGCATTAAAGACCACTTATTTTCTTATTAAATTCAATAAAAACTATATAAAAATTTTATTCAAACTTTCAACATTATCAATAATTTAATTTGAACCCATCAATTTTCAATAAGGTTTACTGGACTATTTGAAATCCACTTGGCATTATGGCTGGGTAAGCAGTTCGCTCCAATATGAGTAGTGTGGCGACAATTAAAAGGAATATTATTCCGCCACATCTGGAGGTAAAAGGAGGGCGTCGGCTTGGTGGGATCTTAAAAGTTAGTGGGGCAAAAAACTCTTCACTAGCTTTAATGGCTGCGGCGCTTCTTACGAAAGAAAAACTCCTCATACAAAATGTCCCACAACTTACGGACATTGAAGTCATGTCAGAGATTCTCAGTAATTTGGGCGCAAAGTTAACTAAAACAAATAATTCTATAGAAATTAATTCAGAGTCCATTCATAATGTTGAATTACCGTATGAATTAGTTCATAGCTTGAGAGCAAGCTTTTTCTGTGTTGGCCCATTACTTACAAGACTTGGAGAAGCAAAAATTCCTTTACCTGGTGGTTGCAATATTGGAGCAAGACCTGTTGATGAACATATCAATGGTCTAAAAGCTTTAGGAGCGGAAGTTGAAGTTATAAATGATGTTGTAAAAGCTAAAGTTTCAACCAAAGACAAAAGATTACTTGGAGCGAATATTACTCTTAAATATCCCAGCGTTGGAGCCACGGAAACCATATTGATGGCTTCTTGCTTAGCTTTAGGCAAAACAACAATATCGAATCCAGCTAGAGAACCAGAGATCCAGGATCTCGCAAAAATGCTTAATTCAATGGGAGCAAAAGTTTTTGGAGCAGGAACGAAAAGAATCACAATCCTTGGAGTTGAATCTTTAAGCGGGACTTCTCATTCTGTTATCCCCGACAGGATAGAAGCAGGAACTTTTCTTATTGCTGCAGCAATAACACGATCGCCTCTCATTATTGGTCCAGTAATCCCAAGTCATTTGAGCGCTGTTATTTCAAAATTAAAAGAATGTGGCTGTTCAATATCTCAACATGGGACTCATCATTTAAAAATCATTCCAAGAGAGATTTCAGGAGTTGACATAACAACAAGTCCATTTCCTGGCTTCCCAACTGATCTTCAGGCTCCATTTATGTCACTAATGGCCACCGCTAAGGGGTCAAGCAAAATCAAAGAAAGAGTTTTTGAGAAGAGAATGCAACATGTTTTAGAGCTAAATAAAATGGGCGCCTGTATTTATCTAGAAAACAATACTGCTTATATAAAAGGAGTAAAACAACTTGTAGGTTCAAATGTAGAGGGAGGAGACTTACGTTCTTCTGCTGCCATTATCCTTGCATGTCTCTCTGCTAAAGGAAATAGTATTTTCACGGGCCTCGAACACTTAGATAGAGGCTATGAAAAATTAGAAGAAAAATTAACGAATGCAGGTTCTATTATTTCTAGAAAATTTGATCAAATAACATCTCATAGTTCTTTCTCTAACAAAATAATTAGTGAAGACAATATTGATACTCAAAAAAATGCAGCTTAGTTTCATATATTTGCTAGTTTTGACATAAAATAAACACATGGGAGCGTGGTGGAATTGGTAGACGCACCGCACTCAAAATGCGGCACCTTCGGGTTTGTCGGTTCAAGTCCGACCGCTCCCACTTCATTGATGAAAACTTACAATCGTTTTCCCTTAGATCTCATTAGGGGTAAAGGCTCATGGGTGTGGGATAAAAAAGGCCGAAAATATCTTGATGCTGTGGCTGGAATTGCAACATGTTCACTAGGCCACAGTGATAAAGCATTAATCAAATCCTTATCAAAACAATTAAAAAGACTTCAACACGTATCTAACCTTTACGGAATACCAGAGCAAGAAGAATTAGCTCAATGGTTAACTTCACAAAGTTTTGCCAAGAGTGTATTTTTTTGCAATAGCGGTGCTGAAGCAAACGAAGCTGCAATTAAATTGGCAAGAAAATATGGGCATATTGAACGTAATATCGACAACCCAGTCATTCTTTGCTCAAAGGAAAGCTTTCACGGAAGAACACTCGCCGCTGTAAGTGCGACAGGCCAAACGAAATACCACAAAGGTTTCGAGCCCATGGTTCAGGGATTTCAGTTTTTTTCTTATAATGACAGTGAATCTTTTGAAAATCTATTTGATACTTTAGAAAAAACAGGTCCACAAATTGCAGCTGTCTTTATTGAACCTATACAAGGTGAGGGAGGAATAAATATTGGAAAAAAATCATTTTTTGAACTCTTAAGAAAAAAATGTACTCACAGCAATGTTTTATTGATATTTGACGAAGTACAAACTGGAATGGGGAGGACAGGTACTCTTTGGGGATATGAACAACTAGGTATTGAACCTGATGTTTTCACACTAGCCAAAGGACTTGGTGGAGGTCATGCCATTGGAGCGTTATTGGTTAATCAATTGGCTGATGTCTTTCAGCCCGGTGATCATGCCAGCACTTTTGGAGGGAATCCTTTCGCTTGCAGAGCAGCTCTAACCGTTGGGAAAGAAATACAAAAAAGAGACCTCCTAAATAAAGTCACTGAGAGAGGAGCTCAATTAAAAGAAGGATTGATTAAACTATCAAATAAATATTCAGACATTTTTATTTCCACTAGAGGCGTTGGGCTTATTCAAGGTCTCGTTATAAAAGACAATATCAAAACAACATCTCTTGATATTGTCAAATCCGCATTAGAAGAGAAACTACTTCTAGTATCAGCTGGTGTAAAAGTATTAAGAATAGTCCCTCCTCTCACTATTACAAAAAAAGAAATCAACGAGCTTTTATCGAGACTAGACAAATGTCTGATGAAACTTTCATAGCACAATCGAATTTCATTTCTGAAAGCAAGAGCAAAGAATATAAAGATATGAATCTGGGCATAGATCGTATGTCATTGGCTATTAATGCCATGGGAGATCCCTGCAAAAAAAAACCTGCTATTCACATAGCAGGAACAAATGGGAAAGGCTCTATTGGCGCTTTTATTAATAGTGTTCTTAGCTTAGTAAATATCAAAACTGGAGTTACCACTTCTCCCCATTTGGTTGATTGGGTTGAGAGAATATGTATCAATAAGACTCCAATATCAAAAGAAAAATTTAAATCATTAAGCCTGTCTCTTTCTCCAATTGCAAAAAAATATAGCTTGACTCCTTTTGAATGTGTAATTGCAATAGCACTTAAATATTTTACTTTAAGGGAAGTTGAACTTCTTATCCTTGAAGTAGGGCTTGGAGGTAGACTTGATGCGACAACCGCGCATCAATATAGACCTATTATTGCATTTGGAGCTATTGGGCTTGATCATTGTGAATACTTAGGCAATAGTCTAGAAAAAGTAGCTATTGAAAAAGCAGCCGTAATAACGACAAAGAGCACTGTCATTACAGCTACTCAAGACAATATTGTAAAAAGAGTTTTAGAAGAGACTGCCAAGAGGAAACAAGCAGTCATTCATTGGGTAGATCCAATTCCATCAGACTGGGAACTCGGCCTATCAGGAGTAATACAGAAAGAAAATGCAGCTGTAGCCAAAGGGGTTATTGAATCCTTAAAAAATATTGGCTGGAATATTTCTGAAGGACAACTTCGAGAAGGCTTATCTCTTGCTAAATGGCCTGGAAGACTTCAAACAACAAAATGGGAAGGGATGCCCATAGTTGTCGATGGTGCACATAATCCTCATGCGGCTAATCAATTATCAATTGAAAGGAACACATGGACTAATCAAGAAAGTGGAGTTATTTGGATACTAGGAATTCAAAAAAGAAAAGACATGATAGGCATTTTGCATAAACTAGTCAGAGAGAAAGATTTAGCTTGGATAGTTCCTGTCCCTGGCCAACAAAGCTGGTCAAAAGATCAAATTTTAAGTTTTTGCCCTGAATACAAAGACCAAATCAAAGAAGCATTTAGTGTAGAAGAAGTTTTGTCAACACTTAAAAAACAACATAGATGGCCATCTCCACCACCAATCATTTCAGGATCGCTATATTTAATAGGTGACCTTTTTCAAAGGAACATATTGACAAGTTAAATTGATTAAAACTGTAGCAATTAAATCAATTGGATTTTAGATTCCACCCTTTGAGTTTACCTGGGTTGAGAATCCCTTTTGGATCAAAGTTACTCTTGGCTTGCACTTGATCAGAATCAATCACACCTAGACCTCCATCTTCAACAGTGATTGTATGCGGATTAAAAATCACTGCACCAAGGTCTCTGCATTGACTGATTAATTGATTCATAGCTTCTTCACCTTGCCACTTAACAAGAGGAAGTGAAGCTAATCTTTGAACTCCATTTTGACGAACACATTCCAAATGCCATAAAAGATTTGATCCCCAATCGGATTTCAATTTTTTCATCATTTCTAACTCAGGCTGAGGAAGAAGCATTTGCAAGTATGTCCAATTAGGATCGATGCCACGCATATGTAAAGTCGTGTGGTTCCAAGAAAGCTCTCGAAGGCCTGTCCCTGCCTTAAGATTTTCTGGACCTAAGTCATCAAAATCTGCGCCAGCAGATTTCGCAAGTCGCTCAATGGTACTAACACCATCAGGTGAAACCAAAAGTAAAATCCTATGTTTACTTGAAGGTTGACCGGACCCAGAGGGAAGGCAAGTAACAATTTCTTTCTCTAACAAAGTTCCTAAATAAAGCTCAAGTGCTGCACAACTAAATTTGCTTAACAAGTCAACCGCCTGATCCAAATCAAAACAATCGACTACTATTTGTTGCCATTCTACATATGGAGCAGTTGTTAATTTCAATGCAGTAATAATTCCGTTGGTTCCATAAGCATGATTTAAAGCTTCGGAATTGTTTGCATTCAATTCAAGTTTTCTTGGTGAATCCTCAGTCGTTATTACTTCTAAGGCCTGCAAATGCCCAGGATCTCTGAGGAAGCCCCAACGAACAGATCCTATTCCGCCTGAACCGCCGGCAATAAAGCCACCAATAGAAGCGCTTCTCCATGTGCTCGGAAGCAAACGTAACTGACGGCCATGCTTGACTAACTCATCATTAATATCTCTAAGTAAACAACCAGATTCAACAGTAATTTCACCTGATTTTAAATCGAAATTTCTAATTTTCCTAAGACCAGACATAACCATAACGACTCCACCGTTAAGTGGAACACACTGACCATAATTTCCTGTTCCAGAGCCTCTAAGAGTCAACGGAGTTGAATACTTATTACACATTTGAGCCACAACAATAATTGCATCTACCGAAAGCGGTCGAACAACTATGTCAGCCAAACAATCTTTTAATTCATCAATTAATATTGGAGAATAATCAAAGAAGTCTTTAGAGAACCTTTTTAAATCACTAGTTTTTTGATAGATCTCTAGATCGGGTATTGATTTTAGTTCACTTAAAAGTAACTCTACTTTCTCTGTATTAGTCATTGGTGAGAATTGTTGAATGTTGATTTTTTGTTTTTAGGTAATTCATTTAAGAATTCGCCATTAACTACTACTCTTCTTTTAGGTCTTTCAGACAAAGCTTTTACCCAACTATTTGAATCTAACAAAACAAAATCGGCAGGACTTTCCTTCTGTAAAACGCCATCCCATTGAAGCTTAAGAATACTTGATGCGGAGGAGGTAAATGGAGAAAGGCCCAATCTGTCCCAGGGAGCTAAATGAGCAATTGGCATTGAAAAAGCCATTAAATTTATTGGATCAAAATTAGAGCATGGAAACCATGCATCATTTACATTGTCCCCTCCTACAGATACAACAACCCCAGCCTTTTGAAGTTGAAATATTGGAGCTAGAGGTCTTTTAATTAAAGTAGATCGATCATTTCTACCGAGCAGCCAAGAATTCGTAAGTGGTAAAGCAACAACATTTAATTTGTTTTCAGCCATTTCCTTTGCCAAATTTGAAATCGATTTTTCTCTTAGTAAAGCCATACTGCTCAAATGACTACAAGTTATTGATATCTCATTTTTAATACGGCCCAATACTTCAAGAAGCAATTTCACCCCTGCAGCAGGACAAGACTGAGACTCATCAATATGAAGATCAATATCACAATTAAGTCTATTTGCAAGTTGAACTAAGTGTAATAAAGACTTAATTGTATTCTTTTTATTAAAAGGAGGCGCTATGACTCCTCCCAGGAGATCTCCATTCAAAGCAACTCTTTGCGCTAAAAGCTCACCTTCATACGTTTGCCAAAATTCTAATGGGACTAAAGCCACAAATTGTAAGAAAATTTTGTCTCGCCATTTTTTCCTAACATCATCTAATAGATCCCAATCATTCATTACATTTACTCCAAAGCTGTCTATATGAGATCTAATTGCACGGATACCATTAACAAGGGCTAGGTTCAGAGATTTTTCAACACTAAAAAACAATTGGCTTTGAGACCTACTTTTATAGTCATTTAAATTGGCTACTAAAGCTTCTTTATAACTCCCTTTATAATTGGGAGCTCGAGACCATGAAAATGCTTTATCTAAATGAGCATGAGGTTCAGAAAATCTAGGTAAAAGGATTTCATTAGGAACTTTTGAAGCATCTTTTAAACCTTTAATTGAGCAGATTTTCCCATGTCTCCACTCAACTTGAAGCGAACATAACCCCTCAAAGTCAACTGTTACTCCCAAAATATTTGCACCCTCTCCAATCAAGCATCTGGGTACCAACACATCAATACGACCTGATGCTTTTGTAGATAAATTGGATTCTTCTTTTTCGAAAGTCACTTAATAATTACGATCATCAAGTCAAAAGCCTGTTTTTAAGGCCACACAAATCCAGAGTAACTTCAATATCTTTGAAATGCGTTGTGATCAACATACAAAAAGTGATAATTCTAGAAACTTCCAAGTTAGAATGTTCAGAGAATATATCCGCTGAATCATTTTGAGATTTCAAAATGACAAAAGTTTGATAAATTCTCATTTCTAGGCGGGTGTCGCCAAGTGGTTAAGGCAGCGGCTTGTGGTGCCGCCATCCGGGGGTTCGAATCCCCTCATCCGCCCTTAAATTCTTTTTTTATTTAAATTCCTTTTGAATAAATTTCTTAGAATAATCTTAGTTCAAAGAAAAAATATATAGCTTAACGATGACAACAGTTCAACTCCAAAAAACAAATCAACATCCAAATAAGGCCCCAAAAGGTAGCTATTGGATTACAACTTTTGGATGTCAAATGAACAAAGCTGACTCAGAAAGGATGTCAGGGATACTTGAATATATGGGTTATTACCCTGCAAAAGAAGAACTTAAAGCAGATTTAGTTCTTTACAACACATGTACTATTCGTGATAGTGCTGAGCAAAAAGTTTATAGCTACCTAGGGAGACAAGCAATAAGAAAAAGATCATTACCAAATCTAAAAATTATCGTTGCAGGTTGCTTGGCACAGCAAGAAGGAGAATCTCTTTTAAGACGAGTTCCGGAAATAGATCTTCTAATGGGACCTCAACATTGCAATCGTCTAGAAAGTTTGCTCAATCAAGTTGATAGTGGCCAACAAGTACTTGCTACTGAAGAACAATTTATACTTGAAGACATAACAACTCCAAGAAGAGATAGTTCTATTTGCGGATGGGTAAATATTATTTACGGATGTAATGAACGCTGTACATATTGTGTGGTTCCTTCTGTGAGAGGAAAAGAACAATCAAGAACACCAGAAGCTATTAAATCAGAAATAGAAGATTTAGCCAAAAGTGGTTATAAAGAGATAACTCTTTTGGGACAGAATATAGATGCTTATGGCAGAGACTTTCAAAGTCCAAAGAAAGAAGGTTCTACACAAATAACACTATCTTATTTATTAAAGTATATTCATAATATTGAAGGGATTGAACGTATTAGATTTGCAACGAGTCATCCTCGCTACTTTACTAAGGAATTAATAGATACTTGCTCAGAACTGCCAAAAGTCTGCGAACACTTTCATATCCCATTTCAAAGTGGAAGTGATAAGATTCTAAAGAATATGGGGCGGGGCTATACAATTGAAAGCTATAAAAATATTATTAATTACATCAAGGATCATATACCTAAAGCAGCAATTAGTGGGGATGCAATCGTAGCTTTTCCAGGAGAAAGTGAAACGGATTATGAACAAACTTTATCATTAATTGATGAAATAAAATTTGATCATGTCAATACAGCCGCATACTCTCCTAGACCAAATACGCCAGCAGCTACGTGGCCTAGACAATTGAACGAAGATATAAAAGTAAAGAGACTTAGAGAAATAAATAATTTGGTTGAAAATATAGCTAAAGAAAGAAATCAAAGATATAAAAATACATCTCAAGAAATACTTATTGAGGATATTAATCCAAAAGATAGTTTTCAATTAATGGGTCGAACACGTACAAATCGTCTTACTTTCTTCCCAAGATCATCAGAAAATGGAGTAGAAAACAAACCCGGTGAACTAATCAAAGTAAAGATTACTGATGTTCGTCCTTTTTCTTTAACAGCCAAATTACTTTGAAAAGATGTTACATATCAAAAATCATACAAAATTAACAAAATAAATTCATCACATATGTTATCCAATAAGCCTGTTATAGGAGTTGTTTTTGGAGGTAAATCTAGTGAGCATGAAGTCTCTATAAAATCCGCAAAAACTATTTATAATGCGTTAAGACATTTAAGTAACAAGGAACGTTATTTAGCAAGACCAATTTACATAGATAAATCCGGTTATTGGCATGACTATATATTTTCAGAATCCATTTTACTTGATAAAAAAGATCATTTATTCTTTGAAGAAAAAAGAGTTAATCTCACCAATTTATCAAGAATGGAAGATATTGATGTCTGGTTCCCTTGTCTTCATGGACCAAATGGAGAGGATGGTGTAATCCAAGGACTGTTTAAATCAACTGGAAAACCATTCGTAGGTTCGGGTGTTCTCGGGTCCGCATTGGGTATGGATAAAATAGCAATGAAATCAGTATTTAAATCATATTATTTACCTCAAGTTCCTTATATAAGCTTAAACAAAGCTGATATACAAAATAACTTGTATATGAAATCTATTTATGAAAAAATAAATGAAATAATTAGTTATCCTTGTTTTATTAAGCCTGCAAATCTAGGTTCTTCTGTCGGCATAACTAAAGCTTATTCAAAAGAAGAATTTATTATGGGAATAGAAGTTGCTGCAAAATATGATGAGAGAATTATAGTTGAAAAAAGTATAGAAGGAAGAGAACTTGAATGCGGAGTTTTAGGGAAATCAATCATGAAATCATCTGTTGTTGGGGAAGTTAAATTTCGAACTGATTGGTATACATATGAGTCTAAATATAACGCGAATCTAAGCAGTACAATTATCCCAGCTGATTTAAATGTAGAGATAGCTAATAAGATACAAAAACTAGCTATCGAGGCCTGCAAAGCTATTAATGCTTATGGTTTAGCAAGAGTCGATTTTTTTTATCAAGAGAGTACTCAACAGATTTATATAAATGAAGTTAATACCTTGCCAGGCTTCACTAAAACAAGCATGTATCCGACATTGTGGGAAGCTTCTGGATTAAAACTAGAAAAACTTGTTGCTAGTCTCATAGAAACAGCTAAAGAATGAATTAACCATGACATTTTTAGATATCTTTCTCAAAAAATGATTCACGGTCTCCTTTGGTTGCCATTACTGATGGCTTTTATCCTCATAGCCTCCCTTGGATGGATAGAGAGAAGGCGACAGAATCTCTACTTGGTTTGGGCTAAAGGTTCTGAGCTGGCCAAGCTTGATGGCACAGGAGCTGCTCGATTAAAAGCTGGCATTTTATGCTGGAGCAGCTTTGAGGCTGGAAGCTTTAAGGAGGAAGCAACTTTCGAAGTTAAGAAATTAGAAATGGTTGAGCTGATGGCTCTCAGTTCAGGTGAAGCTCCTTTAACAAAAGAATCTGAAGGACGTTGCCGATTAAGACTTGTTGGTTCAGGGAGAGAAATAGATGTCCCTTTTTCAGATGCTGAACGTGCTCGTCAATGGATGGAAAAACTTATGTCCCGAGCAAGATGCGACCTTTGAAATCTCATACAAGAAAAAAAAGAACATCACATAAAAACAATCGAATATCAACTGAAAAATTCTCGTTTTTTACTCAAAATAAAAACTTTTTAACTGAACTTTGGCAATTACTTTTTTTTACAAGCACTTCAATTTTTCTAATTCTTACATTTTTAAACCAAGCTTGGAAACCAATAAGTTTTGATCAAACTAAAATCACAGGTTTATCTGGAATAACAAAAAACGATATCAAAAAAACCACAAGTATTTTTTATCCTAAAAATTTGTTGGAAATAAATCCAAAAGAAGTTGAATCTTATTTATTAAAAAAGTTTCCTATTAAAGGAGTTTCAGTAAGCCGAACATTTTTCCCTCCAGAAATTCACCTAAATATTTTAGAAAGAGAGCCAATCGCATTTGCAAGTCGAGTTTTTTCAAACAATTTTGAAAAAGGAATGATTGATATTGAAGGATCTTGGATACCACTTCAATTTGTAAATAAATCAAAACAAAATAAAATAAAATTATCTATTGAGAACTGGAATCCAAATAAAAAAAAAGAAATCTTACTAATAATAAAAAATAGATTTATTTTTCAAAGCCCTCTTCAAAAAATCAAAATAAATCCTCTTCAAGAAATCAGCCTAAAAACGGAGCACTTCGATTTAGTCCTTATAGGCTCAGGAACTGATCGCTTAATCGAGCAAATTAACAAACTCAACCAGCTACAAAAATCATTACCAAATCTTTTAATCAACACAAAAGTAAAAATCGTGGATCTTAAAGATCCGACCAAACCAGAATTAAAAGTAGAAAGAATATTGAACGATGAGAGGTGAAACCCTTGCAATAACTTGACTCTTTAGAGATCTTCAATATATCCAGGTCAATTGTGGGTCAATCCTGGAAATTAATTTGTAAATCAATTTGAACCTATAAGCCAACAGAATTCATGGATGATGTTCATAATGCCCAAAACGAGTTCTAATCCTGAATATGGTGATGGGAATGGGAAACAAATCTAGTTTCAACATGGACGAAGGAATCCTACCCAGTCAATCTGCACGTATTGAGGTAATTGGCGTTGGGGGTGGTGGAAGTAATGCCGTCAACCGAATGATTAATAGTGACCTTGATGGAGTCACATATCGGGTGCTTAACACAGACGCTCAAGCTCTTATCCAATCATCTGCTACTCATAGAGTCCAGCTTGGCCAAAGCCTAACTAGAGGTCTTGGGGCCGGGGGCAATCCAAGTATTGGGCAAAAGGCTGCAGAAGAATCGAGAGCTGATCTTCAACAAGCCTTAGAAGGCGTTGACCTAGTGTTTATCGCCGCTGGCATGGGAGGAGGAACTGGAACTGGAGCAGCCCCTGTTGTGGCTCAAGTTGCGAAAGAAAGTGGAGCTTTAACAGTAGGAATAGTTACCAAACCATTTAGCTTTGAAGGCAAGCGTCGTTTAAGACAAGCTGATGAAGGTATAGCAAGGCTTGCAGAGAATGTTGATACCTTAATTGTTATTCCAAACGACAGATTAAAAGACGTAATTTCAGGAGCACCTTTGCAAGAAGCATTCAGAAGCGCTGATGATGTTCTCATGAAAGGAGTTCAAGGAATAAGCGACATAATTACTTTCCCTGGATTGGTGAATGTAGATTTTGCTGATGTGCGTTCTGTTATGACGGAAGCTGGTAGTGCGCTTCTAGGAATTGGTTTAGGTTCTGGAAGGTCAAGAGCTCTTGAAGCAGCTCAAGCAGCAATCAATAGTCCTCTTTTAGAAGCAGCTCGAATTGATGGTGCAAAAGGATGTGTAATAAATATAACTGGAGGGAAAGATATGACTCTGGAAGATATGACATCTGCATCTGAGGTCATATCTGATGTTGTAGATCCAGAGGCAAATATCATTGTAGGTACAGTTGTTGATGAAAAACTTGAGGGGGAGATTCAGGTAACTGTTATTGCTACTGGATTCGACAGTAATCAAATTTATTCAAATGAAAGAAATAGAGCTAGACTCTCTCCTCAATCACTTTACGAACAACCAGAAGCCAGGGAAGCAGGTGCTTCAATTCCTGAGTTTTTACGTCTAAGACAAAATCGTTGAGGTTTATCAACTTACTTCGATTAAGGTGACCCGGAGTCCACGCCTGCTTTGAGCATCCCGTATGGCTGCTACCTTCCGGTCCTGACCAGGTTTGAGCGTCACAGCCGCATGGGGCCGAGTCTCTAATATTCTAGCAATACATAAACACGTTATTAAGAATTAAATGCAAACCACAGAATTGGTTCGTTTTAAAAAGTTGGGCAAACAGATAACTGTATTAACTGCTTGGGATGCTATCTCATCCTCAATTGTCGAGGCCGCAGGAGCTGATGTTGTGCTAGTAGGAGATTCACTTGGAATGGTTGTTTTGGGACATTCAACGACACTTCCTGTAACACTTGATCAAATGCTTCACCACACAAAGGCTGTTTGTAGAGGTTTTTGTAAACCTCTTTCAAAACAACCCTTAGTAGTTTGTGATCTCCCTTTTTTAAGTTATCAATGCGGAGAAGACAAGGCTGTTGAAGCTGCTGGTACTCTCCTGAAAAACTCCTCTGCTTCAGCCGTGAAACTTGAAGGAGCAGAACCTGAGACTTTGTTAGTAATTAAAAGACTTATTAGAATGGGCATCCCAGTGATGGGTCATCTTGGCCTAACTCCGCAGTCAGTTCATCAACTTGGATATAAATCACAAGCCAGGGATAAAGATAGTCAAGAAAAAATTTTTAAAGATTCAAAAATGCTTCAAGAATCAGGATGTTTTGCAATAGTCATAGAACATATCCCCGGAGAAATTGCTAGTCGATTAAAAAAACATATAGATATTCCTGTAATTGGCATTGGAGCTGGCAGTGATTGTGATGGGCAAGTAAGAGTTACAGCTGATATTCTTGGTCTTTCAATTGCGCAGCCTCCTTTTGCAAAACCTTTACTTGCAGGACGAGAACTTTTTATCGATGCCCTAAAAGAATGGATTAATTCTACTGATCCCTATAAAGTGAATCCCACCACAAAAACATCTGAATCAAAATCTGATTGCTAAGTTGCATCCCCTTAGGATCACTTAAAAAATACCTACCATTGTTTCTTAATAGAGATCCTTCATTTATAGAATTTAGCCAAAACTTCTCCAATGATTTTAAATTCTTATCGCATTCTTTTTGTGTCCATCCGGCATTTTTAGCAAGTTCCTCCAGATGAACACCCTCACGTCTTCTGAGACCAATCATCAGAAGTTCATCCAATGGAATTGGGTTTGACTTTTCATTAGACAATGTTTTTTCTAAAAACTGACTCTCTTGCTTTTTAAGCCATTTTTTATAACCAACGATTGTTCTTGGTCTAGAGAATCTTTCCCCCCAAGGAGCACTTGTTGCCCCCATTCCAAAACCCCACCAACCAGAACCACTCCAATACATACGATTATGTCTTGATGCATGACCAGGCAATGAATAACTTGAAATCTCGTATCTAGCGAAACCTCTACTTTTGAGTAATCTATTGGTTTCAAGATCTATTTTTTGAGCTTCAGAATCAATTGGGATATTCAACTTCCCTTTTTTATGTAGTCTTCCAAAAACAGTATCTGGTTCGATAGTTAAATCATAAATTGACAAATGAGGGGCCTCCGTAAGAACCGCTTGTTCCAACTCTTTAATCCACTTGGACAAATTTAATCCTGGAAGATTTTGAATCAAATCAAGACTCCAGCTTCTTAGCATTCCTTTTTTAAATAAGTTATTTATCCAATTACAAGCCTCAATTAATTGTGATCGATTATGTTTTCTGCCAATTGAAGCCAAAGTAATGTCATCAAATGCCTGAGCTCCCAAGCTAAATCTATTAATTCCAATTCCTATGTATCCATTCAGGTCGTTTTCAGAAAATGTTGCTGGATCAACCTCCATAGTTATCTCGGCACCATCTTGAAATCCAAATTTTCTTTGAAGGTTCTTCAATAAATCACCCACCTCATTTATTTTTAATAAAGAAGGGGTGCCACCACCAAAATAGATTGTTGATAAGGCAGGACCTTTGGGTGCAATTGAAATCTCTCTATGAAGTAAATCCAAATATGCGTTAATAGAATTTATCCCTGGACTATCCGGAGCTTGAGCGCTATCACCTAAAGGGATAATGGAAAAATCACAGTAAAAACATCTTTTATGGCAAAAAGGTATATGCAAATATGCACTTCTTGGTGGGGCTACCATTTGAGCTCTAGATATACAAACCCAAATAAATGGTCACTTTCACAATCCAAATCTTTGAAAATAAATAAGGCTTTAGTAAAAAGCAAAAAGCAAGCATAACCTAAATATATGGCAGACTTAGTTATTCTGGTTTTATTTCTTATATCAGGTGCAATCACCGGATGGATCGGAGTGAATTGGTTACCTGAAGAGACTTTAGCTCATATAACTAATCTAAGAAATTTAGAAATTGCTTTATCAGGATTAACCGCTCTTCTAGGCCTTTTAATAGCATTCCTTTTTCAACAATTTAGAAATAAATTAACTAAGACAATAAGAACTATGCCAACGGATCTACTATTTAGTAGATCTGTTGGCATAGTTCTTGGACTTGTCATAGCAAGCCTTTTATTAGTACCTGTACTTCTTTTACCGTTACCCGCTGAATTATTTTTTGTAAAGCCTATTTTTGCTGTACTTAGCAACATTTTTTTTGGAGTACTTGGATATAACCTTGCTGATGTTCACGGTCGAACGGTATTACGTCTTTTCAATCCCAATAGCACTGAATCTTTATTAATGGCTGATGGGATTCTAACTCCAGCCAGTGCAAAAGTTTTAGATACCAGTGTAATCATTGATGGTCGTATTCAGTCCCTCCTCAGATTTGGACTTATTGAAGGGCAAATAATAGTAGCCCAATCAGTTATTGATGAGCTACAAAAACTATCTGACTCAAGTAACAACGAAAAACGAGGTAAAGGAAGAAGAGGTCTAAAATTGCTTAACCAATTAAGAGAAAGTTATGGAAGAAGATTAGTTATAAACAGTACAAGATATGAAGGGGAAGGAACTGATGAAATTCTTTTAAAATTAACCTCAGACATTTCAGGAATATTAATCACTGTCGATTACAACTTATCTCAAGTAGCTCTAGTCCAAGAAATAAAAGTTCTTAACTTAAGTGATTTAGTACTTGCAGTTAGGCCTGAAGTTCAACCTGGTGAGAAGTTAAGTTTAAAAGTAGTTAGAGAAGGGAAGGAAAACTCACAAGGTATTGCATATCTTGAAGATGGAACAATGGTAGTTATCGAGCAGGGTCTCCAATGGATCGGTAAAAGAATAGAAGTAGTTGTGACTGGAGCATTACAAACACCGACGGGCCGAATGGTTTTTAGTAAAGCTTCAAATGATCAGCCCCCGAACAAATATGAAAAAACAAAAGCATCTTAAAGCCAGATCTAGCTAGGCTCGAAACCAAGAAGACTTAACTCCATATGACAGCATCTTCCCCATATTATGGCGACTCTGCCGTAATGAGAACTCCGCCTCCTGATTTACCCTCACTGCTTCTAAAAGAAAGGATAGTTTATTTAGGCTTGCCTTTATTTTCCGATGATGATGCCAAAAGGCAACTCGGAATGGATGTAACTGAATTAATTATTGCCCAACTTCTTTTTCTGGAATTTGATAATTCTGAAAAACCTATTTATTTTTATATAAACTCAACTGGAACGAGCTGGTATACAGGAGATGCCATCGGATTTGAAACTGAAGCCTTTGCAATCTGCGATACGCTCAGATACGTCAAGCCTCCCGTGCATACTATTTGCATAGGCCAAGCAATGGGAACAGCAGCAGTAATACTCTCAGCAGGAACGAAAGGGCAACGCGCGGCATTACCTCATGCATCTATTGTCCTTCATCAGCCTAGAAGTGGGGCGCAAGGCCAAGCAACTGATATTCAAATCAGAGCGAATGAGGTTATTCACAATAAAAAAGCAATGCTAGAAATCCTTAGTCATAACACTGGCAGATCAGTAGATCAATTATCCAAAGACTCAGATCGAATGAGTTATTTGAACCCTCATGAAGCAGTTGATTATGGAATCATAGATCGCGTTCTTACTAGTAGAAAAGACTTGCCAGGTGAAAAAGTATTGCCTGCATAAACAAATTATTTTTACAAATTTTTAAAATCATTACCCTCAACTACTAACACAAATTAACCATGCCAATAGGTACTCCAAGCGTTCCATACCGTCTTCCAGGAAGTCAATTCGAAAGATGGGTTGATATTTACACAAGACTTGGTGCGGAAAGAATTCTATTTCTTGGTCAAGAAGTAAACGATGGAATTGCAAATAGCCTAGTAGCACAAATGCTTTATCTTGATTCTGAAGATAGTAGCAAGCCGATCTATTTGTATATCAATAGTCCTGGAGGATCCGTAACCGCAGGCTTAGCAATCTATGACACAATGAAATATGTAAAAAGCGATCTAGTAACTATTTGTGTTGGGTTAGCGGCCTCGATGGGTGCTTTTTTACTTTCTGCAGGAACAAAAGGGAAAAGGCTTGCACTACCCCACAGCAGAATTATGATTCACCAGCCACTTGGCGGTACTGCGCAAAGACAAGCGAGTGACATAGAGATTGAAGCACGTGAAATTCTTAGAATTAAAGAAATGCTCAATAAATCGATGGCAGAAATGACGGGACAAACATTTGAAAAGATAGAGAAAGACACTGATCGTGATTACTTTTTGAGCGCGGAAGAGGCAAAAAATTACGGTCTAATTGATCGAGTAATTACACATCCAAGTGAAAGTGCAAATTAAAAAGTTCGACGTTCTTATCAATTAAATTGTCTTGATAGTCAAAAAAATATATCAATGAAAATGGTTTCAGTAGCACTCTATTTCGTAAGCTCAGCCTTAATTCAGTTCTGAAATACCCACTCACATGGCAAAACTTTTTTACGACTCCGATGCAGACCTAGGTCTTCTTCAGAATAAAACCGTTGCAATTATTGGCTATGGATCGCAAGGCCACGCTCATGCATTGAATTTAAAAGATAGTGGCATCAAAGTTGTTGTTGGGCTTTATGAAGGAAGTCGATCAGCAAGTAAAGCAACATCAGATGGATTGGAAGTTTTAAGCGTGGCGGATGCTTCTGAAAGAGCAGATTGGATCATGATACTTTTGCCTGATGAATTTCAAAAAGATGTTTACTCCAAAGAGATAGCACCTCATTTAAAAGCTGGAAAAATACTAAGTTTTGCTCATGGTTTCAATATTCGCTTTGAATTAATAAAACCACCTGAATTTGTCGATGTAGTAATGATTGCCCCAAAAGGACCAGGTCACACTGTCAGATGGGAGTATCAAAATGGTCAAGGGGTTCCTGCTTTATTTGCTATTGAGCAAGATGCCTCAGGCAATGCAAGAGCACTTGCGATGGCATATGCAAAAGGTATAGGCGGAACACGCGCTGGTATTTTAGAAACGAACTTTAAAGAAGAAACCGAAACAGATCTTTTTGGAGAACAAGCTGTTTTGTGTGGAGGCCTTTCAGAGTTAGTCAAAGCTGGTTTTGAAACTCTTGTTGAAGCAGGATATCAACCAGAATTGGCCTACTTTGAATGCTTACACGAAGTCAAGCTAATTGTTGACCTTATGGTTAAAGGAGGTTTAACTGCAATGAGGGATTCAATTTCAAATACAGCTGAATATGGAGATTACGTAAGCGGTCCAAGATTAATAACCAAAGAGACGAAAGAAGAAATGAAACATATTCTTGCCGATATTCAAGATGGTACTTTTGCTAAAAACTTTGTAAAAGAATGTGATGCAGGAAAACCTGAAATGAAGAGAATTCGCCAAAAAGACTCAGAACTCCCAATAGAAAAAGTAGGCAAAACACTTCGCTCGATGTTTAGTTGGCTTAAATCAGACTGAATATCATTCACTTAATCTTAGTTGCTGTTATTCTTGACCTCTTAATAGGTGATCCAAGAAGCTTGCCACACCCTGTCCAGTTCATGGGTGTGGTTATTAGTTTTTCAAAAGTATTAACAGAGAAGATTGCGAAAGAAAATAAATCAAAGTTATATATAGGAGGCTTAATAATTACATTTACAGTTGTATCATTAAGTGGAATATCTGGATGGATTATAGAAAGATTATTTTTATTTTATGAAATAAAAAATCCTATTTTATGTACATTAATTTTTGGTCTGATTATAAGTAGTTCTCTTGCTTCAAGGAGTCTAAATAAAAGTATTGTTGAAATTTTAGATATAATAAGCAAAGAAAATACTATAAACAATTTAAGTAATTCAAGACAAAAATTAAGCCTTATAGTTGGTAGAGATGTTGAGAATCTAGATAGCAATGAAATTCTTAGAGCTTTAGCTGAAACAGCAAGTGAAAATTCTGTGGATGGAATATTTGCTCCATTGTTTTGGATGTTTTTAGGAACTATTTTCTGGGAATTCAATAAATCCATGCCAGGCCCATTGGCGATGGCATGGATCTTTAAAGCATCTAGCACCATTGATTCAATGCTTGGCTACAAAGAGGGTAAATTAAAGTGGCTTGGCTTTACTGGTGCGAAGCTTGATGATCTAATGGTATGGATACCTTCAAGAATTGTATTAATTACGCTTCCTTTTTGCTGCAAACCAAAGCAGTCAATTTTTAAAACAATAAAAGATTCCTGGAAAGATGGAATTGTTGATACTTCTCCAAACTCAGGAATTTCTGAAGCAATTTTTGCTTATTGTGCCGAAGTAAAAATGGGGGGGGTAAACTATTACAAAGGAAAAAAAAGAATAAAGCCAATAATTGCAGAAACATATCCTATGGCAAGTATTAATTCAGTCAGAAAAATACTTGGACTGAGTCTTAGACTTGAGCTGTTTTGGCTTCTAGCTTTTTACTTGATAATAAAACTTATAAATTTATAAATTCAAAAAGCACCTCTATCCATCGGAAAGAGTAAAACGCCTAACGTAAGAATAATGATTTCTAAATCAAGTATAAAATTTCTATTTCTTGCATAAAACAAGTCTAATTCAACCCTTTTTTTGTAACTAAGATTATTTCTACCACTAACCTGCCATAGTCCAGTAAGTCCTGGTCTAACTGATATAACCTCTTCCATAAAAAGACTGTATTTAATAATCTCATTACTTACTATTGGTCTTGGCCCAACAACACTCATTTCCCCTTTTAAAACGTTAAAGAATTGGGGTAATTCATCTAAACTAGATCGTCGAAGAAATCTTCCTAATTTTGTTATTCTTGGATCTTGACGTAATTTAAAATCTTTTTCAAATTCCTTTCTCATAAGCGGATATTTTTCTAATAAGTTTGGTAGTAAATCATCAGCATCTTTATACATAGTACGAAACTTTATACATCCAAATTCTCTATAGTTTCTACCTACTCTTTTTTGTATATAAAAAACTGATCCGGGAGAACTAAACTTTACTAATATTCCAATCAAGATAAATATTGGTGAGCCTAAGGTTAAAACAATCAAAGAAAAAACAATATCTCCTATCCTTTTCAATGTGCGCCCAGATCGACTTTGATTTCTTATTATTTCTACAGCAGGCAAAGAAGAAGGTTCTTTTGAGATGACTTCATACGGAATGGTTGGAGAACCTTTACGGAACTCAGACCATCGTAATAAAGATTTTCTAGGATTAGTTTGCACAAATTATTGAGGTAGTAAGCTCAAGACTCGAATAAATTCACACCATACTTAATTAGATTTTCATAATGAAGAACTAAGGTCACTAGTAGCAATGTCACAAGAATTGACATGCTCCCTCCAAGCTCTATTTATGGTTTTGGTAAATTTATCTTTAAAAGAATCTTGAGAAAAAGAATTACTCCAATCTCTAATTAACTCAGGATTTAAATCTCTCCAAAGTTGCTTTTCCTTGAAAAATTCGATTGCTTCAACCAAGGACTTTACTGTCTGAGAAGGGAACAAAAGGCCAGTTGCTCCTTTATCAGAATCAGAATGAAAACATTTCACCGTATCTAAAACCCCTCCCTTACCAAAAGCAATCACAGGAGCGCCTGAGGCCATCGCCTCCACAGGAGCTATTCCAAAATCCTCAATACCACCATAAACAAAGGCTCTACAACTGCTCATTAGACTTTCAATCTTCTCTTTACTTTGAAAACCAATAATTTGAACTGTTGGACCTGCAAGCTCTTTTAAATATTCCTTTTCCACTCCGTCGCCAACAACTATTAAAGGTAGTTTGAGCCTATTAAAAGCCCTAACAAGTAAATCAACCCTTTTATTAGGAACCAATCTACACACACTTAAATAGAAGTCTTCCCTAGGCCTATTCCATTCAAAACGATTTATATCTACAGGTGGATGAAGAACCTCTGAACGCCTTCTCCAATACTTCCAAATCCTTTTTGCAGTAAAATTAGAATTGGCCAGCAAGTAATCTACTCTTGAGCTACTTAATTGATCCCATTGCCTCAGAGTATGCAATTGCCATCTAATTAGCGGCCCTAAACCAATTCTTCTTAAAAAAGATCTTTTCAAATATATATTCATTTGATCCCAAGCGTATCTAACAGGTGTATGGACATAACTAATATGAAGTTGATCAGGCGATGTCAAAATACCCTTAGCGACAAGATGATTACTGCTTAAAACCAATGGATATCCCTCTAAATCGAGTTGTTCAATTGCAAAAGGCAAAAGGGGTAAATATTGCTGAACATGTGAGATCCCGAATGGTAATTTTTGGATAAAACTAGTTTTTACTTTTCGATTAAATAACCAGCTATTTTTTTCTAACCTCTCTTCATTAACCAAAGAAAACAATTCTGGCTGTGATGCAATTTCAGTTAACAAATCATCAATTATCTGAACAACATTCTCAGCACCTCCTGTCGATCTTGGAGTAAACCACTCATGAACTAATGCAATATTTCTTGGAAGATCTAAAGATAAATTTACGCTCAAAGTAAAATCCTTAAATCCAAGAATTATTTTTATTTTATTACAACTTAGAAATTATGACAAGATAGAAAAAAATCTTGAGTTGTTCATACTTAAATTATTTTTTCCCTAAGCTCAATAGCTTATCAAATAAGTTCCCTAAAAAGGAATATCTATCTTATCTATAGATGATATTAACGGATCATAAAGGTTGTGAAATAAACTGCCACTAAAAGAGAATAAATAAGCTAATCCACTTAAAAGGCCTAGAGAAACAAAGTACCTAACATAGCCACTTCTTCTTTCTAATCTAGTAACTGAAAAAAGCATTATCAATAAGAAGATTAAACCTATTAATAAGGAAAAAAGTAAAGCTGAGCTATCAACAACTAATTGAAAATCACTTCTAAAAATAAGATCGTTTCCTACTATATTTTTTTTGAATAAAATAAAATTAAATATCTCAGAAAAGGCTAAACTGATAATAATAAAATACGAAACTGGCTTCGTAAGCCTATTCATTGTTTTGCTAAAACTTAATAAGAGCAGAGCTATAAAAAAAGATGCAATTAATGGTATCCCAGGAATGAGCCAAGTGAGATTTAACAACATAGTTATCAAACAAGCCTGGTTCTATATACAAACATAAGGTCTTTTATTAGTTCTTGAGAATAAAGAAGAAAAAAGCAAGCTGAATCTAAAATAATACTAATCGGAGTGGTGCTTTTCATTTTGGAAAACCATATAATATTTTTCTAGCAAAAAAATGAATCAAAAACAAGCTATCTATTAATAGTCAAACAAAACTTAATAAGGAATAAAATAAGATCTTTTTCACATTTAAATAACTCTTTTCTTTTTTTAAGGAATATAAACTACTAATACTTATAACTTAGAAATAATAATATTCTAATAATTAGAATATTATTATTTCTACTGATTCTCATTAAAAATTTAGATTATTTCATAAATGATGCTTAAAGTTAATGATTTCAAAAAATCTAAAAGATATGGCCACATATCGAAAAGACAAAACTCAAATAAAAATAGATTATAATTAAATAATAGAACAAGCCTTAAACTAAAATGTCCGAGAATGATTCAGAAACCAATAATCAAAGTATCAATTCAGATCTAGATGATACAGAAACAATCCAAACCAAGAATGATCCAAAACGGATTGATCCTACTCAAAACCTCAATTTATACCCTAAATGGATAAACAATAAAGGTGAAGAGGTAAAACAAGTTTTTGGGTTTAATGAGAATGCGGAACTCGTTAATGCCAGAGTCGCTATGATCGGTTTTTTAATGCTCATACTCACTGAATTAGCTTTTGGTGGCGAACCAGCAACGCTAAAAATTTTTGGAATCAGCTAGAAACCAAATCTATATATTATATTTATTCCATTAATTTACTTTCTTTTTAAAAGCTATGAATAAAAAAACATTAGTTGGTGTTTCATATGTATCTGCTTGGGTGATTATTTGGGGCACAATTGGATCACTTATTGATTTTTATTTCCTTCAAAATACATATCTTCCAGGTTCATTAGGGCAGTTTGCAACATTTATAATTACAGCCTTTCTCTCTTCAATGATTGCCATATATTTTTTCCCGACTATAAATAATAAATTCATAAGTTAATAACGATAACGTTCAACTACTTGAGCAGGCTTCTCATTGATTCCTTTCTGATAAAGAATCCATTGATTAGTTTCTAGATCGTGATCACAACCCAAGCCTTCTAGTTCAACAGATTGCAATCGTAATTCATAATGACATTGCTGATCAGCTTCAAAAGCGGATTTATAGCCAGTAAAAAAATATAAATATCCAAGAATTATTGCAATTAAAGAAATTAACGCAATACTTATTTTCATAAAAGCTAATCAATCATTAATGATATATTAGCTTTTCTCGTAGATAAAAAAAAGAATTTATAATTTTTTCTCTTTTACTGTTTCTGAAGATATCTCACATTCAGTTAAGTCTTGATCATTTAAACGATCCAATATCCGAACCATATCGAGTGCTGAAAGCTCTCCATTAGTTCCCCATTTAAGAGTTGTCTTTCGCTGTTGAGGGATCTTTTTCGCGTTGTTCTCCTGGCTTCTTTTTTGGACCATTACTAGTAAATTTATCTAATAAAACATTAAAATATAGAGATTCTATCGAAGAACTCAAAAACAAATTCTTAGTCAAACTTTACTTTTATTTTTTATTAGTAATATTTTCCTATTTTTAGAAATTTCACTGAATTGTTCCTAATTATTCAAATATTAGGTTTATTAAACCGCTATCATCGTCCAAAATTATAAACAAACTCTTGAAATGCAGGATTGTAAAAGTAAACAAGTACACTAATAACTAATAAGACATTTAAACCTATTACTATCGAGCCAATAATAACTCTCTGGCGCTTCCCTGGGACTTTATATTTCATGCCAGCTGGCAGGTTAACTAATACATCTGGATCATTAGAAGTTGATTTCTTAAACTTATTTTCCTTAACCTTATTGGTCTTAGTTGCCTTATCATTAGTTTTTTTGGAATTAAAAGCTTTGGAGCCCATTTTCTTAGTTAGAAGAATTTCTTTATCTTTATAGTTCTAAGCTTACTTAGGTAAATCAAATAAAAACATGTTTTGTTCTAGTTTTTCACATTAGTTTGTTAACTAAGTCAGAAATCAATAATCAAGTGAAGAATTTATTGATTTTATTTAGCAATATTTCTTGATAGAATCAATAATACTTTTAGCTTCTTTTCTTTTGAAATTAGAATTCATAGCCATTATTAAATTCGCCTCTAAGCCCAGTAATCTAGTTTGACAAGAAAACTTTTTATTTTTTGCAGCACTTTTTTGATAGTCATTTATTTTAAATAATGCTTCCTTGCATGATTTAATTTCTTTATAACAGCTCAATACCAAAAAATCAATTTCCCGATATTCTTTCGATTCTTTTGCTATCAATGGATTTAAAGGAATAAATATATATATATAAAGAAGCAGTACGAATTTAATTTTTTTAAATGTATAACTAATCAAAACATAATCTCCAATAAAATGTGTTGATAATTGTTTGAGTATTACTAACAATACCTGAGTGAATAAAAAGAAAGCTTATTTTATTAGTCATACAAAGCTTAGATTTTCACAAAAAAGGGACCCATTTTTAAAGAGTCCCTAATAAAAAAGCAAAAGGTAAGTAAGCAAAACAGCTTTTTAAAAACTCATCCCTGAACACGGTCCTTAAACAATTTCCCAGCTGTAAAGGCAGGGACTCGCTTAGCAGGTATTGCTATCTTTTCTCCAGTTTTAGGGTTTAGTCCCTGACGAGCAGAACGATCGCGGGGCTCAAACGAGCCAAACCCCAGAATGGAGACTTTCTTACCCTCCACTACAGAATCAATAATTGTATCTATGGCGGCATCAACTACCAGAGAGACGTCTGTTTTAGTTAGCTCTGTACGAGCAGCAACCAGGTTGACTAAATCTGCTTTGTTCATTGGAAGGATTGTATGTAGCAGGGAGTAAGAGGAGGGAAACCAATATGGAATTAGTTTCCAAAAAACTCAATCTTGCTAATCGTATGGACCAAATCACTTACCTGCAACCCAAAGGGCTTGTGACAGTAAGCTTTCTAAAAAATATATCTGCATTTTTGTTTCATTAAATAATCTTTCAAAGATTCGAACTAGATAGCTTAAGAAAGATGCAAGTTTTCTATTTCCCTCCAGAAGCTTGTCAGGGAAAGACTTCTTGAATAATGTATTTCCACATTGATTCTGAAGAAGATCTCTGAAGTGTGAAATTAATTATTTTTCTTACCACAAATCAGACATTTCATTAAATTCTCATGAATTAACAAAGGTCTGCAGAACAGCACATTTATTGGTATTACAAAATAATACCTACTCTAAAAAAGAGAATAATAAATGAAAATTCAGATTATTTTCTAGCTCTAGGACATCCATTTTGAAGCGTTAATCCCTAAAAGCTCTAAAATTTTGATTTTCAATTCGAGTAAGAATCTCTTTGAACTCCGTTAAAAAACCATATTGCATCAAACTAACGAAGTTCTCTCGCCAAAACTATTTAGTATTCATTTTTAAAAGCATCAAATGCCTAATACAAGTTTCTTTTAAGATTGAATTTCGTTTTTTATAACTTGTTAAAACAAACTAACCACCTAACTTGTAGGGAAAGTTACTTGATTATTTTTGTAAAGGACAAACACAATTGGGAAAAGTAAAAGTTGGTTCAGCATGGCCTTTGGGTAGCTCAGTTACTCTTGACGGGGTTAATTTCTCTATCGCAGCACCACATGCAACAAATTTAGAGTTATTAATCTTCCAGAATGAAGATGACGAGTATGCAAAAGAGACAATATCCTTAGATCACAAAAACAGGTCTGGAGATTATTGGCACGTTGAAATAGAGGGCCTAACTGAAGGAACGTTATATGGATATAAAGTATCAATTGATGGGCAAAAAGCTGCCGAGGATCATATTGTTTTAGATCCATGTGCCAGAGCAATTTCAGGGTGGGGGAATTACATAAGGAATCATAAAGAAAAAGTGAATAGAGGTTATGCTAATTGCCTGAAAGGAGTAGTAACTAAAAGAGATTATTTTGATTTCAAATCTCACCCTAGGCCTAAACATTCATGGAATAAAACTATCATTTATGAATTACATGTTGGTGGATTTACGAAAAGTATTGATTCAAACACTAGTGAAAACAAAAAAGGTACATTTTTAGGTTTAATTGAAAAGATACCTTATCTTAAAAGTCTTGGCATTACAAGTATTGAATTGCTTCCGGTATTCGCTTTTGATTCTAATGATGCCCCTGACGGACTTGTTAACTATTGGGGATATAGCCCTATCAATTGGTTCACGCCACATCAAGGTTTTGTAGATAATTGTAATCCATTAGAAGCGAGGAAACAATTCAAACAGTTGGTAGAAGTTTGCCACGATAATGAACTAGAAGTATTAATAGATGTTGTTTATAATCACACAACAGAAGGGAATCAAAACGGTCCAAGTATAAGTTGGAAAAATTTTGGTCCTAAAACTTACTACCATCAAGATGAAAAGGAAAATTACCTAGATGTGAGTGGATGTGGAAATAGTATTGCCGCTAATCGTCCTTTAGTTAGAAAATTAATATTGGAATCATTGCGTTGTTGGGCAATTGAGTTAGGTGTTGATGGATTTCGTTTTGACTTAGGTATTGCTTTGAGTAGAGGCGAAAATTTAATTCCTTTAGATAAACCTCCCTTATTTGAAGAAATAGAAGCAGATCCTAAATTAAGTGATGTGAAATTAATCAGTGAGCCTTGGGATTGTGGTGGGCTTTATAAACTAGGTGATTTTCCAGCAAAACATTTCAGAACTTGGAATGGTCATTTTAGAGATGATATTAGACGATTTTGGAAAGGGGAAAAAGGTACAATTTGGCCACTTAAAGATAGATTAATAGGGAATAAATCCCTATACAATGATAATAATTTAGCAAATATATTTAGTATTAATTTCATAACTTCTCATGATGGATTTACATTAAAAGATCTAGTAAGTTTCAACAAAAAGCATAATCTAGCAAATGGCGAAAACAATAGAGATGGGGAGAACAATAATAATAGTTATAATTATGGAGTTGAAGGACCAACTACTAATGAAGAAATAAATAATTTAAGACAAAAACAACAAAGAAATCTTCTTGCAACACTACTTTTATCTCCTGGAGTACCAATGATTTTAATGGGAGACGAATTAGGTAGAAGCCAAGGAGGTAATAACAACACCTGGTGTCAAGACAACCCACTTGGTTGGATGGATTGGAATCACAATAATTGGGATCATGACTTAAGAGAATTTGTATTAAAGCTGATATCTCTAAGGAAACAACTATCTGAATTTTTCAGTCCTGATAGTATTTATGATTGTCAAAAAGACAATACCAAGGTCAAAACATCTCATTTTTGGATTCAGTGGCATGGCATTAAAGTTAATAAACCTGACTGGGGTGACTGGTCACATACTCTTGGATTTAGCATTAACAAAAACAATGATGGCTCAGCAATTTGGCTTGGCTTTAATGCTTACAAAGAATCAATGCTTTTTGACTTGCCAACCCCAATTTCTCCTTGGAAAAAATACATTGATACCTCTATTTTGAAAACTAAAAATGTCTCCAAAAAACCTGTAGCGAATCAATCAAATGTGCGGATTGAAAGTAACAGTCTTGTTCTTATGGTCTCCAGCGAGTATTCAAAAAAAATTAAGCTATGAGAATCAAAATCAAGCGGGCGGCGGGAATCGAACCCGCATCATCAGCTTGGAAGGCTGAGGTTTTACCACTAAACTACGCCCGCGCTAGAACTAAAAAACTACTCACTGTTGGAGTAAAAGTTAATTCAGCTTTCTCCATTATTACCTTGCGAGTCCCATTATCCAAAAAAGAGTGAATAATTCCACATCACTTTACGAAGGAAATAATCGCACAAGACTAATGATCTCTTATGCCATGGGAGATGCTGGAACGGGATTAGCCGCAATACAGTTAGGTACTTATCTATTTCTTTTTTTCACTTGTGCTGCAGGAATTCCTGCATTTATTGCAGGCTCGCTTCTCATGGTTTCAAAACTTTGGGATGCGATAAATGATCCTCTAATTGGATGGATGAGTGATCACACCAGATCAAGATGGGGTCCAAGGCTTCCATGGATGATTGGAGGTGCTGTTCCACTTGGTTTATTCCTGGCCGCAATGTGGTGGGTCCCTCCAGGAGGAATAGATGCGAAAACAACTTATTACATATTCGCAGCAATTTTGTTGATGACAGCTTACACAGCCGTAAATCTACCTTTTGCAGCATTATCTACTGAGCTAACCGAAAATATCGCTATTAGAACAAGACTTAATGCTGCAAGATTTACTGGATCTATTATAGCTGGGACCACTGGATTAATAGTGGCTGCAGGCTTCTTATCTCAAGGTGTAGAAGGTTATACTTCAATGGGAAGAGTAACAGGAATTATTGCTACTTTTACCACGTTAATTGCTTGCTGGGGACTAGCTCCTTTTGCAAAAAAAGCTAGAAAGCCCACTTCTCAATCAGAACCTTTTAATCAGCAACTAAAAAGGGTTTTAAATAATAAACTTTTCACACGAATTATTGCTCTTTACTTGCTGCTTTGGTGCGGACTGCAATTAATGCAAACCGTTTCATTAATCTATCTTGAGCAAGTAATGCTTGTTCCAATAGAAATTTCAAAATGGATCCCAATACCATTTCAAATTAGTACTCTAGTAGGTCTACAGTTTTGGAGCTTTTACTCTAATAAATATGGAAGAATATCAGCACTATTCAAGGGAGGAAAAATATGGGTATTAGCCTGCCTCTTAGTTATGTTTATGCCCCCTATAACTAAAGGAGTCAGTATCAATTCTTTATTATCCTTTGGCAATATTGAAGGTGTAAAACTGGTGATTCTTTTATTAATAATTATTTTAGTAGGATTTGGAGCTTCAACAGCATATCTTATTCCTTGGTCTTTACTTCCTGATGCTATTGATCAAGATCCCGAAAAGCCTTCAGGAATATATACAGCATGGATGGTTTTCACTCAGAAGATAGGTATTGGTTTAAGCGTTCAATTTCTAGGATTTCTTTTATCTTTATCAGGATATAAATCATCCACTAATTGCTTATCAAGTCTTGAATACTTAGATCAACCTCTAACCGCAATTATTACCATTAGATTTTGCATGGGATTAATACCTTCTTTACTAGTAATTGCTGGATTAATAACTATGAAACCTTGGCGAAGTTTAGATTTCAAATCTAGAAGATTAAACCAATGAACTACTCACCTCGTTGGCTAAGAAGATTTTTTAGCAGTATTTTAATTGGAGGGCAAGCAATTGCATCAATAGCTAAAGGGAATATCAATAAATCAGATTTAATAGATCAATTAATGGAGGCAGGACCAGGAAGCTTTTTGATCGTCTTAATAACAGGCATTGCAGCAGGAACCGTTTTCAATATTCAAGTCGCAGCAGAATTAAGTAAACAAGGCTTAGGTTCTGCTGTTGGAGGACTTTTGGCAATTGGTATGGCAAGAGAGATAGCTCCTTTACTTACCGCAACTCTTCTTACTGGAAAAGTTGCAACTGCTTATGCTGCTCAAATAGGAACAATGAAAGTTACTGAGCAAATAGATGCTATTACCATGTTACAAACAGATCCCGTTGAATATCTAGTTGTTCCAAGGCTATGTGCAATGGTTGTAATGGCGCCAATTCAATGCTTACTATTTTTTTCTATCGCTTTATTTAGCGGTCAATTTAGCAGCACCATTCTCTACCAGATTCCACCAAGCATCTTTTGGAATTCAGTTAGAGAATGGCTGATAACATCTGATCTTCCTTTTATGCTTGTTAAAGCATTGGTGTTTGGTCTCTTAATCGCAATTATTGCTTGCGGATGGGGATTAACCACAAGAGGCGGACCAAAAGAAGTAGGTTCAAGCACTACAGGCGCAGTCGTAATGACACTAATATCCGTTTCTTTAGTAGATGTTTTACTCACCCAAGTTCTTTTTGGCTAAAAACTATGACTTCTGAAAATCTTGTTGATAACGATAGTGTGATTTTATCGCCTTCTTATCGTTTACCCATCTTCATAATATTGTCGGGCTTATTTTTGTTAATAACACCATTTCATCCTTGGCCAACTATTGTAATCAGCAGTTTTGGATTTTTCCTATTACTGCAATCATTTACCTTAAAATTAAAATTTACCAAGGACGATTTAATTGTCATGCAACTTGGGAATGAATTAAGAAGATTTCCTTTTAAAAACTGGATAGCATGGAGAATTATATTACCTAAATTGCCAGGTTTTCTTTATTTTAGAGAAGAAGCAAGCCCGCATCTATTGCCTATACTTTTTGAGGTCAACTCATTAAAAGAACAGCTAAGGTTAAGGGTAAAGGATTTAGAAATACAAAAAGAAGTAGACTCATGAAAATCTAAAACTTAATTGAAGTTTTTGAAATATGGAATCCGAAGAAAATCTATCTAGAGAGAAACAAAATTCAAAACAGAATTTTGCTGTGGACAATTCTTCTTCAATAAAAAATACATCTCAAAAACCACTCGAGAAGCAAACCAAATCACAAAGTGTCATTAATCATGAAAACAATAAAAAAACCTCTAACGCGCAGACGCAGCCCTTCATTGAAATTGCGCTTAAAGATCTTCAGCTTTCACGTCAGCAGTTAGAGAAAGAATTAGAGGAACTTTCTCAAAAGAAAGTAAAAATTGAAACTGAACTTAAAAGCTCTTTTGCAGGCCAATCTGATGCAATAGCTAGAAAAGTTAAAGGTTTTCAGGAATATTTAACTGGTGCATTACAAGATCTAGCTCATTCAGCTGAGCAACTAGAGCTTGTTGTTCCGCCAGTAATAGTTAAGCCATCGCCTCTTGATGAAAATAAAAAAATTGAGCCTTCTAAAGAGCAAGAAGTTATCTCAGCTGTTTCTGATACTTTCAAACCTGACGAGACTTTAATCAGAAGATGCTTTAGTCAATTTCTAGAACAACCCGATTTCTATGCTGAACCTTGGAAACTTAGAAGGAGTCTTGAATCAATTGATATTGAAATTCTCGAAGATTGGTTCTTCAGCATGGGGGGAAGAGGCGCTCAACCAAGCAGAGGGAGTAGATCAAAGAATGCTTTAGTTACCGCAGGGATCATTGCAATTTTAGGTGAGTTATACGGCGAACAATTTCAGACTTTAGTTTTAGCGAGTCAACCAGAGCGACTGGGAGAATGGAGAAGATGTCTCCAAGATTCATTAGGACTTAGCCGTGAGGATTTCGGGCCTAATAGCGGAATAGTTCTTTTCGAGCGCTCCGATGGACTAATTGAAAGAGCAGATCGACTTGAAGAAAGAGGTGAGTTGCCTTTGATAATTATTGATGCGGCTGAAATTAATGTAGAAATTCCAATTCTTCAGTTTCCTATTTGGCTTGCTTTTGCAGGAAGTCCCAATGAAATTTATGAAGATGATGGATTAATATAAAAATTCCAATTGAAATTATTTTGAATCTTTTCATTCTATTTTTCGGATACTTATTTGGATCTTTTCCTAGTGGTTATCTAGCTGGAAGAATTGCTAAAGGAATTGATATTCGTTCATTAGGTTCTGGGTCTACAGGAGCAACAAATGTATTAAGACATATAGGAAAGCGTGCAGCAATTACAGTCTTTCTACTAGATGTATTTAAAGGAGTTCTATCTATTTTATTAGCGAAATATTTACTACTAAATGATTCGTGGCAAGTGGCTATAGGACTATCAACTTTAATTGGTCACATTTGGCCTGTCTGGCTTAATTGGAAAGGTGGTAAAGCTGTGGCAACAGGATTAGGAATATTTCTTGGACTTTCATGGCAAGTTGGACTTGCAACTTTAGGTGTTTTTATCGTCATGATTACATTATTTAGGATAGTATCACTTGCAAGTGTTAGCGCAGCATTAGCTCTACCTTTAATAATGTTTCTAAGCTTTAGCAATTCAAATATTTCTTTACCATTTTTAATTATTTCACTATTAGCTATGATATTAGTAATTTGGAGACATAGAGAGAATATAGCTAGACTAATTAAGGGTAAAGAACCAAGAATCGGTCAGCCCTAAGAAATTAAATAATAATTTTATCGCAAAAACTTTTAAACATATAAGCAGAATCATTTGATTGGGTAATTGCTCTTCCTATAACTAACTTTGATGCTCCCATCTTAATAGCTTCAGATGCATCAGAAACCCTAGATTGATCGTTAACATTTGAACCTAATGGCCTGATTCCTGGAGTTATCAACTCAAAAGTCTCAGGATAAACTGCACGAAGAAATTGAACCTCTTTAGGACTACAGACACATCCTCCTAAACCAGAATTCGATGCAATCTCTGCCAGATGCTTAACACGTTGATCTATTGACTGATTAATCAGAAGATCATTAGAAAAACTTTCGCGAGTCCAACTAGTCAATATTGTAATTCCCAAAAGTTTTGGCGGTATTATATTAACTTTAGCGGCTCCTTCATGTGCCGCTTCATTGGCCATCTTTAAAGCCTTCATACCAGCGCAAGTATGCAAAGAAATAAATTCAGCACCAGTTTGTGATGCTGCGAAACATGCTCTAGCAACTGTTGTAGGAATATCATGAAACTTAAGATCTAAAAATATTTTTTTACCCTTATCTCTTAACATCGATAATACGTCTGGTCCTTCACTAACAAACAACTCGAGTCCAACTTTAACCCAGACAATTTCAGGTATTTTTTCCAATAACCTAACAACATCATTTCTATCCATACCATCTAAAGCAATAATTATTTTTTCACTTGGATTATCAATATTTTTCATAGCGATCTATCAAGTTGAAACACGAAGAAATTTTTTCTTTCCTACTTGTAATATTTTTCCTATGAGATCATCTGGAGTGTGAAACTCTAAATTAGGATCCATAATTTTTTCCCCATCAATTCTCACTCCGCCTCCAAGAATTTGTCTTCTTGCTTCACTGCTAGTTGAGCACATTTCCATCTTACTAAATAAATAAAAAGCTTTAGCTGGAAAATTTACATGAGAAACTGATGCTTCTGGTATTTCCTCAAGAGAATCTTTAGTACCCAAAACTAACTTTTCAGAATTCAATTGAGCATTTTTTGCCGCCTTAATTCCTTTAAAATTAGATGTTATTTTTAAAGCCATAAATTTTTGAACCTCTCTTGGATCTGCACTTAATTCTTTTAAGTTTTCATTAGTTAGTAAATTTAAATATGTAAGAACCAAATCATCTGGAACCTTTTCTAATTTTGAATACATCGATAATGAATCTTCATTTATTCCTACAATATTGTCTAAGCTCTTACTCATTTTTCGTGTCCCATCTAATCCAACTAAAATAGGTAATAGCATTCCAAATTGGGGTTTCTGTCCAAAAGCTCTTTGCAGATCTCGTCCCATAGCAATATTAAACTTTTGATCAGTACCACCTAGTTCCACATCAGAATTGATTGCAACTGAATCATATCCTTGAAGCAGCGGATAGAGAAATTCATGAAGAGATATAGGAGTGCCAGATTTATATCGATTACTAAAGTCTTCCTTAGCCAGCATTTGACCAACTGTTGAATTTGATAAAAGTTCTATAACTTTAGGCAAATTAAGATTTTCAAGCCACTCACTATTTCTTCTGATTTCTAAGCGACTGGGAGTTGAAAAATCAAGTAATGAATCTTTAGGTTCTCTACCTAGTCCTAGTTGCTCAAGGTAATTCAATGCATTTGATTCAACCTCATCTTTTGAAAGCTGAATTCTAGTTTTACTTTTTCCAGTTGGGTCTCCAATCCTTGCTGTGAAATCTCCAATTATAAGTATTGCCTTGTGTCCAGCATCTTGGAAAGCTCTTAATTTTCTAAAAAGAATACTATGACCTATATGAATATCAGTTCCTGTTGGATCAATTCCAAGTTTTACACGTAAAGGCTTTTTATCTAGAGATGAAAGTTCTAATCTTTTTAGAAAACTTTGATCTGAATCTCCTGAATTATCATTAGGGAAAAGATCATCTAAACCTCTAGAGATCCAATCAGGTAATTCATTGATTTTATTTAACATATTCTAAACATTAAAAAGGTTAAAAATCATTTATCCAATTCTGATTTCATTCTCACCAAAGTTTTGTTCATCTGATCAAACATTTGATCAGGAGTAATCCCAAATTGACTCAACTGAGTCTTTAACTGCTCTACTGTCATTTTTGCCTGAAAATCTTCTGAAAGTTCAAATCGTTTCATAAAAACTTTATACCTTTCCATTAAATTTTCCATGGTATTAATAAACAATACTTTTCCCTCTCTATCAAATTTCCCATAATCAGAGCCTAATTGCATCAGATTCTGATAATCAGTGAAAAGTTTTTTTGCCTCTTCCTGAACAATTTCGGACTCGAAAAAACTCATATCCTTAACCCAAGCGGATAGAACAATTGATCGATTTTGAATTCAACGACTACCATTGATTGTAACATTCAAATCTACCAATAATTTTAGGCCATTTCCACCTAAAAGCATTTGTTTAGGAAGTGTAAATAGCCACACCACCAAAAAAATATAATTCTTATTCAAATCACATAAAAACTTACTAATGAAGAAAAACACTTTTTATCTGATCTTTACAAGCTAAGCTCAAACTGTTCTCAATCCAAATAACATAAAACCCCAGTTATGTCATGATAAAAATATTAATTGAACATCATTTTTTATTTTAACCTTTTTAAAATGATAGAATTAAATCGTCAATGTAATTTATTTAACAATAATAATTTTAATTTTTCAGACAAAAGTCCTATTCAAGATGTATTTATTGACAAAAAAATAATTAAAGAATGGCAAGAAAAAATCATTGCTCATCAATCTCCCATTTTTAAACCCGGCCATATAGATGTAAATCAATCTTCACTATTTGAATCTAATTCAGCTGAGCTTAATGCATCTTTCAATCCAATTGAGCTTACTCCTTTACCTTTAAGTTTTTGGAGGTGGCCAAAAGCAATGCATGAGGGGCCTGCAGTTTATTTTGTAATGGATAAGATTATTGATTCGGGTGAAAATATAATTTTATATATTGGAGAAACAATTTCTGCCGAAAAAAGGTGGAAAGGGGAACATGACTGTAAAAATTATCTTTCAAGCTATTCAGATTCTCTACATAAAGCAAATATGACAACAAAGTTAAACATTCGTTTTTGGCTTGATGTTCCAATTAAAACCAAGGAGAGAAGAAAGTTAGAACAAAAGCTTATCCAAACTTGGCTTCCACCATTTAATAAAGAGACAAGGGAAATATGGGCAACGCCATTTACTTCTCAAATCAATTAGTAAAAAATTGTTATTATCAAGCATAGAAGTATAAAAATTAAATGCAAATTTCAGCAGTCCCCAAAGAAATTAACGAATGGTCAGGATCAGTTCTTATTGCTGGGATTTTGGAAGGAACAATCGAAAGCCAAATTAATTTATTTAAGACAATAATAAAAGATACTTTTTTGATCCAAAGGTTTATTGATTCAAAATTCGAAGGCAAAAAAAATCAGAAATTATCAATTGAACTCATAGAAGGCAAAGTTAAAAAAGTGATTTTTGTAGGCTTAGGCAAGGCCGAAACTCTTCGAATTGATGATCTGCGGAAAGCAACTTCAATTGGTACTCGTCAAGTTTCAGGCTATGAAAAAAAGTTAGGAATATTTTTCCCCTGGGATGCATTTGAGCCTTCCTCCGCTGCATGCGCAGTTGGCGAAGCAGTTAGATTGTCGTCTATTAAAGATTTAAGATTCAAATCAGATCCAAAGGAATCTACTTCAATAGATGAAGTTGAATTGATAGGTTTGGACACCAAAACCACTAAATCAGCGATTGAGGAAATAAATCCAATTTGCGAAGGAGTTAAATTTGCAAGAGAACTTGTTTCAGCCCCTCCCAATTTTCTTACCCCATATCAAATGGCGAAAGAGGCTGAGAAGTTAGCCAATGATTATGATCTTGACTTGAAAGTTCTAGATAAAAAAGAGTGCGAAGATCAAGGAATGGGAGCTTACTTAGCAGTTGCTAAAGGATCAGATCTAGATCCTAATTTTATACATTTAAAATATTCTTCAAAAAACGCAAAAAACAAAGTCGTATTAATTGGCAAAGGCTTAACTTTTGACTCTGGTGGATACAACTTAAAAGTAGGTGCCTCTCAAATTGAAAAAATGAAGTACGACATGGGAGGGAGTGCTTCTGTACTTGGAGCAGCCAGAGCCATCGCAGAATTAAAACCGAATAACATCGAGATTCATTTTATTGTTGCTGCATGTGAAAATATGATTAACGGTTCTGCATTGCATCCTGGAGATATCATCAAAGCTTCGAATGGGAAAACCATTGAAGTAAACAATACCGATGCAGAAGGAAGATTAACTTTAGCTGATGCTTTGGTTTATGCATGCAAACTGAAGCCTGACGCCATTATAGATTTAGCCACTCTTACTGGTGCTTGTGTCATTGCATTAGGAGATGAAATAGCAGGTTTATGGACTGACAATGATCAGCTTTCTGAGCAATTAACAAAAGCTGCTGGTAAAGCTGGAGAGGGTATTTGGAGAATGCCAATGCAAGATTCATATAAATCGGGAATTAAATCAACTATTGCTGATTTGCAAAACACAGGGCCTAGGCCAGGGGGTTCTATTACTGCTGCCTTGTTTCTCAAAGAATTTGTGAACTCAAGCATTCCATGGGCGCACATTGATATAGCAGGTACATGCTGGACAGAAAAAGATAGAGATATAACTCCAAAGGGTGCAACTGGTTATGGAGTTAGAACGTTAGTTAATTGGATTAAGGCGTTGAGTCTAAACACCAATTAATATATTCACATATAAACTATAGATCTAAAATATGTAAATTTTAGATCTATAGTTTAATTATTTTATTATCACTTACTATTAGCCCCAGACTTTTTTTAATCTATTATCTCTACCGCAACTCGCTCTATAAAAATTGTATTTGAGTGGATTTTTAACTGCAAAATCTTGATGATAGTTCTCTGCTATCCAAAAGACTTTTGACTCAACAATATCAACCTTTAATTGCTCAAAGGGTATATTTAATCCAACAGAGATATTTTCTTTACTCTCTTTTGCATCCCGCTTTTGCTCTTCATTAGATGTAAAAATAACTGGCTTATATGAATCACCTCTATCACAAAATTGTCCCTTATTATCAAAAGGGTCAATATTAACCCAATACTGCTTAAGCAAATTTTTATAGCTAATAATATGAGAGTCGAAAATAACTTTTACAACTTCTTGATGCCCACTATGATCTTGGTATGTGGGATTAATTAAATCTCCTCCGGAGTATCCACTTTCCGCAGAGACGACTCCATCAAGTTTTTCTAGATCATGTTCTAGGCACCAAAAGCAACCGCCTGCAAAAATAGCTTCTTCTGATTCGGCAAATGCTTGCGAAGGGCAAGCTATTAATAATTGCAGAAGCATAGAAAATACTAATAGTCTTCTGAAGATTTTCTTCATAGCGATCATTCAACTAATAAGTCCAGAATATCCTTTGATGCCCTATCTGTAACTCCAGGTTTTCCTAATTTATTTTTCAATTTTTCATAACCAAGCTTTATGTTCTCTTTTGTTGAATTATCTTCAAGGATTTTCAATGCTGCATTAAAAATTTTTTCAGCTATAAAGTCCTCTTGTATAAACTCTGGTATTAACATTTTATTTAAAAGAAGATTAACTGGGGAAATATATTTAACATTGAATCTTAATAAATATCTTGCGAAAAAAGCAGTAACTCTACTTACTTTATATCCCACGATTTGCGGAACTGAATTTAGAGCCAATTCCATATTTATCGTTCCAGATTTGGCTAAAGCAAGATGAGCCGCTGAAAATATAAATGGTTTTAAATCATCAACTTCATTAGATAAAATAATCCTTCCAGAAAGAGAATATTCTTTTAAAGAATTATTTAATAGTTCATCAAATTCATTTAGTCCTGATGGTATTAGAACAGTGATAGAAGGATCTTTTTCCTGAAGAAGCTTAGCTGCTTTTAGTAATGTGGGTAAAATATATTTAAGTTCTTGTTTTCGAGAAGCTGGGATAATAAGAAGAAGTTTCTGATCCGCCGTTAATCCTATTCTTCTCAAGGATTCTTCTCTAGTAGGAATATTTCTATAGAAATCCAACATTGGATGACCTACAAATTTTACATTTCCTCCCTTATTTGAATAAAATTTAGCTTCCTCTTCAAAGATAGCTAATATTTTATCTGTAAAATTAATCAAATCTGTTGTACCCGAATCACCTAATCTCCATGCCCATTCCTGAGGCGCGATATAATAGACTATTGGAATATTAGGGAACTTTTTTTTTACTTTTAATCCTAGTCGAATATTTGGCCCCATATAATCTATTAACACAACTGCATCAGGTGGGGAAGAACTTAAATAATTGTCAATTTTTGATTGTGCATTTAAAGTTGGTAGAATATAAGGAAGAGCTTCTAAAAAACCAATCGCACCTATCGACGAAGTATTAGATATTAATTTAGCTCCAGCTTCTTTCATCCTTTCACCGCCTAAAGCAATTACCTCTAATTCAATTTTTCTTTTTTCTGCATTAGTCTTTAAAGCATTTATTAATAAACTTCCCTGTAAGTCTCCAGAGACTTCACCAGTGCTGATTAATAACTTCATTATTTATTAGTTGAAATAAAATGAGGCATTGGTCCTCTTCTACCTTTTCCAATAGAGAGTTCTATAAATCCACATAGTCTTTCGGAAGATTTTAATAAATTCTCTTGTCTTGCCATTTTTAAACCATCAGAAATCACATATTCAGATTTAAATAATAAGTTCCAAATTCTTTTCAACTGTAGATATTCTTCTTTACTATCTTTATCTAAAGTTTGCCTTTTAATTCCAACTTTATTTAGTCCTCGCATTCTTCCAGGATGTCCTTCCACTAAGCAATATGGAGGAACATCTCTATCAACTCTTGTCATGCCTCCAACCATAGCCAAATAACCAATATGAACAAATTGATGTATCCCCAAGCAACCTCCAATAACAGCTCTATCATCAACAACAACGTGACCTGCAATCTGCACGCTATTAGCTATAACTACACTGCTTCCAATATCACAATTATGTCCTAAATGTGAATAAGCCATTAACAAATTTTGATTCCCAACTATAGTTTTCTCCCCTTCAAAGGTGGCCCTATTAATAGTTACACATTCTCTAAAAGTATTATTATCTCCAATTAAAACATCAGTAGAATCTCCTCCATACTTCAAATCTTGGGGTTCTAATCCAATACATGCTCCTGGGAAAATCTTATTATTAGATCCTATTTTTACTTTCCCCTCGATAATTACATTTGCTCCTATCCAAGTATTAGGACCAACGATTACATCTGGACCAATAACAGAGCCTGAACCTACACATACACCTCTGCCAAGTTCAGCTTTTGGAGAGACGTCTGCAAATTTATGAATATTTACTTCTTTATCTGCAATTAAGCTTTCAGAAGATTGACGTTCACTCATCAGTTCAATCCACAAGAGAGAACATCAAATCTCCGGAACAAACCAGCTGACCATTCACTTTTGCTTCTCCCCTAACTTTCCCAAATCTCTTCCTTTTGATGCTTATCAACTCACAAGATATCAATAATTGATCTCCAGGAACCACTGGACGCCTAAACCGGACTGAATCAATCCCAGCGAACACAAAAAGTCCTTTTGGAAGATCAGGCATTTGAGAAACAATCAAACCACCTACCTGAGCCATTGCTTCTACTATTAAAACTCCTGGCATTAAGGGTCTATCGGGGAAATGGCCTTGAAATTGAGGCTCATTAAGAGTGACATTTTTTATTGCCACAGCTTTCTTGCCTTGATCATGTTCTATCACTCTGTCCACAAGCGCAAAGGGATATCTATGTGGCAAAAGCCCCATTATTTGCTCGCTATTTAAAACAAGAGGTTGGGGAGAAGAAATGTCAGTCAAAATTAGATTTAATTAATTTAATACCTTATGAAGAGAAGCTGCAAATTCAGCATGAAGAGCGTGAGACCCTTTATAAACAAAAATTTGCGCTTTCGGTAATCCAACAAAAGCTAAATCTCCAATCAAGTCAAGCAATTTATGACGCACTGGTTCGTTTGAAAATCTCAAGGGTGGATTAACCCAAGAATCACCATTACAAACCAACGCATTTTCAAGAGCTCCTCCTTTAATTAGACCAGCTTTCTTTAATTCTTCTAACTGATCAAGAAAGCCAAAAGTTCGTGCAGGTGCAATTTCTTTAACAAAATTATTTGGGGACAGCTCAATAGAAAACATTTGCTGTCCGATTGCCTTATATGGGAAATCAATCAAACCTACTAATTGCAATTTTTTTGATGGTATTGCGAAAATTACACTTTCTCCTTTGCTAACAAAAATTGGAGATTTGAGTTCTGGCCTTGGTCTGGGAGATGTAATGGAATTAACCATTCCTACCTTTTGAATTTCCTCGATCCAACCAATAGCAGAACCATCAAGCAAGGGAATCTCACTGCCAGTTATTTCCATATGTGCATGAGTTAAGCCTGATCCAATTAATGAAGCCAATAAGTGTTCAACGGTAGCTACTTTTTTTCCATTCACATCAAGAGTTGTACATAAAGGAGTGTTCCTTACTTGCGAAATATCTATGAGGCTAACTTTATTAGGTTCATTTGAAAAAGAGATATGAAATCCAGGTAATTCTGTTGGCTTAATTATGACTGTGCATTTAAGACCTGTATGCAATCCAATACCATCTTTTTTAATTTCATTTTGAAGCGTCCAACCTTGTTCATAGTCATCGGGGAAGGAGAACACTAGAATTTCCAGCCAATTCCGATGTTATATCGCCAATTACCACTAAAATCTTGAGTCGCTGCCTCTATCCGAATTGGGCCAACAGGTGTATTAATGACTGCTCCAGGTCCAACAGAAAAACCAGATCCTGGTTTTTCTAGGATTTTTCCAGGCTTCCCTGGGACACTTGATTGAGAACCAAAATCAGATCCTGCATCAACAAATAGAACTCCGGAAACTAATCGCCAAATAGGAAATCTGTATTCTCCTGTTGCCTCTCCAAAATTTCTTGCTACGCCTAGATCACAAGAACTCCAACCTCTAACAGAACTGGCTCCTCCTAAGCAAAATGCTTCATAAGGTGGTAAATCTCCGATGATTGTTCCAATCTTTGCTTGAAACCCTATCGATTGTGAGCAATCTGATTTTTCACCAGGCTTAGGGCGACAACCCTTATGAAACTTCAACCAATTAACAGGATAAAAACGAGAATAATTTAACCTAGTTCTATTAAAAGTAGGAGAATTCTCACCTAAACTAAAAAACTGTTCAGAACCAATATTTAAATAATCTCCAGAAGTTGGATTTCGTGAATTATCTAAATTGTTGTAAGTAACGGCACTTTTGAAGCTAACTAATGTATTTTCTGTAGAGCAATTATATGCGACACAAATAACTTCATTCTCAGGAACTTTACCATCTAAAAAATTTGTTGATGCTACGCCATAAGGTCTTTTATCTCCGGCGTAGTCTATTGGCTTAACCTTCTGGAAATTTGCACCAATAAGTACACTCCAAGGAACCTTTTTTAAAGGCTGACCACCATTCAAAGGTCTTGCAAAAGAGAAACCTCCTCCTGTTCGCTCAAGAACAATAGAGTCGCCCTCATAATCAAACCAGCTAAATTGGGGTGCAGATAACTGAGCAGAAGAAAGATTAGCAAATGGGCCCGTTTCAATTAAAGTATTATCATCGTTTACGTCTAACTTCTGTGATTGATTAGTGTCGTAACTTATTAATGAATTAGGTGCTTCATATCTATCTGTAACTCCTCGAATACTTCCGCCATCTTGACTCCTAAATTCTTGAGGTACTTCTCTACTTAAATATAATGAAGTTCTTAAAGATGTTCTATATTTATCATTTTTAATCCAGGGATCGTATAAAGAAAGATTTAGGAGTGCTCCATATTCTCCATAAGTCAAGTTCATATTTGATGACCATGCTCTCCCAACCAAATTGGACTCTTGCAATCCTATCTGTCCAAATACACCTTGTCCTCCACTATAGCCAAGCCCCCCAGTCAATGAACCTGTCCTTTGCTCTGTTACGCCTAGTGAAACTACAATCTTTCCAGGTTCATTACTTACTGGTTTAAGAGTTACTTTAACATCATTGAAAAGTGAAGTTGAGTATAATCTTTTGATATCTGATTCTAATTTATTTCTATTAAAAATATCTCCAACTTTGGTAATTAATTCTCTTTCAATTACCCATTTCTTTGTTTTTCCTTTTATCAACTTACCTTTTTCATCTTCTGTATTTCCATCTTCATCTATAAAATTTATCTGAATGCCAGCAATATATCCTTCTTGAATATTTAGTTCAACTCTGCCTTCTTTAGTTACACGGCTTGGACCAGATATTCTTGCCAATGAGTATCCTTGACTACTATACCAATCCTTAATTTCTTTGATCCTTATTTGTAGAGTATTGAGATTTAAGGTTTTTCCATAATCATTATTAAAAATCTCATTTAATTTTGTATTAGATAGTTTTCTTTCAAGCGGAATTATACTTATATTATTTAATATCGGATTAGGTTCAATCTTAATCAGAAGTTGAACTCCTATAGGACTCTGCAAAGACTCGATTTTTGCACCAGAGAACCAGCCTGTTGAATAAATTCGATCTAAATCTTTCTTAACATCTTCACTTATAACTTTACTACCTGGTCTAATTAACATTGCATCATAAGCAATGACTTCTAAACGCTCTTTGTCAGGATGATCTTCAAGTCCCTGAATAATAATCTCTGAAATTAATACTCTTTTTTCTTCAACAATAGTATTTTTATCATTTTGATTTTTTCCCTCAGAAATTAAAAAATCTTCAAGATTTAAATTAAACCTATTATGATTTGATTGGTGAGTAAATCTCAGACTTTGAGTCAGCTTGTTTTCAACAAAAAATTGATTTTCACTTGAGATTATTTTAGAGGCTTTAGTTTCTCCAAAAAGACTAATAAAAGGAACTGCCAAAGCAATTGCATACGCACTTTTGCTTATTAATTTTTGATTAGAGATGGCGGGTCTTTTGAACATAAATTTCAAAGCAATTCAATTAAACGAGGGATTCTTTGGCTAAGAATAATTTGATTAAGAAGGGTTAGAAGAGTCTTTTTCTATACGTTTCAAAATCTCCTCATAAGCATCTATCACCCCTCCAAGATCTTGCCGAAATCGGTCTTTGTCAAGGATACGTCCCTTAGGATCAGAATTTGTCTTATCCCAAAACCTACAATTATCTGGACTTATTTCATCGGCTATCACAATTTTGCTAAATGAATTAAAACCGAACTCTAATTTAAAATCAACCAATAATAAATCTAGTGAATCAAAATATTCTTTTAAAATTTTATTTACACTTCTAGTAATATTCTCTACTTTTTCTATCTGAGAAGGACTAATCAAATCAAGCAATTTCATTCTTCTTTCTGTTAGTATAGGATCTCCCAATTTATCATCTTTATAATAAAAATCGAGGAGTGGCGGGTTTAATATTGTTCCTTGATTGATCGGTGTTTCTCTGCATAATGAACCTGTAGCAATATTCCGAATAACAACTTCTAAAGGAATTACTTCAATTTTATCCGCAATCATGAATGTTTCCGATTGAAGTTCAATAAAGTGCGTGGGGATTCCATTCGATTCAAGCAATTTAAAAAGTGCCGCAGAAATTTTGCAATTCAGGCGCCCTTTACCTTCGATCTCTGATCGTTTTTTTGCGTTAAAAGCTGTAGCATCATTTTTGAACTCTATTAAAACCCTATTTGGATTTTCACAAGCAAAAACTCTTTTTGCCTTGCCTTCATAAATTAGTGATCCTTGGATATGATTCATTAATGCCTCAGATATCTAATTAGTATAAATAGACAATGCTACAAAAATCACCTCAATCAAGATAAAATTATTTAAAGGCTAAACTTCAAACAACTAAATAACTTATCTTCAAGATATGTATTAACTAATAATCAAAAGGTAATTAAAGATCCACTAAAACTATTTTTTTATTCAAGCAAACGCAAATCATGACAAAGAATCAAAAGGCTGAGGAATTAAAAAAAATATTAATAGTTGGAAGTGGAGGAAGAGAAAACTCTATTGCTTGGGCTCTATCAAAAAATCAATCTATTGAACAAATATATGTTTGTCCCGGCAATGGTGGAACCGCCAACTTTGAAAAATGTATTTGCCTAAAACCTAAACCTGAAGATGCACAAGCGATCATTGAGGAATCTCAGCGACTTGGAATTAATTTAGTAATCATTGGTCCTGAGGTCCCTTTAGCTGAGGGCTTGGCAGATAAAATGCGTGAAGCAGGATTAACAGTTTTTGGTCCAGGCAAAGATGGTGCTCAATTAGAAGCAAGTAAAGACTGGTCTAAAGCTTTAATGTTAGAGAACAATATTCCTACAGCTAAGTACTGGTCTACAAAATCTAAAGAAGAAGCACTAGAAATTCTTAGAAAATTCAACCAACCTCTTGTTGTCAAAGCAGATGGTCTTGCCGCAGGTAAAGGTGTAACTGTTTGTGAAACCATTGAGGAATCTAAGGAGGCAATTAAGGAAATATTTTCTGGAAAGTTTGGCTCTGCAGGAAATAAAGTTATTCTTGAAGAAAAAATTGAAGGGCCAGAAGTTTCTATTTTTGCCCTTTGTGATGGAGAGAAATTAATAGTTCTTCCTCCAGCTCAGGATCACAAAAGATTACTTAACGGAGACAATGGTCCAAATACAGGCGGTATGGGAGCTTATGCACCTGCACTTTTAATTAACGAACAAGATCTTCAAGACTTAACTGAACTGGTTCTTATCCCAACTTTAAAAGGTTTGAAAAAAAAGAATATCAACTACATTGGCGTTATTTATGCCGGCCTAATGCTTACATCGTCAGGGCCAAAAGTTATTGAATTTAATTGCCGCTTTGGGGATCCAGAATGTCAGGCTTTAATGCCCTTAATGGGAGATGAATTTGCTTCTGTCCTTTTTGCTTGTGCTCGAGGAGAGATTGAAAATGCACCAAAACTTTCATTTAACTCTGAATACAGTGCTTGTATAGTTGCAGCCTCTCAGGGATATCCGGAAAGTCCACAAAAAGGTGACAAGATTGAAATCAATGTTGAATCAAATTCTTCACTCCAAATTTTTCATGCAGGTACCACAGTCGACAAATTTGACAATATAATTACCTCTGGGGGAAGAGTTCTTTCGATAGTTGCTCAGGGAGAAAGTTTCGACAAAGCTTTCGATTTAGCCTACTCTAACCTTAAAAAAATCAACTTTAATGGTATGCATTTTCGCAAAGATATAGGTTACCAAGTTAGAAATATTTGATTAAGTTTATCCTAAATGAATAATACTAACTCAAATCAAAGTAAACCATTTCAAGTATCAAAAGATGATGTACTACTAGATGAATTAAATATAATAGAAAAAATAAATTTGTGGTGGGCTAGATTTAATTTAAGGTCTAAATTACTAGCATTAGGAACGCTAGTGGTTAGTCTTATAATGACACTTATTACGTTCTTTGCTTTAAGTACTATTCAAAAAGATGCTGGGATGAACGATACAAGATATGCCAGAGATTTAGGATTATTATTATCAGGGAACGTTACGGAATTAGTAGCGAAGAATCAAACACGAGAACTTTTCAACGTTGCTGAGAAGTTTTGGCGTTCAAGTAGGAACTTAAGGTACATTTTCTTCACTGACCCAGATGGATTTGTAAAATTGGGTATTCCTGTGAGTGCAACGACCTCAGAATCTGAGGCTGAAGGAGACTTGCAACTAACCAGAAAGCTTCAATTACCCAGTGAATTAAAGAAACAGCCTCAATTCCCATTAGTAAGACAACATTCAACTCCACAAGGACAGGTAACTGATGTTTTTGTTCCTATGCTTTGGAAGGGTGAATATTTAGGCACCTTAGCTCTCGGAGTAACACCGAATAAAAAAGCTCTTGCCACAGCGGCATTAACTAGAGAAATTACTGTTGCAGTATTTATTTCTATTTGGGTTTTAGTAATAATAGGCGCAGTATTTAATGCTCTAACAATCACTCGTCCAATAAGAGAATTAGTTATTGGAGTCAGAGAGATTGCTAAAGGTAATTTTAAATCAAGAGTTGATCTACCAATGAGTGGTGAACTCGGGGAACTCTTAACTGGTTTTAATGCAATGGCATCCAGATTAGAAGATTATGATGCTGCAAATATTGAGGAACTAAGAGCTGCCCAAGTCAAACAGCAATCCTTAATAGCCACAATGGCAGATGGAGCACTACTTCTTGACGAAAAAGGAAATGTTGTATTAGTCAATCCAACTGCTAGAAGACTCTTCCGCTGGGAAGGAAGAAATCTTGAAGGTCAAAATTTATTGAATCAACTTCCTGAATCTCTTGTAAAAGAACTTGAAACACCAATAACATCTCTATTGAACAATTTCGGAGACAGCGATGATTTGCGTTGCAATCTTGAAGAGCCACCAAGAACACTTCGTATAGTTTTAAAGTCTGTCAGAGACACGACTGGAGAGAATATAAAAGGTATTGCAGTTACGGTTCAGGATCTTACTAGGGAAGTTCTATTAAATGCAGCACAAAAAAGATTCATAAGTAATGTTTCTCACGAATTAAGAACGCCATTATTCAATATTAAAAGCTATGTTGAGACACTATATGACCTAGGAGAACAGCTTACAAAAGACGAGCAAAAAGAATTTTTAGGTGTTGCAAATTCAGAAACAGATAGACTCACTCGCTTGGTCAATGATGTTCTTGACTTATCCAAACTGGAGTCCGGGAGAACAATCCAATTAGAAGCACTAAGTATAAAAGAAGCTATGGAACAAACCCTAAGAAACTATAAACTCAATGCAGAAGATAAAAATGTAAAATTAATATTGAACGTTGAAAACAATTTGGCATTTGTTTTAGGTAACTGGGACATGCTTCTCCAGGTTTTTGATAATCTTGTTGGAAATGCACTTAAATTTAGTCAAGAAGGAGGAACAATAAATTTAAAGGCCTATACATGGCCAGATATATGCGTTGCTTCGCCAGTTGATCTAGATAATAAAGCTCCTCATTGTGAAATTTTATCCCCAATGCCAAAAATCAGAATTGAAATTTCTGATACTGGATACGGTATTTCTGAAATTGATCAACAGAGAATATTTGAACGTTTTTACAGAGTTGAAGATTCAGTACATACTGAAGTGGGAACTGGACTTGGCCTCTCAATCGTTAAAGGGATTGTTGATAAACACGGAAGTGAGATAAGAATGGCAAGCGAACCAAATACTGGGACAACTTTTTGGTTTGAACTTCCTGTTGAAGACTCTGACGCTGATCAGCTTTTACTAATATCTGCAAGAAAGAATTGGGAACTTGAAAATGATAAGTCATTAATTAAATAGATTTACTAACTACCCTTCTTTTGGATTAATGCTTTTAAAAACGCCAGGTATCTGCTCTTCAGGATTAATACGATGAGGGGCTCCACTAAATATCTGTTCAAAGTTAGAGAATGAATCCTTAATCTCAGGTCCTTCATTAGTAATGATATATTCACGAATCCTCTTGTCATGCCATGATCCGCGCATCTTAAAAACATTTATTGCTCTTGCCATTTCACCTCTTATTTCTACATATTGCAAAAGCAAAATAGTATCAGTTATCGTTGAAATATGCGAATCAGTAATTGAGTGGCTTCCCATAAATTCTTCTGCAGTATTAGTAAAGAATCCTGCTATTTCTTCTTGTTTCGCATAACCAGTAACTCCAATAACAAACTGTCTAAATGCATTCAAGCTTACGCCTCTAGCTAATGCGGATAGAGAATCTATCGCCATTCTGGATGGTTTATATTCGCTAATCTCCGTTTTTATAATTTGCAGATGATCTTCCAAACCAGTTGATTCAGGATAAGCACAAATAATCTTCAACAATCCATCAGCTTCCATCTTTTCAAAATCAATTCCCCAACTAGTTGCATTTCGCAGAAGTTGTGCTCTTGATTCTTCATATGCAAAAAGGATTGTTCTTTCTTTATGTATGTATGCATCCTCAACAAACTTAGAAACTAGCATTGTTTTTCCGGTACCAGTTGCACCAGTTGCAAGAATAATTGAATCTTGAAAATATCCTCCTCCACACATTTCATCCAAAGCAGGGACACCAGAACTTATGCGAATATTGGATGATCTTTGAGTCAACCTCATTGCACCTAAAGGGAATGCGACTATTCCTTGGGAACCCATAGTAAAAGGGAATTCACCCTTCATATGTGTAGTTCCTCTTAATTTCAAAATCTCTACAGTTCTTCTCCTCTTCTCTGCCTCTAAAACATTTCTCAAAATAACAACATTGTCAGAAACGAATTCTTCAACTCCATATCTAGCAATTGGACCATATTCATCTATTCTTTCAGTGGTCATAACAGTAGTCACACCTATTTCTTTAAGTCTTGCTATCAATCGAAAAATCTCTCTTCTAACAACATAAATAGCGTCATATTGTTGAAAAACTGCTGTCATAGAATCTATAGCTACTCTCTTAGCTTTGAACTTTCTAATCGCATAGCTTATCCTTTCAATTAACCCAGATAAATCAAAACTTCCAGCAACATCTTGTCCATCTGGATCTGGAGATGCATCTAAAATAAAAAGTTTATTTTGATCAATTAACCCTTGCAAATCCCAACCAAAACTTGCAGCATTTCGAATAATATCTAGAGGCGATTCTTCAAAAGTAACAAAAATCCCTGGCTCATCAAAATTACATATTCCATAATGAAGATATTGAAGAGAAAAAACAGTTTTCCCAGTACCTGATGTTCCGCTGACTAGAGTGCTTCTTGCATTAGGCAATCCACCATGACAAATATCATCAAAGCCCTCTATACCAGTGGGGAGTTTTTGAACATGCATTGTGGGTAGATTTTTTTTATTGAAGAACGCTAAAAGCTCTTATGTACAAAACATAATAAACAATCTTTAAAAATAGCTTAGTTGTCGGTTGGGCTTAAGAATTCATTTACTTCTTGTTTATGTAGCTCCATTATTTATCTGAAGAGTAAAACATTTCTTGATCTGTCAATTCATCATACAAAAGGTCCAATCCAATTAGCACCTTTTCTCTATCTGAAAGGTCACCAATTATTCTTCGAACAGGAGGGGGTAAAATCTTAGCTAAGGTTGGTGTAGCAAGTATTTTATCTTCTTCAGCTAATTGAGGACTTTTTAAAACATCAATAACCTTAAGAGCATAGACACCTTTGAATTCACTCTCTAAGATTTCTCTCAACGTGTTCAAGGCTCTCATAGAATTTGGTGTATTCCCCGCCACATAAAGCTTGAGAATATATGTCTTTCTTGCATTCATTTAAAACCTCAGGAAAATCAACAGAACATTTGCCCTTCTTAGATCTTGACTAAGTAACCAACAAAAGGCCAAAATGTTAGTTTGTTTTCCGATTACGATTAGGGCTTAATCGATTAAAAAAGGAAACTCCCTTTATTTTATTTCGAGCCTTAACGTGTCACAAATAACCATGGCTGATAAAAAATCATCTCTCAAGAAGGAAACTCCGCAAGATAAAACTTATGCGATAGTAGAGGCCTCAGGCAAACAATTTTGGCTTCAGCCCAACCGTTATTACGATTTAGATAGATGCCAGGCAGAAGTTGATGATGTTTTAACTCTTGAAAAGGTTCTTCTAATCAATGATGGGAAAGATTTAAAACTTGGCAAACCTTATGTAAAAGATGCGAAAGTAGAACTCAAAGTATTGGAGCATAGAAGAGGCCCAAAAATAATAGTTTATAAAATGAGACCCAAGAAAAAGACTAGGAGAAAGAATGGACATCGCCAAGAACTTACAAGAGTTTTTGTTCAGTCCATTTCAGTAGGATCAAACACAAAAAAATCAAAAGATGTTAAAACCACTGCTAATAAAGTAGAATCTAATTAGTTAAATTCAAAAGATTAAATAAATCATGGCTCACAAGAAAGGTACCGGCTCCACTAGAAACGGAAGAGATTCAAACTCCAAAAGACTTGGTATCAAAGCCTATGGAGGAGAGAAAGTAACAGCTGGATCTATTCTTATTCGTCAAAGAGGAACATCTGTTCTTCCAGGAATCAATGTTGGCAGGGGGAAAGATGATACTCTTTTCGCCCTAACTGATGGTTCAGTTCATTTTGAAAGTATTCGTAGAGGCCTAAGAAATAGAAAAAGGATTAATATTTCCACTGCTAAGGCTGTCTAGTTTGGATTCTCAGGGGTTTGTAAGCTCGAGTAGTAATTAATAAAGGATGAAAAACTTCTAAATAATTTAATTGCAAAGTAGAAAAAAATTTTTCAATAAGACTAGGATCATCAAAATGAAAAGGATACTCTCCGTTTTTTCCTTTGTAAAAGTACCAATTCATAAGAGCTATTCCTTCAGGAGAAAGTTTTTCTAGAAATATTTTTAATTGTTTGGCAGGATTTGGAAGATGCTCAAGTACATCCAAGCAAACTAAAGAATCAAAAACAACATCATTGGTGCTTTCTAAGTCTCTAAAAATTGAAATCTTATCTTCTATACCCAATTCCTTAGACCTATGTTCTACAAAGCTTCTATTTTGAGGGTTAAGATCAACAAACCAAACATGTTCAACTTCTGGCAAAAATGAGGCTGCTAGAGCATGTGTACCAATACCACCACCAAAATCTAAAACTTTTCCAGAAACAAATTTTTCTTGCAAGCGAAGAGTATCAGCTATGTAATTAAAACTATTTAGATGCCAAGAAGCTAGATCTATTAAATGAGCATCTCCAACTTTTTCTTCGTAAAAATCGCCTGCATTGGTCTCAGTAAATGCTCCTGGATGAAGAGCTGCTAAATCATCAACACCCTTAAGCAACCTTTGATCTAATTGCTCATTAGTAATATTTAGGAAATCAATAAGATGTTTTTTCAAATTAAAGCCATCTTTAAGGAAAGAGGAAATACTTAGATCTAAATAGTTCATATTATTTGGCTGACTGAACGCACTGAGTTATAACTTTAAATGTTCAGGGTTACTTGAACAATATTTTCATATGAGCCTAAACCTGCAATATCAATTTTGGAAAAGCCCTTTGGATTTGTTGTTATTGATAAGCCTTATGGGCTTACTTCTCATGATTGCGTTAATAGACTTAGAAAAGTATTTGGTATCAAAAAAATTGGACATACTGGAACTCTAGACCCTGCAGTTACTGGAGTACTTCCAATAGCAATAGGTGATGCAACAAGATTAATCTCTTATTTACAAGGCTCTAAAGCTTATACAGGAATCATTCAGTTAGGTGCAACTACAAATACTGATGATATGCAAGGGGAAGTTATAAGATCAAAAGTTTGGCCCTTAATTACCGAAAATGCTATAAATTCTCTACTAGAAAATTTTAGAGGTGAGATTTCACAAAAGCCTCCTATTTTTTCTAGTGTTCACATTAAAGGCGAGAGAGCTTATAAGAAAGCAAGAAAAGGAGAAAAATTTGATTTAGTTCCAAAAAAAGTTACCATAAATAAATTAAATTTAATAAGTTGGTCTCAAAATAAAGGTGAGTTATTAGTTGACGTCGACTGCTCAACAGGAACATACATTAGATCCTTGGCTAGAGACATTGGAGACAAAATCGGATGCGGTGGTTATTTAAAAAGTTTACGGCGTACAAAAGCATATAATTTCAATGAAAATGATTCAGTAATACTTCCTGAGAAATCGGACTTTTACCCAGTGAAAGATAAACCTAAAGTCCTTAATCCTAATATCTTTTTTAAACATCTATCTTCTTTTAAATTAATTTCTGAAGAAGAAATTATAAGCTGGCGTTCAGGAAGAAAGATCAATTTTCACAATCATATTAAACGTCTAAATATAGCTAAAAAAAATGAGGTCGAAGATAGTATTATTGATAATAAAAATATATTAGTATTGGGTGAAAAAAACAAAATCCTTGGCATAGGTAATTTAGATGAAGTTTTTGAAATTAAACCTAAGGTTGTTTTTAATGCAATTGGTTAGAAAGATCAAATTAAAATTCTATGATAATAATATATCTATTAAATATTTTACTAATAGTTTTTTATTTGTACTCCAGTATAATAATGTTTTAGAATTTTACGAAAACTGGAACCTCTTTCAGCCATAGCTTTTGCGCCCCACTGACTCATCCCCACTCCATGCCCAGCCCCAAAACCTCTAACTAATAGAAAATATTCTTCTGGAATTGGGGGCAGAGGTTGAAGTGCAGAATCGTTAACTAGTTTATTCTCGTAATTCAATTTATTATCTAGATTACTTGGATCAAATATCAAATCAAACTCAAATTTAGTACTAAGTAATTGCAACTTTTTTCTTAAATCTTTTCCAGAAATAATCTGATTTCGATTCGTCCCGTAAAGTCTGATTTTTAAGACTCTACCAGTATTACTTCTATCAATTATATGAATACTATTTATTCCGCCTAAGTTCGGAAATATCTTTTCCAATTCTGCAGACGTAAATTTATTCGACCATCTATATTTACTACTATTATGATCATAGTCAATAACACTTTTCAAATAAGGGAATTGATACTTCCAAACTTGACCACTACTCTCAGTTCTACCACCAGAACTACTATGAAAAACAGCATCAATCAGCTGATCCTTATAAAACAGAACAAGTGAGTCTGTACTTCTCACTGCCCTATTAATTTTTACAGTTTCCGATTCAAGACCTAAGTAAACTTGACTAGCTTGTGTTGAATGAAGATCAAATAATTTATTTTTATCTAAAAGTTTTAAGGCATAAGTCCTAGCTGCAATAGCTTGAGCTTGAAGAGCTGCAAGAGGAAAATCTTTTGGCATTTCACTACCAACAACACTTTTCAAATACTTCTCTAATTTTAAATAATTTATTATATTTAACTTCTTATCATTCAATGAAACTCTTAATTCACCGGCATATCTTCTATTATTCAACCAAATCCCTCTTTTATCACTATTTCTAATAATTAAATTAAAATTATTTGGCAATTCAAACCATGAATTCAAGTCATTATTAATTGAATATTTAACTTTATTATTGCTATAGACTAAATTGAATGATTTAATTCTTCTATGATTAGAAGAGATACCTTTAACAAAAATATTTTCTACACTATCTGCTCTAAATCTTGCCTTATTTTCATTACTTATCAAAACACGAATTATTGGTTCTTTCGCCGCAATTGCCTTTATTGGAGAGATGAAAAATATAGCTACAAAGATTATTGACCATCCAGATTTTGCTTTAGGTGATGCGCTCAAAATAAAAATTGGATTTAGGTACTAATTTTGCCTATAAGAAAGAAGATCCACCAGTGGTCAGATCTATGAATAGCAGAATTTCTTAAAAGAGGAAAACTTGCAAGTCACTTTTCTAGGAACAAGTTCAGGGGTTCCAACTCTAAATAGGAACGTATCAGCAATGGTACTAAAACCTCCACAAAGATCAGAATTGTGGTTGTTCGATTGTGGCGAAGGTACACAGCATCAGTTCATCAGAAGCAATCTCAAGTTTTCTCAAATCAAAAAAATATTTATTACCCATATGCATGGGGATCATATTTATGGTCTGCCTGGACTTCTAGCAAGTATTGGATTATCAGGCAACAGCTCTGGAATTGAGTTGTACGGTCCAGCTTCTCTTAAAAACTTTATTGATTCTTGTTTATACAACAGCTCAAGCAGATTGGCTTACTCTCTCAAATTCCATAGAGTCGAAAGTGCTGCTACTAACAAAGAAATTTTGTTTGAAGATTCTGAGTTAGAAGTCAAAACTGCCCCACTCAAGCATCGAATCCCATCTTTTGCTTACAGAGTGAATCAAAAAACTAGACCAGGTAGATTCGATATAGAAAAAGCGAAGTCAAAAGGAATACCTCCTGGTCCAGTTTATGCAGACCTTCAGAGAGGGGAGGAAGTGAAATTAGAAGATGGTCGCATTTTTTCTGGGAAAGAATTCTGCGGTCCGCCTAGACCTGGTGTAAGCATGGTTTATTGCACAGATACTGTTTATACAGAATCAGCAATTGAGATTTCTAGAAAAGCCGATCTACTAATCCATGAATCAACTTATTCATATAAAGAAACTGAAATGGCATATGAACGCGGACATTCAACTGCAACAATGGCCGCTCAGATTGCTGCAAAAGCGAGTGTTGATCAACTAATTCTTACTCATTTGAGTCCAAGGTATACCCCTGGCAATCAAACATGTCCTAATGATTTGCTTAATGAAGCAAAAGCAATTTTTCCAAATACCCAGTTAGCAAGAGACTTTCTACAAATTGATATAAATAAAAGCTGAAACTGCAACAGTTCGTGATCCCTTTGCCTATGAAATGCCTCTACATGAAACAATAGTCGAGTTTGGTGCTTCTTTAATCGCTGGCGTTATTAATGAATTCTTTTATTTCTTCCCTGAAAAGGTCCTTTACAAGACTATTTGTCTTGATACCTGTGCTTGCAAGTCTCATTATTAGTCCTCTTTCTGTAAGTGCCTTGTATCCCAGCGATCCTTCTTCAGTGGAGAGCTTAGATACAAGCTTGGCTGGTAAGGACTTGCAAAATACAGAGTATGTAAAATACGACTTATCAGGAAAAGATCTTGGTGGGGCGAATTTCACTGGGGCTTATTTCAGTGTCTCAACTTTGAAGGACTCTGATCTAACAGGAGCAAACATGACCAATGTTATTGCTTATGCTACAAGGTTTGATAATGCGAACCTAACAAACGTAAATCTTACGGGTGCAGAGTTGCTTAAGAGTGTTTTTGATGGTGTAACCATTGATGGTGCTGACTTTACTGATGCTGTATTAGATAGAAGTCAACAGAAAAAACTCTGCGAAGTAGCGACTGGTAGCACAGCCGAAAGTCTTGGTTGTAGTACTACAGCTGCTGGATACGTGCCTGCGACCAAAGGTCAAGGTTTCAACCCAGGTACTTAAATTCATCAAAGAATTAATAACCAATAAAAAAAGGGCCAATGGCCCTTTTTTTATTGGTTATTAACTAACTTTTTTACTTGGTCACAAGAAAGAAAGCCGCTGCAGCTCCTCCAACCGCAAACATAGGCAAACCAACTAACAAATGTGAGGTGCCAAAGCCAAATCCTTTTTGGCGCAGTATAAAATAGCCAACTCCAGCAGCTCCAGCAGCTAAAGGAATAGCGGCAGTAGCTGCAGAAGCAACAGCGTGATAGTCGAAGTTCATCCCTGTGTTGAAATTTAATTACTTACAATTATCCTTCAAATTTGAAAAATGGTATGAAATCATACCCGAAATGCCTCATATCTTCATCACTTTAAATCCAAAAAGAATTTCCTTTTTTCAAAACTCATGCCACTTGAGGTGCAATATTTGAGCTATCTCTAGAACGTGGATGCTTGCTATACCACCATTCCTGAATATTCGTATCTAAACGACTAGAGAATAAAGTCAAAATAGTTTTTGTTGGTTTCACTCCTGGTTGGATAATCTCAACCGAATATGATGGACACTTTTGAGCGGCAATATCAGCAACCAATCTTTTCCCAATTCTCCTCCAACTAGGCTCCTTACTTCGCCATGAGAGCCTGCAACAAGGCCAAGGTAATTCCTCACGGTCGTAGAGACGACAACATGGTCCTAGAACCCTAAAACTAAATTGACCACCAATACTTGAATGAATAGAACCATGATCTAAAAGACCTTGAACTTTATTTGTTGGCAAAACTTCTGAAATCAATTAGAAACTAAGTAATTTTATTTGCGCCCATGAGCACATAAATAAGAGGTTGGCGAGAAAGGAGATCTTTGGCAAGCAAAACGATGAAAATCTGGCGAAAAAATTAATATCAATATATTTCGTCTTCTGCATGGGTCCTAATCGTGCAATCTGAAGTCGGATATGCCACACAAATCAAAACATAACCTTTTTTAATCTGATCATCATCCAAAAAACTTTGATCCTGTTGGTCTACCTCTCCTTTTTCTAATTTAGCAACACAAGTTGAACAAGCTCCCGATCGACAGGAGCAAGGAAGCTCAATATTTTGTTCACATGCAGCATCAAGAATATATTTATCATCTGGTATCTCAATAATTTCTTTAAGACCACTTAACTCATTAATAAAAGTGATCTTAAAAGATGTCATAGAAGCTTTTTAATCTGAAAAGTTAGATTTTATTTAATCAAGAGAAATTTGGAGTCAAAACCATTAAGGCCCATTGTTCCTTTGTCTTTATTTCAAGAACTTGCCAACCAAGCTGTAAAAAGAATTCTTGAAGTTCTTTGATTTGCTGAACTAATAAACCAGATAAAATCACTTTACCTTTATGTCCAATGATTTTTTCGAAACTGGGACCCATTAATTTTATGACGGGTGCAAGAATATTGCATAGGACCAAATCAATTTTTTCTTTCGGCATATTCGCCTCAATTTCCTCAATAGAACCATGAAAAAAATTTAATTTGTTTTCAGGAAAATTATTTAAATCAGAGTTAGTTTTGGTAGCTGAAATTGCTAAAGAATCAGTATCAACTGAGAAAGTACTCTTCGCGCCCAATTTCAATGCAATTATGGATAATATTCCGCTTCCACAACCTAAATCAGCAATTGTTTGACCTACTGGAGGATCTTTATCCAAGGCTTCAATGCATAGTCGTGTAGAAGGATGGCTACCAGTTCCAAATGCACTTCCAGGATCTAAACGAATAATTTTTCGTGCTAAAAATTTTTCAGGAATGTCTAACCACGCCGGTAAAATCAAAATTGATTTTCCTATGGGATCAGGCTTCCAGTTCTTTTTCCAACTTAAGCTCCAATCTTCATCTTTTACGTGAATCCATTTGCAAGGAGGCAACTCCAATTCAAAAGTCTTTGACAACGAAATTAGTGATTGGGCTAAGGCCTCTTGCTGCCTAACTGACCACTCACTTAAGGGAAGCCATATAAATAGAGTTTTAGTGCAGTTGTTATTTGGATCATGCTCAAAAGAGAATCTATGAATTTCTAAATTGCTCAACAACCAATAAAAAGAATCTTCTAGTTCAAAAGAAAATTCCTGCTCCAATCTCAACCAAGAAAACTGAGAGTTTTGCAAATTTATAGTTTTTTTAACTATCAATTTATAGAGTCACAGAATGAGCTTCATTTATTCCTTGCATTGAAAGAATTGAGCCCAACAACTCAGAGGGGATAGGGTCATCAATACTTAAAACCATAACGGCCTCACCTCTTACAATCCTTCTTCCTACTTGCATTGAGGCAATATTCACATTGTATTTTCCAAGAAGTGAACCTATCTGACCAATGATTCCAGGCATGTCCCTATGTCTTGTAAAAAGCATATGTCTACTTGGCACAAAATTTATCGGGTACTCATCAATACTTGTAATACCCAGATCTCCATCACCAAAAACAGTACCAGAAACACTGTGAGCACCTTTATCACTAAAACTATCCAACTGCAAAGAGCCTCGAGCAAACTCTGGGCTCAACTCATCCTTAATTTCCACCACATCAATACCACGTCCTTTAGCTTCCAATGAAGCGTTTACATAATTAATTTTATCGCCCAATGCATTGGTGAGTAATCCCTTCAAAGTTGCAATAACTAGAGGTTGAGATGGATGTTGAGCGAATTCCCCTTGCAGACGTACTTCTAATTTTTGAATCTGTCCCCCTGAAATTTGACTAACCAATAATCCTAATGTCTCCGCAAGTTTTAAATGTGGTTTAAGACTATCCATTATCTCTGCGCTAAGACCAGGAATATTTACAGCACTGCGTGCAGGCAAGCCTAAAAGGACATCTCTAATTTGTTCTGCAACATCAATTGCTACATTTTGCTGCGCCTCAACAGTTGAAGCGCCTAGATGAGGAGTAAGTACCAAGCCTTTTTTTACAGCGCGTAAAGGGGAGTCCTCAGCTAAAGGTTCTTTTGCGTATACATCGATTGCAGCACCTTGAATAACATTTTCGGCTAATGCATTAGCTAAATCATTTTCATTAATAATGCCACCCCTTGCACAGTTCACCAATCTTGCCGTTGGTTTCATTTTTCTTAGAAGCTTAATATCAACTAAATTCTCTGTTTCAGGTGTCCTTGGAAGATGAAGGGTTACATAATCAGATTCTTTAAACAACTCTTCAATATCGCTTAATCTAACCTGCATTTGCTGAGCTCTTTCAGTAGAAACAAAAGGATCAAATCCAATGATTTCCATACCCATTGCATTTGCAACCTTTGCGACATGAGATCCAATCTTGCCAAGTCCAACGACTCCTAAGGTTTTCTTATAAAGCTCATTTCCTACGTATTTTTTTCGATCCCAACCTCCAGAGAACATACTTGCGTGCGCTTGGGGAATATTTCTAGATAATGCAAGAATCATTGCTAAAGCATGCTCAGCTGCTGCAATCGTATTTCCACCTGGAGAATTAACGACTAAGACACCCTTTCTCGTAGCAGTTGGCACATCAACATTATCCACACCAACTCCAGCTCTACCAATGATTCTTAATTTCTTAGCCTCAGATATAACATCTGATGTGACTTGGGTTCCGGAACGGATCATTAATCCGTCATAATCACCAATAATATTCTTCAACTGATCTGCTGAAAGACCTACTTTTTGGTCAACCTGAGCAACCTGAGTAAGAATATCTATACCTGCTTGATCAATGGGATCAGAAACAAGAACTTTCGTCATTAAGGGCGATAAACGTGCCGATCTGAACTTTAGTGATCTATTTGCCGCTGACCAGAATTATGTTGAGCAGGATTGAATATCCAAACATTTCTAGGAGTTAATTTGTGTCCACATACGTAATCACCTTAAAAGAAAAGAAACTAGCAAAAGAGTTATTACTCAAATTAAGGGAAGCTCAAACACCAATCACTAATTGCGATCTTGTAGAACCATTGGATAATAGGACGGATAATGAAGATTCAAATCTAGATACGTCTGAAGGAATATTAGTCAATCAATCAAATTTTAAGGATATCAAGCTTTTGAATCCAGCACTTGCTAGGAAAGATCGCCAAAAAGCTCTAGCGACATGGTTAATACCCTTTGGTTTTATTGCAGGCCTAAGTTTTTCCCAAATGACCGATCTAAAGACGTTTGCAAATATGGGGTTCCCAAATCAATTAGAGAAGCTCTTAGGTGGCCTAGTTGGAATGATTTCAGGAGCGCTGGGAAGTTTTTTTTCAGCTGGAGGCACTAACCAAGAGACATTTGATGATTTGAGAGCTATTCGAAAAAAAAGTGAAGAGGGTTGTTGGCTATTAATCCTAGAATTACCAATAGAAATAGAACCACCTTGGGTAATTCTAAAAGAAACAGACAGCATAGAAATAATAATCCTAAGCAAATAATATTACTTAATTCAACAATATTTACAAAAAAGTGATTATAAACATTAGATAGTTTCCGTCCAAAATTGAATATTATATTTCTCTAAATACAGAAGAAAAACAAAAATATGGTTTAGACTATTTACTAATAAAAATTAGAAAATCCTATCTATCTTCATGCATCTTCCAAAAGAAAAGATCCTATTTAAAAGTCCTTTTCGCAAAGAGTTAGAGATATTGCTTCATTTTGCAGAGAAGGCTCTAAGCGACAGAGTAGCGACATGGTCCCCTTTTTTATCAGCACAATTAATAGAGGAAGTTAAAAATAAATTTAATAACTTGAATGATATAAATCTTCTTTTTGAGGGAGGATTCCCAAGAGCAGAACGTAAAAGAATATGTTTCCTAAGATCTGAAGAAGAAATGAACTATCCCTCTATCAATATCCCCATAAAAGGTCTTTATATAAAAGGCAATTTCCTGTTTGACAGAGCCAAACAAAATGATTTTAGAGATGTCTTATATGAACTTCATGCACAAGCAGATGAAATTGGAGACATTTGGTTAATAAGAGACAGAGGAGCTCAAGCTATTTGCTCGGAAAAATGTGCTGATTCAATAAATCAAAAGAATGGAAGGCTAAGAGAAGTTGAAATATCAATCCACGCATTAGATTTAAATGAGATGGAGATCCCATTCAATAGACCAGAGAAAGTAATCAATACGGTTGAGGCCTCTACAAGGATTGATGCAATAGCCTCTGCAGGCTTTGGGCTCTCAAGATCAAAAATAACTACACAAATCAAGCAAGGGTGTTTGCGACTTAACTGGGCTTTGAATGATCAGCCCAGCAAATCGGTAAATATTGGAGACCTTATTCATTTAGAGAAAAAAGGTTCGCTTAAAATTTTAAATATTGATAAAACAAAAAAAGAGCGCTGGAGAATCAAATTACTAAGGCAGTAAGGATAAGGACCTATTGCCTGCTAACTTTACTAAGTAACTTGATAACTCAATTCCAAGATGTTTCTCAAGGGCGATTAGCTCAGAGGTAGAGCACTACCTTGACACGGTAGGGGTCACTGGTTCGATTCCAGTATCGCCCATTCATTAACATCCGACGGGTGCAGACATATTCCAAACTACAACGATAGTGAAGGTTTTTCCATCTCTTTACTTATCAAACATTTGATGAAGTTTAATCCATTTGATTTCACTCTCGCTTTGATCTACCAGACCATTCAGAGAATACTCAACATGCGTTGGCTCTTGAATTTCTTTTCCTTTCAAAATTTCGATACCATCAATTTTTACAGCCATTAAAAAGAAGCAAATACATTTGCATCAAAACAACTTTTAGAGAACAAAGCTAGAGCTATTAATCTTTTTTTTATTTTATTAAAATAAATTTTAATAAGATTAACTTCATTTCTTGAAAGGGAAGATATTCAAGAAGCTATGAACAAAATATCTTTATTTAAGAATCAAAACAATACTAATATAAAGATATTTTATATTAGAGAGTAGTCAAAAATAGACTGCAATCAAATCCCCCCTCTAATGCATCAGCTAAATACCAAGGATAAAATCTATTAACATAAAAATCCAAATCAAATTGTCAAAACAAGAAAAATCAAATCAAATACATATCGTACTTGGACTAGGCTGCTCTGGAATAAGTGCCGCAAAACTACTTAAATCAGAAGGAAAAAACGTTTTAGTTTTAGAGAGTAATTCAAATGAAAAACTATTAAATATATCCAAAAAATTAAAATCAGAAGGAATCAACGTTATTTTACTTGACGAACCACTTCATATTAATAATTTTATCCCCTGGATAGAAAGTGTTTGTTCTATTACTGTAAGTCCAGGAATAGATTGGGAGCATATAGCGCTGAAAGAATTAAGATATAAGGATATCAAAATCCAGGGAGAAGTAGAATTAGCCTGGGAAAGATTAAAGCATATCCCGTCTATCGGAATAACTGGAACTAATGGAAAAACTACCGTCACAAACATGCTTAACCATGTTCTTAAATTAAATAATTTAAGAACTGATATGGGAGGAAATATTGGGAAAGCATTATCCAAAATTGCTTTAGAAAGTATAAAGAATAATGACCAAGAGTTAAACTGGCTAGTACTAGAATTAAGTAGTTATCAAATTGAAAGTTCACCAAAAGTAGCCCCTAACATAGGTATATGGACAACATTTACCCCTGATCATTTAGAAAGACATAATAATATAGAAAATTATTTCAAAATAAAGCGTAGTTTACTTGAGAAATCATCAATTCGGATTTATAATTCTGATGATAAATATTTGTCCAGCAAAAGAAAAGAATTACCTAAAGGTATATGGGTTGGAACAAAACAACAATCCTTCTACTCTCAATATCAAAAATTCTGGATCGATCAAAAAGGTTATATTTTTGAAGACAAAAAGAAACTATTTCATAGTTCTATACTCAAGATACCAGGCGAACATAATCTACAAAACCTATTGCTTGTAATAGCTGCGGCAAGAGAAGTAGGGCTTGATCATTTATCAATAGCCAAATCAATAGATTCATTTAAATCAATCCCTCATAGATTGGAGTATTTAGGAAAGATAAAAAATTTAAGTGTTTATAACGACAGCAAAGCCACTAATTTCGACTCTTCACTAACTGGTCTAAAATCTATTCCTCATCCAATAGTTTTACTAGCTGGTGGGATACAAAAGAAAGGAGATTATCTGCCATGGGTGAAACAAATAAAGCGATCTACCAATGGGATAGTTTTATTTGGACTTAGTGCAAATAATTTGAAAGAAAAATTATTAAAGTTTTCTTATATAGGAGAAATAATTGTCAAACAAAATCTAGAAGAAGCGACAATAGCATCTATAGAGATGGCAAGGAAAACCAACTCAAAAAGCATACTATTATCACCAGCCTGTGCAAGTTTTGATCAATATAAAAACTACGAAGAAAGAGGGGATCATTTCAAAAATCTACTTAAAAAGTATACACCTATCCAAATGATCTGATTTATCAAAACAGATTAGACTTGGTCGGAGATCCACCCTTGGTCATTATTTTACACATGATAATTTATATGCAGATTTGCTAGAAATAAGTTGAACCCAAATCATTCCCCCGAAAATGCTATTAGTCACAAGGAGTTAAATGCTTTTTTGATAAAAGCCCAAAAAGACTCACCCTTAAATGATTCTCTTGAAGATAACAAAAGTAAGGAAGAAGAGGATTTTAATGATTTAATAAAAAATTGGACCACAACAAGTCAAAAAATACTCTTAATTATGAATAGCAAGGAAAAAGTTTTCACTAAGAATAGAGATCCTAAATCTCTTATGGCCTTTGGGGCGATGGGTGCACATATAAATATGGCTCTACAAGCGCACAAAGCGACTGGATCTAATCAATAATAATAAAACATTAGTCTTTTATTACATAAGAAATTTAAAAACCAAAATGGAGTTTTTAAAAAATTATAATGAGAAAATAAATCCTTTATCATAAGGGTTACACAATTATTTATTTTGCCCGAGCAAAACCAAAACCCACTTGTCCTAGTTCCAGAGACAACTGCTAAGTCAATGAAATTGATGTCAATCGAACCCAAGGGTTCGATTGATGATTTGATTTATTGTCACCTATACGGCGTTGTTGGTGATTGGTATCTTTCGGAGATATCAGTAGATAGAAAAATAGCTTTTGGATTTCAAATCATAAATTCTGAACCTGTATGGGAAATGGATAATTGGGTAACTAATTCCAGTAAATGGGGAGAAATTCCGATCAAAAAACTACAAGGTCTTGTCAATGAGAAATTTCTAAAAGAGAAAGATATTCGGTTTTTAATTACAAGAGATTTATTTTGGGAACCTATCAAGTTTTCAGAGATTAATATTGAACAAAATACTCTTTTCTATCCAGGGACAACCGATAGAAGTTTATCTAGAATATAGGAAAGACTGAATCTCACCTATCTAAATAATTTTTAATTAAAATGAATGAAATAGACCCCCAAAATGATCCTCTTTATTTATTAACAAAAGCTGTTGAGCAAGGCGATCCTAAAGTTTCCAAAGAAGTAAAGGATCGCCTTGATAAATCAGATGATCCTTCAGAAATGAGATATTTAGAGGGATTACTTATACTACTTGGTGAGAGACCTGGAGAACTAGAAGATCCACCCGACGTAGAAGATGATCCAGATGAATATTGGAAAGAAAATGATTACTTTGAGGTCTAAATTAAAGTAATAGCAACTCCAACAAAAGATAAAAAAGAATAAAAAATTGTTAATTTATTTATTTCATCTCCCTCTCTCTTTGAAATAAAAAGTGCGCAGACAGGTGAAAGACTTAGCAAAGTCCAACCAATCCCAATAGGTAAAAATTTAAAAACTATCTGTTGAAACAATATTCCACAATTAGTGCCAAGTAAGGTTGATAAAATTAAATTTGAATGATTTTCTTTAGTTAGTGTTTTATTATTAAGAATACAAAGAAAATCATTTTTAAAAATAAAAAATAAAAATATTGATGCTGATAAAAGTCTGATTTCAGTTGTTTGTAAAGGGGATAATGTAGAGCTAATTAAAATCACCCTTGACAATAAAGCTGCCAAAACAGCACAAAGGACCGATCCAAATGCACAGAGAGTACCAAGAATATTTTTTCCTATAGGCTCTTCTTTTTGAAATGTATTCTGGCGTACAATCATTAATAAAGAGAAAGAAACAATCAAAGATCCTAGCCATACTTTTTGAGGATATATCTCATCAATGCTCCATGTTCCTAATGTAGTTGCAATTATTGGAGTCAAAGCTTCGAATGAAAGAGTTTTTCGAGTTCCTATTATTTTCAAAGCATTTATGTATAAAGTATCACCGATAGAAATACCGACTATTCCACTTATTATCAGAACAAAGATAGAACTCATATTTGACAGCCAACTTATAGTTAATACCACTGGGAAAAATAATATTGAGGCAAGGACATTTTTATAAATATTTATTTGCCTTGGTAATAAATTCTCAGATTCTTTGCGCCAGATAGAACATGAAAATGTCCAAAATAATACCGCTGAAATTGCTGCAAAAAAACCAATCATATTTAAAAATTTCTGACAAACAAATTTTAAAAGTATTTAAATATTCATCAAAAATCTAGAAAGGAGATAACTCACACAAATTTATTTTCTAGGGAACTAATTACTTTTCTTGCATTCTGGCTTGTTTTTTTTACTATTTAAATTAAGTTTGTCCTCACTCCAGACCTCTAATACATCTGGGAAGTGCTTCTCCATACATAAATCGCAAATCCCATGACTAAAACGAACATCTGCGATCTTCGATAGGTATTTTTCTAGATGCTGCCACTCACCATCCGAATCCCTTACCTCTTTGCAATATGAACATGTCGTTAAAATACCTTCCGTATTATGCATATGAGTAAGAGCATCAAGAAGACGAATAGATCTTTTACGAAGTTCCAACAAAGTTACAACCTGCCTAGATAATGCCTCCATAACTTGATGCTGTTGGTCAGACAAATGTCCAGGCTTTCTATCAATCACACAGAGAGTTCCTATTCGCTGATCATTTGGGGTTTGCAATGGAAAACCAGCATATAAACGAATTTTTGGTTCCTCAACCACCAAAGGGTTTGACTTGAATCGCTCGTCTAATAGAGCATCCTCAACAATCAATGGTTCTGAACTAGCAATTGCATGAGCACAAAAAGAAACGTCCCTTGATGTTTCTTTCGTCTCAAATCCACACATTGATTTAAACCATTGCGTATCTGTATCAACCAAGCTCATCAATGAGATAGGAGTTCCACAAGTTAAAGAAGCAATTTTCGTTATGTCGTCGTAGCATTGCTCAGGCTGAGTACCTAAAATCCTATACTCAGCAAGAGCTCTTAAACGCTCTTCTTCATTACTTATTTTTGGGGCGCCAAAACCCAAAACAATTCCTTGTAAATATGATTAAAGAATAGATAAGACTGGGTTATTAAATAGAATCTCTTCTTAATAATAAATAATTAAGTTTCTATAAGAAAAACATCAACAATATTAAGCAATGTCTAATCAAAAAAATAAACTTACAAGGCAACAAATGCTAGTAAACATATACAAACTAGGTCTTTGCCCGCAATTTTTGTTTTCTTCTTAAATAAATTGAGTAAATACTTTTAAATTTTTTAATTTCAAAACGTCTTACTAGACCTAATTTTAAAACTACTATTAGTGATTAAAGTATCATCAGAAAGATCTAAACCTTTAACACTAGAAATCTGTCCTTTTAGTCCTTCTAATTGAAGTTGATCAATCATCTGCTGAATAACCTGACTTTCTACTAATTTCTGATCAATCATTTCTGGGGTCATTTTCTCAAATAATTTTCCTGCTTTAGAGGCAACAACATCTGATGCATTAGTAATTTTGAGAAGAATCATAATGAAATCGAAACTTAGATAAATTGAAATCAAGTAAACTATTTACTGATAAATATCATACAAATCGATTACTCATCTAATATTAAAGGATTATGTAAATATAATTCAACCAAGAATCAATATAAAAATTTGTATTAAAGCCAAGCATATAAAGGTCCATAGTAATACCATACCTATTTTATTATGGAAAGAACCCTTCTTGTAAAATGACTGACCCGAATCCCAATTCCTAGTCATTATTAAAAACAAATAATCTATAAGATAAGATAGCAATAGAGTTGTTTTTTTATTGCTTCAAAACAAAACCATACAATTTAAAATCATTTTTTTCAAAAGCCAAAAGATTTCCACAGAAACAACATATATATTCCATAATGATTAAACTCGAAAAAATCTAAACATTAAAAATTTCCAAAAAAATTATTATTTTACCCTAGTATTTATTAAATGAACTTTGAACAAACAAAAAATTTAATAGGAAGAATCCTAATTTCAGCTATATTTATTTATGCAATTCCAGGTAAAATAATAAATTTCGAACGAACTGTTGAAATTATATCAAATAAAAATATACCTCCAATATTAGCTCCTTTTTTATTATTTTCAGCTATCATTTGCTTGATTTTTGGTTCAATACTTTTCATCTCAGGATTCAAGCAAAGATTCGGTGCATATCTTCTGCTTATATTTATAGTTCCAACAACTTTTATTTTTCATTTTTATCCTTTTCAAATAAAAGCTGTATTAATGAATGCTGGGCTAATTGGAGGTTTAATACTTGGGTCAAACAATATAAAAGGTAATTCACTCAAAGAACTTTTTAATAACCAGACAAATAAATATAATTAAATTTTTAAATTAAGTTTTAAATATTTGTATAGTGCCAATTCAACTTAATATCGATAGAGCATTCAAGATTAAGCTTCACAGGACAATCCTTAGCTGCATTTTGAAGTATTTTATATTTTTGAGAATCCAAATCAGATGGCATAAAAATTTCTAATACTAGAGTCTTTATTTTCCTAGGCCCCTCTGAAGTCATTGTCTTATAAACATCAATTTTAATATTACCAAGTTTCCATCCTCTACGTTTTGCCTCTATAGCCATAATTGTTATTACGCAAGTCCCCAAAGAAGAGGCTAATAAATCAGTTGGAGCAAAATCTTTTCCTTCCCCATCATGGTCTTTAGGTGCATCGGTATGAATGACACTCCCTGAAAGAGAATGTTTTGCCTCAGTGTGCAAATCTCCAAGATAGTTGCAACTAATCTTGGTAGAATTTAAATTAGCATTTTTCGAGTTTTTGATTTGAAGGCCCTAGTCTATAATTTTATTTTAACGAATATAACCTCTTACCTATTATTAAATAAGTTCCATTAGCAGAGATAAACCAAAAATGATAAATATCATTTATAAAATATAAAGTTTTCTTATCCTCAAAACAAATGACTTTTATTTCGTTTTTTCTAAGTTTACTTCTTACTCTAAATCCTTCTTCAGATTTCAATTGCGATGGAGATAGATTAACTGCAGTCATCAGAAATAACTTAAATGGAGATTTTGCCATAACCAATAATCTTGAAAATATTGATAAAGGAGCTTTTGTCGTTCTTCATTGGCGAGATATAAATCTCATGCTTCCAGTATCTTTTAAAGTCGGTGATATATCTTTCACGGACAAGAAATGGTTATGGAGTTATCAAGATGAGAAAAATGGATTAAGAATGGATGAACCTAGATTCGCTCAACTTTTACCTAATGGAGAAATTCAAGAATTCTCTTGTCTAGCTATTTTCAAAGAAGACATGATTTCATAAAGAAACCCTTAAGCAGGAAATAATCAAGACGTGCTATGGCTAGGTATTAAGTAGATGAAAAAACTTAAATGACTATCTCAAGATCAAGGAGATTTGTATTTGTAGATACGAAACCAAATTTAAGCAAAAAACAAGTTTTTATTTTTGGATCAATACTTGCAAGTGGTTGCTTAAGTGGGGCATTTTTAATCGCACTTTATATTGAATATCTTCATAATCCAGCTTTTCACAGTTTTGTTCAATCGAGAGGAATATTCCTTTGATTTTTGAGTTCATTGATATTAGATATTCCTTAAAAAAAATAAAAAAGCTCTCTTGTAGAGAGCTTTTTTATTGATTTTAAAAACTTTAAACATCTTGATTAAAGAGATAAAGTCAAAGAATCCACTATCAAATTGAACCTAGTAAAATAATAATTGTAGAACTTAAATTAAAAAGTTCAGCAATTATGAGTAACTATTTATTGGTTACACAAAACCAGGTATGATTTGACCTGTGGTCGCATATGCTCCAACTAAAGCAATACAACCAAATAATGCTGCATAGCCGTTAAGCCTTTCTGCGGTTACCTTTTCAGGATCAATGTTTCTTGTATTGTTCTTTTGAGTAGACATTACACAACTCCGGGAATTAGTTGGCCAGTTGTTAGATAGATACCTGTTAGAAGTACGAAAGCCATCATTGCTGGCCTTCCGATACTTCTTTCAAGAATTGTTTTGTTAGAAGGTTGCATAGTTAAAAAATTTAGAAGATGCCAGGGATTATTTGTCCTGTTGTTGCATATGCGCCAAAGGCTGCAACGAAACCAAGCATTGCTGCCCAACCGTTAAACTTTTCTGCTTCAGGTGTCATTTGTAAGTAGTTAGATTTATGTAAAGGAATGTAACGGAACTGTGCCTGCGATTGGTGGTGGGCAACCGAACATACTAGTAAAAATGATCAAAACCATTAGAAAAATCTATATAAAAAACGAAACTTTAATCAATACCTTTTCTTTGAAACACTTGTTAAATTCTTATAATTAAAAAAAATCAAATGAGAAAAGAAATTGTACGACCCCTCGATTGGACAAGAATCACTCACTACAGTTGATGTTGTAGGAGTCCTTGTCGGACATTTCCTTTTCGGCGTTGCCGCCACACTTTTAATTGATTGGAGTTGGATTCCCTTAAGTCCTCAACAAAAAGAAAGTGGCCGATCACTTGAAGAAATCAAAAGAAGCTGGGGTTGGGATAAAGAAAGTGATATCAAGAATGAGTCACTAAGCTCAGAAAATAGAACATCCTCAGTTGAAGAAAATAACGAGTAACGAGTCATCATTTAATTGCCAATAAAGTCAAATATTTTGCTGTGATACGTGTCATATAATCTGAAAATTTTCGGAAGATATATTAAAAATATTTAGCAAGAGTTTTTCAACTTAGGTGAAACTTTTGCGTGATAGTCATTTCTTGCATGGTCTTGGCTATCAAAACTAATACCATTAAATAAAATGCAATTAAATATTATTTCTTGAAAAGTAATTTATCTGTGTTTATTTCTCAAAACTATCGCTATAGATAACTATAAATAATTGTGTTTCGTAAATATATTTTTAATAAGTTTATTAAAATCTTTAATTGACTAAAATAATTCATAAACTAAGTTTTGTGCTAACCAAGGAAATGACAGGAAAAGATTGTACGCATTTATTTAAGTCTGCCTATGAAAATCGCTACACGTGGGAATCAGATTTTTCAGGTTACGAAGGTAGATGTTCTTGGACAGATGGCGAAATAGAAGTAGAAGGAAGCTTTTGCTTAGGACAAGATTTAAAAGCCACTGTTCAAGGAATAGATGACGAAAAAATACACAAAGCCATTTCTTCACAACTTTGGGAAGTTGCTATTCATAGAGTCAGAAGATCATTTGAACAAACACATGGTAAAAATACCTTTACTTTTGGAGATACAAATGAAATTGGCTCAGAAGTTATAGTTGGAGGGAAAAACGAAGGTGACAAATACAGGGTCAAAAATGATGTTGTTACGATGGTTTATAGGCATATTCATGGAAATCTAATAATCATCCTCACTAAGGATGTGACTCATACTGGTAATGGCTACTTAAGCAAGAGTTATTCCAGTCAATATCTTGATCCAATTTCAAAAAAAGATTTAAAGGGAAAAAGCTTTTACGAAGATGCTTTTATACCTTTATTCAAAGGTGGTCCTTGGGTTTTATCCTCTAGATCCATACATCAAGAAGCCTCAGAAGGTTCAATAATGAATAAACAAGTATTTTCTTTTTCGGAGTTAAAAAGTATTAATTCTAAGCAAGATTAGGCTCCAAAACATTAGCTAAGCTCATGATTTATGTAAGGATATCTGCTTAGGTGAAAACTGGGATTTATAAATTAACTATTTTCGATTATCAATGATTTGTAGGAAAGGGGGGTTTACAAATGCTTCTTCGTTTTGTTCCTATTCATGTTTTTCGTGAAACGCCACAAGTATCTTTTTTTGATGCAGGCGTAAATGGATCAAATGGTGCTGATGTTGTCATCCATCACAAAAACGCCATATCTCCTCCTGATGACGGGAATTTTGAGCAGTATTACATCCATCATCATCAAGTTGATCACAATTTAGTGATTGAAGGGAGCCGAAAATTTACTCTTATTAACCCCAAATGGGATGAGCCGCATCATGTAATTTTTTTAAATAGAGCAATGGGCGCACTGCAAATACCAATTGGAACTTATCACCGATCAGAATCAGGGAAAGAAGGAAGTATTGTTTTGAATCAAGCAACTAGAGATGATATGTTTGATCAAAGAAAAGAATTCTCACCTGTTAGCCTCAGATCAAACAAACAATTAAGAAAGGCTAGACAGGCTTATCCCGTCTACTGGATTTGGGAAGAAGGACGAATAAAAAGAGTAAAACTAGATTGCAAAGGGTACTCCAAGAGCATTAAGTTAGAGTCTTTAATACCTGCGCATTAATACATGCAATATTTCATATTATATTATAGTTATGACAATTAGAGTATTATGTCAACTAAAATTAGATATAAAGACAGAAAATTACAACATATTATAGACGTACAAATAAGACATGATTAATAAATTTATCATAGATGCACTATAAACATATTAAAAATTAACAGTGAATTAGATTAAAGGTGATATAAAAAAAGCCAGGAATAATTTGTCCTGTTGTTGCATATGCGCCAATAAGAGAAGTTATACCAATCATTGCCCAACGACCGTTAGATAACTCAGCGGACTCTGGGCTGAACTTATTAACAACATGGATGTAGTTACCAGATTTAGAGGATGATTCTGAACTCAAAAGACCCCTGGGATGATTTGTCCTGTTGTGACGTATGCACTTAAAAGGCTGATCATTCCAATCATTGCCCAACGTCCATTGGTTTTCTCAGCTTCCTTTGGATAGCTTGTATAGTTTTCCACTACTTGTGGAGGAGTTTCACGAGCAAATATATTTTGCTTTCCGTATTCAGTAATTACCTGAGAAGAAGATGACATGTAATACTTAACTTTTAATCTAAGCTAAATGCTTTGATAAGGGATACAAAGATACGCTCGGGTTCGGCTTACACGTCTATCGAATTTTAGCAAGGGATAAAGCTATGCCCAAACAGTAATGCCTGAATTGCAATCAAAGACATAAGGGAAACACAAACTGGCAATGGTCGCAATCGCCTACAAGACAAATAGCTTAGAGTGACACCAGTGCGCCACTCTTAAGAAGAACTCGTAGATAGTGGTTAGATGTCATGAACCTTCTAAAATTGAGAATTGATAGCGATCCCTAGTGGAATAAACCATCCCATCCCCATCATTATCATTATCATTATCATCATCAAAGCTAGAAATTAAAATTCGAATTCCTAGCAATGCAAGAAAGCCTGAGACAAAAACCACTATTAATTGAGTATGCATTATTTCTTTAAAAGTTCAACTTTAAAAGTATTTCTAACCATAAAAAGGTAGTGATTCACGCAAAGATATCATCAGAGAACGTGATCAATGCTTCTCAAAGCTCAGCAAGGATTTATTGTTTAACTGCTTTTTTGAGTGTTTTTAAAGTCCTATTGTTTTTTTTAGCCAGATCAGCCTTGCTTGGATTAGGGATACTGAACTGAGTAAGTAATTTCATGAAAATCATGAGAAATTAAAGAATATTAAAAACTTATAAATAACTAATCGCTATCAACTTGAAACTCTTTCAATGAGTCTCCGTAATAACTCATAGCAAGTTGAAGCAAAACCCAGTTCATAGCTCTAGACATTGTGACCTCGAAATGAATTCAACTTAAAGATGACTTATGTTTCAAAGTCTTGCCATGAGTAATTATTATTTTTAAAGGATTAAAAAAATCCGTCGCTATTTGAAATCAAATTAGTCATCAATCTTAGTTCTAAGAAGAAGTAACGATAAGTAATTATTCATAGCATTTGTGCGTTTTAAATATAAACTTTACTCATTAAGTAACTGAAAGGTATTGCATGGTTTTTCTATCGAATCCTCAAGTGTGGCACTTACCTGGCACTTGGTCTGAACAACCTATTGATGGTCCTTACTTAGGCATGACCTCAAGTCAATTAAGTTGGGTGGCTGCATCGATTTTGGCAACTCTATTGATAGCTTTTAGTGTTTACATTCTTGAGACGAGCAACTCAAATCGTAAAAGAAGTTCTTAGAATTGTTTGAATAATTAAAATTGACTTATTGGGTAAGTGATAATTCATGACTTATTTTATTTTATATTTCTTTGGCATAGCAACAATTTGGTGGGTTTATCGTGTTGGATGGACTGAAGCTCTAAAGACCATTCTCAGTGTTTTAATCCCTTCTTTATTAATTATTCTTTTTAATGTAAAAGCAGGACGACTCATATTCAAAAATCCTATGGTTGGGATAATAAGTGTTCTTCCTACCGCCATTTTTATTTATCGAGGAACAAAGCCTCTAGTATTTGGAATTAATAGTTGGATAGACAGGAAAAGAAACGAATTTGTTGATTCAAAAGAAGTGGTTGATGCCGAAGTGGTTTCTAAAGAGGAAGCATAATTTTTGAATTTAACAGCGTAGTCATAGCAAGAGATTTGCTGAGAAGAAAACTCTCAACCCTTTTATATGGATCTCTTTCCCCTTGAATAAAAGTGGATTATATTTTGAATTTCGAAAAAATCAGGAGTTTATTTATCCTTTTATTAGTTATATTTGTTGATCGCGCTGGATAAATGGCAATAATAAAGTGATTAATAAATAAACCATGACAGATAACGAGCCAAAGTGGGATTACACCACTAAAGAAGGAAATTTTGCTGCAGGAGCTGCGGTTGTTGGAGGGAATTTACTAGTTCTTATTATTTACATTCTCTATAGAACGGTTCCCTCTGTGCACCATTTCATTATCGGGAGATAACTCAAAAGTCATCAGGAGAACGACTTTACTTATTGGAGAACAGAGTTCTCAGTATCTTCTGTTAGTTGTTGATTGAGACCAGATGAAAGCCAATAAACAAGCCATTCCAATCAAAGGGAGAAGGGTTTTAATCAAGCCAACTACAACCAACACGCCTATGCCGGTAGAGGTATAAATTGCCCATTTCGGTAAATATCTACCTGCTCTGCTCCCTTTATTATTTGAAGGGGGAATTACTTCTGGATCAATAGCCATTTTCAACTGAAAGATAATTTATCTATTCACAGAATAAATTCATTAAAAAGGAAGACAAGCTCCCGATGGATACTGTAACCAGGAGAATTTGTTTTTGGCCATATATTCTCATGTCTAATATTACTGAAGCATCTATGTATTTTTAGTTTCTTCAAATAATCCCAAAAAAGTCCATGCAATTAATGAAACAAGTCCAAGTCCCAAAGATAAGATGGCAAACATAAATTCCCCTAAAAAAAGAACTGCAATAGCTATTGTTATGAAAATCAAAGAAAAAATTAAATAAATATTCGAAGGGATTTTTTTTAGAAACTCCATAATTCACATATAAAAAACATCTTTATTAAAAGGGAAACTCAGATTTTATCCATAAAGCAGAAATAACTTTCATAAGTAACCACACAACTAAAGCACCCTCAAGGAAGCCAAACCAATACAGTGCATAGTTAGATATCCCCATTTCTTTTTGGGCACGTTCAACAAATGATTTATGCCATTTGATCAACTTCACAATTCATCCGTGTAGATAAAATTATTATAGTTAAAAGCTGCAAATAATTTTTTTTTTAGAATAATGGGATTTCTTATTCTTGTAAGAGATTCTTCTATGCCAAAGCTAAGGCTAATGACCTAAAGACGAGCAAAATCTTACTTATCATGTATTAAAAACTACGAAAATGAGACATCTAAAAATTTATGAAAATATTAATCCAGTAATTGAAACTACTTCAGTAATCTTTAATATCTATAAGAATACAATAACCTTATTATAAAAAAATGGATAAATAGAGATGCATTAAACTATTAGAAGTAAAATATTATCTTAAATAATTCAATCCTCTGTAAGTGAGTTGTATTTGACACTTTGAAGCTGAATTACAATATACAAATGATCTTCCATTGAAATACATATTGACCATGGTACTAGCTCCTTAGAAGCGCTCAAGTCCCCGTCCTTTGGCTTGAGTCGAACTGCAGTCTACATAAGCAGATCGGACGATTGAATAGCAAAAGCTATACACATTTATAGTATTTATACTCATAAATGTCAACGCCTTCGATTTGCTCTCTATCTGTTTGTCTACCTCAAGAGAAAAATTACGTGGTTACTTTGCTGACTCAGACAACTCACTTAGCTCAATCCATCTATCCTCATGCTCTTGAATAGATTCAATTAGCTCTGCTAATTGATGACTAATTTCACTAATATCTACATCACTATCAGTTATCTTTTTTTCTAAATATATTTTCTTTTTTTCTAATATAGGTAGTCTCAGATCTAATTCTTTTAATTCTCTAGCTTCTTTAAAACTCAATCGTCTCGAATCATTTTTAGAATCTAATTTTATTTCTTGTCCACGCTTGTTTTGTGAATTATTAACTATTTTGGCTTGTTTTTTGGTTTCATTGTTTCGCTCCTCTAATATTTTTTGATCAAGAAATCGAGAGTAATTTCCTTCATATCTTCGCAAGTGACCGTTTTCAAAATTAAAAATTCGATCAATAGTTCGATCAAGAAAATATCTGTCATGCGATACAACTACAACACAACCTTTAAAATCATCAAGAAAATCTTCTAGCACACTTAGTGTTTGTATATCTAAATCATTCGTAGGCTCATCAAGCAATAATACATTGGGTGCTTGTATGAGCATTTTGCATAGAGCAAGTCTTCTTTTTTCTCCCCCTGAAAGTTTTAGCAGAGGACTATGTTGTTGACTGGGTGGAAAGAGAAATTTTTCTAAGAGTTGTGATGCTGTAATTTGTTTCCCTCCATGATCAATACGTAATGCAGCCTCCTCCACAAAATCGATAACTTTGCGGTTTAGGCCACTCCCTTGATTCAAGTCATTTGTATGCTGATCTAGGTAGCCAATATGAACCGTTTCTCCAAGTTTTATTTTCCCACTTGTAGGCAATCTTTTACCCGCAATTAGATCTAAAAGAGTGGATTTACCGCTGCCATTTGGACCAATAATTCCTACTCGGTCCTCTGGACTAAAGCTATAAGTGAAATCAGATAAAAGATCCAAATTATTTTCTTTATTATGTAGCGATAGCCCTACACCTTCAGCTTCAATTGCGATTTTTCCAATTCTTCTACTCAGTGAATTCATTTCTAAATTAGCTTTGACATGACTTTTAGGTTTCGCTTGCATTTCAGCAATCCTTTGAATACGTGCTTTTTGTTTTGTACTTCTTGCCTTGGGACCCTGTCTTAACCAAGCTAATTCCTTTCTTAAAACACCCTGAAACTTTTTCTTTGTAGATGCTTCTGATTGCTCTTGTTCAATTTTTTGTTGAAGAAATTCACGATAATTGCCCGAATACTTGCGAGCTTCTCCATTATTAATTTCGACCATCCGGTTGGTAATACGATCAAGAACATATCTATCGTGAGTTATTAAGACAAGGGCACCCTCATAATGGTCTAACCAATTTTGAAGCCATTCCACTGCAGATGCATCTAGGTGGTTAGTAGGTTCATCAAGAAGCAAGATGTCTGGTTTAGAGACAAGCGCAGCGGCAAGTCCCACTCTTTTGCGATAACCACCAGAAAGCTCTTTTACTGGCTTATCTAAATCTTTTATACCTAATCTTCTTAGAACATCTTGGCATTGTTGTTCTAAATTCCATGCCCCAGCGGCATCCATAAGTTCACTCGCCTGACCTAGCTTTTTCAAAAGGTCTTCATCTTCTGGATTTTGAGCGATTTTTCTACTTAGCTGACTGAAATTAAGTAATAATTTTCTTTTTTCTCCACACCCTTCAAGAACTTCCTCCAAAATACTTTTTTCACTGTTGTAACTTGTTTCTTGCCCAACTAAAGATATCCGCAAAGATGATAAACATCTCCTTTCTCCCTCCATCAAAGGTTCTATTCCTGCAATGACTCTCAAAAGTGTTGACTTGCCAGATCCATTTGGACCAATCAAACCAAGTCTCTCTTTTTTATTTACATGAAGATCTAAATTTTTAAAAAGATTTTTTATTCCAAAGTCTGTTGAAGCATTAACAAGACTAATCAACACAGCTTAAGTCCTCACGTCCTTAACTAAAGCTAACTTAAAAATAATACCCCCTAGTCCTCTAGAATTTTTCCAACGTTTGAACATGACATTTCTAAATAAATTCTGTTATTGCTAAATAGCTAATACATTCTATTTCAACAGTTACATCAACTATGAAATAGGGAATAAGGATGCAAGTTAAGAAAAATATAGTTAAGAAACTTAGCGAAAGAAATTACAGTACTGCTCTACCCTTGAACTAACCCTACCAGAATCTTTTAATCCTAATAACCTTGCGGCATCACCACTGTTAATTTCGACGGCATAGTATCGTCCACAAATGTTCTTAGTTTCATAAATTCGATCATCAGCATTAACTGCCATCGGAAATATAAGAGAAAAAGATAGAGACACGAGAAAGATACGGTTCATTATTTTATTTATGAGAAAAAAAACTTTAGAGCCTTTTGTGAGTAAGATCTTACATAATTATTTATACATATAAGAATAAGGATGATTTTTTTAAACAGAGTTCTTTCAAATTACTTTCTGGCTTGGAGTCAGATGTTTAATTACAAAGATAAAACAAGTAGAATACCTTTTTGGCACTTTTTTATTCTGGATGGATTAATAGGTGCTGTGGTTTCAATACTATCTAATAACAACCTTGCTAATGATCCAAATGATTTTTATAACATCGCTGAGGGATATGACTGGAGTTATTTGTATAGCATTCCATCTTTTTTAGTTTTCATAGCTTTATTAATCAGAAGACTGAGAGATATCGGAAAAGAAAACTTAGTTTTATGGGCATTTTGTTCATTTATTCCTTTCTACAATCTTTATATATTTTCCCAGCCTTCATCTGAAAAATAAATGAAATTTATAAAGCTGTAAGCATTATTTAGGTTTCTAAAATACTCATTTCCTACCCTTAAAGGTTCGAGGATAAGGAATATTAAGAGCGTTAAACCTTTTCAATTTTTTACGACGTCTATAACGCTTATAAAACAAGTCGAAAAGTATCGACACTCCAAACCAAGAGATAATACAGCTTATAATTATCCTTGCACCTTCAGTCGAAGCCAGCCAAAAGATAATAGGATCAACTACGAGATTAATGCTAATTATAAAGCCAATAAACAAAGAGATAGTAAGACAAGCTATTACTAAAAAAACTCTGAATATTTTTTTTGTGTTGGAATTTTTCATACCCAAATGCTTGAAATCGTATTAGGAATCCATATTTTCTATTCTCAAGCAAAATAGATAGTAAAGGAATTTTAATGTAATAAAAGTTGATTCACCTTTAATATTAAATATGTACAATTCACAGGTTAAGTAATAGAAAATTCAAAGGCAGACATTAAGAATTTGCCTTACTACAGGTTAGATTAAATTCAACTACTTTTAATAGATATATCTATTCAATAACGGCGAGATACTTATATAGCGACCAGGCAAGAGGCTTATGTTCATTCTTACAAATATTTAAATTACTTTTAGCCAGGTTGTTGGAAGTTTACAAACTGATCTCAAAAGGTAACCTATATTAGCTACTTTTAGCCAATGTCATTTCATCACTCTGTCGAGGAAACGATGTCAGACCTCATATGTCATATGCTTAAAAGAACCGACCATCTCAATACTGGAGATCAGTTAGCTATTGGTCAAGAATACAGAGAATGGATTAAATGCATAAAGAATAAAGACCTTGTTCCACAAAATATACTTTTTATCAATACATCTACTTTTGGGAAAAATAATCAATAAAGAGTTCAGAAAGATTAGATCATGTTCTACATCACAGTGAAACTAGTTACGCATTAATTCTTTTTCCAAATAACATCGTGACATTAATTCGACGATTCTCATATCCCTCTTTGAATTCATAAGTATCAGTTTCATGAAATAAATTTGAATTGAATATAACGGCACGATTTGCTTTATAAGGAATCACGGTAGATTTATAGTTCGTTGCCTTTAATTCTTTCTGGATTGCCATATCATTACCATTAAATTTTTTAAAATCCCATTCTTTTGGTGCTTCCAAGTGGTAGACAATCAAACCGCCATTAGTTGGATTTAAGTTAGCTTCGTTTTTTGTAATCCAGAAATTTACATTTATTGCGGCTTGATCAGCATGAATCTTAATACCTCTAATATTTGATTCTTTATTCTTTGCGCGACTATCGTATTTAAAAGCCCAAAGTTGTTCCAAAAGATGATCTTTAAATATTTTTGGAAATTTCTTTCTAAGTTCTTCTGCAATTTGAATAATTAATGGATTAGCTAAGCCTTCTCTTAAGTATGCTCCTAGATATCCATTAGGTTTAATTCCAAACCAAATTGTACTTTCAAGAAGAAACTTCAGCAACAAATCAAGTGCTTCAGTAGATAATAAATCATCTACATAAGTCACACCAGATTCATGGTTTAAATAACTCATCGTAATTTTATCCACGTCTATAGAATTACTTAATGCTGGCTTAGTTAGCTTAGATAACTCTACTTTATTTAGAGAAAGATTATAATTATCATAAAGCAACTTTTGATGCCTTTCATTTAGAACAATTATTTCAGTTTCAGAAGGCCAGTTAATCTCTAATGAGATTTTTCTATATAAATTTGCAAGCTCACTAAATCGTCTATTCTCAATCGAAAGTGATGATAAATAGTCGAATTGTTGAATATCATGATCAATCTTTGCCTTACTAATTTTCTTAAATCTTTCCAAGGTATCAAAATCTAACTTTTGAGACCCTCTTAGCAAATCAAAGCATTTAGAAAAATATTTTAAAGCTTTATCGTGTTCATTTTTTGCAAGTAGTGTTAAACCAAGAGAATAATAAGAATCAGCATACATTGGATTCAATCTTATAGCTCTTTCATAACTATCCTGAGCCTTATCAAAATCATCAAGTTCTTTTAAAATGTTTGCCAGATTATAATGATAAACAGCTGAATTAGGATTAATTTGAATAGCTTTGCGTGTAAATACTTCAGCTTCTTTAATTCTATTCAAGTCTTTTAGTAAGTTTCCAAGATTAAAATAAGCATCTACAAAATCTGGATTCAATTCTATTGCTTTCCGAAAATATCTTTCAGCTTCCTTAAAATTTTCAAAAGATATTAATAAAATTGCATAATTTGAAAATACTCTAGAATCTTGAATACCTTGGGAAATTAAATATTGATAACATTTTGCTGCCTCTAAAATTTTACCTTGTGATTGAAACTTAAATGCTTGATCGAATATTTGTTCTTCAGAAGGATTAGAGGAAGTGTTAGTAGTAATAATGGTGTTTTCTTTTATTTCTCCTAAATCCAATGGAACATTGAATGTTTTTATATTGAAGAATTTATTCTTTCTTTGTTCTTGTTTGTCTGATTTTTCCATATATTTTATTCCTATTCAAAAAACAAAAAAAGTAACTAGATATATTCTTTCTAGCTGATCAAGCTCTATTTGAGCTTTTCTCTTAATAGTTTGCGACTGCAACGCCTCAAATACTACTTAGATCTGATGTAGACAACTATTTTCCCATTCTCTGGCTGAAGTATTGAGGTCAGCTATGTATACGGTGAGAAGAGGTCAGTCATATATACAGGTAGACAACCCAACCCCCATCTTTCTATACGACGGGTAGCTGAAGACGTATTTATTTCGTGCGTGTTGTGCGATCTGTTTTGACTGCTTGATCTACATTAGACTTCGCCTAACAAAGAAAGTTTGCGAGTCACTAGGTTCGAAGTTACTCGAACTTTATTTTAACCCTGCATTTTCTCCATAATCCATGTCAGACAAAGATATCTCGTATTGGCTAATGACAAGTTAAACTTGAGTGACTTAAAGAGATTTGGCTGATTTAATAGAATCTGTTCACACTTTTCATCCCCAATCTTGCCAATGACAAGCAGACCAGAAATATTGGATGAGATCATGTTTTACATTCTCGAAAGAGCCAAGTGTGAAGAATAGACTGACAAGTACCTTGAGCATGTTCTCGACTACTGCAAAAAGGATTATCAAAAGGCTTTTGAAAAGAAGAATTAGATTAAATTCTATTCACTATTATTTGCCCTTCTTAAGATTGAAGAAAGAATGCGAAGTGGCTGGAATGTAAGTCACCATAATTAATGGATAAGAGAGCTAGAGCAGCAAGACGTGAAGATAGCCTATTAAGAATCATTTGCCTTAGCGGCAAAAAATAGCCACTGAAAAAGAAGCTCTTAAGCAAAAGAAAGAAGTACAAAGTAAACACCAAACAGGAAAATAAATCACAATAATTAAGACCAAATCAAACTGAGGGAGATTAGAAATTACATCTAGTAAGCTTTATTTTTGGGATCACAACTTTCAATGAAGAAAAAGTAAAAGATTTTCTTTAATTGCCTAGGAAACAGAAATAACTGGCGAAAATCAAATTTAATGATTAAAAAAATTATGCGTCGATTGGTATCTGTAATAGTTGGTCTAGCAGCTCTATCAGCTGGCTGTGCGACAACAAATCAAGACAATAGTTCTAGACTTAACCTTATAAAAAATCGCAATGAGTTGATTTGTGGAGTAAGTGGAAAGATTCCTGGATTTAGTTTTCTGAAAAGTGATGGCACTTATCAAGGACTAGATGTCGATATATGTAAAGCATTTGCTGCTGCAATCATAGGAGATTCAGAAAAAATTCAATACAGACCTCTAACTGCAGCAGAAAGATTCACGGCTATTAAAACTGGGGAAATTGACCTTTTGTCAAGAAATACCACTTTCACTCTCAGTAGAGATTCCTCAGGAGGAAATGGATTAACTTTTGCACCAGTTGTCTTCCATGATGGCCAGGGATTGATGGTCAAGAAGGAAAGTAAAATTAGTGGTCTCAAAGATCTTGCAAATAAATCTATATGTGTAGGCTCAGGTACCACTACTGAGCAAAATATAAATGATGCATTTGAGAGTGCCTCACTGCCTTATACACCAATCAAATATCAAGATCTTAATCAAGTGGTTGCTGGTTATTTACAGGGTCGTTGTTCAGCTATGACTTCTGATCGTTCACAATTAGCTGCAGCTAGATCTGGCTTTAAGAATCCAAAAGAACATATTATTCTTGATGATGTATTAAGCAAGGAGCCACTTGCTCCCGCTTCCGATGGCCAAGATCAGAAACTAGCTGATGCCATGAGATGGGTTGTCTTTTCCCTTATATCGGCAGAAGAACAAGGGATAACAAAATCAAATATTGATAAAAAAGTTCAAATTGCAAAGAATAATCCTCAGTTAAAACCTTTAAGAAGATTTTTAGGTATTGATGGGGGACTAGGAGAAAAAATTGGACTTAGCAATGACTTCGTAGTTAAAGTAATTAGCTCAACAGGCAATTATGGAGAGATTTACGAAAGACATTTAGGACAAAATAGCGAAGTACCTATTCCAAGAGGACAAAATGAGTTGTATAAGAAAGGAGGTGTACATATTTCACCACCATTCAACTAAAAATAATTTATTGCGGGAATGAAAATAAATCAAAAATTATTTTTGCAATTTGGAATATCTATTATCTTTTTTGGTTTACTTGGGATACTAATTAATAATTTAATAATAAATCTAATAAGAACAGGTCTTGGTTTTAATTTTAGCTGGCTTTTTAAACCAGCAAGTTTTGCTTTAGCGGAACACCCCTTACCTTATACCTCTTCAGATAGCTATGCTTGGGCTTTATTTATAGGTTGGCTTAACAGTCTTAAAGTTATTGTCTCATCATTAATATTGGCTACTTTCTTGGGGACACTAATAGGCTTTGCAAGGACAGGTTCAAACTCATTACTAGGTCTCATTTCGGCTGGTTACATCACAATAATTAGACAAACCCCTCTTTTACTTCAACTTATGTTTTGGTATTTTGTTGGGTTCTTAGGTTTAAAAGACAATATGTTTATCCAAATAAAAAATATATTTAACATTTCAAATAAAGGAATAGAGTTTTCAGGATTAACTTTTTCTTCGGAGTTTCTAGCATTATTATTTGGTCTAAGTATCTTTACAAGTGCTTTCATAGCAGAGGTAATCCGCGGAGGTATTCTTTCTGTTCCGAGAGGGCAATGGGAAGCATTTAGGAGCTTAGGAATTTCAGAAAGAAAAGGACTTATCCGCATAATACTTCCACAGGCATTACCAGCGATCATTCCTGGACTTACAAGTCAATACCTTAACCTTGCTAAAAATAGTACCTTAGCTATAGCCGTTGGATATTCAGATATTTACGCAATTAATGATACTATCATTAATCAAACAGGAAGAGCTATCGAGTGTTTTATCATATTACTTATTAGTTTCTTGCTATTAAATTTATTGATAACTAATGCCATGGAAATCATAAATAGATTAATTTTAAAATCACAAAGATACAGTTGATATATGTTCAGAATTTATACAAGTTCATTAATAATTTTCTTCAAGAATGCAAGAAAAACATTGTTTTCAAATTTATTCAATACAATTATCACTTTGCTCATTATATTATTTTTTAGCGTAGCTTGTTTTAATACTTTTGAATGGCTCATATTTAAGGCTAATTGGAAAGTTGTAATATCAAATCTCCCTTTATACGCATTTGGTAGTTTTCCATCTAATGAACAATGGAGACCTGCTACGTGGATCATCAGTCTTCTTTCACTCAGTATCTTTACTCTTTATGGCCCTGAGTGGAAATGGCTACGTAAAAACCTAATAATAGTGTGGGTAGGAACAATACCATTGGGTCTATATTTACTTTATGGTGGACTTGGCTTATCGCCTATAATGAGTAGACAATGGGGTGGATTAACTCTAACTATACTGCTAACTGTTTGTAGCTCGTTATTATCATTACCTATTGGAATAGTTTTAGCACTATGTCGACATAGTTCATTACCAATGGTTCAAAAGCTAAGTTCAATCTTTATAGATGTTATGAGAGCAATACCGCTTATTGCAGTGCTTTTCTTTGGTCAACTACTAATACCTTTATTTCTTCCCGTTGAAATAGAAATTGATCGAGTTTGGAGAGCTATCTTTGCGTTTACACTATTTGTTTCAGCCTACATAGCGGAAGACATTCGTGGTGGACTACAGTCAATTCCCAACACTCAAATAGAGGCAGCAAATAGTCTTGGCCTTAATCAATACCAAATCATACAATTCATATTAATTCCTCAAGCTTTACGCATTGCATTACCTGCTCTGACTAATCAATCCATTGGACTTTTTCAAAATACATCGTTAATGGCTATTTTAGGATTAGTTGAGTTACTAGGCATAGGCAGAAGTATCCTGGCTAATCCAGAATTTATTGGTCAATATATTGAAGTTTATGTTTGGCTAGCATGTGTCTATTGGATCGTTTGTACAATCATGGCTGTTCTTGCAAGACATCTTGAACAAAGAATGACCATTAATCAAGCTAATTTCTAATAATTCATGGAACCTATTGTTGTTGCGAAGAATCTCACTAAGTCTTACACAAAAGGATTACGAGCTCTTGACAATGTTTCTCTTACAGTTAATCAAGGGAAAGTCCTAGTAGTCATGGGCCCCTCAGGCTCAGGGAAAAGTACTCTGATTCGCACTTTTAATGGTCTTGAAACTTTTGATAGAGGAGAACTAAATATTCTAGGAATAAAAGTAGATTCCACTCATAATGAAAGGAAAATACAAAAAATAAGAAAAAGAGTAGGAATGGTTTTTCAACAATTCAATTTATTCCCTCATCTCTCAATCCTTGAAAACATCACTCTCGCTCCAGTACATGTGCAAAAACGTCGTCAAGCTGAAGCGGAAGAATATGGCATGTATCTTTTAAATCAAATGGGAATAGATTCACATGCAAAAAAATACCCAAGTCAACTTAGCGGAGGAGAGCAACAAAGAGTAGCCATCGCTAGAGCTTTAGCCTTAAAGCCTGAACTACTTCTATTTGATGAACCCACTAGCGCTCTAGATCCAGAACGAATCAACGAAGTACTCGATGCAATGAGAAAACTTGCTCAGCAAGGAATGACAATGGTTGTAGTAACACATGAAATTGGTTTTGCTAAAGACGTAAGTGATCAAGTTTTATTTATGGATTCAGGTAAAGTCATAGAAACATCTCCTCCAAATATCTTCTTTTCTAATGCAAGACACGAGAGAAGTAGAAAGTTTCTAAACCAGCTTGATAAACAGTAGCGAGTCTCCTTCTTATCATATATCCAATTCAAAGGAGTTTCATCACAAGTCCTTTTCGGCCGATTTTTGATTCCTATTTCCTTAATCATACTTTTAGGGCAAGGGAAGGTAACTAATATCGACGCAGAAAAGTAGTTATATAGACTTCTTTATAGCTAAAAATCAAAACCGTTACATTTGCTTTTTCAAGCTTTGACAGAAATGTTTGAAGTCAAATTAAGAATCGAGCTAGAGCTCAATCTCCTCATAGGGGATAATGTAAAGAGATAGAAGCTATAACAAGTTTCATTCGAACTTCATTCGAACTTAACATTTTCGCTGAGATTCCACCATGGCACTTGAAGAGATTAACTATTGGCTAATGAAGAGTGAGCCAAATGCTTACAGTATTAAAGATTTAAAAAAAGAAGAAGAAACTCTCTGGGATGGAATTCGAAATTATCAGGCTAGAAACTTTATGAGGTCAATGGAAATTGGTGATCAAGCTTTTTTTTATCATTCAAATACTAAACCCCCTGGAATAGTCGGCCTGATGGAAATTATTGCAAAAAACTTAATCGACCCATTTCAGTTTGATGAAAGTTCAAAGTATTTTGACAAAAAATCAAAAAAAGATAACCCTCGTTGGGATTGCGTCAAGACTAAATATATCTGTGAATTTAAAAATATGATTACTTTAAAGGAGCTATCTGAAACTTATACGTCTGAAGAACTCACTCTAGTTCGCAAAGGCAACAGGCTATCAATTATGCCAATTAATAAAGATATTGCTTTGGAGATTCTCACAAAGCTAGAGAAAAATTAATTCAAAAAGAATGAGATCCAAACATATTTCCAATATAAAGACGCGTTATCAATCTGGAACTGATGCCATTTTGGATTAAAAACCCTGCAAGCGCAGCTTGTAAAAGTCTGTATTGATCCCAATTGGGATGTTTCTCAATGTAAACCTCCATTGCTTGTTGAATTTGCTTGGGTATTTCTGTTTGAAAACTAATTGTTTCCTCAGATTCCAAAACTTCCGGACTTTGGATCAAACTTTTATCTTCCATAAAATCAATATTATTCATTTGAAAAGCTCTTAGAAAATTTATTCCATCAGCAAACTACTACCAAAATCAGATCTATAAAAAATGCTTTCTCAGGCAATCTCATTCTCAAATTAAGTACTCAACTACTTTTCAAAAGAAACTATAAGAATTACTTATTATTAGCATTCGACTTATTTGATAGGCAAATTTAAATTATCAAACTCAGTTTTTTTCAACAGTAGGCAGTCCGGACTGAGTTAAGAGCATAAATCCTGTGGAAAAGATGTGAGTTTAATCCAGTTAGATTTGGGGAAAAATTGAAAAACTTTTTGTTACGTTCTCTCACAAATAGTCTGAATCCCACATTGTTCTCATGGCATTTTCAACATGTTTAGTCACATCTCTAGGCCAATAGACCTCTGCTCCTCGATTAAATAGACCACTAGCACTCAAGATCAATCTAAGATTCCACCCATATTGATCACCTTTCAAAATTGCTAACCAAGGCCTACGTTCTAATTCCAAAGTTATATCCTCTTCACCCATTAATTGCTCCTTCACTAATTTGTATTGATCGCACAACTCTATTATTATCTCAACTAAAGTTTTCCATTCAGACTTATTCAACTCTATTGCCCAATCTTCTCCTCCTATAAGCGTAGAAAAGTTATCTCTTGATGAATCAAAAATTATTCTCCAACCTGGACCTTCTTTTTTGATCACCTAACCAGGTAATAAATCAGGTTGATCTTGTTCATCACTTAGTTCAATTATCGATCTTTGTACTGGCTTAACTGTGGATTCCTCTAAAAGTCCATCAAAATCATCAAATCTTCTTTGCTTTGCTCTAAAAGCAATCTTCACAGTAGTGAGGTAGCGATTAGTTGAGTGCCTGATGAGACTCTCGCCTCTTTTTGCTAAATCGTTGGAATTCAACCCTGAACCTGACTTAATCACACTTAAAATTTATTGTTGATTCATTCTAGGAGATAATCATTCATTTCTATATTTTTCTCAAAATAATAAGATTGATGTTAGTTTTTCTAGACTAACTTGTTCCTGATTGAGTCTTGTTGCACCTATTAAAAATTCACTAAGCAAGATGGAAAAAAATAACATTGATCAATCCGAAAACATCTTTCCACCTGAAATCAACAAAAATGTTTTTGGAACATTAGCCATCGATTTAGGAAGTTCAACAACAGTAGTTGTTTTCCAAAAAGAAAATGGGCAACCTCCTGAACTTTTAGATCTACCTCCAATTAGTCGATCTCCTGGAGAGATACCAAGCTTAATTTGGAAGTTATCAGAAAAAGAAGAATCCTATTTAATTGGTCAACAAATTATAGATTTAAATCTCATTAATGAAAAAGACAATAACTTAAGTCAAGATTTTAAAAGATGGATAGGATCTACGGAAATTGAACCTATATATGATTCAAAAATCACACCAGAAAAAGCAGGTGAGATTTTAATTCACAATATATGGGGGGAAGTCTCAAAGAAGGTAAACATCAAAAGACTAGTATTAACTTCTCCAGTAGATACCTATCGAGAATATAGAACTTGGTTAGTCAATGTATGTAATTCCTTAGAAGTAAAAGAGATTGCTTTAGTTGACGAACCTACTGCTGCTGCCATGGGAGCTGGACTAGATCCAGGGTCAACATTACTTGTTTTAGATTTTGGAGGAAGCACAATTGACATGTCAATTGTTGCTTTAGAGGGAGGAGAGGGAAAAGCTTCACCAATTGCTCAGCTTGTTAGATTTGATGGCAATAATTTAGAGGGTAAAAGTACACAAGTTCTTCGCACAGCAAAAGTTCTTGGTAAATCAGGGCTTCGGTTAGGAGGAAAAGATATAGATAGATGGATATCTCATCATTTATTACCAGAAGAAAATCCAAACAATTCAATCTTGCGAAAGGCCGAGGAACTCAAATGTGAATTAAGTGATACTAATATAAAAGAGACGTTGGTTATCACTAAAAAAGTAAAAAATAATCAGAATGAAGAAAAGTTTTTAAAACTATCTAAGAAAGGACTTGAAGAATTACTTTTAGAAAAAGGGCTCCTAAAAAGTATTGAAAATCTTTTCATAAAAACAATTAATATTGCAAAACGAAATTCATTTGAATTAAAAGATCTTGATAGCGTGGTCTTAGTCGGAGGAGGATCTCGCATACCTTTAATTAAAAATTATTTAAGTAATATCTGCAATTCCATCCCTTTTTTGACTCCTCCACCTATTGAAGCAATTGCATTGGGAGCATTAAACCTCACGCCAGGAGTTCAAATAAAAGATGTTCTTAATAAAGGGGTAAGTTTAAGATGCTGGAATAAAAAAAATGAAAAGCACATATGGCATCCTCTTTTTTTAGCCGGTCAAACATGGCCAACAAATAAGCCTTTAGAAATAATTTTAGCTGCAAGTATAAATAATCAATTAAGCATAGATTTAATAATCGGAGAACCTATGGAAGAAGGATCAAATGAGATTGTTTATATTAATGGATTACCTACTTTAACAACAATAGAATCCAAGGATAAAATCAAGAAGATAGATAATACTATTATTTCAATCCCTTTGGATCCTCCTGGTAAAATTGGTCAAGATTGTATTAAATTAATTTTTAATATTAATGATAGTTGTCAACTTGAGGTTGAGGGTATCGATTTACGTAATAATAAACAGATAACAAGTCAAAATCTTGGAGAAATAAGATAAATATTTTATGTTTTTTAATATTAATCATATATAATTTTTCACACAATAAAGATACCTTCTTCACCATCAACTTCTCTCAATCTAAGATCAACGGTCTCATCTTTACTGGTTGGTAGTCATACATGTCCACAAAAATCTCCTTGAATTGGAAATTTTCGCTGGCCCCTATCAACCCCTTTTCGCCCTTCTTCCTCATGAATGTAGGGCTTCTAATGCAGCTTTGATCTTTTTTCTCCATTTCTATATGAAATCATCAATCAAAACAACCTCTCTATCATCAACTGAGGATGATAAATCAGTCACTTGGGCAATGTGAGTTCCTACCCTCGCAAGATCATCTCTATGAAAAGTAGAATCTAAGCAACCATTCTCAACTCGCTGATCAGCTAGTTCCTCTGTTTATTTTCTAATAATTTAGATAAATAAACTCATCTAGTTGGTATTCCAACTAAGCAATAAAGAACTTATAGTTGGAGTTGTTTCCAAGATTTGAGAGGCTAATCTCTTTATCATTCTATCAAGTTCTTTTTTTGAGAGGATTTCTATCTCTTTATTTATGGCTTGATCTGACATTTTTTAAAGTCCTAAAAATTTTATTTTTTCTTAGGAATAGCTGAAATACTTTTTTAATCTAATAGGGAAAAGCTAACCAAACATCAAAGTATTAGCCTCTTTGCCAATTAGGAAGTAATTTAATACAAAAGAAAACCATCAAAAGAAACAAATTCACTTTGAATGTCAGACAGTAATCCAGCTGTTTCAATGAATAAAATGAAAGTAGCGCCTGTCGTGCTAGCGATACTTGATGGTTGGGGACATAGAGAAGAAATTGAACATAATGCGATAAAACAAGCATCAACTCCTGTAATTGATGCCTTATGGCATGCCTATCCTCATACTCTTATTGAGGCTAGTGGTGCAGATGTTGGACTCCCAGACGAACAAATGGGTAACTCTGAAGTTGGCCATCTCACCATTGGAGCAGGGAGGATTATTCAGCAAGAACTAGTTCGAATATCTAATACAGTTAAAGAAAATAAATTAATTACAAACCCTGCTCTTAATAAATTCTCCAAATCCTTGAAAACAGATGGAGGAACGCTCCATATCATGGGACTTTGTTCTGATGGAGGAGTTCACAGCCACATTAATCATTTATGTGGATTAATTGAGTGGGCTGCCAACAAGGGGCTAAAAAATGTTTCATTGCATTTATTTACTGATGGGAGAGATACTTCCGCAAAGAGTGCATCTAAATATATAAAAACGATAGAAGCTAAAATCAAAGCAACAGGAGTAGGAGAAATTTCATCACTTTGTGGCAGATATTGGGCTATGGACCGAGATAATCGATGGGAAAGGACATCAAAAGCCTACGAATTATTAACCAACCCAAACCTTGCGATAAGCAAGCTATCAGCATCAGAAAGCATAAATAAAAGCTATCAAGAAGGAATAACAGATGAATTTATTGAACCCGTTAGACTTTCCTCCTCATTTTTAAAAGATGGAGATGGATTGGTTTTTTTTAATTTCCGTCCTGATAGAGCTAGGCAGTTAGTAAAGGCACTTAAATTAAAAGATTTTGATGGCTTTGAGAGGAAAAACAAAATAGATATTAACGTTCTTACCTTTACACAATACGAATCAGGTCTTCCTGTATCAGTTGCATTTCCACCTGAGCCTCTAAATGATTTGTTAGGTCAAGTGATTTCTGCTCATGGTTTAAATCAATATCGGACAGCTGAAACTGAAAAATATCCACACGTAACTTATTTTTTAAATGGAGGTATTGAAAAACCATTAAAAGGAGAAGTAAGACATCTTGTTCCTTCCCCAAGAGTTGCAACATACGATCTAGAGCCTGAGATGTCAGCAGACGAACTAACTGAAAGTTGCATCAGAGCAATTGAAACTGGAATTTACTCATTAGTAGTAATTAATTTTGCTAATCCAGATATGGTTGGACATTCGGGAATAATGAAAGCTGCGATAAAAGCTAATGAAAAAGTTGATAGCTGCGTTGGAAAATTATTAAATTCAATTGGGAAGTTAGGAGGATCTCTTCTCATAACAGCTGATCATGGTAATTCTGAAATGATGATTGGCCCTGATGGTCAACCATGGACCGCGCATACAACAAATCCTGTACCAGTTATACTTATTGAAGGTGAAAAGCGTAAATTGAGTGGATATGGTAATGATATAAAGCTAAGAAAGTCCGGCGGAGGACTAGCTGATCTGGCTCCAACTCTTTTACACTTATTGAATCTACCAAAGCCAAAAGCAATGACTGGAACTACTCTTATTGAGCCAATTAACTTACCTAAGAAACCGAATCTTATCCCTCAACCAGCATATTAAAATAAAACAATGATCATTCCTTTTTTATCTTGGGCATGGGCAATCTCAGGAGTTTTTCTAATACTACTAGTTCTTCTTCATAGCCCAAAAGGTGATGGGATGGGTGGCCTAGCCTCTAGTGGGAGTTCAATGTTTACGAGTGCAAGCAGTGCAGAATCGACCTTAAATAGAGCAACCTGGGCATGTCTTATCTTGTTTTTATCTCTTGCTGTTATTCTTAGCGCAGGATGGTTAAAGTAAATTTATAGATTTATATTGTCTTATTTTTCAACTCATATCAATATTATTCTTAGCTAACTATGAACTACATTTATTTAAAACCTAGAATACATATCTAAGTTTTCAAACAAAAAAAAGAGACTGTTAAAAACAATCTCTCTTTTTTGTTTGATTGAGTGAGAATGATTATTTAGTAATCAAAATCACCACCCATTCCACCCCCTGCTGGGGAAGAATCTTTCTTCTCAGGTAGATCAGCAACTATGCATTCAGTGGTAAGAACCATTCCTGCTATTGAAGCAGCATTTTGCAAACCAGATCTTGTTACCTTCGCAGGATCAACGATTCCAGCAGATAACATGTCTACATATTCACCAGTTGCAGCATTATAGCCATCATTGACCGGCTTAGATTTAACATTTTCTGCAACAACTGCTCCATTAGCCCCAGCATTTTCAGCTATGCGCATTAATGGAGATGTAAGAGCAGCTTCAACAATATTTGCACCGATTAATTCCTCACCTTGAAGATTGGAGGAGGACCAATCTCCCAATGCAGGAGCCAAATGAGCGAGTGTAGTTCCACCACCAGGAACAATGCCTTCTTCAACTGCAGCCTTAGTTGCGTTAATTGCATCCTCTAATCGAAGTTTCTTATCTTTCATCTCAGTCTCAGTCGCAGCTCCAACCTTCACTACAGCCACTCCACCAGAAAGTTTAGCTAATCTTTCTTGCAGTTTTTCTTTGTCATAGGTTGAGTCGGTCTCATCCATCTGCTTCTTAATTTGTTCACATCTTGCTTTTACAGCTACTTCATTGCCTTCAGCAACAATTGTTGATGTGTCCTTATTGATTGTCACTCTCCTTGAAGTTCCGAGCATATCAAGAGTTGCATTCTCAAGTTTTAATCCTGCATCCTCAGTTATGAGTTGACCATTAGTTAGAACAGCCATATCTTCAAGCATCGCCTTTCTACGATCACCAAAACCAGGAGCCTTAACAGCTGCAACGTTTAGAACACCTCTTAAGCGATTGACGACTAATGTAGCCAAAGCTTCTTTTTCTATATCTTCAGCAATGATTAGAAGAGGTTTACCGGTTTTAGCTACTTGCTCTAAAACTGGAACAAGATCTTGCACTAGGCCAATTTTTTTGTCAGTAAGCAAAATGTAAGGCTCATCCAATACTGCTTCCATTCTCTCAGTATCAGTTGCAAAGTAAGGAGAAATGTACCCCTTATCAAAGCGCATTCCTTCAGTGACCTCTAATTCTGTGGTCATTGATTTGCCCTCCTCTAAGGAAATTACTCCTTCTTTGCCAACTTTATCCATTGCATCAGCAATCATCTTGCCGACTTCATCATCATTACCAGCAGCTATTGTTCCACATTGGGCAATAGCGTTACTGTCACTGATTGGTTTGGAATGATCTTTTATTTTTTCAACCAGAAATTCAGTTGCTTTATCAATTCCTTTTTTTAAAGTGATGGCATTAGCACCTGCGGCAACGTTTTTCAAACCTGCTTTGACCATCGCATGAGCAAGAACAGTTGCGGTAGTTGTTCCATCGCCAGCAGCGTCATTAGTTTTTGAAGCTGCTTGACGAATGAGCGCAACTCCAGTGTTTTCAATGTGATCTTCGAGTTCGATCTCCTTAGCAATGGTTACACCATCATTGATTATTTGAGGTGCACCAAACTTTTTTTCTAGGACAACATTACGACCTTTTGGGCCTAAAGTTACCGCGACTGATTCAGCCAAAATGTCAATACCTCGCTCGAGTGCTCGGCGGGCTTGCTCGTTGTAAATGATGCGCTTAGCCATAAGAGGCGATTTCCTTTGATTTCGAAAAGTTTTTTGGGTTTGGACTGCAGCTAAAAAGCTGAGTGTTAATTGACGACAGCCAAGATGTCTTTCTCAGATAAAAGAACATATTCATCACTGCCAAGTTTGATATCAGTACCTGCATACTTACTGTAGAGAACTTTGTCTCCAACACTAATTTCAGGAGATTGACGAGAGCCGTCTTCGTTGCGTTTGCCAGGTCCAACCTGAGCAACTTCGCCAACTTGAGGTTTCTCTTTAGCTGTGTCGGGAAGCAATATGCCTCCGGCTGTCTTCTCTTCTGACTCAGAAACTTTTACAAATACACGATCTCCAAGTGGCTTTACAGTGGAGACGCTGAGGGATACAGCTGCCATAAATTAATGCAGGAGCAAAAAAACAAAAAAGCGCTTAGCGCAAACTCGATAAAGAGTATTACTCATTACCAACCATTTCAATTTATGCCCGTAGGTACGCTCTAGACCACATTTATTCTGTGCGGTTGACCGAACACTAAAAAAAAATGCCTGTGGAGTGGTAGTCTTAGCCGCTGATAGAGAGTATGCACATCAGAGCATGCTCACAAAGTTACTAGTTATCTTATGGCCGCTTCTGCTACTTCTACAGTTGGAACTAAGGGAATTGTTCGTCAAGTAATTGGACCTGTTTTAGATGTCGAATTTCCTGCTGGCAAGCTCCCAAAAATCCTCAATGCTTTAAGAATTGAGGCTAAGAACCCTGCCGGGCAAGATGTTGCACTGACAGCCGAAGTTCAACAACTTTTAGGTGACCATCGAGTTAGAGCCGTTGCCATGAGCGGAACTGATGGATTAGTCAGAGGAATGGAAGCTTCAGACACGGGCGCTCCTATTTCAGTACCTGTTGGAGAAGCAACACTTGGAAGAATTTTCAATGTACTTGGAGAGCCAGTAGATGAGCAGGGTGATCTTAAAAACGTAACTACTTCTCCAATACACCGATCAGCCCCAAGCCTTACAGATTTAGAAACAAAACCAAAAGTATTTGAGACTGGTATCAAAGTTATCGATTTGCTGGCTCCATATCGTCAGGGTGGAAAAGTTGGATTATTTGGTGGTGCTGGAGTTGGTAAAACAGTTCTAATTCAAGAGCTCATAAACAATATTGCCAAAGAGCATGGTGGAGTATCAGTTTTTGGTGGGGTTGGAGAAAGAACTAGAGAAGGTAACGATTTATATGAAGAATTTAAAGAATCTGGTGTTATTAATTCAGAAGATCTAACGAAGTCAAAAGTAGCTTTGTGCTTTGGCCAAATGAATGAGCCCCCAGGCGCAAGAATGAGGGTGGGCTTATCTGCATTGACTATGGCTGAGCATTTTCGTGATGTAAATAAGCAAGATGTTCTTCTTTTCATCGATAATATTTTCAGATTTGTTCAGGCTGGATCAGAAGTATCTGCTTTGCTAGGACGAATGCCATCTGCAGTTGGATATCAGCCAACCTTGGGAACTGACGTGGGTGAGCTTCAAGAAAGGATCACCTCTACCCTTGAAGGATCTATTACCTCAATTCAGGCTGTTTATGTACCTGCTGACGACTTAACAGACCCTGCGCCTGCTACTACTTTTGCTCACTTAGACGCGACTACAGTTTTAGCAAGAGCTCTTGCCGCTAAGGGAATTTATCCTGCTGTTGATCCACTTGACTCAACCAGCACAATGCTTCAGCCATCTGTTGTTGGAGATGAACATTACCGCACGGCAAGAGCTGTTCAATCAACACTTCAAAGATATAAGGAATTGCAGGATATTATTGCTATTTTGGGATTGGACGAACTATCAGAAGAAGATAGAAAGACTGTTGATCGTGCCCGCAAAATTGAGAAATTCTTATCTCAACCATTCTTTGTTGCTGAAATATTTACAGGTATGTCAGGTAAATACGTCAAATTAGAAGATACAATCAAAGGTTTCAATATGATTCTTTCAGGTGAACTTGACCAACTCCCTGAGCAAGCTTTCTATCTTGTTGGAAGCATTGATGAAGTGAAAGCTAAAGCAGAAAAGATAGCATCTGAAGCAAAAGCTTAAATCAATTTGTTTTGTTTAATTACCTCAACTCAACTTTTTTTTAAATTCCTCAAGAAATGACTCTAACTCTACGAGTTCTTGCTCCTGATCAGAGCGTATTTGACGATACTGCTGATGAAATAATACTTCCAAGCACTACAGGTCTTTTGGGAGTATTACCTGGTCACATTTCAATGGTTACTGCTATTGATTTTGGTGTATTGAGGGTTTTAAAAAATGGTAATTGGGATTCAATTGCCCTAACTGGAGGTTTTGCAGAAGTTGAATCTAACGAAGTTACCGTTTTAGTAAATAAAGCTGAAATGGGTAAAAATATTGACTCTGGCAAAGCTGAAGCTGAATTAGAACAAGCTAAAAATCAACTAAGCCAAAACAAGGATCAAGGAAATTCTCCTGAAAAAATCAAAGCACAAGAAACATTGAACAAAGCAAAAGCTTGGTTTCAAGCATCAAAATCAAACTAAGATTTTTAATGAATATTTTTCCTTGAACAAATATTTTGTTCAAGGTTTTTTTATGCCGTACCGCAAAAAGTTACATCAGGGAATTTAACTTTGGCTTGTTCTAAGGTTTTTCCTTTGCCTTCCTCTTGCCAATAATTAATAACTTCTGTCGCTTTGTTTAATACTTCCACTCTTTCATTATCAGTAATCCAACTTTTTTCTTCTAATTGAGACTTTAATGTTTCCCATGCGTCTTCCCTTGGCCAAAAGAAATAGGCTGTAAGTGGGCTAGGACCGCCTCCAACAATTTGATCAACGGCCAATGCCACATTATCTGGCAACCAAAGAATTTTCAGTAAAAACCTTCCCTCGTCTGCCTTTGGTGTATGTCCAGAAGGTACACCATCGGCATCTATTGTTGCTGTTGCTAATGCTGCAGCACCTCCAAGCGCACTTGGTCGACCTGATTTAGTCTCACCTGAATTTACTTTCTCTTGATTTTCAGTTTGTGTGCTTTCCTCAGTACTTGTTAAATCTTCTTGAACAGTACTGGCCTCTTCAGAAACCATCATTTCTAATTTTCAACTAACTAACAAAGTTCTAACTTAACAGGAACCAGGACATATTTGAATTAGTCAGGTGGGAATCCAAAAGGTTTTCTACTTTTGGACAATAATGGAATTTTAAAGAAGCAAAATATGTGGATGAATTCATTCAAAAAAAAATGAACGGTTTTTAACTGATCAGATTATTTCCTAGAAAATAACTCAAAGAATTTAAACTAATATTCCATGTCTGCCAAATTCTTAGCTGCTTTACTACTCAAAACTTCTAAGGAATCTTTTGTAACTAAAACATCATCCTCGATACGAATGCCGATACCTTTCCATCTTTGGTCTATCTCAGGCTGTCCTTTAGGAACCGCTAACCGATCACTAATATAAATGCCAGGTTCAACTGTCAATATCATTCCAGGTTCAAGATTTAAATGATAGTCACCAAGTCTATAAGCACCTACATCATGGACATCAAGACCTAACCAATGCCCTGTTCGATGCATGTATAAATGCGAGTAAGCTTGTTGTTCAATAATAGAATCCACATCGCCAACGAGTAATCCAATATCAACTAAACCGCCAACTAGATATTTCAAGGCAGTCATATGTACGTTCTCAGCATTATCACCTGGACGAACACACTCAATTGCAGCTTTTTGAGCAATAAGAACAATTTCATATAAAGCTTTTTGCTCTCCAGAAAACTTTCCATTGACTGGAAATGTTCTTGTTATGTCACCGTTGTAATAGTCATCTAAAGAGCAACCTGCATCTATCAAAACAAGGTCCCCACTCTCTATGGGTGAATTGTTTTCCGTGTAATGAAGCACACATGCATTATCACCTGATGCAACTATTGAGCCATAAGCAGGTCCTCGAGTCCCCTTTTCAAGAAAGTATTTTTCTATCTGAGCTTGTAAATCTCTCTCATTCATGCCTGGGCGAGCAAACTCTCTAACTAATTCATGAGCCTCTGCAGAAATTTTTGATGCCATACGCATCCTTTCTATTTCAAAATCATCCTTACGAAGTCGCATATTGTGAAGTATTGGACAAGGAGCAATCATGGATAATGGGGCTAAGCCACTTCTTGGAAGTTTTTGTAAATGCTCCGACCAAGTTTTTAAAACCAAAGGCTCAATATGCGGATGATTCCCAATTCGAAAAGCAATTCCCTCTGCCCCCTCTAAATAATGAGCTAGAAGGCTTGGCAATTCATTCAAAGAGTGGGCGATGTCAACATCAAAACTTTCTAAAACTGCTTTTGTTCCCCATCTAAAGCCTGTCCAAACTTCTGCCGCAGACTCTTTAGGTAAGACGAATAGTATATATTGTTCCCCCTTGGGTTTATGAGGCAAAAACAAAGCCACTGCATTTGGCTCATCAAAACCTGTTAAATACCAAAAATCACTATTTTGCCTAAAGGGATATTCGCAATCTGCATGATGAGTAACCAACTCTGCGGCTGGAATAATAGCCGCATAAGAACCTAAACGTGACAAAAACAAGTCTCTACGGCGATGAAAAACACTTAGATCAGCCACAAAAATACTGCTATTTACACTTAAGGATGGCAAGAGAACTAACTTAGTGGAAAAATAAAAGTAAAAGATCCCTACTCTTTAAAAAAATCTTTAGAGGATGAGCCAAGATATTCTGCTTTTAACTGCTCTTGTTGCAGTTATTATAATGGGTTCTGCAATGTGCTCAGGGATAGAAGCAGCATTGTTAGCAGTTAACCCATTACGCGTGCATGAGCTCGCCAGGAGAAAGCCCAAAATACTTGGAGCTAGAAGATTAGAAAAATTACGCCACAGAATTGGGAGGACTTTAACTGTAGTAACAATTGCAAATAACAGTTTCAATATTTTTGGAAGTTTGATGGTGGGTAGCTACGCAACTTACATATTTCAAGATCGAATCGGAAATGTAAAGCCCATATTTTTTGTTGGCCTAACTATTCTTGTTTTACTTCTTGGAGAAATTGTTCCCAAAGCTCTCGGCACAAGACTTGCATTACAAATCAGTTTAACAAGCGCTCCTGTCCTTGATTTCTTAAGTATAGTTATGCGTCCATTGCTAATAATTCTTGAACGTCTACTACCAATTATCACTGCCAAGAGCGAGCTAACAACAGACGAAGAAGAGATAAGACAGATGGCTAGACTTGGATCTCAAATAGGTCAAATAGAAGCTGATGAGGCTGCAATGATATCCAAAGTTTTCCAACTTAATGATCTGACTGCTAAAGATTTGATGACTCCACGAGTTGCGGCTCCCACACTTCCAGGAAGAGTTTCTTTGCAATCTGTTAAATCAAACTTGTTAGAAAATAATGCAACATGGTGGGTAGTATTAGGAGAAGAAGTAGACAAGGTTGTTGGGGTTGCTAATCGTGAAAAGTTATTAGCCTCTTTACTTCAAGGAGACTCTCATTTAACTCCTTATGATCTAAGCGAGAATGTAGAGTTTGTACCTGAAATGATTCGAGTAGATAGACTACTGCTTGGTTTTAATGAAGATAAAAATGGAGTCAGGGTTGTAGTTGATGAGTTTGGTGGCTTTGTTGGTTTAATAGGAGCAGAAGCTGTCTTAGCAGTTTTAGCTGGTTGGTGGAGGAAATCAAATAAATGATGAACCAAAGAGATATAACTAAAAAATGCAAGATTTTAGTTGGTCAATGGAAAGAAAAGTTAAATCTCACGAATTACGAGAAAACAAAATTTGAAGACACTTTAAATCAACTTGATTTTCAAATAAATAAATTAGAAAAAAAAGTACTACAGATATCAGTGCATGGTCGAGTAGGTGTTGGCAAATCAAGCTTATTAAATGCATTAATTGAAAAGCATATATTTCCAACTGATATAATTAACGGTAATACAAAAACCAGTAAATGTTATAAATGGGGCAAGAGCTTTAAAGGCTTAAATAAAGTTGAGCTAATAGACTCTCCAGGCACAGATGAAATAAATAATTCTAATAATGAAGAAATAAATTTTAATTATGTCTTAGATTCAGATTTGATTCTTTATGTAATTGATAGTGATATAACGAGAGTCGATTTGAACTCCATTGAGGATCTGTTAAGGAATAACAAACCTCTGCTAATAGTCTTAAATCGTTGTGATCAATGGAATATAAGAGAAACAAAATTAATACTCTCAAGTGTTCACAGAAAATTATCCTTTTGCAAACAAAAGGTTAAGATTGCTTTAGTATCGTCATCCCCAAGGGAAGCAAAAATAAAACCGGACGGAACAGTTAGAAGTGAACAAACAACGCCTAAAGTTGATATCCTCAAAAACGAACTTAAAGATATTATCGACAAAAGTGGGGAATTTTTTCTTTGTATAAATACTTTAAGAATTGCAGACCAATTCTACAAATTACTTAAGGAGAATCGACTACTGAAAAAGAAAAAAGAAGCGCAATCTTTAATCGGCAGATATGCAACTTTAAAAGCCTCAGGGGTAGCAGTTAATCCCTTCTTAATGATTGACCTTATTACCGGTCTAGCTTTTGATAGTTCTCTTATTATTCAACTAAGTAAATTATATGGGTTAGAAGTAGGTGGTCCCACCGCCAGACAACTAGTAAAAAAGCTTAGTCTCCAAAATTCATTACTAGGGGGAGCACAGATAGGAATACAAATTACTTTAAATATTTTCAAGCATATTCTGATCCTTGCGGCACCTCTTACTGGAGGATTAAGCCTTGCGCCAACTGCTCCTATAGCCTTAGCTCAAGCAGCTCTTGCTATCTATACGACAAAACTTATAGGTCGTCTCGCCGCTTATAAATTTCTAATGGGGACAAATAGAAATGATGGAAGGCCTCGATTAATGTTGAACTATCTTCTCAAAAACAACTCAGACTTAAGAATAATGCTTGGTGACTTTAAATTTCTTACATCAAGTACGGAAAAAAATAAAAATTATTTGTTGCCATGAAAGCAAAAATTAATTCAATAGCTTTATTTGGGACAAGTGCTGATCCACCCACTCTAGGTCACGAGGCCTTATTGGGTGAATTAATAAAAATCTTCCCAAAAGTTATAACCTGGGCAAGTGATAACCCTGATAAAAAGCATCAAATTCCACTTTTGAAAAGGACCCAGCTTTTAAGAATTCTGGTAAAAAAAATCTCACATCCTAAATTAGAGCTAGTTCAAGAATTGAGTAGCCCTAGGACAATTCATACTCTAAAAAAAGCTTTCCAACTATGGCCTGAAGCAAGTTTTAGTTTTGTAATTGGCAGTGATTTAGCTGTTCAAGTTCCAAAGTGGCTTAATGCCAAGTCTATTCTCAATAAAGCAACAATAGCGATTGCGATGAGGGATGGATGGCCAATTAGAGATAATCAATTAGAAGAGATTAAAAATCTTGGAGGTGAAATTGATCTATTGCCTTTTAATATACCTGAATCATCAAGTTCAAAATTTAGAGAGAGACCTCAAGAAGTTCTTGTCCCTAAAGAGCTTGTCCCCTTACTACTTGAAGAGAATCTATACGGAATAGCAGATAACACATAATGAAATTAGCATTAGCCCAACTCAATCCAATCATTGGAGATCTCGAGGGTAATGCCGAGAATATATTTGAAGTGTGCAAAGAGATCAAAGACAAGGAGGTGGATCTAGTCATAACACCTGAGCTTTCTTTGATCGGCTACCCCCCAAAAGACTTATTATTTAACCCACTGCTTTATAAAGACGAAAAAGATGTCCTAAACAAATTAAGCGAAAGAATAAGTAAGCTTAGTCAAAACTTTTCTATATTAATTGGTATCGCAGAACCAACTCCAGACATAGAAGTTCCTAAACTCTATAATTCAGTTGTTATTTTGGAAAAGGGTACTTGGAGAATCGTAGCGAGGAAGCAACTCCTTCCCACGTACGATGTGTTTGATGAAAAACGTTATTTTCGTTCGGCAGAGAAAAGTAGTGTTTTAAATTTTAATTACCAAGAAAAACTTTGGAAGATAGGAATAACTATTTGTGAAGATTTATGGGTTGAGCAAAATCTTCAAAAGGAAAAGATCCTCGGAGAAGATCCTATAAGATCCCTAGAAAAAGAAAAATTAGATTTACTTATAAATCTCTCAGCTTCTCCATTTATTGAATCAAAAAATTTATTACGCCAACGAATAGCGGCCAAAGCAGCTATTCGTCTTTCATGTCCGGTGGTCTATGTCAATCAAGTGGGAGGGAATGATGAGCTAATCTTTGACGGTTCTAGTTTTGCTCTTAATAAAAAAGGCAAATTACAATACGAACTTCCTGCCTTCAAAGAGTCAGTTGGTCTTTTTGATATATCTTCTCTTACACAACAACCTTCGATATCTAGTAAATATCCAGTTTCACAAGAAGTTCTTTTCAGAGCTTTAGTACTTGGAGTTAAAGATTATGCAAGAAAATGTAATTTCAATAGTGCCATTGTTGGATTAAGTGGTGGTATCGACTCAGCTCTAGTAGCCCTTATTGCAGTAGCAGCTTTAGGCAACTCTAAAGTTCATGCAATTTTAATGCCATCTCCATGGAGTTCACTAGGATCTATAAAAGATGCCACGACATTAGCTAATCGACTTGGAATAAATCATCAAAAGATTCCTATCTCTAATGTAATGAATAGTTTTAACGATGTTTTATCGAATACAACATGCGGGATACCAACCGATATCACAGCTGAAAATCTACAATCTCGTATTAGGGGCACAATATTGATGGCTCTAGCAAATCAAAAAAATCATTTACTTCTTTCTACAGGAAATAAATCAGAACTGGCCGTAGGATATTGCACCCTCTATGGAGATATGAATGGAGGCTTATCTGTAATTGGAGATCTTTATAAAACAAGCGTATTTGATTTATGTAATTGGATAGATAGTGAGTCGTCATCCAGTTGTAGAAATGATTTCTTTCTACCTAAAACCAGAGAAATCATAGGTTCTGAAATAAGAAATAAGCCTCCCAGTGCTGAATTAAGCCCAGAACAATTAGATAGCGACTCTTTGCCAGATTATTCTATTCTTGATCCAATACTTAAAGGATTGATTGAACAGCACTTGCCAACAAAAGTTTTAATAGAAAAAGGATTTGATGAAAAGATTGTCCATAAAGTCGCCAATTTGTTAAAGAACGCCGAATTCAAACGTTATCAAGCACCTCCTTTATTGAAAATAAGCAATCAAGCTTTTGGAAGTGGGTGGAAAAAACCAATAGCTTCAAGATAAGTCCTTAAAATTACTTTATTCGTCATTCATTTCCTTCAAGCAATCAATTGGTCTTCGCAGAGACTTAATATTAATCCCATGACGTAAAGCTGTTATTAGTCCTGCAGCCTCTACATAATTCTCAGCATACAAAATATTTTTATGTTTATCACCACTTACGGAATCTAGCCTCATCTTTGTGGAATTAACATTTAATACTCCCTGATTAGAAACTATTATCAAAGGAATAAATCTTTCGATGCAAGACAAAACCGCTTCGCCACCTAATGCGCCCTGTGGAACAACAACTGCTCCTAAATCCCTATTACTTAATAAAGTTTTCAACTGTAAAAAAGTATTTTCTTTGGTTTTCATAGATGACTTACAAATCAGATCGGGTGCACGACTAAGACCAACTAAAACACTTTGCAAAAATGTATATCCTATCTCCTCTCCCGAGGTTCGAGGATCAAGATCATAATCAATTGGCAAGGGGGGCAACCCCGGTGCATGTGCACATGGAATCAATAAATGTTTTACAAGAAGATGACTTATTACAGCTTCGACCCCCGCAATAATATCAACACCTTTACCTTGTCGATAAAGTTTAGTTTCTAGTTCCTCGCTATCATCAGGGAAGCGAGTTATCACAGCAATTGCTGTTGCACCAGCTTTCTTAAGTTTTTCAGCTCCTCTCAAAAGGACATCTGGTTCTTCGATATTTCCCCAACTTGAACCACTTAAACCTTTTTTCAGATTAATTCGGACAGCTCTTTCAGTAGTAATCACAGGGCCAATATCTAACCCCAAGCTTGCCACACAGCCATCAGCAACTTGTAAATGTCTTTTCTTTAAATCAGACTCTAAGCCAGCATCTAATAATAAACCTACTTTTTGTTGCCTTACTGGTTTTAAAAATACTTCTCCAGCGGCAAAAAGATTTAAACTATATCCTTCTACATAGTGGATACAAGTATCTGACCAATATAAAGATCCACCATTCAGAACATTAGGATGAGTTATTAAACAGTCACTAGCAGAAGCCAATAATCTTGCAGCAGGGATTGCATCCCCTGCATATCCACCGACATTGCAACCAATTCCAGCAGGTATAATCATTAATGTTGGCAAAGGTCCAGCGTTAGTCATTAAATATTCAATTCAGGAATAATAGGTTTACCCTTATCTTGATAAATAATCAACACAACTTCGACCGATATTATCTTGATTTTTTTTTCAGGATGATTAGTAATGGAAGTAATGGCCCACCTAAGTGGTTCACCATACTCCATTAACTTAAATAAAATATATTTTTTCAAGTCAAACAAACTTACTTCAGAAGGCCAATCAAGGTCCAATTCTGTAAATTCAAGATTCACTTTATTTATTACTTATACATTGACAATTCGTAAAGACAGGGATAGATAAGCAACTATGCTGCTGCTCCACCGACAACTTCTAAAATTTCTTGCGTAATTGCCGCTTGTCTAGCCTTGTTATAATCAACCGTAAGATTTTTAGCCAATTCCTTAGCATTATCACTAGCGTTATTCATTGCAGTCATTCTGCTCGCCAATTCTGAAGCAGCAGACTCTTGTAATGCTCGTAATAATTGATTCTGTAAATAAAGAGGTAAAAGAGCATTCAAAAGCTGATCGGGACTTTGTTCAAAAACAATATCCGATGGTAGTTTCGGCTCTTCATTAGAAGGAGCAGCATCTTTCTCAATAATTAGTTGACTATCTTTTGTAGTTAATCTAAAAATTTCGTCTTCTGAATCTGCTATTCCTTGAGGATCTAGAGGCAGAAGAGTTTGAATTGTTGGATTACAACTAACCAAACTTACAAACTTAGTAAAAATGACTTCTACTCTGTCAGTACTTTCAGAGAGAAATTCTGCTAATACTTCACTAGTTATGGATGCAGCATCCTCAGAAGTCGGGACTTGCTCTAATTCTTTAAAAGTAGCTCTTATATTGTAAAGACTAGATCTATTCTCGAAATATCCTATTGCTTTCTTGCCAATTAAAACTAGATCGGGACTATATCCTTGTCCTTTTAATTCGGCATAGCGCTTCTCTGTTCGTTTGATTATATTTGCATTGTACCCCCCACATAATCCTCTGTCCCCAGTGACAGCCAGGAGAGTAATTGTCTTAACTTCACGCTTATTTAACAGAGGAGAGTCAGCTGCTTCAAACTGCATTCTTGATTGAATATTTTCTAAAACCCTTGCCAATCTGTCAGCAAAAGGTCTGCTCCTTAAGACCTGATCCTGTGCTCTGCGAACTTTCGCAGCAGCAACAAGTCTCATTGCTTCTGTGATTTTCCTTGTGTTTTTGACAGATACAATTCTGTCTCTTATGTCTTTTAGGTTAGCCATAGGTAATTCTCTCTTAGATAGCCTTTGTGTTTAAGCCGCAAGCATGGAGGATTTAACCTCGTTAATAGCGTCTTTAAGCATTGATTCAGATGCTTCACTTAAAACTTTTTCAGAGAGAATATTTTTAATGAAATCAGCCTTATTTGTTTTTAGATAATCACGCAATTCACGAGCAAACTTTGTCACTTCTTCCTCAGGCACCTCATCAATCAATCCTTTAACACCTGCATAAACAATAGCTACTTGCTCAGCCAAGTTCAAGGGGTCGAACTGAGGTTGTTTAAGAAGTTCTCTTAGTCTTTTTCCTCTACCTAATTGCTTTTGTGTAGCCTCATCAAGATCTGAAGCAAATTGAGAGAATGCCGCAAGTTCATCAAACTGAGCTAGTTCAAGTTTCAACGTACCCGCAATTTTTTTAATGGCTTTTGTTTGCGCAGCCCCTCCTACTCGACTAACAGATATACCAACGTTAATTGCAGGTCTTAAACCGGAGTTAAATAAATCTGAGCTCAAGAAAATCTGACCGTCAGTAATTGAAATAACATTTGTTGGGATGTATGCAGATACGTCACCAGCCTGGGTTTCAATAATAGGCAAAGAGGTCATTGATCCTGCACCCATTGCATCAGAAAGTTTTGCAGCCCTCTCAAGTAAACGACTATGGCAATAAAAAACATCTCCAGGATATGCTTCACGTCCTGGTGGACGACGTAAAAGTAATGACATTTGCCTGTACGCCTGAGCTTGCTTAGTTAGATCATCGTATATAACTAGTGTCGCCTTACCTTGATACATAAAGTGCTCAGCAATTGCGGCACCTGTATAAGGAGCTAAATATTGCAAAGCAGCAGCTTCAGATGCTCCGGCATTAACAATAATTGTATAATCCAAAGCTCCTTTTTCTTTAAGAACTTCAACCACATTTGCCACTGATGCTTGTTTTTGACCAACCGCTACATAAACACAAATAACATCTTGACCTTTTTGGTTGATGATTGTATCGATTGCTATTGCAGTCTTCCCTGTTTGTCGATCTCCAATAATCAACTCCCTCTGACCTCTTCCAATAGGGATCATCGCATCAATAGATGTGATCCCAGTTTGCATAGGCTCATGTACTGACTTTCTCTTAATAATTCCAGGTGCTATTGACTCAATTAATCTTGAGTCAGTTGTAGCCATCTCTCCTTTCCCATCGATTTGCTGTCCAAGAGGATTAACAACTCTTCCGAGCATTGCCTCACCAACTGGGACTGCGGCAATCTTTCCAGTTGCTTTAACTGTACTTCCCTCTTGTACTCCTAAAGCTTCACCCATCAAAACGACACCAACATTGTCATCTTCAAGGTTTAAAGCAATCCCCTCTGTTCCATCTTCGAATTCAACTAGTTCACCTGCCATAACCTTTTCGAGGCCATAAACTCTTGCGATACCATCACCGATTTGTAAAACGGTACCTACATTGCTTACAGATACTGACTTATCGTAATCAGCAATCTGCTGTTTAAGGATTGAACTGATCTCGTCGGGACGTATAGAAACCATGGGATTAACTTAAAGTTGGGGAAGAAGAAAAAGAGGAAGAAGGGGAGAAAGTCAGGAGAGAATTAGCTGACTTTGGCCAAAGCAAGACCAAGTCTTCTGACTTGCCCTGCGATGCTGGCATCAATGACCTTTGATCCAACATTGACCACAAAGCCACCAAGTAATTCGGAGTCGACTTTGAGATCGATTTCCAAATTATCTGTACCAGCTATAGATTGTACTTTCTTGAGTAGCTCAGATTGTTGATCTTCATTTAGCGCTGAAGCAGAAGTAATAGTTGCTAGAGCAATATTTCTTTGTTCTCGATAGATTTCTAATAATCTTTCAAGAACAGAATTCAACAATCCTATTCTTTGTCGATCTGCCAAAAGTTTTAAAAGATTTAAGAAAGATGGAGTGACTTGACTAGAGAAAAGCTTTTCTAAAGCGGCTTTCTTTTGATTAACCTCTAAAACTGGTGATGACATCGCATCACTAAATTCAGGGCAAGAATTCCAAAGTTCTAAAATAGACTTAGCTTGTGTAACTACTTCATCCACCTCGTTGCGGCTCTCTGCTACTTGAAGGAACGCTTCAGCATATGGAGTAGTTATTGTATTAAGTAGTGGCATTAGTTGTCTCCAATATTTTTAATTGACTGTTTAAGAAAATTATCTTGAGTATTTGAATCTAACTTTTTAGGAAGCGTTGCTAATGCTTTTTCAATAGCAAGTTCTGCAGCCTCTTTTCTTAATTGGGCAGTCACCCTTGCAGCTTCAGCACTTAAGTCAGAAGCAGCTCCTTGTTTAATTCTTGCCATTTCTTCAACAGTTCTTTTTTCACTCTCAAGACGAATTGCTTCTGCTCTAACTTTGCAATCATTTCTGATTTTGTCAGCTTTTTGCTTAGCTGATGAAAGATCATCTTTTGCTTGTGAAAGAGAATCTTGTGCTTGTGCTAAACGCTCTTCTGCTTCTTTCAAGTCAGAAAGAATTGTAGTTCTTCTCTTTTCAAGGATTTTTCCTAAAAAGCCTGGTAAGAACTTGTAGAGGCCAAAGACAACAACGGCTAAGTTGATGATGTTGGTCTCAAAAATATTTAAATTAAGGCCAAAGCCTTCGGAAGCGAAAATTAAAGGAGTCATTTTTTTGCCAAGAGTCTTTCAATAATCAAATCACCAAGATTGTCAGCCTCGCTTTTGAGTTGATTAAGAGCTTCATCTCTTTGAGAATCAATCTCACGCCTAGCTTTCTCTCTCGATGCATTTGCCTCTGAAGTAGCAAGAGCAAGTGCTTCTTTATAAAGATTCTCAGAGTCCTGCTCTGCCTCAAGAATCACCTTCTGTGCTTCAAGACGAGCCTCTTTGAGCTGATCTTTGAGTTCAGTCTCAAGTAGTTCAACCTCAGCGATTTTTTTCTTTGCTTCTGCCCTACTTTTATTTACATAATTCTCTCTTTCTTCAACTACCCGTCCAACAGGTTTGAAGAAAAGAGCATTTAGTATGAAAGTAAGCAATACAACCTGAACCGCCATAAGCGGAAGAGTTGCATCGAAATCAAACAGACCTCCCTCAGAGGCACCAAACAAAAACAAAGTTGGCATTAGCTAGGGGTGCAAGAATTTAAACGAGCCAGATAAAGGCAATTGAAATTTGCTAAAGAATTTTCAAATATTGGGGCTGAAAGTTAATCAATTTGAATGAATTCTGCAATCAGCCCTTTTTTGAAAATATTTAGCCAGCAAAAGGGTTAGCGAAAAGAAGCACCAATGCAACCACAAGGCCATAGATGGTAAGTGATTCCATGAAAGCGAAAGAAAGAAGCAAAGTACCTCTGATTTTTCCCTCAGCTTCTGGTTGGCGGGCTATACCCTCTACTGCTCCTTGTGCAGCACTACCCTGACCGATACCAGGGCCTATTGCGCCAAGGCCTACAGCTAAACCAGCTGCAACAACTGATGCGGCGGTGGTAATGGAATCCATAATTCTGCTAAAGATGTGTAGCGCTTTAAACGCTTATAAAGTTGTGATCGGGAGTTTATACCTGCGAGGGGTGCATCTCATAGTTCTTGAGATGATACTGAAAGAATTTCAGGCCTAAAAGCAGGAAATTTGCCATTAAAAAGTTAATTCAGTAGCAAAATATTTTGATTAATGATGCTCTTCGACTGCTTCCCCGATGTAATAGGCAGCAAGAGTTGCAAAAATCAGAGCTTGAATAGCACTAGTAAACAAGCCTAGAAACATAACAGGAACTGGTAGAACAAGTGGTACTAAAAAGACAAGTACCGCTACAACAAGTTCATCTGCCAAAATGTTTCCAAATAAACGGAAAGAGAGAGATAGAGGCTTAGTAAAATCTTCTACAATTTTGAATGGGAGCATTATTGGCGTTGGGTGTACGTAGTACTCGAAGTAACGCAAACCTTTATTGCTCAAACCCGCATAGAAATATGAGAGAGATACCAGTAGTGCTAAAGCAACAGTTGTATTTATGTCAGCTGTAGGAGCCCCAAGTTCACCACTTGGGAGTTTGATCAGCTTCCACGGAACTAATGCCCCGCCCCAATTGCTCACAAAAATGAACAGAAAGAGGGTTCCGATGAAAGGCATCCAATCTCTATAAACCTTTTCACCAATTTGTGTTCTTGCAAGATCACGTATGTAATCCCAAAGAAATTCCAAAAGGTTCTGAACACCCCTTGGATCACGTTCCATTTTTTTAGTCCCAATGACCACTAAGGCAAGCAAAGCGCCTATAAGAAGCCATGAAGTCATAAAGACTTGGCCGTGAATTCTAAAATTTCCAATTTGCCAATAGAGTTGTTGACCAACTTCTAATTCAGCGAAAGGAAAAACAAATGGCAAAAAACCCATTATCTGGAAGTTTAGGTTGCGTAGAAAATAAAAGCCAAACAAACAAAACTTAAAAATTTGATTTCTAAATAAGCCCTACGGCATAGATAGAAACTGAATAATTAACGCTGGTTTATAAAGCAAAAATCCTAATAAAGCCGGAATCAAATCAAGTTGAGGAAATCTAGAAGATACCAAAACCAAAAGAACCGGAACTAATAACTGGACTTTACCGACGATTTTTGATGAAGTACCTAACCTTCCAATTCCGCGAGCAAGCAAGCGAAAATAAAAAATTCCTGATAAAGCACCAATAAATAGGCTTGCGCCAGCTTGGATTCCCCAAAAGAAACCTGCTATGCCAACAGAAAAAATAGTCAATAAAAAAGCCAGACGGAATACTCGAAATTGAAGTTCAAGATATTCGTCTGATTTGACTCCGGACGATAAATCCGATGAATCAAAATCCAGTAGAGGATCATGACTTGAGCAATTTTCAACAGTCTCAGATGCCACAAAAATTCCTCTTATTTGAGTTCATCAGTGATAGCGAGAAGTTGTTTGAAATCAAGACACCTAAGCTCTCTGCAAAGGCCCGCGGAATCTATCACGAGACTTGCATCAAAACAAAAAAAATTTATCAATAAAATTGAAAAGTTAGCTAATTTTATAACTTGAGCAAGAATTTTCAGTATAATTCTAAGTCTTAAAATTTAAATCAATAGATAATCTATATTAAAAATTTAATGCTGATGACATGACATTTTATAACTAGAGATTCATCTGTTTTTTTTATTTTGTCTCTAAAAACTAACAATTAATTACATTTAGAGACTTGGCAAGATGGCAATTAAGCGGCTCAATGGTTTATAAGCAAAAGATCCTTTGAGTAATATTTCGAATAAAAAAATTCATTCAAAACCCAGAAGGAAAAATACTTATGAATCAAAAGATTATCTAGATAATCTATTAAGCAACAAGATACTTCCATTGCATTGGTCTTTTTGGCCCAAGGAAGGGCGTTTGATAATGGGATTATTTGTTTTTTGGAGCATATCGGGAATCTTTATTCTTGGATCAGCTAGTTGGTGGGTAGCTATTAGAGAGATGGGTGAAGGTGCTTATTACATAAAAAGACAACTCATTTGGCTGGTCGCGAGTTGGAGTATTTTCTACCTAGCAATAAATATCAATCTTAAAAATTGGCTTAAAATATCAGGACCATGCCTTTTTATAGGTATGGTCCTGATTGCATCAACAAGCTTTTTCGGTAGTACCGTTAATGGTTCTACTAGATGGTTGATTATCGGCCCAGTCCAAATTCAACCATCTGAGTTAATCAAACCTTTCATCATTCTCCAAAGTGCAAAGCTTTTTGGTCAATGGGAAAGAATAAATTCAGAAAAAAAAATTTTTTGGTTAACTATTTTTGCATCTATTATTTTATTAATTATAAAGCAGCCAAATTTAAGTACAGCTGCATTAATCGGGATATTACTTTGGATGATTGCATTAGCATCCGGTATTAACTTCAGATATCTTTTTAACACTGCTATATCAGGCTTTTTTATTGGTGCAACAAGTATTTTTTTTAATGACTATCAACAAAGTCGCGTCATGTCATTTATAGACCCTTGGAAAGATCCACAAGGGAGTGGATATCAATTAATTCAGAGTCTTTATGCTATTGGTTCAGGTGGTCTATTTGGGGAAGGTTATGGTCTTTCAATGCAAAAATTACAATACTTACCCTACAGGAGTACTGATTTTATATTTGCTGTTTTTGCTGAAGAATTTGGCTTCTTTGGATCAATTTTACTTTTATTATTTTTGCTTGTAGTTGCATATTTAACCCTGAAAATATCTCTTAATTGTAGAAATAATTATTCTAAACTAATCTCTATGGGATCAGGTACTATTCTTGTTGGCCAATCAATTATGCACATAGCAGTTTCATCAGGAGCAATGCCTACAACTGGTCTTCCCTTCCCTATGATTAGCTATGGGGGAAACTCATTGATTTCAAGCTTTTTAATAGCGGCCCTATTGGTCAGATCGTCTATTGAATCTTCAGAGTTATTAATTAAAAATGCCTCAAATAGACTTCTAACTAGATAATCTGGGTAAGACTTAGAGTGACAAATCTCTTTTTGAACATTTTTTCTACAAGTTTAATCTTCTCTGATTTGACTCGTCATGGCGAGCATTTAATTAACAATGGACTCAATAATCCAACCCCCCTAACAATTCTGATAGTTTTCACGGGAGGACTTTTGACTAGCTTGGGTCCCTGTTCATTGTCACTTTTGCCAATCACAGTTGCATATTTAGCTGGATTTAAAAATAACCAAAACCCATTACAAAAAACGATTAGTTTCTGCGGCGGTATAGTTATATCACTTGTGGTATTAGGAAGTCTAAGCGGTTTTTTAGGAAAAATTTATGGTCAATTACCAGGTTTCTTTTCAATATTCATTAGTTTTCTAGCAATAATTATGGGTCTTAATCTCCTTGGGATTCTTAAATTCTCACTTCCATCTGGTCCTGACCCTGAAATTTGGAAAAATCAAGTTCCTCCCGCATTCGCACCAGTTTCAGCAGGTTTTGCTTTTGGATTAGCCTCCTCACCTTGCACTACTCCTGTTCTTGCAGTTCTTCTAGCCTGGGTTGCTAAACAAGGAAATCCTCTTAGTGGCACAATTTTTCTTGGAAGTTTTGCAATTGGACAGATTGTGCCTTTATTTGTAGCAGGTACCTTTGCAGCAAGTATTCCAAAATTATTATCTTTACGACCTATTGGGGAATGGGTCCCGCCAATAAGTGGAGTAATTTTGTTAACCGTAGGTCTTGTAAGCCTTATTTCTATTTGGATATAAAATAGATGAAAAAAATCAGCCAAGTTTTAAACTGGCTTTCTAGCTTAAAAATTGCGATATTACTATTACTAATAATAGCTATTGCATGTGCAACTGGGACTTTAATACCACAACAAGAATCAGATCAATTCTATTACGAGAATTTCAATAAGAATCCTTTTCTTGGAATAATTAATGGAAATATATTACTACTTTTTGAATTCAACCATGTTTATACAAGTGTTTGGTTTTTATTCTTACTTATTTGGCTTGGTTTAGCTCTTGCAGTTTGTAGTTTTAGAAGACAATTACCGATACTTAAATCAGCATTAAAGTGGGTAGATTATAAATCACCTCGCCAAATAGCAAAACTTTCTATTGCTCAAACAATAGTGACTAATAATTATTCGGAGCACTTAGAAAAAATTAAAATTAATTTAAAAAAAAAAGGTTGGAATATAAAAGAAAAAGATGGAAGGATAGCGGCTCGTCAAGGAGTAATTGGTAGATTAGGACCTATATTAATTCATCTAGGAATGATCCTATTAATGATAGGGGCAACATACGGATCATTAAATGGGAAAACCATAGAAAAATTTCTAGCCCCTGGCAGATCAATAGATTTATTAAACAATAATAAAGAGAAAGGCTTAACTATTGAATTGCAAAAGTTTAAAATCGAAAGAGACCCTCAAGGAAGAGCTGAGCAGTATAAGTCTGTAGTCAATATTAATGAGCCAGATGGAAATAATCAATCAAAAGAAATTAGTGTTAATCATCCTTTAAGATACCAAGGCCTAACATTATATCAAGCCGACTGGGCTTTGGCAGCCATTACTATTCAAATAAATAATAGCCCGAAATTACAAATTCCAATAGAAGCTATTCCTGAACTAGGTGAACAAGTTTGGGGTACCATTATACCGACACAAAAAGATGGTAAAGACCCAATCTTAGTAACCGTAGATAGTGAACTAGGACCAGTAAATATTTTTGATAATGATGGTACATTACTTACAACCTTAAATATAAATAAGGAAGCAAAAATAAAAGAGATTTCAATAAAGATAATAAATATAATTCCAAGTAGTGGATTACTATTAAAGCATGATCCTGGGGTTCCTCTTGTATATACAAGTTTTGCTATAATAATTATTGGTGGTTCACTTAGTATTATTTCAACTAAGAAAATCTGGGTCTTACATGAAAAGGAAAAATCTAGGATTTATATAGGTGGATTAAGCAACAGAAATCTATCTGGTCTTTCAAAAGAATTGCCAAGTTTAATTAGTTTCTTAGAGAGTTAGCTCTAAATTATTTCTTTTCCCATGACAGACTCTAATGATTGTATGAACATTACCTCTAGGATTAAAATCAGCCTCTAATTGCATCCACTTAGGATCAGAAACTTCAACAAAGTCGTCGATTATTTTATTAGTCACTTCTTCATGAGATATTTTCTTTTCTCGAAAGCCATTTAAATAAAGTTTAATTGCTTTTAACTCTATAACCATAGTATTTGGTTGATATTTAATTCTCAAAGTTGCAAAATCAGGATAACCCGAGAAAGGACATTTACATGTAAATTCAGGGAAATCTATTGAAATTTCATAATCTCTATTACTATTTGGATTTGGGAAACAATTTAAGCGCCCATTCTCTATTTCTCTCTCCCCATACATAACTTTTTCATTGATGTCTTTTTCTTGTCTAATCACAATTTATTTGCATTTAAAACTCACACTACAGATAAATTCTATTAAAAATTGAAACTTTAAATAAATTTTTCTAATCAAAAAGTTACGGAATGATGGCAAAAAGCTGTTTTGTATCATTGGGTACAAAACTAATTACAGCTATCCCCCTTAATAGATAAAAATAAAGGTTTTACATGGACATAAGTCTTTTTGAAAAACAAAATGGAACTCAAATAGAACCAAAAAGCGTGCATGGACTCCTTTGGCTACAAACCCATTTTGAATCTGAACATTGGGAATCAATAAGTAATGGTCTGGTTATAATTCCTACCAAAGATGCAGAAATGCTTTGTGGAGATGCAGTAATTGCTGGTCTAAATGTAAATTTCATCAATTCTCTAACTCAAACGAACAAAATCTAATAAAAACTATCTAAGATCCTAGAAGTTACATAAAAGCGATATGAAAAAGATAGAGGCAATAATCCGCCCATTTAAATTGGAGGATGTAAAAATTGCATTAGTAAATGCAGGTATAGTTGGCATGACAGTAAGCGAGGTAAGAGGGTTTGGGAGACAGAAAGGACAAGTCGAGAGATATAGAGGTTCAGAGTTCACTGTTGAGTTTCTTCAAAAGCTCAAAATTGAGGTAGTAGTTCCTGATGAAAAATCTGAAATTGTTTTAAAAGCTATTGCTGATGCAGCTAAGACAGGAGAGATCGGAGATGGAAAAATTTTTGTTAGTCCAGTTGATTCTGTTGTGCGAATCAGAACGGGCGACAGAAACGAAACAGCTCTTTAAACCAAAAAATTCAAAAGCTTAAAACATTCAACAATTTTTCGATTTCAATACCTCCCTCAACTTCATCACCCATCCAAAGAAGATATTCTTGATTTCCAGCAGGACCCTTTAAAGGTGATGCAATCAATCCTTTTGGGTACCACCCATATTTTTTAGATTCGTTTGCTACCCCTTCTATAGCCTCAGCATGCAGTGAATGATCACGAACCACCCCCCCCTTGCCCACTTTATCTTTGCCAACCTCAAATTGAGGTTTCACTAATACAAGCAACTCAGATCGGTTAGATTTAAGAAGAGATTTAATACTGGGGAAAACAATTTTAAGAGAGATAAAAGATAAGTCTGCAACTGCGAAGTTTGGTATTGGGTCTCCATCATTGAATAATTTTTCAGGAGTTAAATGCCTAATATTAGTACGTTCCAAAAGAACCACTCTTGGATCATTTCTTATACTCCATGCCGTCTGACCATAACCAACATCAACTCCATAAACCTTTGCCGCTCCATGCTGCAAAAGACAATCTGTAAAACCACCAGTTGAAATCCCAGCATCTAAACAAACCCTATTCTTAATATCTAGTGGGAATTGATTAAAAGCTTCAGCCAACTTTTCACCCCCTCTAGATACATATCTCAAGGACTGCGTAACTTTTATCTCAAGATCTTTTAAAACTTCTTGGCCTGGTTTATCAAGAACCTGACCGTTGATTGTTTTAACTTTGCCAGCTCTGATGAGCTTCTGAGCCTCTTGACGTGTTTTTACCAACCCTTTAGTCAGCAAGTGAAGATCTAATCGCGATTTTTTAGTCATTTGTTTACAAAAACAAACAGGAAACGGAACAAAAACCGCAGAACTAGTGCTTATCCTCTTTTTCAATAGAGAATCTATTTAACTGACCAAAGGTTTTGTCTAAAAAGCTCAGGCATCCAACAAATGAAAATGAGCTATCTTGCCATGGTCATTTTCATCTAACCTCAAAAAAACAAACTAGAGAAGTGCTTGAACTTCTACCTCCAGGAAGTTTTGCAATATTTTCAAATCATCCAAATGATTTGCCTCCCTTTCAAGTGATTGATTGCAAAGGAGGAAGATGCAGGGTAAGACAACAAGCTTGGGGAAGATATGTCCATTGGGAAGTTGAACACAATAGACTCAAGTCAGCTTGACCTTGAGGATCTAAATTAATAGTACCCTTTAACTTTGTAGCACTTTGATTGAGCGTTACACAAACCCAGAGATGGGAAATATTTGGTCTGATCAAGCCAAATACCAAACATGGCTTGATGTTGAAATTGCCGCATGTGAGGCTAATTGCAAATCAGGGAAAATCCCTAAAAGTGCAATGGAAACGATTCGAACAAAGGCAAGTTTCAATCCAGAACGCATCCTCGAAATAGAAGAGGAAGTTCGCCATGACGTAATTGCCTTTCTAACAAATGTAAATGAATATGTTGGGGATGCTGGCCGTTACATTCACGTGGGAATGACCAGTAGTGATGTTCTTGATACTGGACTTGCGCTTCAATTAAAGTCATCAGTCAAGCTTTTAACAAAAGAGCTTTTATTACTTGAAGAAGCTATTAGAGATTTAGCAAGGCAGCATAAGAAAACCGTAATGATTGGACGTTCTCATGCGATTCATGGAGAACCTATTACTTTTGGATTCAAGTTAGCGGGATGGCTAGCTGAAACTCTCAGAAACAAAGAAAGGCTAAACAATCTTGAGAAAGACATTTCAGTTGGGCAAATTAGCGGGGCCATGGGTACTTATGCGAATACTGATCCAGAAATAGAAAGAATGACCTGCGAACTTTTGGAGCTTGAGTGTGATACTGCTAGCACTCAAGTTATCTCAAGAGATAGACATGCTAATTATGTACAGATTCTTGCTTTAATCGGATCTTCCTTAGATCGTTTTTCTACAGAAATTAGAAATCTTCAAAGAACTGATGTTCTTGAAGTAGAGGAAAACTTTGCTAAAGGCCAAAAAGGAAGCTCTGCAATGCCCCATAAAAGAAATCCAATACGGAGTGAGAGAGTAAGTGGTCTTTCCAGAGTTTTAAGAAGCTATGTAGTTGCAGCCCTGGAAAATGTAGCTCTATGGCATGAAAGAGACATAAGCCACAGTTCCAATGAAAGATTAATGCTGCCAGACACATCCATTACTCTTCATTTTATGATCACAGAAATGACGGCAATTATTAAAGGGCTTGGGGTTTATCCAGATAATATGCTGAAAAATTTGAACATTTATGGAGGAGTAGTTTTTAGTCAAAGAGTTCTTTTGGCTTTAGTTGAGAATGGAATGAGTCGGGAAGATTCTTATCGACTAGTACAAAAAAATGCTCATTCAGCGTGGAATCAAAACGAAGGAAATTTCAAAAAAAACCTTGAGAATGATCCAGAAGTAATGAATAGTCTCTCAACAGAAAAACTTTCAGACTGTTTTTCAACCGAATTACATCAGTCCAATTTGAGAGTTATTTGGGAAAGGCTTGGTATTTAACTTTAAAAGCTGAATCAATTAATATCAGTGAATGCACTCTAAAAAAGGAATAGAACTATATTTAACTAAAATCCATAGTTAAATATAGTTCTATTCCATAGGAAACTCAAAAATTCTCAACCCAAGATCAATGCACAATATGAAACGACTCGAGAAAGATAGCTTAGGTTCGATTGATGTCCCCAAGGATGCGCTATGGGGAGCTCAAACTCAACGATCAATATTAAATTTCGCTATTGGTGATGAGGTCATACCACTCGAGATTATTCATGCAATTGCTCAAATAAAAGCCTCTGCTGCTCAAGTGAATAATCATCTAGGTCTAATAAATAAAGAAACCACACAATTTATTACCGAAGCAAGTCTAGAAATTATTGAAGGGAAACATAATGATCAATTCCCTGTAAAAGTTTGGCAAACAGGAAGTGGTACTCAAACCAATATGAACGTCAATGAGGTGATATGTAATATAGCCTCAAAAAGTATAAATAATCCGTTAGGTAGTCATGATCCAATACATCCCAATGATCATGTGAATTGCTCTCAATCAACAAACGATGTTTTTCCAGCTGCAATCCAAATAGCCACAGTAGTCACCTTAAAAGACACATTAATACCTGAATTAAAAAACCTCATTGATGTATTCCATAAAAAAAGTAAAGAATGGAAAGATATTATAAAAATAGGACGTACTCATCTTCAAGATGCAGTACCACTAACTCTTGGCCAAGAAGTCTCTGCTTGGGCTGCTCAATTAGAAACCGCTTTAAGACGCATTGAAGTCAACATCGAGGAACTTTTTCCACTTCCACTTGGAGGAACCGCTATTGGTACAGGGCTTAATACTCCTAAGAATTTCGATAATTTAATTGCTCTTGACATAGCTAAAAAAACAAATCTACCTTTTGAAACTGCAGATAATAAATTTGCCATCATGGCTAGTCATGATGGTCTTGTAAATATAATGTCTCAACTAAAATTACTAGCCGTCACTTTTCTCAAAATTGTTAATGACCTTCGACTTTTATCTTGTGGCCCAAGAGCTGGATTATCAGAACTACAGCTTCCAGCCAATGAACCTGGCAGTTCAATAATGCCTGGGAAAATAAATCCTACTCAATGCGAAGCCATGGCAATGGTATGTACGCAAATAATTGGCATGGACACCTCAGTATCGATCGCAGGGAGTGGAGGGCATCTACAAATGAATGTCTATAAGCCACTGATTGGCTACAACATTATAAAAAGCATCAACCTTATTCAAAATGCATGTAGGAGTTGCAGAGAGAATATGATTGAAGGTATTCAACCTAATAAAGCAAAAATCAAACAATATCTAGACAATTCTTTGATGTTGGTAACCGCTTTATCTCCATCAATAGGATACGAAAAAGCAAGTAAGATAGCACAATTAGCCCATGAAAAGAATCTAAGTCTAAGACAAGCTTCCAGCCAATTAAATTATCTTGATCAAGAAGAATTTGATAATCTCATTACTCCAAAATCGATGATAGGAAGTGACTGAAAAAAGTTATTTAATCTCAATTATGTCTTTCAGTCGCTGGATTAGTAAGTTCATGATTTATTTCTTTTGCTTGATTAATATCTTCAGCTTCACAAACTGGGAATCTATCCATTAGTTTCATCGCTGCCTTAGCATTATTTCTAAGTTGTCTACTCACAGCCTCGCAATAGGGAATCTGTGAAAGTAAATCATTTGTCCTTCTTAGAATTCTTACAACATCTCCCTCATCTAACGAAGTATTTGAAATTAGATCAGTCCAAGTACTTCCTCTAGCCCATGCTTCTACTAAGCCCATTAACTCTGAACTCCATAAGATAGGGATTTCTATACCAAATCGTTCTTGAACTCTAAACAATTCTCTTCGAATATTTGATAAATCATTAAATGCTTCGTCCGCAATTGCACTTGGAATAAATCCAGACCATAGATCAGGGCGATTGACTTCTGTCGCAATTGACTGAACAACTCCAGCTAATTCTGTTGGTGTTAGTTCATCAAGATGTCCACTCATCAAAGCCAAGCCCAACCATAACTCATTTTCACCTCTTAAGGATCCAATACTCCTGCCGATCTCTGTAGGGTTTAAATCGTCCAAGCATCCGAAGTGGTTTAGTACTTTAATTAGTGATAAGAAAGTTTCCCAGTGACGATTTGACCTGTCGTAGAGCATCTCCTCACGTTCATGTATTTCAATACCCAGTTCGTCCATTTTTCGTCTATGTTTCTTTAATTTTTTCTTATCCCCCCATCGATGAGCTGGCTGTATCAATAATTCATCCTCCAGAGATTTAACTAATTTAGCTTGAGATAAAACTTCACTAGCAAGATCATATTGAGCTGTTCTCATGTCATTTTTCTTAGCCAAATTCGAGATTATTGAAGCTATTTCATTGCTTAGTAAATCACCATGATGTATCTCTCCAATTCTACTAATTTTAGGAGTCGTGATATGTGATACGTCTAAGCAAGTCAAATCAGCATAAAGACTAACAACTTCCTTACAAGCAATGAGTATCCAAATATTTTCATCTGTTAAGCATAACAATTGAGCTTGTCTATCTCCTTTTTGAATTTTCTGAATAATGACTGCAGGTGTAACTTTTCCTCGCAATTGTGATGTCTTCAGACTTATGAGGGTTCCATTATTTGCAAATTCTAAGGCTAAGATCAATTCATTAGATAAGGTTTCTGCTGATTGTTTTTGCAGGATTTTTAATAATCTTCTTTCTTCCTTGAGATGACTTTTTATTTTCTCATATCTCTCAAAATCGGACCATGGTATGTCTTCTGAAAAAGTTTTATACTCTTTAAACTCCTCTTTTAATCTAGATAACTCTTCTTCTTCTTCAACTAAATCCAAGCTCGCCAAGTATCTACTAAAGCTTCTCTCTATCAATTCTTTTGATTTATCTAAGTCATAACGCTGTAATAGATTCAGCACCATGCCATAGCTGGGTGTGAATTGACTAATAAGTGGATCGGCTGGGCTTGTAGCCAATTGACCAGCTTCTCGAACCCCTTCGAATCGAGTCTGTAAAGTGACTACATAGCCTCTAGAGTCAAGGCCTCTTCTTCCGGCCCTACCAGCCATTTGCAAGAATTCACTCCCCATTAATTGACGATGTCCATTATCTGATCTCTTCGATAAAGTAGATATAATTGTACTTCTAGCCGGCATATTGATTCCTGCAGCTAAGGTTTCAGTTGCAAAAACAACCTTTATCAATCCTTCTTGAAATAATTCCTCAATCAACTCCTTCCAGGCAGGAAGAACTCCTGCATGATGAGATCCGATCCCATTAAATAAAGCTTTTATGTGTAAATCATCTCTCAAACCTTCTGAATTTAAAATTATAAATTTTTCAAATCGATCTTGAATTAATTTTCTTTCTTCTTGGTTGACTAAACAAGTGTTAGCTATTGTTTTCACAGCCTTGTCACAGCCACGACGACTAAATATGAAATAAATGGCGGGTAACATATTTCTTTCTGCCAGCTTCGATATCACAAAGCCCAGTGAAGGAGATTCAGGTTGAGTAGGCTTGGATAAACGTCCTCTCTTCTTATGTGATTTTATTGGGCGCCAAATTTTACAGTTTGGATGTAATCCAGTTCCTTTATCATTGAGTAATGGATGAAGTCCTTTGGCACTACAAAAATTGAATTCCAGGGGAACTGGTCTTAAATCACTAGATATCAAATCTGTAGGTCCATGAACTTGCTCAATCCAATCAGTTAATTGACCTGCATTGGCAACGGTTGCCGATAGAGCAACGAACTGAATTGATTTAGGGCAATGAATAATTGATTCCTCCCACACTGTCCCTCTATGCGCATCATTCATGTAATGGCATTCATCAAGAACAACAGTTTCTATATCAAGTAAAGGGTCATCATTTCTATCTGCTGCTGCATAAAGCATATTTCTAAAAATTTCAGTAGTCATAACAAGAATCGAAGCCTCTCTATTCAGGCTTAAATCACCTGTTAAAAGACCCACATTGTTTGAACCAAATTGATTTCTAAAGTCTCTTAGCTTTTGGTTAGATAAAGCTTTTAAAGGCGTTGTATAAAACACCTTACTTCCATGAGAAATCGCTCTATAAATTGCATACTCACCTATTAGTGTTTTTCCTGATCCTGTAGGGGCACTGACAACTACAGAGTGTCCTTGATTGAGTGAATCAATTGCTTTAAGTTGAAATTCATCCAATGCAAAAGGAAAGATCTCCTCTGGATTTAAATTGTTTTGGAGGATTTCGTTTTCAGACGTATCTCTTTCTGATGAATTCATTACTAAACCTTAGACGAATATTCTATGACCACATAATTTTTGACGTGGATAAGTAATGAAATCAAGAAACTCAAGAAAAAATGTTAAGCCAACACCTAAATCTTTAATCCCAGAGGAGAAAATAAAAATATGCCTGAAATCCCTACTTCTAGAATTCGTACACTGAGGACTTGGGTTCCAGGAAAAAGATCATCAGAATTGATTGGTGAAGATGAAAATAAAAATAAAATCACTCTAATTGACCTAGCAAGTAATGACTATCTTGATCTTGCAAGACATCCATTATTAATAGAGGCAGCCAGACAAATTTTAGAAACTGATGGGATTGGTTCTGGAGGATCAAGATTTATTACCGGCAGTAGAAATATTCATCAAAAACTTGAAACAAAGCTTGGTGAATGGCTTAATCGTGAGATTGTACTGCTCTACCCGAGTGGCTTCCAAGCGAATCTGGCTGCAGTTTTAGCACTTGCTGATCGTCACACTCATATTATTTGTGATCGTCTGATACACCATTCTCTACTCGTTGGAGTCAAAGCGAGTGGAGCAAAGCTCTTTAGATTCAAACACAACAATTTATCTGAACTAGAAAAGCTTTTAAAAAAATCTAGACAAAACAATCCTCGAAAAAAACCTTTAGTAATTACTGAAAGCATTTTCAGCATGGAGGGTACAACAGCTCCCATAAAAGAAATTTCAAAGCTATGTATTGAATACGATTCAAAGTTATTGATAGATGAAGCTCACGCGTTTGGCGTCATGGGGTCAGAAGGAAGAGGTGAGTCATTTGGACTCAAAGAACCAATTTCAATTATCAGTGGGACTTTCGGTAAAGCCTTTGGAAGTGGAGGAGCATTTCTAGCAACAGATAAAATAACAGGAGAAAATCTCATCCAAAACTGTGGAGCATTTCGTTATACCACGGCATTAGCTCCTCCACTTTGTGCAAGTGCTTTAGCTGCATTAAATATAATTGAAAGCAACCCTTGCTGGGGGAGCCAACTGATAGAAAAATCAATAGTTTTAAGAGACAGATTGTCTCAAATTGGTTGGCAAAGACCTGCTGGTAAAGGCCCAATAATCTCCATAATTCTTGGTTCAGACAGATTAGCCATGGATTATCAAAAAAGACTAGAGGTGAAAGGCCTTCTAACTGTTGCAATCCGTCCACCAACTGTCCCTGAAGGTAAATCGAGACTAAGATTAGTGATCAGGCGAAATACTCCAGTTCAGGCCTTCGAAAGACTTATTGAAGTTCTTAAAAATAAATGAAAGAAATAATCGCTATGCATGGGTGGGCTGGTGATAGCAATCAATGGGCAAATTGGGTAAAGATATTTAAGTGTTGCGAATGGGAATGGCAAACTTGTGAACGCGGATACAAAGCTTTAAGTCCGCACACACCAAAATGGAATCACAACTCAAATACAGTCAACCTAAAAAGAGTTGCGATATGTCACTCTCTTGGTTCACATTTGATAGATAAACAAGTCTTACACTCAGCTACACACGTTGTATTAATCAATAGTTTTAGTCGTTTTATCCCAAGTGGTAAAGAGAATCGCCCTGTACAAATGGTACTCAATAAGATGATGAATACAATTAATACACCAAATGAAGCATCTATGTTAAGAAAATTTCATGTAAAAGCTTATAAACCGAATCACATAGATGCTAAGGCAATTGAATCCAATCTCATTAACATCTCAGAGATAGGGAGGGTGAGACTAAAAAATGATTTAATACGTTTGATTAATTCTACTTCTCTGCCAACTGGATTAAATACTCATGCCAACGTACTTATTGTTAATAGTGAAGAAGACTATATATTGGCTAATCAAACGAAAGTAAAGCTAGCTGAAGATTTAAAACAACACTTAGAGCTCTTACCGAAAACAATCAACCTTCAAGGCGAGGGGCATTCCATTACAAAAATTAAAAATATCAAAAAAATAAAACACTGGCTAGAATTTGATCATGCAAAAAACATGGTCTAGCCAAGTTAAGAAAAACTTTAATGACGCTGCATTAAGTTATGACGAATCAGCATCAATTCAAAAAAGTACTGCTTTAAAACTTGCAAAAATATGTTCTCATCATTCAATTAGACATGGACTATGGGTTGACCTTGGTTCTGGCACTGGACTACTTGCTAAATCATTAGAAGATATACATCCAAACCAATCTGTTTTGAGATTGGATAATTCTAAAAAGATGATTGATCAACATTCAGAAAAGAGTGTTAAACAACTTTGGGATTTAAATGATGGGTTACCTAAGTGGCCTAAAAAACCAAATTTATTAGCTTCAAGTTTTGTTTTACATTGGCTTGATAATCCACAAAAGAAACTTAAGGAATGGTTCAACTCTCTAAGCTTAAATGGATGGATTGCTTTAGCAATCCCAATCCAAGGAAGTTTTCCAGAATGGTATGAAGCTGCAGAAAAGGCAAATTTAACATGTACGGCTCTTGATTTACCATCATACGACTCACTGATTAGAGTCGTTCCGAGACAAAGTATTATATATGATAAAATTGAAGTTATTAAACAAACAGCTAAGAAGGCGACCTCTTTATTAAAACCGATTATCAAGGTCGGGGCCCAAAGTAGTCAGAAGGAACAACTAAGTGTTTCAGATTGGCGACATCTATTATCTTTTTGGCCAAATTCCAACCAAGATCAACAAGTAAGCCTTAGTTGGTCAATTCAATTTTTATTAATAAAGCGATGAGTGCTTTCTCAAAAAGAATTATTATTTGTGGTACAGATACAGATGTAGGTAAAACGATAGTTAGTAGTTTTTTCGTCCAAGGTCTTAAAGGTATCTACTGGAAACCCATTCAAAGTGGAACAGAGGAAGGTACAGATACCAAAACTGTTTGCAATCTCTTAAGTCTTGAACCTAACCGCTTTCTTTCTGAAAGATATAAATTCAAGGCTCCTGTCTCTCCACATTGGGCGGCCGAACAAGAGTCTGGTTTTATTGAACCAAGCAATTTAAAATTACCTTACTTAGATGAATTAATAATCATAGAGACTGCAGGTGGTTTAATGGTTCCTTTAAATCGAGATTGGCTACAAATAGACCAATTAAAGGTTTGGGGGGCTCCAATAATTCTTGTAGCCAGAACCGGTCTTGGTACTCTCAATCACACCTTGTTAAGTCTAGAAGCCTTGAAAAATAGAAATTTAGATGTATTAGGAATAGTATTAAACGGCCCTCCACATAAAGATAATCCTAAGACTCTAGAGCAATTTGGAGATACTAAAATTCTTGCAAGTCTTCCTATCTTTGACGAAGTCAACGCAAAAGTACTTTCACGAGAATGGAAAAGACAGCAATTAGACCACAAGCTTAAAAAATACATTCGAAATTAAATTTTTATTTTTTTCTTAATCAAAAGATTATTATGACTTCAATCAAGTTAAATGAAACAAGAGGGAAAACTAAATTGGATGAATGAGACAGAAAATTCAAATCAAACTATTCAGAATCCTCATATATGGCCACCATTCACACAACTTACATCCTCTAAGCCTCAATTATTGGTTGAGAAAGCCAAAGATGCCCTTTTACTTCCTAAAGACAGAACTCCAATAATTGATGGCATAAGTAGCTGGTGGGTCACTCTTCATGGTCATGCAAATGAATATATTGCTAAGGCTATCGCAACTCAAGCAGAACAATTAGAACAAATTATCTTTGCAGATTTCACTCATCCTCAAGCTGAGCTACTAGCTAATCGACTTAGTAAATTAACAGGTCTAGAAAAGTTATTCTTTTCAGATAATGGTTCTACAGCAGTAGAAGTAGCTTTAAAAATGGCTCGTCAATGGTGGAAAAATAAAGGGGACAATAGATCTCAAATCATTGCATTCGAAGGTGCCTACCATGGAGATACATTCGGAGCTATGGCAGTAGGCGAAAGAAATATATTTAGCGAACCTTTTGATCAAATGCTATTTCCTGTTAGCAGAGTCCCTTGGCCTGAAACATGGTGGGGCGATGAAGATTTTGAAAGACGCGAAAAGGAGGTTTTAGAAACTCTTGATCACCTCCTAAAAACACCAACTATTGCTGTAATTCTTGAGCCATTAGTGCAAGGAGCTGGAGGAATGCGAATGGTTCGTTCAGAATTTTTAGTAGAAGTCGAAAAAAGAATTCGCCATGCAAATTCTCTACTTATCACAGATGAAGTATTAACTGGCTTTGGAAGGTGTGGAGAACTATTTGCTTTTCAAAGAGCAGGTTTAAAGCCAGACCTTATATCACTCTCAAAAGGATTAACCGGTGGATTTCTTCCGATGGGAGTTACTATGTCAAGCAAAAGGATTTCCGAAGGTTTCCTTGGGGAAGATCCAAAGCAAACCTTTTGGCACGGTCATAGTTTCACGGCGAATCCATTAGGCTGCGCAGCTGCTAATGCCAGCTTAGATCTTTTAGAAAAATCCCCTCAAAAGTATTTAGATTTCGAATCACGTCACCTACCACATCTACAAAAAATAGTTAAAGATCCAAGAATTGAATGTCCTAGAATCACAGGAACCATTGCTGCTTTTAATATTAAAATGAAAGGTAATAAAGGGTATTTGAGTTCAGTTGGAAAAATAATGAAAGCAAGTGCATTGAGGGTTGGTGTTTTCATTAGGCCATTGGGAGATGTAGTTTATCTAATGCCACCACTATGTATCACAGACAAAGAATTAGAGAAATGCTATTATGGAATCCAAGAGGGCTTAAATTCTCTATCCTAAGATTTTTTCTTGTAAAGACTCTAATCACTTAATTATAAAATTATTTCTGAAAATTAAACTTACATTAACCAACTTGGAGTAAAATCCAAGTTTCCACCTCTTAACAAAGCAATAAAAACTCCTAAAGCCAGACTCAAAAAAATAGAGGTAATTAAAAGAAGAAGTGAAAACAATTCTCCACCTGATAACGGTCGCCTTACTCCTATCGATTTAGAAAACTGTACAGGTTTTATATTTGTTAAATAAGGTTCTTTATTCTGACTCATAAGATAATTGTCTTTCTCTATAGACAAGTCATAGTTTGCCCTTAGGACAGGATCACTTAATAAATCATAAGCCTCACAGACATTTTGAAATTGCCTTGTTGCTTCATCACTTGGGAAAGATGTCGTATCCGGGTGAAGCCGCTTACTTAATTGACGGAAAGCTTTTCTGAGCTCTGCATTATTAGCAGAGGGAGAAACACCCAGCAGTTCGTAACAATTAGAAGAAGGAGTCAACTAAAAAAAATATGATCTAATAATGTATAGATTTTATCTAAATATCTCAGGACTGACTATTTCAAAAACAATTAAAAATGTCTACTGATAAAAAACACAGAGCAGCAAATCATCTCATAATATGGGATGAGCTTAAATGGGTACCAAGTGAAAAACAATTAGCTCAATTCATCCATTTGCAAGAGTTACTGAAAGAATGGAATAAGAAGACCAACCTTACTCGTTTAGTCGATGGGGATGATTTCTGGACTGCACAAGTCTGCGATAGCTTGTTGCCACTCTATAAAGAACTTCAATATCCAGAAGTTTCTCATAAATATATTGATATTGGTTCTGGCTGTGGATTTCCTGGCATTGCTATAGCTATAGCAATGCCAAATTCAGATATTACTCTTTTAGATTCTTCAAGTAAAAAAACAACTTTTCTGAAAGAAGTGTCGAAAGAGATTGGATTGGATTCTCGTATAAAAGTAGTAACCGAACGTGCTGAGAAAGCAGGAAGGGATCCAACCTTTCGAAGTAATTTTGACTATGCCATTGCAAGAGCAGTTGCTTCTGCAAATGTAGTAGCAGAATATCTCGTGCCTTTTTTAAATACAACAGGTCAAGCGCTCATATTCAAAGGAGGCTGGAGTGAAACAGAGCAAGAAATACTAAAAAAAGCTTTAGCTGAACTGAATGCAGTGATCCAAAGAACACATGAATTTAAACTCCCTAACAATCGCGGTGTTAGAAATATTATTAGGATTAATTCTATTAATAAATGTCCCCATCAATACCCAAGATCAATTGGCAAACCCAAAAAACAGCCTTTAGGTTACTAAATCCCCCATAATCTGTCCCTTCTTTCTCCCCCTAATCTATCTTTCAATTTTCTCAGTACAAAAGGTATTTCAGAGCTCCACGGGCTATTAATCAACACTTTTTTCAAGTCATCCTCACTCACTTCACAATCCAAGCAATCTGCATTTTCCCCTGGGAACCAATGTCCTCCTCTCCCTAAAAGACCATAACGATCTTTAACGAAGCTTTCCATATTCCAAGCCTCTAATAAATTATTTAGCCATAACAAAATAGGTATATTAATCTCTCCTGGAGTTTGATCCCAACGGGGGAGTCCTATATTCCAAGTAGTCAACCATGACGCTCCAAGCGACTTATACGAGGCATTTATAAGTCGCTTTTCTATGGTATTAATTGCCCCTTGCATGGTCTCCATTTTAGAAATCGCACTTAAATGAATATCCAGATCTTCAGGGTTTGAGGCTCCAACACTTAATGTATGAATTCGTTTATCCCTCAAACAAAACAGATCATTAAATTCAATTGGATGCAAAGGACTACATAAATCTAAAAGTTTCAATGACGGTGTATGTAAATGGCCTCCTTTATCAGTAGGACTTATAATAAAAACGCCCATATCATTAGCATATGCGGCTTGCAAAGCTCTTTCGTTTTCCTGACGAATAAAATACCAATGCAAATTAACATAATCAAAAAATCCTGTTTCAATTGTTTTAATTATCAGGTCAACGTTTGCATGAGTTGAGAAGCCAACATGACCAATAAGACCATCTTTTTGCCAACGACGAACAATCTGTAGACATCCGTTAGGACGAATAGTCATATCTAAGTGCTCAGGTAGGTTGATACCATGAATAGCTAATAAATCAATTTTTTTGGAACCTAATCTACTCATACTTAACTCAAGTTCTTGCTCAAATATCACAGGATCATTATTTGGTGGGACTTTTGTTTGTAATATTCTTTTTGGGTCTTCGATTTGATCGGAGGCCCAGCCTATCTGGCGCTCTGATGTGCCATAATGACGAGCAGTTTCTATATGATGCATACCGTTTTTAGCGGCTTGGTTAATTATTTTTTGCAAGTTGTCTTGCTGTTGATTATTGATCTCTTTAGAATCTAAATCCTTCCAGCTTTGTTGAAAGCGCATCCCTCCCAGAGATAAGACTGGGATCTGAATCTCAGTTCGCCCAAATCTTCTTCTAGGAATTGAATTGTTTTTACTATATTTATTTCTTGCCACTTATATTTTTCAAATCAAGTAACAGGTGGTAACCCTAAATTCCTAAAATTATGATTTTTTATAACTTCCTTCAATTTAATTAAATCTTCAAAAGAAACCCAATCTATGCAATCAACTGGGCAGGTATCTATGGCCTCTTGTATTAATTCATGACTATCTCCATCTTGCCTAAAAGCTCTTGCTCTACCTTCTTCTGGCTCCATTGCAAAAGTGTTCGTAGCAACCGAGCTGCAGTATGTACAGCCAATACATTTTCTCTCATCAACCCAAACAGCTTTTTCCCTTAACTTCCCTCCCAGGGCAGGATCTCTACCACTAAGCTCGAAATCTTCATTATTAGCTGCTTCGAATGCAAGACTTGGATCATAAATACCATTTGAGGACTGATATTCAATAGACCTAGTTTCAAAAGCTGCTCTAGGATCAAAAGTCAATTTTCAAAAAAAATCTTAGGAATCCCAGCGTGTGACAACTAGTTCTATTGATCCATCTAAATTCTGTTTTTGCTCAGATAATTGAAATCCCTCTCTAATTGTTGAATTAAGAACAGTATTAAGAGCATAACGCTGAGTGACTTGAGCTAAAAATCTTTCGATTGGTATTGTTTGTTTCCAGAGATCAAGGTCAGTTACTAGTTCATATGATTTTGACCCTTCATTCCAACGAAATCCAATATCTGCACCCTTACTCATCTCAACAGTAATTTGAGCTTTAACTGTTTGACCTCTATAACCTCTAACCAAATTTTCACCTTCGTTAGGGATATAACCTAAATCAATAAGAGCTTGTTTTAGAAACTCTTTTTTACGAAGTTGGGTTTTTACAGTGCTGAAATGTGACATCAGTGGATTTCTGCAGAAATAGTCTGTTTTTGAACCTTTTCACGAAGAAAAGTATCAGAGGTTGGTTCTCTTCTCTCGACGGTACCTAAAGCATCCTCAAGCTTCTCAGTCAAATCGATACATGCTTCACCAACAAGACCCTCAACGGATTCTTCAACCCGTCCATCTTGTCGAATTTTAAAACGCAATGTTCGTTGTGGCATGAAAGATAGAGGCCCTAAGTCACGCATGATATAGAAAAAAACTCTAGAAACGCGAATTATTAATGACAACGAATTGTTTTTGTACCAAAAATTAAACCAATTGACCATCATCAATTAATGATTTTAATTTTTTTTGTACCTCTTGACTGTCCAATTGCTCCAAAGCTGTCCTTGCTTCATACCTGACAGAAGGTTCACGGTCATTCAATAAAACAGAAATGAAAGCCTCTACTATGTGGATTTTGATTTCCTCACTCAAATGGATGTAAAGGCGACCAAGAGACCAAATACAGTTACTCCTAACGATTGGTTCACCATCAATTTGCAAACTTTCAAGTAATTGATTTGCTGCTGGTAAAGAGCTTTCTAATGAATTAAGGCCAACCTCTGCTAAAGAACTGGATGCCCAAAGTCGAACAGCAGCAACATCTTTTTTTAATGCATTAATCAGAGGTTCTAGAACGGGGGCATTTGAATAATTTCCAAGACTCCAAGCAGTAGCTTTTCGCACATAAGCGTTACTATCGAACCTCAGTAAATGCAATAGAAGATCGATAGCTTGGGGACAAGGGTTTCTACCTAAAGCATAAACAGCACTCATCCTTACGACAGGAGAGGGTTCATCAAGTAAAGGTACTAACAATGGAAGAGCTCTGGAATCTCTATGTTCACAAAAGACTCTCAGGCCTTGAAGTCTTTCTTGATTTCCAGATTGAAGCCATTTCAATGCAATATCGCACTTTTTTGATGAATTCACTAAATCTTCATCAGTTTTATCTAGTTCAAGTTCATCTAAAGTATCTCCAGCTGACTGAGCAGCTAATTCTCTAGCCAAGAGATCAGGGTCTATGGCCAAGTTAGCCAAACCTTCTTTACTTAAATTTTGATTTGCATCATTCATAGCCCTGACTGAAGAAGAGCAAGATTAGTTAATTGGTGCTGGTGCAAGCATATCCCCAGGCAGCCATATCCGAGCGCTGACTGCAAATAAAGCGATACCAAAAAGAGCAACAATTAAAATAGGGAAGAGCGTTGTCCGTAAGAAACCCAAGATTGCAAGTGAATTAGAATTTCATTCTGCTCTAAATTTTGACCATTTGGCTATGAAGGGTCAAATTATTGAGTTATTAGTCTTGTTTTCTTGATTAAAAACGCACAACTCACAGCAATGGAGAGTGCAATCCAAGCGCTCCTCTCTTGGTGTAACAAGAAAGCTCCGATACTTACTAAGCCACCATAGAGAATTCCTGAGCCTAATAAAAAGCGAGATCCAAGCATTGAAAAAGAGTCAACTGGATCAATATTCAAAGTTTTCCTTATTTTTTTCCAACCAGGGCCTGGGGGTTTTACTTGTTTAACAAATTCATTTAGTGTCTCTTCTGACTCTGGCTTAGTAAAAAGCAAAGTTAGCAGCCAAATTACAGCTGAAAATGAAGTAGTAAATAAGAGTCTTTTTCCAAAATCTTCAATTATGAAATAAGGCGAAACTGAGGTAATTAATCCTATAAAAAAACCGCTCAACATTGCCGAAAGTTCCGCTAGAGCATTAACCCTCCACCAAAACCAACGAAGGACCAGAACAGCACCTGGACCTGTACCTATTGCAATAACAAGTCTAAACATTGAACCAATACTGTTACTAAATAAAGCCGTGAGGACTCCAATTAGAAGCAACAAAATACTTGCAATCTGGCCCATAAAAATCATTTCTCTAGGCCCAGCAGATGGCCTAACAAATCTTTTATACAGATCATGAGTAAGATAACTTGCCCCCCAATTGATTGAAGTACTTACGGTACTCATAAACGCAGCGACCAATGAAACCACTACTAATCCAAGTCCCACAGGTGGCAAATATTTGACAGCGAGGTTTGGATAACTTAATTCCCAGTCAGTTTGTTGAGGCAAGAGGACTAAACCAGCAAACCCAACTAAAATCCAAAGCCAACTGCGAATAAGATAATTAACAATTAAAAAAACTATTCCTGCCAAAGTTGCTTGTTTTTCATCTTTTGTGGCCAATAAACGTTGAATAAATTCCCCACCACCATCACTACGTCTAAAACTCCACCACTGCAAAGAAATAAAAGCGAAAAAAGTAGTAATACTTATTCCTGAGCTATCCAACCAATTGAAACCATTTTTATTGAATGTCCATGGAAATAAAGAAAGCAGCTCGGGTCGATCTAATGCCTCTAACTTTGTCAACAAATCCGTCATGCCACCTGAAGCATCAAGTGCGACAAAGCAAACAGCAAATGCACCTAAAATAGCGAATACTAGTTGTACAAAATCATTAACAACTACTGCCCAAAGCCCGCCTAGTACAGTATAAACAAGCAAAAATAAAGCAACTAAAGTCATTAAAAGCATCGTGTCAGTAAAGGGTCCAAATACAAGATGTCCATCTACTGCACCTAATGATTCAGCCACTTTACGCATTGCCAAGAAAGCATAACCAATCCCAATACAATTGATTGGAACTGAGAGTAAAAAAGCTTTTATACCTCTTAAGTAAGCTGCTGCACGCCCCCCATAACGTAATTCAGTAAAGGCTGCATCAGTCAATACTCCACTACGTCTCCACATTGGCGCGAATATAATTGTCATAGCAACATGTGCAAGGCCAAAACTCCACCACTCCCAGTTTCCCGCCAAGCCTCTAGTCCCAATAATACCGGCCACATAAAGAGGTGTGTCAATAGAAAACGTTGTTGCAGCCATAGACATACCTGCCAGCAATCCATTCAGACGACGACCAGCAACAAAATAGTCTGCTTCATTATGATTTTTCAGAGAGATATAAATTCCTAATATCAAGGAAAAGATCAAATAAACAAATAGAATAAACCAATCAATGAATGTCATAAGATCCCAAAAGAAATATGTATTTCATGCTTAATTAATTCTTATTTTATCGATTGTTTGCCTTCTTAATTGTCCACATGCCGCATCTTTATCTCTACCTCTACTTGCACGGACACTTACAGCAACTCCCCTATTCTCTAATAGCTCTCTAAAGGCATTAACTCTGAATTGGCTTGGTCGTTTAAAGTTCTCTTCAGCAATTGGATTATAAGCTATCAAATTAACATGGCTCTGAAAGCCTCTCATCAAATCAGCCAACTGCTCTGCATGAATATCTTTGTCATTTAAACCACCCAGAAGTATATACTCGAAACTTACTCGTCTACCAGTGAGTTCTATATATTTTTTACAGTCTTTCAATAACGAATCAATTGGATATGAACTCGCCGAGGGGATTATCAATTCACGTAACGTCTGATTAGGCGCATGAAGGCTGACTGCAAGAGTGAATTTAACTCTTCCTAAACGGTCTTGAGCTAATTTCGCTAAATCTGGAAGAGTATTAGGTATCCCAACAGTACTAACAGTTATCTTCCTCTGACCAATACCAATATCATTTGTAAGACATTCAATAGAGTCTAGAACATTCCGAATATTTAGGAGTGGCTCGCCCATGCCCATAAACACCACATGGGTCGGCCTCCTGTTCATTGTTTCTCTAACACTAATCACTTGATCAACTATCTCATTGACATTGAGAGATCTATTAAGCCCCCCCTTCCCAGTTGCACAAAATTTGCAACCCATAGGGCAGCCAATTTGACTTGAGACACAAACAGTAAGTCTTTTATCTGTTGGTATTCCTACTGTTTCTATAATCTCGCCATCAATAGTCCCCATTAATAATTTCAATGTCTCATCTTCGGCTACAACTCTATTGATTTCGTCCAGTCTTCCAATCCTAATTCCTTTACTTTCTAATGAATCTCGCCATTTTTTTGGAAGAACACTTATTGAATCTAAGCTTTTTGCTCCTCTTTGATATATCCATTCATGAATTTGCCTGCCACGAAAAGCCTTTTCACCTTCCTGACAGGCAAATTGTTGAAGATCTTCCGAACTTAAGCCAAGCAAGGATGCATTACTTAATAGTTTAGGAAGTTTTGTCACCAATTCATTAAGCCATGACCCAATTTAAATTCCAAAAGAACTAACGCAATAAAACCAATCATTGCCCATCTACCATTAACTCTTTCTGTATGTGTATGAAAGCCATAGCGAGGTAATTTACGCTTGGGTACTACAGGTGGATCAATCATCGATGGACTTTTAAGTGGAAGAACTAAATATTAGAAAGTTTGAAAGAGTAATGTAGAAAATTCATTTATTCATCTGAAAGCAGGCCTTCTTCTTGCAATCCCTCCAACGCAGCAGGATCTGGCATTTGGTCTTCAGGCGATTCATCATCGCCTGTTGGACGCGCAAATGCTGCAAAATTGCTCGTTGTAGGGTCAATTCCATGTCTACTTCTAGTTGCCTCTAAATCCTCTTCGCTTGGGTCAGCCAAAACAGAGGTATTCTTAGCGACTGGGGAAGAAGGCATATCAACAGTATAGTCAGGTCTAAGGTTTTGTATCCTTCGATAGCCAGCCGGATCTTCTGCAAGAATGTCTGGATGAGGACCTGCTTCAGCATTCAACTCTTCAACAAAGCCACTAAAACCTGTACCGGCAGGTATCAAACGACCAATAATAACATTTTCTTTAAGTCCACGAAGCCAATCAGACTTACCTTCAATAGCCGCTTCGGTAAGAACTCGAGTTGTTTCTTGGAATGAAGCCGCTGATATGAAACTATCGGTATTAAGCGATGCTTTTGTAATACCAAGTAATACAGGAGTGAATTCCGATGGAGCACCTCCAGTAATCGATATAGCCTGATTTGTATCTTCAACTTGCCTGAGTTCGATCAGCTCTCCAGGTAAAAATGTTGTATCTCCAGCATCTTCTATTCGCACTTTACTAGTCATCTGCCGAACTATAACTTCTATATGTTTATCGTCTATAGCTACCCCTTGAGATTTATAAACATTTTGCACTTCGCTTACCAGCCTATGCTGGAGCTTAGCTATAGCCTCTTGAGCTGCATCCATTAAAGGTTTTTTATCACGCAGGTCTATAAAGAAACATTCCAAAAGCTCATGTGGATTTACTGGGCCATCAGTCAAGAATTCACCAGCTACAACTTGTTGGCTATTTCTTACCATTACGTTACGACCTAACAAAATCGGGTACTCAGAAATCGCATCATTCTCCTCAATAATAGATACAACTAAGGAGTCATCGTCATCTCCTTCTTTAATTTCTACTGTTCCAGATTTTTTGCATAAAATAGCTGAATCCCTGGGTCTCCGAGCTTCGAGTAATTCTTCAATCCTCGGTAAACCTTGAACAATATCTCCTGTTTTTTGTCTTTCAAAAACCAACAAAGCCAAACCATCTCCTCTTTGTACCAGATCACCATCACGAACATGAAGGACTGAATCTGGTGAAACCATATAAGGTCTACCAAGACGCAACTTAACTTTCTTTCCATCTATATTTTCTATTTCACCACAAGCACCAATTGATTGATCTTTTGAAACTAAGTCTCCATCTACTACTCTTTGTCCTACTTTCAAAAGAGTAGTTCCTTTTGAATCGATTGTTATTGTATCTTCATCCCTTTCAACGATAAGTCGACGGACTGGATCTCCGTCAACAGCATCAGGGAGTTGAACAACTCCTTCCTGCTTACACAAGATCTGCGTTGTAGCTACAACGTCTCCAGCTACAACAATTTGAGCGTTTTCAATCTGTAATTCAGTGTGTGTTGATCCATGGCTAGAATCAGATGTCGTATCTCTTCTGACTAAAATACTTTCAAGTATTACTAATTTTAATCTATCACCAGTCTTTGAATTTAAGTCTTGTGTTACTTCTACGTCTACTGTCATCTGTGGCGTAGTGTCAAATGTCTCAAGCATCAGTTGAGTTTTCAACAACTCAATACCTTCAACAGATTTAATAAGTTCGCCATCCTTAAAAGCGAGTCTTTGAGATGCTTTTATACCTAGTGATGGGCCTTTAGGTTGTTTAACATGCTTTAATTCAGGTAATTGTGCCTGATCAGGAATCGTGAATTCCTCTACAGGTCTTAATAAAAGACCTTTACCTTCTGGTGTCTCAACTGATTGAACCATTACCATTGAATCAGTCTTAATCCCTTTTGCGATAGTTTCTCCGGGATTCACTATTTGCCCATCTCCTTCAAATCTATCAAGTGCTTTACTTTCTTTACAAAGTTTAAAAGTACCGCTTCTCACTATTATTTCTCTGAGAATATCATTTTTTTGAGTAACTGTAACTATTCCTGCAGTTTGACTAAAAATATCTTTAACAACTTCTGTCCCTGCCTCTATCCATTGGCGATCTTTAATCATTAACAATGAAATATCCTTATTGATTTCATGAGTCTCTTGAGGGATCCATAACAAAGTTCCCCCTTTACTTACCTCATAGCCATTCTTTGCAGAACGAGCTTTCTTAATTGTCAACCCAGGGGCATATTTAACAAGTCCACCTGTTTCAGTTTTAAAGCGATCATCTGATAACTCAGCTATTACCTCGTTATTCCCAATTTTGCTTCCAGGAATAGTATTCAGTCTATAACGAGTATTATCTTGGGCTTCAAGATGCCATATTTCGCCTGAGTGCGTTGACTCTTCAAGTAATTTAAAATCATTTAAAGTCATCGAAGTTGTGACTATTTGGACTTCTCTAGAGTCACCGATAGAATCTCTGAGTCTTACTTCACCTCCAAACTCACTTGCCTGACTCGCTTCAGCTAAAACTTGTCCCTCTTTTACAGAAACATTGCCAGTTACAACTGGCAATGCATTAGGAGGTAAATTATATACGTCTCCTGCTAGAACCCAAAGTCGACCGAGTCGTTGTGCTTTAAGAGTGATATTACCTTGCCTGTCTGTGACCTCTCTAGGTTGGATAATTGTTTCATACCTAACTTGTCCAGCCAAATCACAGATAACATCTTTAGTAGCTTTTTCAACACTTTTTTGTACAGTTCCACTGGCAATCTGAGCGACAGTAATATCCATATCAATATTTTGACCATTGTCTACAAAGAGTAGAGAACCAATAGGTATATCAATTTTTTGAGATTTGCCACCAGTTGTCGGAACAATACTTAGATTAAAATCAACCTCTGCTTGCTGAGCTTCAACACCATGTGGTGTTCTATAACCTCTTACTCGTGCCTTTGAACCAAATTCAACTTTTCCTGAAAGAGTGGAGCGAACCACACCAGTTTCTGCTGTTGAAACCCCACCAGTATGGAAAGTTCTCATAGTTAATTGGGTACCTGGCTCCCCAATAGATTGAGCAGCAACAATACCTACCGCTTCCCCTAAATCAACAAGTTGGTTATGCGCCAGCGCCCAACCATAACATTTACGACAAACTGATCTGGTCGCCTCACACGTAAGAGGAGATCTAACCCTCACACCTTGAATATGTGATTGTTCAAATTTCTTAGATAGCTGAGGATCAATTGGAGTATCTCTTTCAGCTAAAACTTCTTGGTCTGCATTAACTACTTGTTCAGAGGTCAAGCGTCCAACAAGCCTATTACCAAAGCTTCCATCTTCTGCACTAATTAAAATTGATCTCGTGGTACCACAATCCTCTTCTCGAACAATTACGTCTTGAGCGACGTCAACCAAGCGTCTAGTTAAATATCCAGAGTCAGCAGTTCTTAAAGCAGTATCAACAAGACCTTTACGAGCTCCATAAGAGGAAATAACATATTCAGTTACCGTTAGACCCTCTCTAAAATTAGTTCTTATGGGCAAGTCAATAATCTCTCCTTGAGGATTAGCCATTAATCCTCTCATCCCAACAAGCTGACGGACCTGAGACATATTTCCTCTGGCTCCTGAATTAGCCATCATCCATACTGAATTTAATGGATCGTTTTGATTGAAATTCTTTTTAACTGCATCAACTAATCTTTCATTGGTCTCAGTCCAAGTATCTATAACTTTTGTATGCCTCTCAACCTCAGTAATTTCTCCTAATCTATAGCATTCCTCTGTCGCTGTGATTAGCTCTTCGGCCTGACCGAGTAAATCCTGTTTTGCCTCTGGAACTTTTAAATCATCAACAGAAATTGAAACTGCCGCCTGGGTTGCATATCTAAAGCCAAGATCTTTCAAGTTATCTGCCATAGAAGCCGTTGCAGCTGTTCCATGATGCTTGAATGCCCATGCAACTAAATTTTTCAAAACTTTCTTATCAACTACTTTATTTCTAAAGGGAGGAGGAGTTTTAGAAAGTCTTTGGACTACTTTCATCTCTGCTGCTTTCTTTGCTTTAGAGCCTCTTTTTGCTTTTGATTTAGTAGAGGATTTACGAGTTTTAGGAGAGGAAGAAGTCATGACAAAAAGATACTATTCAAAAAAAAGTGGATTTGTTCTAAGGTTTATGAGGTGGCTGCTACAGCATCAATAATTGTATGGTTCATTACGACTCGGCCAACTGTAGTCAATATATAACGGCTAATTAAACTTCCATCTTCATCTAATCGGTCGCGTCGATATGTCCATTCCTCAATACGAGTCCCATCTTTCAAAGTCTCTGACTTTCGAGGTTTCTGAAGCTCTTCGTCGTCCTCAATCTCACCAGGGAATCGAACCCAAACCCAATCATGTAAATCTATTCTTTTATCTTCAAGAGCTTGTAAAACATCTTCAAGTGAGGCAAAGGTATTTGAATAATCTCCGAACTTCGGCTGATTTGCTTGAGGCTGAATTGCAGTTAGGTAGTAAGACCCCAAGACCATATCTTGGGATGGGGTAACTATTGGATCCCCAGTTGCAGGGGAAAGAATATTATTACTAGCTAGCATTAACATCCTTGCCTCTGTTTGCGCCTCAATTGCTAAAGGCACATGAACAGCCATTTGATCTCCATCAAAATCAGCATTAAAAGCTGGGCATACTAATGGATGTAGTTGTATAGCTCGTCCAGCAACTAATTTAGGCTCAAAAGCTTGGATACCTAATCGGTGCAAAGTAGGAGCACGATTGAGCAGGATAGGATGACCATCTATGACTTCCTGTAATACCTGCATTACTTCATCATCTGCTTTCTGTATTAATTTTTTTGCAGCTTTGATGTTATTGACAATATTCTGGCGAATCAATCGATGAATTACAAAAGGCTGAAAAAGCTCTATCGCCATTTCCTTTGGCAATCCACATTGATGCATTTTCAACTTGGGGCCAACTACTATTACCGAGCGACCTGAATAATCAACTCTTTTCCCAAGCAAATTCTGCCTAAATCTACCTTGCTTACCCTCGATAATATCGCTTAACGATTTCAAGGGTCGATTATTTGCGCCAACAACAGTTCTTCCCCTTCTACCATTATCAATAAGCGCATCTACAGCCTCTTGAAGCATCCTTTTTTCATTTCTGACTATTATTTCTGGAGCTAGTATTTCCTGAAGACGAGCTAGACGGTTGTTCCTGTTGATTACTCTTCTGTATAAGTCATTTAAATCTGAGGTAGCGAATCTACCCCCATCTAATTGCACCATAGGCCTCAAATCAGGCGGTATTACAGGTATCGCATCTAACACCATCCATTCTGGGCTTGCACTTGTAGCAATAAAGTTATCTATTACTCTTAGTCTTTTTATAAGCTTAGCCCTTTTTTGACCTTTGCTCGTAGCAATTTCTTCTCGTAATTGCTCAGCAACTTCTTTTAAATTTAAATCTTCAAGTAATTGCTTTAAGGCCTCTGCACCTATGCCAACTATCGGTTCATTCTGAATAGTTGAATCTTCAGCATAAATTTCGTCTTCAATCTCAAGCCATTCATCTTCTGTAAGTAGCTGCTTATATTTTAGATCTTTACTATCTCCAATATCTAACACGACATAACAATTAAAGTAAACAATTTGCTCAACATCTCTGAGAGGCATATCTAACAAAATAGCTACATAGCTAGGAATGCCTTTTAAATACCAAACATGTGATACTGGAGCCGCTAATTTAATAAATCCCATTCTATGTCTCCTTACCCGACTTTCTGTTACTTCAACACCGCACCTCTCACAAACAATTCCACGATGTCTAACCCTCTTATATTTCCCACAATGACATTCCCAGTCCTTTGACGGACCAAAAATCTTTTCACAAAACAATCCATCCATTTCAGGCTTAAGTGTTCGATAATTTATTGTTTCTGGCTTAGTTACTTCCCCTACGACCTGACCATTAGGCAAAGTTCTTTGTCCCCACTCCATTACTCTTTCAGGCGAGGCTAATTTTATTTTTACATAATCAAAATGATTTTCCGTACGTAGATTGCTATTAGTCATGAGAGATTGGTGTGTTTGAATGATTTGTTTAGGTTGAGTCGATTACTCCTCATATTCTTTCCCTAATGATTCATAAGTAGGTCTACTTGGCGTGCTTCTACGAGGATTGACATCTTGCATTAGATCAACTTCTTTTCCATCATCTGTATAAACTCCAATATCTAATCCCAAGGACTGAAGTTCTCTCATTAAAACTTTGAAAGACTCTGGAGTCCCAGGCCTTGGAATTGGCTTGCCTTTAACAATCGAATTGAGAGCCTCATTCCGACCTTGCATGTCATCAGATTTTACAGTTAACAGTTCTTGCAAAGTATATGCTGCCCCATAAGCTTCAAGTGCCCACACCTCCATTTCCCCAAGCCTCTGTCCACCTTGTTGAGCCTTTCCACCAAGAGGTTGTTGAGTAACTAAAGAATATGGACCTGTAGATCGAGCATGAATTTTATCATCGACTAGGTGCACAAGTTTTAGGAAGTGAGCGTAGCCAACGGCAACTGGTTGATCAAAAGGCTCACCGGTTCGACCATCCTTAAGGAGTAATTTGCCAGGGTCCTTAGGGTTATATACCCATGATTTGCCTGGCTGCTTTGCAGCCTCTTTTAAATAGGCTTGTACAGTCTGATTAGACATTTCTGGTCCATACATCTCATCAAATGGGACAATTTTAACTCTGCAATCCAAGTTCGAGGCAGCCCAACCCATAAGGAGCTCAAAGACTTGACCAACATTCATTCTGCTTGGGACGCCAAGAGGATTGAGGCATATGTCTACAGGTGTGCCATCAGGAAGATAAGGCATATCTTCTCTTGGCAGTATTCTGCTTATAATGCCCTTGTTGCCATGCCTGCCTGCCATTTTATCGCCAACTTGGATTTTTCTGCGTTGCGCCACATAGACTCTTACAACCATATTTGCGCCAGGTGGCAGCTCATCACCTTGCTCTCTTGTATAAATTCTCACATCAACTACTCGTCCTCTTTCAGTTGAGGGAACTCGTAGAGAGTTATCTCTTACATCTCTAGCTTTTTCTCCAAAAATAGCTCTTAAAAGTTTTTCCTCAGGCGGCTGATCTGATTCTCCTTTAGGGGTTACTTTTCCAACAAGTATGTCACCACTCTCAACGAAAGCCCCTATTCGTATTATTCCCATTTCATCCAAATTCCCAAGACTTTCTTCTGAGACATTTGGGATTTCTCTTGTTATTTCTTCTGGACCTAGCTTGGTTTGACGAGCTTCTATTTCGTATTTTTCTATATGGACAGAAGTATATAGATCATCTTTAACTAACCTTTCACTAACAAGAATTGCATCTTCATAGTTGTAACCTTCCCATGGCATGTATGCAATTAATACATTTTGACCAAGAGCTATTTCCCCTCCCTCACATGCCGAACCATCAGCCAAAACTTGCCCCACAATCACTGGGTCACCATTAAAAACTATAGGCCTATGGTTTAAACAAGTATCTTGATTAGATCTCTGATATTTTTGCAAGTAATGAGTGTGATCATTTCCTTCGTCATCAGTAACGACAATTGCATTCGCGTCAACATAAGTCACAGATCCATTTACTTTTGAAATTGGAACCATTCCAGAGTCTCTAGCAACTTGAGTCTCTAAACCAGTCCCAACCAAAGGCCTTTCTGGACGCAAAAGAGGAACTGCTTGTCTTTGCATATTTGAACCCATTAAAGCTCTATTAGCATCATCGTGTTCCAAAAATGGTATTAAGGATGCCGCTACAGAAATAACCTGTACAGGAGATAATTGGACATAATCAACTTGTTCAGGAGAAACCGTTTCAAAATCTTGTCGGTACCTAACTGGAACAAGTTCTGCCATTATTTTTCCATCTTCGTTTGTAGCCACATCACCTGGAGCAACCCTACATTCATCTTCTAAATCTGCAGAAAGATAAATAGGGTCACCTTCCTTGATTAATCGACCATTTTCTACCTTCCAAAATGGTGTCTCAATAAAACCGTATTCATTTACTCGTGCGTGAGTTGCTAACGAATTAATCAAACCTGCATTTGGTCCTTCAGGTGTTTCAATCGGGCAAAGTCTTCCGTAGTGAGATGGATGAATATCCCGAACGGCAAAGCCAGCTCTTTCACGAGTTAAACCTCCTGGCCCCAGAGCAGAGATACGTCTTTTATGCGTTAATTCAGCTAATGGATTGGTTTGATCCATAAATTGGCTTAATTGACTTGAACCAAAAAATTCTTTTATTGCTGCCACTAAAGGTTTTGGATTTACCAATTGCGCAGGTGTTAGTGAATCTGTTTCCCCAACGGTCATCCTCTCTTTAATTATCCTTTCAAGTCTATTCAAACCAACTCGAACTTGATTTTGTAGAAGTTCACCGACTGACCTAACTCTTCTATTACCCAAATGATCAATATCATCTAAAGTTGCTCCACCAACATCTAATTCTAAATTGATTAAATAATCTAAAGTAGAAAGAACATCTTCGTTTGTAAGTGTTCTTATATTGTCAGGAATAGTTAAGCGTAATTTCTTATTTATTTTATATCTACCAACTCTTCCTAAATCATATCTTTTTGGATCAAAAAATCTTGTCTGAAGTAGCTGTTGACCACCACTTACAGAAGGTGGCTCGCCTGGCCTTAACTTTTTATAAAGCTCTAGCAATGCTTGGTCTTCTGAACTTATACCTTCCTCATTTGCTGCATCTATTGACTTTTTATAAAATTCAGGATGTCTTAATTTATCTATGACATCATTATCTGATAAACCCATTGCCCTCATTAAGACATGAGCATTGATTTTTCGTGTTTTATCTACGCGAACATGCAGCAAATCGTTTTTATCTGTTTCAAACTTTAACCATGCTCCACGATTAGGAATAACGCTTGCATTGTAAGTTCTTCTACCATTTTTATCTTGCTCATCTTTGAAATAAACTCCTGGACTTCGAACTATTTGATTAACTATTACTCTTTCAGCGCCATTAATAATAAAAGTTCCACGTTCAGTCATTAAAGGTAATTCACCTATAAAAACTTCTTGTTCTTTAATCTCTCCGGTTTCTTTATTAACTAAACGACAGGTGACATACATTTGTGAAGCAAATGTTGCATCTCTTCTTTTTGCTTCCTCTACATCATGTCTAGGACGCTTAAGCTTATATTCTGCCCCTATAAAATGCAACTCAAGTTTGCCTGTATAGTCCGTAATGGGAGAGAAATTGTCCAATTCTTCTATCAAGCCTTTATCCAAAAACCACTTAAAACTTGATCTTTGCACCTCAACCAGATCAGGCAGATATGTAGCTGCTTTGGCCACCTGAATCGCGCTTCTGCTCATTCGAGAACCTGGGTTTATATGTAGAGGACGGGGTTTATGTCTTGTCCTTTAGGTCGAAAAATGATCTTTAGTAAGAAAAAAACAAAAAACAATCCACTGGAAGACCGAGTTTTGTAATTGAATTTACTTAATCAACGAACAACTGACTCAAAAGGTAGAACCTTAAAGGTTTAAGCGCAAATAACACGCCTAATCAAGACAATAGTTAATCTTACACTTAAATCAGTTATTAAACTACAGGAAACAATGATATTTAAGGCAACGCAAACAATTCCCTTGCGTTTTGAGTGGTCTTTTCAGCAATTTCAGAAAAGCTTTCACCCCTAATCTCTGATATTTTATCTACCACATGCTTTACGAAAGACGGCTCATTCCTTTTTCCTCTATGAGGGACAGGTGACAAGAAAGGACTATCTGTTTCTACTAGAAATCTACTTTGCGGAACTTCTTTGGCGCATTCATGAATATCAAAAGCGTTTTTGAAAGTTACATTTCCACTGAAACTTATGTAAAAGCCAAGATCAAGGAACTCTCTCATCTCTTTAACATTGCCGCTCCAACAATGCATTACACCTTTTGGACAGCGGTCAGCTTTAGAAAGCTTAGAAAAAACTTCTAACATTGCTTTTGAGGCATCTCTGCAATGAACAATGACTGGCAAATCTAATTCAAAAGCTAAGTTTAATTGCGGCATTAAAACTGAAAGTTGCTCGCTCAAGTTCTCTGCCTTGAAAAGATCAAGTCCCAATTCTCCTATTGCAACAACTCGACTGTCATCAAGAGCTGCTTTTTTTAAAACACTTGCGGTATCTGGTCCCCAATGATGTACATCTAAAGGATGTACTCCTACGGAATATCTCATTTCCTGAAATTGATCAGCCATTGATCTAATAGCAGGGATTTCAGAGGGCTCTACACAGGCGTGTAATAAGGCTTTAACTCCTTGTTTTCTCCATCTTTCGGCAACTTTTTCTCTATCTTCATTGAAGTTAGAAAATACGATATGACAGTGGCTATCAATTATTGAACTTTTGGAATCGCTCAAGATGAAAAAAAAATGTTATTACGATAATAAATCTTAGATTATTTATTCTCAAACAACTTCTTTCAAAACTTTCTTAAGCGCAACGCTAAGTCTGGATTTCTGATTAGCTCCAGTGTTTTTATGCAAAACACCTTTTTTAACAGCTTTATCGATTTTGCTAAAGGCTAAATTAAATGTTTTTTGAAGATCTGCTTTGGATTCATCGCCAGGCTCTTTTTCAAATATTCCACAAGCCACAAAGCATCGCTTCATTAACGTGCGCACTGTAGATTTGTAATTTTTGTTTTCAAGGCGGTTGCGTTCCGCAATTTGAATTCGCTTTTTAGCTGAGTTGGTATTTGCCACGGAGGCTTAATGTTTTAGTCTTATGTTAATCCACACTACCTCAAGACCATGAAGAAGATCTACATAAATCAAAATTACGGCATAAGATAATCAAATTGAACCAATAGCCAAAAGTTCATGACACAAATAATTAATAAAGATGAGATTCAAGAGACCCCTTCAAAAAGATTGACTATAAAAACGGCTAATAATATTGATCAGGCTCAGCTTGAGCTCAAGATAATTACTGATAGAACATCTGGCAAAGTTCAAGATAAAGCAATAAAAGTAGTTGACGATATTCTTAAAAACATTAGTGAAAGAGGGGATGAAGCTCTTAAAGAATACACCTCTCGCTTTGATGGATTTCTAGCTGAAAAATTTCAAGTTCCATCAAAATTAATACTGAAAGCTTGGGAAGAGACTCCCAAGGATTTACAAGATTCACTTTTATTGGCAAAAAAAAGAATTGAAAAATTTCATAGTCTTCAATTACCAAGAAATATCAGTTATACTGGTCCCCATGGTGAATCATTAGGACGGAGATGGAGTCCTGTTGAAAAAGCGGGAATATATATTCCTGGCGGAAGGGCCGCCTATCCAAGCACTGTTTTAATGAATGCGATTCCTGCTTTTGTTGCAGGAGTAAATCAAATCATCATGGTCTCGCCAGCTAACTCAAAAGGGGACTTAAACCAAACCGTTCTAGCTGCGGCTCATATTACTGGAATAAACAAAGTTTTTCGTATTGGAGGCGCTCAGGCCATTGGAGCGCTTGCTAGTGGGACTCAATCAATTCCAAAAGTAGATGTAATTACTGGACCAGGTAATATTTATGTAACTTTGGCAAAGAAAAAAGTTTATGGAAAGGTAGGAATTGATTCACTGGCTGGTCCAAGTGAGATCCTAATAATCGCTGACCAATCAGCCAAATTGGAACATGTTGCTTCTGATATGTTAGCTCAATCTGAACATGACCCTTTAGCTTCGGCAATACTAATCACTACTAATAAAGAATTAGCAGAAAAATTACCTTCAGAAATTGAACGCCAATTAATTAATCATCCAAGATTAAAAATATGCCAAGAATCAATCTCTAAGTGGGGTTTAATAGTCATTTGTGATAGTTTAGAGACTTGCGCAAAATTAAGCAATACATTTGCTCCAGAACATCTTGAATTACTTGTAGAGGACCCAAAAGAATTATCTAAAAGCATCAATAATGCTGGAGCAATATTCATGGGACCATGGAGCCCAGAAGCTATTGGAGATTATCTTGGGGGGCCAAATCACACTCTTCCTACCTCAGGGACTGCAAGGTTTGCTGGTGCTCTTGGAGTAGAAACTTTTATGAAAAATACTTCAATTATTGATTTTTCAAGAGAAGCTTTTAATGAAAATAAAAATGCAGTTGTGCATTTAGCTAATAGCGAGGGATTGCATAGTCACGCAGAATCGATACGAATTAGAGATTCTAAATCTTGTTAAGTGATTCAACACCCACTGCGTCATTTTCTACTTTCCCAACTAATACTTGATCTGTCAGGTTAACAAAAAGTCCATTTTCAAGAACACCTGGAATGTTGTTAATTTGACTCTCCAATAGTTCAGGTTGGTCAATACCATTACTAAAAGATAAATCAAGTATCAAGTTTCCCTGATCAGTAACTATAGGTCCAGCTTTCTTCTGGGCCATTCTTAGATACCCTTCTCCTCCAAGATCTTCTAATGTTTTTTGGACTTGTTTCCAAGCAGAAGGAAGAACCTCTACTGGCAATTTGAAATCAAGGTTTAATTTGTCAACAAGTTTTGTGGAGTCAACCACAACTATAAATTTTCTGGCCAAAGCAGCCACTAGTTTTTCCTGAACATGACAAGCTCCTCCCCCTTTAATTAATTGAAATTTGGGATCCACTTCATCTGCGCCATCAATTGCAAGGTCAATTTCTGAAACCGAGGAAAGAGATTTCAGTGGTATGCCTAATTCCGAAGCAAGAACTTCACCCTGAAAAGATGTAGTGACTCCAACAACATCTTTTATTTCTCCTGATTTTATTTTCACAGCCAATGCTTCAATCATTAAAGCTGCTGTAGAACCAGAGCCAAGGCCAAGAATCATCCCGTTTTCAATTTGATCTACAGCAGCTAGAGCAACTGCTTGTTTCATTTGATTTTGGAGATCCATTTAGTCGTACCTTTTCGAAAGACAGTAGCAAGTTTTTTAGCTGATTCCAGGTAATGGAGCGGGCTTAATAGAAAGATTAATCTCTTTATTATTTCGAACGACTTCCAATTCGAATGGCTTCCCTATTTGAGCATTCTCAACTTCCATAAGTAAAGACCCAGGATCATTAATTTCAGTTCCACCTGCATTAATAACAAGATCACCACGTCTTAAGCCTCCCTCCTCTGCTGGACTTTGAGGGATAACAGATTGCACAAGTGCTCCTGATCGCTCAGGCAAAAAAATCAATGCGTTTGGATCTTGATTATGCTCTTTTGCTATTCTTTCATTTAATAAAACCAACTGGGCACCCAGATAAGGATGAATAACTTCTCCATTAGCGAGCAATTGATTAGTAACTTTTGATGCAAGATTGATTGGAATTGCGAATCCCAGTCCAGCCCCTGGGCCTGATCTGACCAAAGTATTTATTCCAATAACTTCTCCATTTGAACTTATTAATGGTCCGCCAGAATTACCTGGATTAATTGCAGCGTCAGTTTGAATTAAATCCAATCTCTTGTCAGAAAAGCCAAGAGTATTAATGTCTCTATGAAGACTGCTGACAATGCCAAGCGTGACAGTGCTTTCAAGTCCATAAGGTGTCCCAAGAGCAATTGCCCAGTCTCCAACATGAATATCTTCCGAATCTCCCAATTTTGCGCTGACTAGGCCAGGAAATTCTTTGATTTTGACCAAAGCTAAGTCAGTAACTTGATCGGTTCCAACAACTGTTCCATCCACTTGATTTCCATTTTGAAGAGTGATTATCACACGATCAACTTTTTCCACTACATGAGCGTTGGTAAGAATTAATCCAGAACTATCAATTATCACTCCTGAACCTTGCCCCCTTTCTTTTTTTGGGAAAGTCCCCAAATCGCCTAAAAGATCTCTTAACAATGGGTCTAACAAATCAGATTCAAATTCATCTGTTGGAATCTCTCTTTCAATATCAATCCTTACAACCGATGGGGACACCATACTGGCAACGTTAGCAACAAAACTATGAGATTCACTTGCTTGAAAATCTTCTAAAGCAAATACTGATTTTGGCCCCAACAAAAAGCAAAAAAGGACTGAGAAAAGGAACAATTTACTCTTAAATATCCTAATGATTTCTAACTTTCTAAAACTCACCATAACTAGAATTTTCTTAAACAAAGAATAAAGTAGAACAATGCAAAATAAAAAGAAGTTGATTTTAGAGGTAACCGAAACCTCTATCTAGTAATATTTAGAAGCCTGACGGTACCTCTTTGAATAGGGGCGGGTCAAAACTTAAACCGCTCGGGCTTCCTGCCCGACTTCGACACTGCCTTTTGTCTAATCAAACCGTTTCAGAATTGAAGGTTCTTACAGCGAAATCAGCGACTAATTATGGCTTTGATGTAACTGATTTTAAGATGTTAACTCATCTAAACCCCTTATCAATTCAGCTAAATATCCGACACAAAAATCCTGACAAGAAAGTCTCTATTGATGACTGTTCTATGCTTAGTCAACATATTGATGAAGCTATCCAAGGTTCTTCAATAATTGATCAACCTTTTAATCTTGAAATCAGCAGCGAGGGAATTGGTGATTTTTTAACAGATGAAAAAGATTTTAAAACATTCAAAGGTTTTCCTATTGAAGTTACTTATCAGGATTTAAAAAAAATTGAACAACAAACAAACGGTTTGCTTCTAAAAAGGACAGATAATCAACTTCATATAAATCAAAAGGGGAAAACTCAACGAATTCCGGTTGAAGACGTTATCCAAGTCCGACTCACAACACCCTCCGGTTAAAATCTAGATAGTAATTATCTAACCCAATCATTCTCATCTCTACATCCCATCATCGATGGCTCTTGTTCTACTCCCAGGCTTAAATAACTTAATTGAAGACATTAGTGAGGAAAAAAAGCTTCCATCACAAGTCGTCGAAGCTGCTTTGAGAGAAGCACTTTTAAAAGGTTATGAACGATATCGAAGAACTCTTTATTTAGGTATCAGTGAAGATCCTTTTGAAGAAGATTATTTTAGTAACTTTGATGTTGGATTGGATCTAGAAGAGGAGGGTTACAGAGTTTTAGCAAGTAAAATAATAGTTGAGGAGGTTGAGAGTGATGATCATCAAATAGCAATTGTTGAGGTTAAGCAAGTTGCTGATGACGCTCAAGTTGGCGATACCGTTGTACTAGATGTGACTCCAGAGAAAGAAGATTTTGGAAGAATGGCTGCATCTACAACCAAGCAAGTTTTAGCTCAAAAATTGAGAGATCAGCAGAGAAGAATGATTCAAGAGGAGTTTGCTGACCTAGAAGATCCAGTTCTAACTGCCAGGGTCATTAGATTTGAAAGGCAGTCAGTTATTATGGCAGTTAGCTCTGGTTTAGGTAGACCAGAAGTAGAAGCAGAGCTTCCAAGACGAGATCAATTGCCAAATGATAATTATCGAGCAAACGCAACATTTAAAGTATTTCTCAAAGAAGTTAGTGAAATTCCTAGGAGAGGGCCTCAACTTTTTGTCAGCAGGTCAAACGCCGGATTGGTTGTATATTTATTTGAGAATGAAGTTCCTGAAATTCAAGAAGGTTCAGTACGTATTGTTGCTGTTGCTCGTGAAGCAAATCCACCTTCAAGAGCAGTAGGTCCCAGAACAAAAGTAGCTGTTGACAGTATCGAAAGAGAGGTGGACCCTGTTGGAGCATGCATTGGTGCTAGAGGGGCTCGCATTCAACAAGTGGTAAATGAACTTCGTGGAGAAAAAATAGATGTAATTCGTTGGTCTTCAGACCCTGTTCAATACATCTGTAACTCATTAAGTCCTGCAAGAGTTGAAGTAGTTAGACTTGTTGATCCTGAAGGTCAGCATGCTCATGTCTTGGTTCCACCAGATCAACTTAGCCTCGCAATCGGAAGAGAAGGGCAAAATGTAAGACTTGCTGCAAGGCTCACAGGATGGAAAATAGATATCAAAAATTCACAAGAATATGATCAAGCCACTGAAGATTCCGAGGTTGCAGAATTAATTTCTCAAAGAGAAGAAGAAGAATCTTTACAGAGAGAAGCTGAGAAGAGATTAGAAGCAGAACAAGCAGCTAGAGCTGAAGAAGATGCACGTTTAAGAGAGCTTTACCCCCTTCCAGAAGACGAAGAAGAGTTTCAAGATGAGCAGTTGTCAGACATCGATAATAATGAAACAGAATCTGAATCTGAAGAAAGTGATATTGAAGAAACAATCGAAGAAGGGGTTGCTTCTGAAGATAAAATAATTACAGAAGAGGAAGGAACCCGGTGAGTCAAAACCCCATTCTGCGAAGGTGTGTAGCTTGCAAAAAAGTTCTTGATCGCAAGTATTTTTTAAAAGTTACTAGAGATTTTCAGAATGGAGTAGTTTTCTCAGGCGGGATGGGAAGATCAGCCTATCTCTGTCCAACTGAGTCATGTTTTGAAGAAGCTTTGAAGCGTAAAAGATTACAAAAAGCTTTGAGATGTGATGTACACTCAAGCGTTTTCAATATGCTCCAAAAACAACTCAATACCTGCATTTATTCAGATACTGAGGCATGATGTTCATTAAGAGAACTCAGTCAACTCAAAAACCAAATCTAAAGTTCAAGCACAACATTAATTAATGACCAGCAGCGGTAAAATCAGAATTTATGAATTGTCCAAGGATTTAAACCTTGACAATAAAGATGTGCTAGACGCAGCTCGAAAACTTGCAATAGCAGCAAAGAGCCACAGCAGCTCGATAAGCAGTCTTGAGGCAAATCAAATCAAAGATTTTCTAAAAACTAGCAATACTGAAAAAACCACTATTAAAGCCAGTAAGAAATTAGACAAACAAATTCTTTCTGTTAAAAAAAGTCCTGTCAAAACTCAAAAGAATCAGAAGAACGAATCTAAAAATACCCCCGATCAATCAGAACTTTCACAGGTAAAGTTAAATACCCCTTTAAAGCCAAGTCAAATTTTAGTTACAAACCAAGGAGCTTCACAAGCAAATAACCAAAAAACTTTAAAAAATAAATTTCCTGCACAACAACAAATAACCGCACCCCCTAAACCAAATAAACCATTACCTCCAAAGCCTAGAGAAGAAGTAAAACCAACTATTTCCAAGCCTTTAACTCAAACTGAGCGAAAGATTCCACATCCCGAACAAAAAAAAGATGAACAATTCATCAACCAACCAAAAAGATCTGAATTAACTAAAAAACCAATTGGTCAACCACAGCAAATTAATCGTCAGGAACCAAAGAGAACATTAGCACCACCAAGCAGACCAAAAATAAATATTCAAGATAAAAAAAACTTACAACCTAATATCCAAAAAACAAAAACAAGAACGAATCAGGATGATATTTCTCCTCAGAAAGTTGGTCAAGGGAATATCCAAAGAAGTAAAAGTCAAAACAAACAGAATCCACCGTCGAGGACAACTCAGCCTCCAACCAAAGAAAATACTCTTGAACTTGTAGGTGCACCAATACGAAGAGAAAAGCCTGTAAATAAACCTCAGACGAACGAAGTAAGAACTAAGCCCGTAATGCCATTAAGGCCAGGCGCGCCAAAAAAACCAACCTCTGCAAATCGTCAAGGATTATCAAATCGACCTAGTCCTAATAACAGAATGGGAGGGGCAGGTCGACCAGGTTCGCCAAATCGTCAAGGTCTCAATCGAGGTGGAGTAGCAAATCGACCTACTCAAGGTCAAAACCGTCCAGGTGCTAATAATCGAGCTGGAGCGCCAGTGCGTACTGGGGCTCCAGCTCGAGGGGCTATACAAAACAGACCTGGAGTTCCTACCAGGTCCATTGGTGGGCCAAACCGTGCTAATAATCGACCAGGCGTTCCATCTGGTATGAGGAAACCAGTTGCACCTAGTGAATTGATGCAACTGCAAAAGCCACAAGCCAGACCAAAGGCTCCACAAAGAAAAACTGATTCTCCAACTAGCCCTAGGCCTAAAAGAGAAAACTCAACTGGAGCAAGGCCACCGGTAAACAGGCCAACTCCAGCAGCTCCTAAAAAGCCAACTTATAGACCTGGTGGTACCGCTGCAGCACCAAGAAGGACAGGAAGACCTGATTGGGATGACAGTGCAAAGCTTGATGCTTTAAGAAATAAATCTCCTCAAAAACAGCGTCAAAAAGTCCATATTATTGGAGAAAATGATGATGCACTAACTGCAGAAAGAGGTGGATTCGCAGGGGAACAACAAGCAGTTGTTCTCTCAGAGAGCTTGGCTCGACCATCAAAGCCCAAGGCTGGAAAGAGAAACAATGGGAAGCCTTTAACTGCTCTAAAAAAACGTAAAAAAGAAACAACTCGCCAAAGGCAAAGAAGACGTGCGATGGAATTAAGAGCAGCTAGAGAAGCAAAACTTGTAAGACCGGAAATGATTGTTGTCCCAGAAGACAATCTCACAGTTCAAGAGCTTGCTGACATGTTGAGTGTTGAAAGTTCCGAAATCATTAAATCATTATTTTTCAAAGGAATTACTGCAACCGTTACTCAATCACTAGATCTAGCGACAATCGAGACAGTTGCTGAGGAATTCGGAGTACCAGTTCTTCAAGATGATGTTGAAGAAGCAGCGAAGAAGACAGTTGAAATGATTGAGGAGGGAGATTTAAAATACTTAATTAGAAGACCTCCCGTCGTTACAGTGATGGGGCACGTTGATCATGGAAAAACATCTTTACTAGACGCTATTAGAAAAGCAAGAGTTGCAGCAGGGGAAGCTGGAGGAATTACTCAACACATCGGTGCTTATCAAATTGAGACTGAACATGATGGATCAACTAAAAAACTAACTTTTCTGGACACCCCTGGGCATGAAGCTTTTACAGCGATGAGAGCTAGAGGCACTAGGGTCACAGATGTAGCGATTTTAGTTGTAGCTGCTGATGATGGGGTTAGGCCTCAAACCCTAGAAGCTATTAGCCATGCAAGAGCAGCAAAAGTCCCCATTGTCGTAGCAATAAACAAAATTGATAAAGAAGGATCTTCTCCCGATCGTGTAAAACAAGAGTTATCAGAGCAGGATTTATTGTCAGAAGAATGGGGAGGAGACGTGGTAATGGTTCCCGTTAGTGCAATTAAAGGCGAAAACATCGATAAACTTTTAGAGATGGTTTTGCTCGTAACTGAAGTAGAGGATTTACAAGCAAACCCAGACAGATTGGCTAAAGGTACCGTTATCGAAGCCCACTTAGACAAAGCAAAAGGGCCTGTTGCAACATTATTAGTTCAAAATGGTACCCTCAAATCAGGAGATGTAGTCGCAGCTGGGCCAATACTTGGAAAAGTAAGAGCGATGGTGGATGAAAATGGATCCAGGATTAAAGAAGCAGGTCCATCTTTTCCAGTCGAAGCCCTTGGCTTTAGCGAAGTACCAACAGCTGGTGATGAGTTCGAAGTTTATCCAGATGAAAAAGCCGCGAGAGCAGTGGTTGGAGAACGAGCAAACGATGCTCGTGCAGCGCGACTTGCTCAGCAAATGGCTTCAAGACGAGTTTCACTTTCGTCGATGTCTGGGCAAGCAAGTGAGGGTGAACTTAAAGAATTAAATATTATCCTCAAAGCTGATGTTCAAGGAAGCTTAGAAGCAATACTTGGTTCTCTAGAGCAGCTTCCTAAAGACGAAGTCCAAGTCAGAGTATTGCTCTCAGCTCCAGGTGAAATCACAGAGACTGATGTTGACTTAGCAGCGGCCTCTGGTGCTGTAATAGTTGGATTCAATACTTCAATGGCATCAGGCGCCAAACGAGCCGCTGATGCAAATGGCGTTGACGTAAGAGACTACGAGGTTATTTATAAGCTTTTAGAAGATATCCAATTAGCGATGGAGGGTCTTCTAGAACCAGAAATGATAGAAGAAGCTCTTGGGGTGGCTGAGGTTAGAGCAATATTCTCCATTGGTAAAAGTGCCGTTGCTGGTTGCTACGTAATAAATGGAAAGATACAACGTAATTGCCGAGCCAGAGTTAAAAGAGGAAAACAAGTAGTTTTCGAAGGCGATCTAGACTCATTGAAAAGGAATAAAGATGACGTCAAGGATGTATCAACAGGGTTCGAATGTGGAATAGGTTGTGATCGCTTTGCAAACTGGGAAGAAGGTGATCAAATTGAAGCATTCAAGCTTGTAACCCAAAGAAGAAAGTTAACAACTTAATTTAGCTAATCAATCCAAACTCACCTCTAATATATCTCATTAATTAAAGCTAGATTACTTATCTGCATCTTCTTTGCTTCTGTCTTTAAATAACAAAAAGCCGATAATTACTAATGCTGAAGTTTGGATTGCAAGGTCATTAATGGATACATTATCTCCCGCAATTACGTTGGTAACCATAATAAACAAGCCTAGGGCCGCTGACCCGAAGAGTGCAATCCAGACAGTTCTTCTTAATCCCCGATAAGGATTTTTAGTCTCCTTCAACAGTCGAGCTTTTAAATTTGGATCCAAATTGGAATCAGGCTTATTAGAATTACTCAAAAATAAATTCAAAGATGATAACTTTATTCTAGTGCCGGTGTAGCTCAGGGGTAGAGCAACTGATTCGTAACCAGTAGGTCGGTGGTTCAATTCCACTCATCGGCATATAGTTATTAAAGGGCTTTAGAAGGAATTTGCTTCAGAGAAGGTGACCTTAATTAAAGTTTTTATTAAAATTTTTCTTCTTTTATAAAAACTTATAGAAGACTAAGATCCTTTCTCAAAAATCAACTGTGTCCAATGATTCTAGTAAAAGCGTCTAGTTATTCTGTTCATAACGAAAGTCATCTCGATATGTTAGGGTCTTAGCGCTGTAAATGTATGTCATCGGTTTTTACCCTTACAAATAAAGGTTATGACTTCTACTGCTCCTAATGAGAATGTTAAGGATAATTTAAAAGATAAAATTTCTTGCAAATTAGTCTCAGAAATAATTCGTGAACGTATAAAAGCCAATGGAGCTAGATTCCATGCAAATGATAATATTTCTGATTTCATTCAGCCTGGAGAACTAGAAACTCTTGAGAGAGAAGTTGCAACCAGAGTTAGAGATTTGCTGAAAACTTTATTGATTGATGTTGATAATGACCACAACACTCAAGAAACTGCAGAACGAGTTTCCAGAATGTATCTAAATGAAGTATTTAAAGGCAGATATCACCCTCAACCTAAGGTTACTAATTTTCCTAACGATAGAAATTTAGATGAGATCTATACACTTGGACCAATCACTGTTCGATCAGCATGTTCTCATCACTTTGTTCCAATTCTTGGAGATTGCTGGATAGGAATAAAACCTGGAGAAAAAGTTATTGGAATATCGAAGTTTGCAAGAGTAGCTGATTGGGTCTTTTCTAGGCCACATATTCAAGAAGAAGCTGTCATGATTCTTGCTGATGAAATAGAGAGATTATGTGAACCCAAAGGTCTTGCAATCCTTGTTAAAGCACAACATTATTGTATGAAATGGCGAGGAGTCAAAGAGCCTGAAACCAGCATGATCAACTCAATCGTTAGGGGTGATTTTCGCCATGATGCAAGTTTGAAGCAGGAGTTCTTTGAACTTGTTAAGCAACAATCCAATTTCGGTAAAAATTACTAAATCAAGTGGCATTTTGCGTGGTTACTTCAACTTTTGAATAAATCTCTAATAGCGAAAAAAGTGTTCTAATAACAAGGGAGGATAAGTAAGCAAAATTGCTTTAATAGCTATCAACTCAGACAGTTACATTATCAACTGTATGTCTAATCAATTATTGATGAAATGATCTATCTTTAACATAATCATTGTGCCCAACCGGAGGAGCAAAATATAAGGTAATCCTACTAAGACTTCAGCTTGAATGTTTTAACATGCAAATGAAAATGGAAATCATTTTCAAAATGGATGTATATTCTTTTACGTTATTCCATATCTTTTGAATGCGTCAGGTCTGGTTAATTTCAGGTCCTCCAGGTTGTGGTAAAACCAGTTGGATCCTTGATAGATTAAAAAAACATAATAGTTCTTGTGGTTTTCTTCGCCTTTCAGGATTCTCAGAGAACTCTTTGGAACAGGCAAACTCTAATGAGATTGATTATGTATTTCTTAAAGATCAAATACCACAGCTAATAGATTTATCTAAATCCTCTGATCAACTCTGTACTGATCAAGATGGTTTGTTGTTATTCATTGAGCTTCCACAGTTTTATCTTCCTAAGGAATCTGGATTGGCTGGCATTGATCGACGTGTTATTAACCAGCTTGAGAATTTAAAACTTATACCTGATAAATATCTCCATTTTGGCCGTGACAATGAATTGCCAATTGTTGACACATTAAACTTTGAAAAGATCGAATCCTTAAGTATCAACCTCAATGAAACTGTTTGGGATCCGCCAAGCCTAAATACTTTTTGGTTTGAATTAGTTAATGGTGCATATGGAGATGTATATCGAGCAAAAGCCCTGATGAATATCATTGATGGACGATTTATGTTGTTCAACTGGATTGTTAGTCGAAATGGTTCGCAGTTTTTGCAACTAAATAATTTTGCGCCACCCAAAGGGAGACCTCAGCGAATATCGCAACTAATTATTCAAGGAAGAAATCTTGATTTTGTAAGCATTAAATCTACTGTCAATCTTTGTCTTGTAAATGATGCTGTATTGCAGTTCCATCAAGCTTCTCTTGGCAATCAACAATTAGCAGCAACTTAATAAAGTTTACTTATGAAACAAGCAGTTATCTCATGTTTACATGCCAACCTCCCTGCTGTAGAGGCTGTACTTAACGACATCGATCGTCAAGGAATTGATATCATTACTTGCCTTGGTGACTTGGTGGGCTATGGACCGCATCCAAATGAGGTTGTGGAGTTAATAAGAGAGCGTAATATTGCCACCTGTCAGGGTTGTTGGGACGAAGATGTTGTCGATGGACTTGATGCCTGTGATTGTAGCTATCCCTCCCAACTTGCCGAAAGACGTGGACACGAAGCTCACAAATGGACTACTACAAAGTTGTCGAATAAAAATAAGAGTTTTCTAGCTAGCCTTCCAAAATCTATACGTAGAAATAAATTGCTTTTTGTTCATGGCAGCCCTAATAGTCAACATGAATATCTCCTTCCAGATATGGATGCATTTGCAGCGTTAGAAAGAGTAGAAATGGCTGGAGCTGAAACTTTATTTTGTGGTCATACACACTTACCTTATCTTCGTGAATTAGGAAATGGAACAATTCGAGTAAGTCTTAAAAACAGTCCTAAGAATAAATTAGAAAATAAAGAAATGAATTTACCTATGAGAAGGATAGTCAATGCAGGGTCTGTTGGCGAACCGCGTCATGGAGGGATTAATGCTACCTATGTGATTTACGACGATGAAACAAACAATATTGATATAAAAGAAGTTTCATATGATATTAATCGAACCTGCAAAGCTATCATAGAAGTTGGGCTACCTCATATATTTGCATGGCGCCTGAGTCATGGCTTTGAATTTGCAGAACTGGCCGAGGATGCTAGTCATGTGTGTGAAAGATGATTGAACGCTGGGCATTAATAAGTGGTTTAAAGGGCGACCTTGAGACTTATGCACTTATTCAAAAGAATTTAAAAAAAATTCAAGGAGATATAAAATTATTTGTTTTGGGTGACATGGTAGGAGCAGCAAGAAATTGCGATGCATTGATCGACCGTCTAATCAATCCTCTCCCTGGCGATTTCAAGCCCCAATGTATTTATGGTTGGTGGGAAGATCAGCTACTTGCAGAACGGGGTTATCGTGGAGAACAAAAGGCAGATGCTTTAAGACTAAATGAAGGAGAAAGCGTAGTTAAAGCTCTTGTAAATGCGGTTGATCCGTATTATTTAAATTGGTTGGCTTCTCTTGAATTTGGATTTGTCGAATTGGATTGCGGATTGATTCATGGAAGTTCTAAAGACGTTGGAGATTCTCTAACAAAGGACACACCTCCTCTTATCCTTTTGGACCGTCTTACTCGACTTGGTGTGAATAGATTGTTTACAGCAAGAAGTGCTCAACAATTTCATCTTGAATTGACTGACGCTGTAGTTAACTCATACGTCAAAGATTTAGGTGGTAATCGTAAGCAAGAACAGAGAATGCCTAAGAGAGGAGTTATAGGAATTGGTGCTGGCGCTTATTACACTCTTTATGATGTTGGAAGTGATAAAACTCACTTTCTTAATGTTCTTGATCAGCCTAAATCAACTGCAAGGGGATTTGGGTAATTAAATTTTTAAAAACTTCTGTTATAGAAAAGAGGGATCTAAAAGTGATGGTCGATAAGAAAGCACAAATGGACGATGCTCACTTTTAACTGCCACAATCACATCTTCTCCCGTATGCCAAATCCATTGTTGCTGAGGAGAGCCACCTTCAACATTAACACTTGTACCAACTGGAGGACCAAAGCGATACCTTAATCCTGCCAAGACTTCAGTCATGTTTTCATTGTCTATTTCATAAGCCAGTTGCTTTAATCCGTCCTCATTTTCAATTCGAACTCGAAGAACCTCTACAGGTAATCCACTGATCTGAATATCTTTAACCTCGAAAAGATTCCGGGTTATTTCTTCTTTGATGGGACTGAAAGATATACCAAGATGGCTCTCTATCTTTTGAAGGTCCATTCCCCACGTCAAACCCTCAACACATGCAAATACTGGCTGAGAACAAATCTGAATAAGAAAAGCAAAAACTATAATCAAAATATATTTAGAAGCCTTATTCATAGTTGAATTGAACCCTTATTAATCTTGATAATAGATCTTTAAATATAAATAGTCATTATTGTCACTCTTCAGACATTAGATCTCCACTATAGAGATAATATCTTTTATATTATCTACGCAATTAGCTTAATCAAAGTATAAGCAAACATTAGCATCAGAACTCGAAAGTGGTTTTCACCAAAGCTCCATTAACGTCCTCTTTACCATCTTGTTCAATAACAAAAATAGCTGGAGTAACTGTGACGCTATCGTTCACCGTAAAATCATAAAAAGCTTCCCAAGCCAAAGGATCATCATAACCACTGTCATCTCTATGAGTTTCGGCTGTTCCAATACCAAATCCAAACTTATTTCCCTCAATAAACGCATCATTCCATAGGAAGCCAACAGACCATGTATTGCCATCCTCCACCTTATTCATTGCAGTATCAGGATTATCCTCGTTTTCAGGATTCTTCCAACCAATACCAGCACTCAAGCTGTAGTCGTCTCCGAATTGATAGCTACCACTAATTCCATAAGACGAGTAATCATTCACATCAGGAGAATTATCAGTATTCCCGTTATCCGCTTGGGTATAGGCCGCTGCAAGAGTAAATTTATCATCAACCCATGCCAACTGAGTCGTTATGTGATCTTTACCTTCATCAGTTAAAAAACCAATCGAAGAATTTGATGCGTCTTCTGAAACGAAGAGAGCAGAAGCAACTAATTTGTCATGAGACCAAGTAATACCAGCACCCGCTCCCATTTTTTTGGAATAAGTATCATTGGCCCCTGCCTGGTTTAGTACAAATAAAACTCCATCGCTTGGGTAATCACTTGGCCACACACCAAGTAAATCATCTTGACGAAGCTTGGGACCAAAAGTTACTTGAATATCATCTCCCAAGGAAACTGATAATAAGCCTTGTGAAGTTCCAACGAATCACTACTACTAAAAGCAGTATCTAATCTTGCCTCACCCATCATTCCGAAGGGTTCCATCATGCCAAAATTACCTATCCGAACAGCAGTTTTAAGCATGTCTTGACCTGTGAAACTGGTCATAAACATTAACTTTGTATCGTAGTGAAAAACTGTCCCATCCTTGTCCTCAGAAGTAGACATTCCACCCATTCCACCCATTCCACCCATTCCACCCATTCCAGAATCACTTACGCCATCTATTCCACCCAAAACAAAAGTTGTTTTTCCCATAAACATAGTTGAAGGATATGAATCTCCCATATTCATGTGACCACCATGGTGATCATGATGACCTTTGTTCTTTTCACTTCCTGCTTCAACAGCCATTGGAGCCATGAAACCTAAGGCAGTAGGGATTGAAAGTAATTGAGCAAAGAGCCTCATAGGTCTAAAGAACTAGCAAAACTAGCAAAACTAGCAAAACTATTCATGTGTCATGAAGATAACTTCTCAGGCTTGTTAAAGGCATTAAATATGTGTCTTTAGATACAAAGAATTTTTTTTAGTCTTTGCCAGAAAAAAGCTGAAAATCAATTTCCATCAAAATATAGTCTCACAAAGAAGAAATAAAGGATAGTTGGATGATTTAATTACTTTTCTGTTCTAATTTTTCTGAAATACTCAATGACAAAGTTCTAGGCTTGATTAAGCTAAAGACTAGATTTACTAGCTAAAACTAGATAAATGGACAAACTTAAGCCTATTCTCTCCACAATTATTCTTTCTTTATCATTTTCACTAATAGGATGTTCAGATAATAGTCAAACACAAGGTACTCCCTCTCTTTTTGAGACAAAAATAGAAGCCGAAAAAGCAGCCAAGGATTTCAATTGCACTGGAGCTCATAAAATGGGTGACAAATGGATGCCTTGTAAAAGTCATTCTGCTCATGAAGATAAAGAGAATAACAACTCAAGAAATGAACATCACCATCATCACTAGATTTTCGAACAATAAATGACAACCAACAATAGTACTAATCAAAAAGAGATCGAAGGTCCTTCGCATTGTGGAAGCAAACCAAAAAAAATTGCATTTGGCATAGCACCACTTGGATTCATTTCCATTGGAATTGTTCCCATGGGGATTGTTAGCATTGGAATTGTTCCCATGGGTGTCGTTTCTATTGGCGCTGTAGCCATGGGAGTATTGAATGCATCAATAATCGGTATGGGAATATTTTCTGCCGGAATAACAACCATGGGTCTAAAGGTATGGAGTCCAGAAAACAATGCTCTTCAGGAGTCAATCAATCGTTCTAATTCTTCGTCTTCAAAAAATATATATGCATATCCAACCAAAGCTCAGGCAGAGATCGAAGCCAAAAAGATCGGATGCAATGGTGTCCATAAGATGGGTAAATTATGGATGCCTTGTGCAATCCATATAAACCCTAACTAATCTTGAAGTAATTAAGAATTTAAAGTTGTGGTATAAAGTTCTTGGCAATATATCTAAAAAAGAATAAATTCATCCCCCTGTTTTGTAACAAATCAGGATTTAATTAACTTTCAAAAAGTGATCTTAATTGGTCTAAGAATATATATCTTCAACTAACTTTGAACCCTTTTCGCAAATTTGCTCCTGTGAAGGGAACTCTTTATCGGAGCAACAACATTCTCCTTTATCTGAATTGTTGATCCAATTAATAATTCCTGTTCGAATTGGTTGAGGACATACGTCTCCTTCTTTGAGGTGATTAATTTCTTCGCTTGTTAAAGGATCAGCATGTTCAATAAAAAGAGACTCTTTAAGCCTAAAAGAACATGTCTCATTCCATTGTTCAAAACAATTTATATGGTTTATAAAATCATTCCATGCTTCTTTCATTGATCTATATCCCTTCCTTTTTAACTCTTTGCTGAAAACAGCTTTAATGAATTCATTGAAATTCTGCAATTCATGAGGTGTAAAAGATGGTGTGACATGGCTTGCATAATTAGGAAAGTCAAGTTTCTTCTCTATTGATTGCAGTCTTTGTTCAATCGTGTGAAATCGAGAATCTATCGATTCAACAGGTATATTATCTATTTGATTAACAAAACAATCAGAGACATAACTAACCAATGATTTTCCCGAAATCCTCGCACTCTCTTTAATCTTTTCTAAAAGTTTTGGGTCAATACTTACATTGAGTTGCGTTCTCTTCATGAGTTAATCAATGAAAGGGTGGAAAATATCCAAGTAATTAATATTTTATTGAATTCAAAAACATATCGTTACCATTTTTAGATTTCTTGATCTTTAAGAAACTATCTCTTTTCATCCATCCACAAAGCAACTCTTAGAAGCAATTAAGAGTAAAAATAAATCTATCTATTGTTTGGTAGCAAAATCAATGAAATTACACAAAGAACACTAATAAGAGGGCCAGGAGGCAAATTCATAACCATAGCAAGCGAAAAACCAATGATCGATAAAGCTAATCCAAATATGGAAGATCGAACCATAGCAACCCTCAGAGATCTAGCTTTCTGTAAACCCAACAAAGTTGGTGTTGAGAGTAACGCAATCACAAGGATGACCCCAACTGCTGACATTGAGCTCACAATGACAAGTGCAGTGGTAAATCCCAGAGCTAAATTTAAAAAAGACACATTAACGCCACTTGAAGCAGCTCCTTCTGGGTCTAAACCAATATGAACAAGCTTGTCGTAACCAAAAAGCATTAAGCAAATGAATGCCGAGAACGCAATCAAAGTTCTTAACAAATCGCTCAAATTTGAAGTTAATAAATCTCCAAACAAAACAGCCTCCAAATCAATCCTGATTCCAAGTAGAGGTATAAGCAAAACACCAAGTCCCATCGAACCAGCAAGAATTGTATTCATTACAGCTTCATAATTTTGATTTTTTTTATTTGTCAAACTCTCTGCTGCAATAGCTCCCACTAATCCGCTTAAGACACCTCCAATAGATGGGTCAATCCCAAGCGCCATAGCCAAGGCAAGTCCTGGCAAAACACAGTGTGAAATTAAATTTACTTGAAGAAGCCTTTTATGAGTTATCAATACAGTTCCCATGGCAGGGCAAAGCACTCCTGAAAAAGAAGTTATCAGAAGAGGAATGATCCACCAATTTGTATTGATAAAAGACATTAAGCAAATGATTTAGTATGGTCAGTTAGACAGATCAAATTAAGATCTTGCTAATGAATACAAGCAAGCCTGACATAACTAAGAGACAGCAACAACTTCTCAATGAACTCAAGAGATGTCCTGATGAGTTGAGTGGACAAGAACTGCATAGAAAATTTCATAATGGTCAAAAGGCAATGGGTCTGACGACTGTATATAGGAACTTGCAAGTGTTAGTAAAGCAAGGTTTGATCCGCTCGAGACACCTCCCTAACGGCGAGGTCCTTTATGCCCCAGTTGAAAGAGATATTCATCATTTAACTTGCGTAAGCTGCGGGGAAACTACTCGATTGCAGGGATGCCCCGTCAAAACAATGCACATACCCCAGAAAGCCTCTAAAAAATTTGAGCTGTTGTTTCATACTCTTGAATACTTTGGCCTCTGCCAAAATTGTTCCCAAGGATTGAATGCTTGATCGAATTGCATAAATATCAATACACAACTATATTTTCCATCTCAGATAATTAATTGAACTAAGTTTTTCCTGCACCTCTTCAGGGTTACCAGAAGCCAAAATAATCTTATCTAGAACAACAACCTTGTCATAAGCATTTAATGATGTTCCCCAATCGTGACTACTGACGAACACTGTCAATCCAGAATCAGCTAACTGACGGATGATTAATAGGAAATCTTCCTTTGCGGGGGGATCAAATGCGGCACAAGGTTCATCAAGTAGAAATATTTCGGCAGGATTCATCAAGGTTTTTGCGAGTAATGCTCTTTGTTGCTGACCACCGGATAAAGAATCAAGTCGCCTTTTTGCTAAATGAGATATTCCAACACGTTGAAGAGCCGCTTCTAATTCACAACAAGTTGATTTCGAATGATTGACTCGACCTAAAGAAACTAATCCTTCAACAGTAATTGGAAAATTCCAATTAAGCTTCCCCCTCTGAGGCATTAAAGCCACTTGAGATCGATTATTTCTAAGTGGTTTTCCGTCAACAGTAATTTCTCCTTGATCCGGCTTACTACTTCCTTGCAGCAAGCTTAATAATGTGGACTTACCAGCACCATTGGGACCAACAAGAGCAGTCAAAGTACCTTGCTCAAGCTTAAGAGAAACCTTGCTTAAAGCAGGTTTGATTTTACTCGAATAGGAATATGTCACATTTTCAGCAATCAAACTAGACATCAATTAGAGGATTTGCTGACAAGAAACATAATATACTTGCCAAGACCAAATGAAAATGATTATCGTTTTAGATACGCTAAATATTCTTGATGTCGAATTTTTCTAATCAGTCCAAAAAGGCTAAACCCATAATCAATAAAACATTTCTCAAAAGTTCTCTTGTTGCTGGAGCATTTTTATTTTCTGGAATTAATCAAAGTGCACAGGCAAATTCAAAACCAATTGTTGCCGTAGAGCCATTAGTCTGCGATGTCGTTTCTGCGATTGCACCACCTTCAACACCTGTAACCTGCTTAATTGATAGAAAACAAGATGTTCATGATGTCAAAATCACTCCAAGGCAAGCTCAAACACTAAAGAGTGCAAACCAAGTATTTACTCTTGGTTCAGAGATGACCCCTGCAATGAAAAAATGGTTAGATAATCCTTTAACTGTTGTTGTCGGCGTAAGTGCAATAGAAATAGACGATCATCATGACGATCACGATGATCATTCAGCTTCTAAGGATGATGACCACGATGATCATTCAGCTGCTAAACATGACGATCATGATGACCATGATGATCATAGCGATAGCCACGGAGAAGGAGATTTTGAATGGGCTGGTGTTTTTGATCTTTCAGCAGGAACATACAAATGGTCTTTTGCCAAAGTTGATGGAGACTATGCTGATCCTGCAATGAAAATGGTTATTCTCAACTCTGGTGATATTGAAGCATCAGAAGAGCTTGCTAAAGAATTATTAGGTTCTAAGAATTCAGAAACCAAACGCAATAATGACAAACTTGTTGCGCAGGAAAAAGCTTATTTTCTTTCATTCAATGAAAAGAGAGATACCACAACATTTACTGTAGAAATCAAAAAAGCTGGTAAATATGCATTCTTTACTGAGCATATGCCTTTTGAATTTGAAGCCGACGAACATTTCTTTAAGGATATTTCAGGCGACGATGTTGAACCGATTGCTCAAGTCCCAGATGAAGGCGATCACCATCATCACCATGACCATGGTGGGCTAGATCCTCATATCTGGCATGACCCTCATAACATCATCAAGATGGGAAATGTCATTTCTAAAAATATCAATAAGAAAATTTCCTTCTTTGACAGAGAAACAAAAAAAGTTTTAAAAGAGAGGACTGAAGCCGTTAATTCTATTTTGGAAGATCTCGATTTATGGACTCAAAAACAAGTTGCCACAATTCCTACTGATCGAAGGACAATCGTTTCTAAGCACAAAGCGATGGAATATTACGGAGATGCATTTGGCTTGAAGACTTTGAGTCTATTAGATTTCCTTGGTGATTCTTCCAGCCTTAGACCAGAGACTATTTCAACGGTAATAGCTGAGTTGAAAGAAGAAAACGTGAACGTATTATTCGCTGAGCAAAAGCCTCCTTCCAAGCTATTGAAAAATCTGAGCAGACAAACTTCCACCCCTATTGCAAGAAATCAGATCTTTGTTGATGGTCTAATGCTAGAGGGGAATACTGTTTCAGTAGCAGTACACAACACATGTACAATTGTGGATTCACTTGGTGGAGAATGTGACGAGAAAGAGGGTGATGAACTTGAGAGTAAATGGAATGATTTAACTAACCCTTAACTTTTACAAATACAATCCTGTCTACATTGATAAAATGCAGACAGTATTGACACAAAAATGTTTCCAACTAAAGGGTTTAACGCCTATAGACAACACTGGGAAGATCAGGCAAGTTTTATGGATAAAGCGCCATGGGATAGAGATAAAATCTTAAAACTTACTATCTCAACTGACTTCGATGACAATTTAAAAGAACTTCAATTTTCAAATCATTCGCTTAAGAAAGAAAATGGAAAAAATACAGTAAGATTAAAAGTTCCATACAATTATTTTGAGCTAGATGATTTTGAATCAAAGTCCCTAGATTTATTGGGAATACAAGAGAATTGGCTAACTGATATTTCTTTTGACAACTCTCATTGTTCACATTATTAGTTAAAGAAATGAGCATTAAGCAAAAAGTACCGGTTACCATATTGACTGGTTTCCTAGGATCTGGAAAAACTACTCTACTTAATCGAATCTTGAGCGAAGAACACGGTAAAAAAATAGCTGTTATTGAAAATGAATATGGTGAAGTTGGTATTGATCAAGGATTAGTCATCAATGCTGATGAAGAGGTCTTCGAGATGTCGAATGGTTGCATTTGCTGCACCGTTCGGGGTGATCTTATTCGTGTACTTGGAAACCTCATGAAGAGGCGAGACAAATTTGACTATGTATTAGTTGAAACTACTGGCCTTGCTGATCCTGGTCCTGTCGCTCAGACATTCTTTATGGACGATGAAATCCGTGAGGAGTTTTCACTTGATGGAATAGTCACACTTGTTGATGCAGCCCATATAGAGCAACAACTTGGTCGAAGTGATGAGAGTTCGGAGCAAGTTGCCTTTGCTGACGTCCTTGTCCTAAATAAAACCGATCTAGTTTCAGATGAATCACTCGACAACTTAGAATCACGGCTACGCGATATGAATCGTATGGCTCGTGTCATACGCAGTAAACAAGCAGACGTCTCAATTGATACTGTGCTAAATCTAAGTGCTTTTGATTTAGATCAAGTACTTCAGCGTCGTCCAACTTTTCTTGAACCAGAATACCCATTTGAGTGGACAGGTGTTTTTTCACTTGAAAAAGGTCGCTATGAACTTACGCTCGAAGAAGGTCCAGACCCCACAATGTCTCTCGTCCAGTTATTAGATCAAGGTAAAGACGAGACAGCTCTTAACACAGGTGCTGAATCATGCGTGAGACTCTACGCAGAACAAGAACAACTTATAAATCCAGGGGATTTGGTTCCAATCGGCAAGCATGTGAGCCTTCAACTTCAATCCGAAGGGACTAAGTCCTTCTTCATAGATGTTGATAAGGCAAGGGATATAGGTCTATTCACGCAACATACAGCTGAAGAATTTAATATGAAATTAACGAAAGTAAATACTCCTTCTACAGACCATATAGATAATGATCAGAACATCTCTACAATTTCTCCAATAGCTGAGAGGGTTTGGGTAGCTGAACACGAACATGATGACGAAGTAGGTTCATTCGCTATCGAGCGAGACGGTAACGTAGATCCAGAAAAACTCAATAGATGGCTAAGTCGACTTTTGTCTGAGAAAGGTGTGGATATATTTCGCACTAAAGGTTTCATTAGTTATGCGGGTGAATCTAAGCGAATAGTTTTTCAAGGAGTACACATGCTCTTCACAGCACAACCTGATAAAGAATGGGGCAATGAACCTCGCCGTAACCAACTCGTCTTTATCGGTAGAAATCTTGATGAAGTAGAAATGAGAAAGGAGTTTGATAAATGTCTGGTATAGAAGCATTTAGTCCAAAGGGAATGCTTCATGAAAGTTGGTCTGCTCAAGCTAGCGACTACGCGATTGTCTGCGGCTGGGCACTACAAGGTAAAACTTTTTTAGTAGGTGACGTCGCTGGTGGGCTTTATGCATTTGAGGGAATATCTGGAAAGCTCATTTGGCAAATAAAAGACATACATAAAGGCGGCTTACTCGCAATGTCTATACATCCAAATGGAAAGACTTTTGCAACTGCTGGCCAAGATGGACATGTAAATATATGGGAAAGCCAAGAGGGTACGTCAACTAAAACTATAGAACTTGGGAAAGGTTGGGTTGAGCACATCAAGTGGTCCCCAGACGGAAAATTTTTAGCTGTAGTTTTTACTAAATACGTCTATGTTTTTGATGATCAAGGTCAAGAACATTGGCGATCAGAGGAGCATCCCAGCACTGTCAGCGCGATTGCTTGGTCTAATTCAAATGAATTAGCAACAGCATGCTATGGCCAAGTAACTTTTTTTGATGTCGTAAACGACAAGATCAATCAAAAGTTGGAATGGAGAGGCTCACTAGTATCTATGGTGCTTAGTCCAGATGGTGACATAGTGGCATGCGGCAGCCAAGATAATTCTGTTCATTTCTGGCGTCGTTCAACTGATCAAGATTCAGAGATGACAGGCTACCCAGGTAAACCAAGCCACCTAGCTTTTGATCAAACCGGCACAGTCCTTGCTACTGGGGGTAGTGATCGAGTGACGGTTTGGAGTTTTCAAGGCGATGGTCCTGAGGGCACTGTACCAGGAGAGTTAATGCTTCATACGGAACCCATTTCATGCCTTTCTTTCTCACATAGCGGGATGCTTTTAGCTTCTGGCGCGAGAGATGGTTCAGTTTTTTCTTGGTTTCTCCAAAAAGATGGTCAGGGTGATCCAGTTGGTGGTGCATTTGCAGGTGACCTTGTAAGCCAAATCGCTTGGCATCCTGATGACACTGCCTTGGCTGCAATAAATGCAAACGGAGGAATTACGGTTTGGGAGTTTAAGGTTCGGACGAAAACCTCACCTCAAGGAATCGGATAAGATCAAAATTTCTTATTTCCAATAGATTCGCGAGAGCTGCTCGATTGCTATTGCCTAGAAAATTAAAAATCCAACAAGAGGAGTTTTTACTGATGTATAAATATTCCACGTAACTTATATATATGGTTATGTCCCCCAGAGGAATCAATGAAAAAAACAATTCTTTGGCTTCAAGAATTACTCATTTCAATGGGAAATGCTCTATTTCATCCTTATAAAGATAACTCACCTCCAAGTTTTGAGGCACAGCCTTTCAGAGATGACCCTTATAAGAACCGAGGAATTGCATAGGTTAAGGTCAAAATTGTTTTAAATTTCAAAGAGAGGTTCAACTGGGCCTCTTTTTTAGTATCCATTTACAAGAAGAGAAAGTAACGACCGAACCATAAAAAATTAGAGAATGTGCTTTAATAAGCCCATGAATACACAGATTAAGAAGAAGTTAAGCACAAGCAATTCTGGCGTTAACTTAAAAAAAACCGACAACAAACAACCTACTTGGCATTTTGAAGTTGAAGGTAGCGGTCAAAGGAAGAGATACTTAAGATCTCTTAAAGATAAGGCTGTAGCTTAATTTATAGCCTTTTAATAAAACAACTTCATCTAAATCAAACAGACCGCTAGCCAACCAAAAGAGGGCAGAAGTCCATATAGGATTTTTATTGAAATGGTACTTTCAAGGGATTTAAAGTATCCAGAGCCCGAAAAACCCTTAAAAATTCTATGAATTTAATAGCTAGTTATAGGAATAAAGGTTTTGAATCTGTTGCTGATGGTGTGATGTCATTTTTTGATCGTCGCACAGACTTGCATCGCAATGGAATCGCCTTCAGTAATGGATCAAATAATGATTCAGAACCTGCAAAAATTTCAACTGATATCAGCCTTGTATCCATAGATCGTACTGACCCAGAAGCATTTGCACTCTCTGAGGTCATTATAAGAGGAGTCGATGCTGGGCTTCAAAAATACCTCCAAGATCGTCCTCTTTTAAGTAAATGCTCCCCAGAACAATCACTATTTGTCAATCCAATTTTCAACATACAACGATACGCCCCTGGAGAAGGATTTAAGAAATGGCACTGTGACTGGACGATTAGCGAAGAAGCAACTGAACCGGTTCATAGAGTTTTAGCTTGGATTCTCTATTGCAATGATGTCGAATCTGGAGGTACAGAATTCCACTGGCAGGAACATCATGAGACAGCTGAAAGAGGAAAATTAGTTATTTTCCCTGCGGGATTGACACATATACATAGAGGCAGAGTTAACAAAATTCATTCCAAAACAATTGCAACTGGTTGGATAAATGCAGGTTCAAGAGACTCATACATTTCCAGACTGGCAAGTTAATTAATAGAAAAATATTCTTACACAGTTATTTTTCAAGATATAGACAAGATTGTTCCATCTCTCCATAGAGTCCATAAGCAATAATTTTTACCCAATCAGACTTTATGCTTGAAAAGACAAAAAGTTTCTGATCTAAATTGATAATAATTTTTGAAGAAACTTCAACAGATTGAGAATGAATTGTGTATTATCTACAAACGTTCAGCTCTATCCGAGTCGCAGTTAGATTCAAGCCATGGAACGGGGACTTGAACAATGACAATTTTTTCTAATGGCTGAACTAACTTACAGAGGACTTAAGTACTCTCAAAATAAATCTGCTAAAAGCTCTCAAGAATTGCACTTGCAATATTGTGGTCATGAAATCATGAGTAAGAGAATCCATGAAGCCATGAAAGCTGAAATGGGTTGAGAAAGAATTAAAAAAAGTCTTTCCATTAGTTAAATATAGTTTTTAATTATATATTTGAATTTTATTATTTACAAACTAAATAATGAAATAGCTTACAAACATATTGAATCAATCACTACAGATATAATTTAATTAATGCCTTAAAAGTAAACATTATTCAAATTTAACATGCAATATGAGCCGGGGACGATAGATTGCCATGTCTTCCTAGACTGCAAAGAGCAAATAGAGAAGATGCTACTTAGATTAGACAAAGTAGAGAATACTGAGCACATTTGCAACCAACTTCAATCTGTTTACCAACAAATAGAAGGTATGCATGAGTTAAAGAAAGTTAAACGAAAAAAAATTTATACTAATTAAGCTTTAAGCAAATAAATTCAAAACTTACTTTAATTTTTTATAGATTTTTAATTCTGTATCAATTATGTCTTAACTTATTTAAGTAAATTAACTATAACTGTTTTATCAGAAAACCCGTTCCAAAGTTTTCTGTAGGGAGGTCACAACTACTGGGAAGGGTTTTGACCTCCCTCTATTTTTAAAGAAAAAAGTTATTAATTTAATAAATTTACTAATTAAATCCTAATTTCAAAGTTCCCCAAAGATCAAAGGCGCCAAACAAAAAAGCTATAAAAACCAAGTCCCATGCTTTCTGTTTAATAGCCCAAGGAGCAAAAAATACTTCACCAAGGCCATGAAGAGCTGCTCCTATTCCTAGATGATCTAAAACCAGAAGACCATGAGATAATAAAAATAATCCGCTCGCAAAGTATCTCAAAAAGGTATCGTAGGTTATGCGTTTAATTTTTTTTTATGTTCGAAAAAGTGATCGCTGTTTCGGGAAGAGATTTAAAGGTTTTGACCATCAAGTCAACCAAGAGTTTTTTATTTTTAATGCCTGATTTAGTCATAACCTAATAGCTTATTATGGTTAAATTTATAAATATTTTTTATAATCTTGTGTATCATTAATTGCTTTGTGAGCTAAATAAAACAAATCATATTTGATGGCTTTTAGTATATTTAAATACTATTACTCTTGCCTCAAAGATAATTAATTCGATCAAAGTGAATCAATTAATACAGTTAGATACATTTATTCACGTAATATTCGGTACAAATAAAATTTTTAATGAAACTCAATTTTGTACCGGTTAATATTTTTCGAGAGACTCCTGAAGTAACTTTTTTAGATGCCAGTGTTCAAGATTCAAATGGTAGTGACGTTGTTATTCATAGAGGAGGAGCAACTTCACCACCTGATTTAAATAGCTTCGAGCAATATTATGTACACTATCATCAAACAGATAATAATCTGGTACTTGAGGGAGATAGGATTTTCACGCTATTAAATCCTCTTTGGGATGAACCTCATCATATAATTTATCTCAATAGATTCATGGGTGCACTACAAATACCTATAGGTACTTTTCATAGATCAATATCTGGAAAGGATGGAAGTATTGTTATCAATCAGGCAATCAGAGATAAACAATTTGAGGCGAAAACAGAATTTAATCCTATAAGTATTGAAAATAGAATTGATCTACAAATAGCAAAGTCTAAAGAACCTATTATCTGGTTATGGAAAGATGGAGAAATTAAGCGAATAAAAGATTCTCTATTCCTGAAAGTAGCTTAACTTGAGTATTCCTTAAAAAAATTAATTAAATAGATATAGTATCTAAGAAATATTTATTTTAAATACTATTTCTAGGAATAAAACAAATAATACAGTTGTCATTGCAATCCTGCCATGAACTATTTCAGTTTTGCTTAGTCTCTCGAAAGACATGAACTAAAAACAAGCTAGTCAGGTTATAACAAAGTAAATAAATCGAACAAGTATCCAAAAATGCTTTTTTCAGGTTAATTAAATTATTCAATTTTATTTATAAAAAAAAGACTACTACCCAAAAGATATTGTATCTTTTATGACAGACTAAAATAGTATGATAATTAATCATACAAAAAATATTAAGTAATAAATGAGTCCACTCTTTAAATGCCTTGGCTGTGGACAAAATATCGAAAGGTCAACAAAGACTTTTTGGAAAAAGAAAGGCCATATTCTTTGCTCTACTTGCCAAGACAGAATAGAGAAAGAGACTGCTTTCTCTCAAACAAAATAGACTTAAACACTAAGGAATTTCTCTACCACCGCTTTACTTAATTCACTAGTTGGGCCATTTGCCACTATTCCTCCACGTTGCATTGCATAATAACGATCAGCTTGCCTCACAAAATGCAGATGTTGCTCTACTAATAAAACTCCAACACCAGTCTCACTAATAATCCTTTTGACTGCTGACTCAATATCTTGAACGATATTCGGTTGTATTCCTTCAGTTGGTTCATCAAGTAAAAGCAACTTTGGTTTTCCCAGTAGTGCTCGCGCAATGGCAAGTTGTTGCTGTTGTCCACCGCTTAAGTCACCCCCTTTACGATCTAGAAATTGTTTTAAGACAGGGAATAGTTCATATACAAGTTCATCAATCTTTTTATGTTTTGCTAAACCTCCAGGCAAAGCTTCCAGTCCAAGTTGAAGATTTTCCTCGACAGTTAAATAAGGTATTATTTCTCGTCCTTGAGGAACATATCCAATTCCTGAACGAGCTCTTTGATGAGGTAGCTTTCTATTTACTAAATCTCCATTAAAAATAATCTCTCCACGCCGTGGAGTTAATAAACCTATTAAGGATTTAAGCAAAGTTGTTTTACCTACTCCATTTCGACCTATAAGACAAATCATCTCACCTTGATTGATATTCATATCAACATCTCGAAGGATATGACTCTCGCCATAATATGTATTCAAGCCTTTTATCTGTAGCATAGTCATTATTCTTCCTCCTCAGATTGTCCTAGATAAACCTCTATCACCAAAGGATCTTTTTGTATTTCGCTCATAGAGCCTTCCTTCAATACATGTCCTTGGTGTAAAACACTCACAGGGCAATCAAGTCTACGAATAAATTCCATATCATGATCAATAACTAAAACAGTATGATCACCCGCTAGAGATTTAAGAAGATCAGCAGTTAAATCTGTTTCTTCATCAGTCAAGCCAGCCACAGGTTCATCAACTAGTAACAGGTCAGGGTCTTGTCCAACTAGCATAGCGATCTCAAGCCATTGTTTTTGACCATGAGAGAGAGCTCCTGCCCTGATATTGGCTTTTGATTGAAGGTTCACAATGCTCATCAAATGTTGCATTTGATCTAATTGCTTAACCTTTAAATTATCAATCAATAATGAAAAAGGAGTTTTAGGCCTGCTAACTGATAGAGCTAGATTTTCTCGAACAGATAGATTTTCAAATATCCTAGGACTTTGAAATTTTCTTCCGATCCCTTTACGCGCTATACGAAACTCCTTTTGACCAAGCAACGATTTTTCTTTAAAAATCACATCACCTTTTGTCGGTAATACTTTGCCAGTAATTACATCTAAAAATGTAGTTTTACCAGCGCCATTGGGACCAATAACTGCTCTAAGATCGCCTTTATTCAAAACCAGATCAAGATCTCTAAGTGCAAGAAATCCTTCAAAGCTAACTGAGATTTTTTTTAGCTCTAGCAATGGAGAACTCATGATTTCACCTCACCTTGTTCATTAACTTCAAGACTTGGATATGTCTCCAGTTTTTTAGTAATTCCAATTAAAAAGAGTAATTTCTTTAGACCTCCTTTTCGGATCCATCCAAGTACCCCTTCTGGAAGAGCTGTTACAACAAGAATAAATAATCCACCTTGAATAAACATCCAGCTTGCTGGTAATGCTTCACTCACTAAACTTTTTGCATAATTGATAAAAACAGCTCCAAGAATTGCGCCTAGCAAAGTTCCTCTACCCCCAACCGCAACCCAAACGACCATTTCGATAGAGAACGGGACAGTCATAAATTGAGGAGAAACTATTCCAGATTGAACTGTGTACAAAGCCCCTGAAATTCCAGCTAAGCCTCCTGCTATTGAGAAAATTATTGTTTTAAAAATTACTGGATTATATCCAGTGAAACGAACTCGAGCTTCATCATCTCTAATTCCGATAAGGATATTTCCAAATCTATCTCGAACAATCCACCTCGCAAAAACCCATGCAAATATTACTAAAATAGCTGATATCCAAAAGAACCATCTTTGCATTATTTCAGAACCTACCATTTGTCCAAAAAGTTGAGTTACGTCTGTTTTTAAACCATTTGTTCCATTTATCAATTTCTGTTGACCATTAAAGAAATTGAAAAAAACCAAAAGAGCCGCTTGTGTAAGGATTGAAAAATAAACACCTTTAATTCTATTTCTAAAAACTAAATAACCTAGAAGACCAGCAATTATTGCTGGAAGCAACCAAATGGAAATAAGAGTAAAAATTGAACTTTTAAAAGGTTCCCAGAAAAATGGAAGTTTTTCGACTCCATATAAACCAAAAAACTCGGGGATACCATTTGGAAATTGTCCTGAACTATTCAATTGGAGGAACATTGCAGCGCAATATCCACCAAGAGCAAAGAAAATTCCTTGGCCTAAGCTCAACATTCCTGTAAATCCCCAAATCAAATCAACTCCTAGAGCCACTATTGCAAGAGATAGATATCTACCTAAGAGATTTAATCTAAAAACAGGAAGTAATGTAGGAGCAGCAATAATTAATGCAATGATTATCACCCAAATAGTTAAGTGAATCCAACTTTTTTTTGTAGAAAAAATACTCATAAGTTAAGACTCCACCATTCTTCCTTTTTGAGGGAACATCCCAGTTGGTCGGAATTGCAAGAATATGACTATTAGTGCAAATATCATCACTCTAGCCATACTTGTTGTCGCAAAAAAATCTATTGTTGATGCCAGAGGTGAAGGCATATCTGGCCAAATGGTAAGGAGTCTCCCTGCTCCAATTAAATCAGTCATAATTCCTATAGAGAAAGAAGCAAGAATTGTGCCTAGCAAATTACCTACTCCACCAAGAACGACAACCATAAAACATCCAACAATATAATTTCCGCCAACATTTGGGCCTACTGAACCAAGAAGTGAAACGGCAACACCAGCGACACCAGCAAGACCAGAGCCAATTCCAAAAGTAATAATATCTACTGTTTCTGTTGATATACCTAAACAATCACTCATAGGTCTATTTTGAGTTACTGCTCTAATTCTCATTCCCCACGCTGTTTTATCAAGAAAGAAAATCACTACTAAAACAGATATTACGGTGATAAGGATTATTAATAAACGTGTTTTAGGAAAAGTAATTCCAACAAAATCTATTCCACCTCTCATCCAAGAAGGGGCAGTAACATCAACATTTCTTGCACTTGCGCGACTGAGTTTACTTACTAAAGAAGATAAAATACCTCCTGTTGTGACACCTAGCAAGGCAGAAAAGCCCCAGGTACATGCCCTTATTAATTTACCTTTTGCGCCAGAAAGTAAGTCATCAGAAATAAATAATGGCGAAAACAATCCAAAGAAAAGTGCTACAACCAAACCACTTCCATAAGCCAGAGGAACACTTCTAACAAATTGTTGAAGTATTAGGCTAACTCCCCATGTAGCTAAAAGTGTTTCAAGAGGACTTCCATAGAGACGTCTAATAACTGTTCGTTCTAAAAGAATCCCAACTGTTCCACTAACTAAAAAAGCAATAAAAATAGCTACTATGACATACGAATCATAAAAAGGTTTTAAAAAAGAAACTTGTTTAAAAATTAATTGAGTTATGTATGTTGAATAAGCACCAAGCATCATCAATTCGCCATGAGCAAGATTGATGACACCCATTAAACCGAAGACAATTGCTAGTCCCAGTGCTGCGACAAGCAAAACTGAGCCAATAGCAACGCCATTAAAGAGGCTTTCAAGAAAAAGTTGCACTAGCTTGGTTGTTTTTTTAAAGAAATAAGGAGCCCGAAGGCTCCTTATTAGAATCTATTTATAAGTCAAAAATTGAATTACATCCTATATTTTTCACCTTTCTTAGGATCAGTCCAATCACAAGCATAACCTTTTGAACTTGGATGTTTTTGGTTCCATGCTTGTGGCTCAACTACTCCAGTTTCTTCAAGGATTGTAAATCCACCTTCAGAGTTGATTTCACCGATTCTCACTGTTTGAGATAGATGATGATTTGGCATAACTTCTACTGGTCCTTGTGGAGCATCGAATGTCTGGCCAACCAATGCTTCTCTAACAGCATTGTCATCAAATGTACCTGCATCTTCAACTGCCTGCTTCCAAAGGTAAACCATATTGTAAGCAGATTCTTGAGGATCAGCTACAACACGGTCGCTACCCCATCTCTTCTTAAAGCTCTTAGCAAATTTCTTTGAGGCTGGAGTATCAATAGACATCATGTAGTTCCAAGCACCATAATGCCCCTCAAGGAACTCAGGTCCAATCGTACTAATCTCTTCTTCCGCAATGGAGTAGTTCATTACGTAATAGCCATTAGAAGGAGTGATTCCTGCATCCTGGATTTGTTTGAAGAAAGCAACGTTTTGGTCACCATTCAAAGTGTTAACGATGATTCCACCATCAGGAAGAGCAACTTTTATCTTTGAGATAATAGGAGCAACTTCTGTATTACCTAAAGGAAGATAGTCTTCTCCAACAACTTTACCGCCAAGTTGTTTAACTTGAGCTTTAGTAATCGTATTAGAAGTTCTCGGGAAAACATAATCAGACCCAACTAAGAAGAAATCCCCTCCAGCAGCTGGTGAGCGCTTATACATGAAATCCGTAGCTGGCTCAGACTGCTGATTAGGAGTTGCTCCTGTATAGAAAATATTATTGGAGCACTCTTGTGCTTCATATTGAATTGGGTAATAAAGGAATGCATCTTTAGATTCATAAACTGGAAGCATTGCCTTACGACTTGCAGATGTCCAGCCACCAAAGACAACTGGTACTCCATCTTGGTCGATTAACTTCTTAGATTTCTCAGCAAAGGTAGGCCAATCTGAGGCTCCATCTTCGACGATGTATTCAATTTTATAGCTTTTACCATCGACTGTTACACCGCCAGCTGCATTGATTTCCTCAATAGCCATTTTCTCTGTATCAACAAGAGTTGACTCAGAGATTGCCATTGTCCCTGAAAGAGAATGGAGAATTCCAACAGTTACGGTGTCATCAAAGTTGCCTGAGGAATCTGATCCACCACAAGCAGTCACAGTTACTGCTAATGAGGCAGTAGCCAAACCTGCGAAAATGCGCTTTGAAAGCTTCATGAAATACGAACTAAATTTAGTTGTTTGCCCACCTTGGGGTTTAGGGAAAGTATCCAACTGAACACCCCTATTTTTGTAACCAATGAGACAGTTCTAGCTATTTCAGTAAACGAAGATAGGTTTTTGTGTAATCTGATACCTTCTAACCTTTAGAAGGTATCAGATTACACAAAAATTCTTCGATTACTTTTATGCCATCCCCTGTTTTGGTATTAGTAAAGCACCAAGGAAGATTTTTTCTCATCAATAGAGTATCTCTCTCCATTATTTTCAAGCTTGCTCCAACCATTTCAGCAAGATCAATCTTATTGATTACTAATAAATCTGAACGTGTTATTCCTGGTCCACCTTTCCTGGGTATCTTATCCCCGGCTGCGACATCAATTATATAGATACATATATCAACCAACTCAGGGCTAAAACTTGCAGCAAGATTATCTCCACCACTCTCAACAAATACTAAATCTAAAGTTGTAAATTTATGCTCTAGCTCTTCAACCGCAATGCGATTTATAGAACAATCTTCCCTTATCGCTGTATGTGGGCATCCTCCCGTTTCAACTCCCTTAATACGTTCGGGTTCTAACGCCTTTGAATTAGTTAAAAATTTTGCATCTTCTTGCGTATAAATATCGTTTGTGACTACTGCAATTTCTAATTTATCTTTTAGGTTTTCACATAGTCTCTGAATAATAGCCGTTTTCCCAGACCCTACTGGTCCAGCTATTCCGACTCTCAATTTACTTTCCATTAGCTTCTAAATAATCTTGAATAAAGTTCTATATGCGATTGTTGCGCCATAATGGCGCCAACATCGCTAATCCAAATTTCTTTCGGATTCTGTTGCAACAAGTAACTTGATTGAGACTTAATAAGTAATAAGGATTTTTTTTGAAGCTGTTGAGCTTTTGTTGGCCCTAATGACAATAGTCTTAATGCCGCACTTAATTGATTAGCTACCCAACTATATAAAAAACCCTCCACCAAATCAATTTGAGATATATCCCAGCATACTCCAGCCCAAGCCCAAGCTATCGGCCATATAAATTTCTTTTCATAATCAGGAAGAGGATGCTCTAGATCAATGAGAAGCTGCAATAGAGATTCGCCCATTTGTATTTGTTGAGATCTAACCTCTGGAGAATCTCTAAGTGAACTCAACCAAGAATTCCACTCTTCAATAACATACTTAAATTGAACATCTTTATGATCTTTCCAATTAACTAAATCTCTCATTATGTGAGCAATTGAGCTTGCCTCAATTGTTATCTGACCTCGAGAAAGTTCATTTTCAATCCAATTGAACAGTGTTGTCTCATCATATACTTTATTGTTTTGAACAAGCCACTCCAATCCTTCGGAGTAACTAAAAGCGCCAACTGGTAATGATGGGCTCATTAATTGTAAAAGCTCAAGTTTCATAAACGGAATTAATCAAACCTCCTACTCATAAGCACCTAACTCGGGAGAAAAAGCTCTTTGGAAATTTTCTATTTCAAAGCCTTGGCCTTCTAACATCTTTTTCATAATCACATCATTAAGTAAATATAACTCTTTCTCATATAACTCAATTTCAACATGTCTATTACCTAAATGATAAGCAGCTTTTAACAATTTCAATCTATTTTCTGAGCTAATTCTTATTACATCTTCATCAGCGGCCTCTATGATTACAAAGACTTGTGAATTCTCACTTTTCAATACCTCTCCAGGAATCAACCGACCTCCTCCTCTAGGCAAATTTAAAATCACATCAGTTCCATCAACAGTTGATCGCTTACCACGAAGCTGAGTCCTCTCTTTTGCAGACAAGGGAAGTAAAAGGCCATGTCCTATCACTTGAGCACTAATTCTCTTGGTAAGATAGATTAATTCGTGAGACAAGCTTCAATTCTTTATAGATTTCAATTTTATAGATTATGTCTACCAGATCAGACATTTATTATTTTCTCAAAACCAACTGAACAAAAACCATAAAGCTTTTCAATGACATCTCAATGGCATGGAACTTGTGATCTAAGGCTGTACAAGAGGCCAAAATCAAATAACAAAGATATTGTTAAAACAATTCATCAAGCAAAATGCACTGCTCCATTAAAATTAATGAGAGTATTCAATGATAAAAAAGATGGGAGATGTGAAATACCAATTCTCCATAGTGCTGGTGGAATCGTTGGAGGTGATCAACTCACAATAAATATAAACGCTGAAGAAGATAGCAGTGCTATATGTTCTTCGGTAGCAGCTCAGAAAGTTTATGGAAGTAGAGGCAGGTCAAAACTAAATCCACAAGGGAGATGGGCAAATCAAAAATGTTTTTTTCAAATTGAAAAAAATTCTGACTTTGAGTGGATCCCTCAAGAGTTAATTGTCTATCAGGGAGGTCTTTTCGAACAAAATATGACTGTTAATCTTGATCCTTCATCAAGCTTTTTGTGTGTTGATTTGGTTCGCTTGGGAAGGACTGCTGCAGGAGAAGAACTTGGTAATGGAGTGTGGAGATCATCTTTGAAAGTCTTCAGGAAGAATTCTCAAAGGAAACATTATGAATTTAGTGATCGATTAGAACTATCTGGAGAAGCTCTAAAGTCAATTCATGGCTTAGAGCAGAGACCAGTATTTGGATCTTTAACTTGGATAACACCTAAAGAAATCAAGCAAAAGGATTTGTCTGATTTATTAGTCAACTGCCGACAACAAAGAGCTGGACTTGAGGGTTTTATGACTTGCAGCCTTCTTGAAAATGGCATATCAGCAAGATACACAGGCATGTCAACACAATCAGCTCGATTTTGGTTTTATAGGATTTGGAGTCTTACTAGAATTTTAAGAAAATTAAGCTTGCCTGAATACATGAGGATTTGGCCAATGCAAGAAAATCCATCAACAGATACAAAATGTCCATCATGAACTTTTCAGCATTTCTTTGCTAGTAAAATAAAATTCTAACTATTCAAAAATGTACTTAAGTCCTCAAGAAAAAGACAAATTACTTGTAGTTACCGCAGCTCTTTTAGCAGAGCGAAGATTAAATAGAGGTTTGAAATTAAATCATCCTGAGGCTGTTGCTTGGCTTAGTTTTCAAGTACTAGAGGGTGCTAGAGATGGCAAGAGTGTCTCAACCTTAATGAACGAGGGAACTACATGGCTAACAAAAGAACAAGTCATGGAGGGTGTGCCCGAACTCATCCATGAAGTTCAAATAGAAGCTGTTTTTCCCGATGGAACGAAGCTGGTAACACTTCACAATCCAATTAGCTAACTACAATCATGTCTTATTTAATCCCTGGAGAACTCATTCCCGAAGATGGTTTTATTGAACTCAACAAAGGAAGAGAAATCACAACTCTAAAAGTGGCGAACACTTCAGATAGACCAATACAAATTGGCTCTCATTATCATTTCTTTGAGTCAAATAAAGGTCTAGAATTTAATCGTCAAGAAGCTCTCGGCAAAAGATTAGACATCCCAGCTGGTACTGCTATCAGATTTGAGCCAGGTGACCAAAGAGAAGTTAATCTTGTTCCTTATGCAGGAGACCGTAAAATTTTTGGGTTTAACGGACTTATAAACGATTCACTTCAACAATAAAATGCCTTTCAAAATTTCTCGCCAAGCCTATGCAGAGACTTATGGTCCTACTAAAGGCGATCGCATTAGACTTGCAGATACAGACTTAATACTCGAAGTTGAACAGGATCATACTCACTATGGAGACGAAGTTAAATTTGGTGGAGGCAAGGTTATTCGTGATGGGATGGGACAATCACAACAAAGTAGAGACAATGGAGTAGTAGATACAGTTATCACCAATGCACTAATTTTAGATTGGTGGGGAATTGTTAAAGCTGATATTGGCATTAAAGACGGGAAGATTTCAGGTATAGGGAAAGCTGGTAATCCTGATACTCAAGCAGGTGTCAACATTATTGTTGGAGCCAGTACAGAAGCAATCGCAGGAGAAGGAAACATTATTACTGCTGGAGCAATTGATAGTCATATTCATTTTATCTGTCCACAACAAATAGAAACTGCTTTAGCTAGTGGGGTCACGACAATGCTCGGAGGAGGGACAGGTCCAGCAACTGGTACTAATGCAACAACATGTACACCAGGAGAATTTCACATCTCAAGAATGCTGCAATCTGCAGAGGGATTTCCTGTTAATCTGGGATTCTTTGGGAAAGGCAATGCAACTAACAAAGCAGCACTAGATGAACAAATAAGAGCAGGTGCTTGTGGGTTAAAACTTCATGAAGACTGGGGAACGACACCGGCCTGTATTGATTCCTGCTTAAGTGTTGCAGATCAACTAGACGTTCAAGTTTGTATTCATACAGATACCCTAAACGAAGCTGGTTTTGTTGAAGATACAATTCAGGCAATAAAAGGGAGAACAATTCATACATTCCATACCGAAGGAGCTGGAGGGGGTCACGCTCCCGACATTATCAAAATTTGTGGAGAATCAAATGTGATTCCCAGTAGTACAAATCCAACTAGGCCTTTCACTCTAAATACTCTTGAAGAACATTTAGACATGTTGATGGTTTGTCATCATTTGGATCCCAAAATTCCAGAGGATGTTGCTTTTGCTGAGTCAAGAATACGTCGGGAAACTATTGCCGCTGAAGACATACTCCACGATTTAGGAGCCTTTTCTATTATTGCTAGTGACTCCCAGGCTATGGGTAGAGTCGGGGAGGTGATTAGCCGGACTTTTCAAACTGCTCATAAAATGAAAGTTCAAAGAGGAGCTTTACCAGAGGATAATCAAAGAAATGATAATCATCGCCTGAAAAGATATATCTCAAAGGTAACTATTAATCCAGCGATAGCTCATGGAATCAGTGGTCATGTTGGCTCGGTAGAAGTTGGAAAACTAGCAGACTTAGTACTTTGGAAGCCTGGCTTTTTTGGAATTAAACCTGACTTAGTAGTTAAAGGAGGATGTATCGCATGGGCTCAGATGGGAGATGCAAATGCCTCCATTCCGACTCCACAACCAGTCCATGGTCGTCCAATGTTTTCTTCCTTTGGAAAGGCGATAAATCCTACATGCCTGACTTTCTTAAGCGAGAGCGCAATAGACGCTGGTGTCCCTGAACGACTCAAATTGGAACGCTCCTATGCTCCCGTTAAAGACACAAGAAAAATATCTAAACAATCAATGAAACTAAATGATGCAAGACCCAAAATCGAAGTAGACCCCCAAACATATGAAGTTTTTGCAAATGGAGAGCTTTTGACTTGTGAACCAGCTGAATCACTACCACTTGCGCAAAGATATCTATTGCTTTAATTAATATGAAATTTCAAAAGATCTTAAGCCACTAGCGAATCTTCATTGTTAGAAGCCGTTATTCGAAGGCGTTGTTCTAAATTTGGTCCATATGACTCTATGCCCCAAATTTCCAACTGAGAACCTTCTGGTGCCATAGATGAGAATACTTCTTGAGGGAAAATAGCTCGTTCTAGAAAAAATCTATCCGGTCCAATGCACTTAAGTATAACCATGCTAGAAGCAATGTTTCTGTAAGAAAAATCGACCATAACCCACAATTATTTGTTGAAATTAAAACAAATAAATAAAAAAGTATTTGTAATTTTTTATACAAAACATATAGGTGAAAATATAAACTTTTTCTTAATATGTCCAACGCGAACGCCCCCATTAAGAGCAATTAGTTATAAAAAATGTAAAAATTCATGATCTCCTCAGAAACAAGAACAAGAATAAAAAATATACTAAATCGAATAGAAAGCAATCAATTAGTTACGCTAGAAGAAAGAATTCTCCTTAATAAATTATCCAATATTTCTCCCTTGATATCAGGATGTGTTGTATCTGCATTAGGAGCAGAAGCTAGATCTATAGACAATGAATAGTTATTACAGTCATGGGAGCACAAGTTCCAGTGAGATAGTTCAAAACAAATCAAGACTATCCTTAATCAAAAAATATTCAATCAAAACAATAACTTAGAATAATTCCATAACGTATTCAAAAATACAAAATAATTCCTAACTATGTTACAAGCAATACGCCCAATTTAGTTACTTAAGATAAATATAAAGTGTTTTTAATTTGTGTGAGGACACAATGAAACTTTTTCAGCGTTTGCTGGTAGCTCCTGCTGCATTGGGCCTTATGGCTCCAATAGCGGCTAATGCAGATACTGCATTTTCATCAACTACAACTCTTTCTGGTGGTGCTTATTTCACTGTTGGTTCTGTTGCCGACGGCGGAACAACTGACAAGGAAGAAGAGCTTTATATGCAATACGCATATGGCCTGGACGTAACTTCCAGTTTCACTGGCGAAGACATGCTTTATATGGGCATGGAAACCGGAAATGCTAGTGGACCTTTGGCAAGCATGGACAGCGCAACTAGTGGCACCGGTGCTATTACATTGCACTCTCTCTACTATGCATTCCCAGTTGGCGATCTTTCAGTAACTGCTGGTCCTTTGGTTGACCAAGATGATGTTGTTGCGGCAACAACTTCTGCTTACTCAGATGCTTTCAGACTAGGCAGCATGCCTTATTCTCTAGCTGGTAGCGAAACTGGTCCTGGACTTGGTGTTGCTTACTCTAATGACAACGGTGTTGTTGCTTCTGTAAGTTTCGTTTCTGTTGGTGGTAACGATTCAACTGTTGGAATCGGTGCTGACAATGGTGATGATGTTTCAACATTCACTCTTGGCTATAACGGCGACGGATTTGGCGGTGGTCTAGTGATCGCTTCTAACGACGGCGAAGCTGGAACTACTGGATATGACACATTTGGTGGTGGTATCTACTACACCCCTGAGTCAATCCCAGCAACTATCAGCATTGCTTACGACACAAAAGATCCAGAAGGAACAGCTAAAGACGAAACCGATCTATTCATCGGTATCGACTATGAAGTTGGTCCTGGAACACTAAGTGCTGCTTACAATGAAACTGATGTTGACGGTGGTAGCGATAAGGATGTAACAGGCTTTGAAGTCTCTTACACTTATGCAGTGAACGACAGCGTCACAATCACTCCTGGTTTCTTCACTGTAGAAGACAATACTGGTGATGATGACTCTGGTGTTGTTGTTGAAACTGTATTTAGCTTCTAAACTTTTAAAGCTAAATCCTAATAAAAAGCCTCCTAATAAAATAGGAGGTTTTTTAATGGATAAATATAAAAGCTAATTTCAATATTAAAGTTAAAAAGAAAAACTAATTTTATTAAATTTATTTATTATTTTCTTTTAAAAAATTGTTTGATTTAATTAAACCTTCATAAGGATCGAGTTTCTTTAATCTAATCATATCTTCATAAGGATCAGGAGTAGTTTGATGATTTTTTTTAGTTTTTCTCATTTGTATTTTTTCGTAGATACATAAGTCAATCCTATTATTTTATTTATGCCACGATATCAGAACTTAAACACCTATCACGACTACCTTTGAACCATCTCATTTGATGAGTCATACGATGTCCATTGGGATACAAGTAATTAAGGTTTTCAATTGAAATAACCTTTTGTTGTCTATCAACTATTTCTTCTGAATTATCAGTATTATTCTGATTTGATTCCATAATGAATAAGCTATATATACTATTTAAAACATCTAATTTATGGATTGATGTCCATGTTGAACAAAGTGATGATTCCAAAACGAAATAGTCCAAAAAGAATATTTACTATCTTGAATTATTTTAAAAATCAGTTTTTATTTGAAGTTTATTTTTTAATACATTAAAAAAGCAGCTCAATGAGCTGCTTTTTTAAATAAAGTCAATTTTAATTGTTTGGAGCTTAAAAATATTTAAAAGGAAAAAATATCTTATCAGGTCCTGCAAGCATTACTGAAGCAGCAATAAGAGCAGTAACTAGCTGAACACCAATAAATTGTTTTTGAAGGTACTTATAAGATCCTGTTTCAGAAAGCTCAACTGATGGTTCATTCTCAGGCAATCCATAATAATAAATTTGAGAGATCTGAAAAAAGATCACTAAACCAGCAATTGCAGCTAAAGGATTAAATCCACCAAATGTGATTGTAGAGAAAGGGATTGTTGAGTAAAGCATTAAAAAAGCATCGCTCTTAACTTCTAATCATTACAGCATCAATATGAGGAAATGGTTTAATCTCTAATAGACTGAAATCTAAAATTAATTAAAATTCTCAACAACCATTAATCAAGAGGGGGGGCAGAATTTAGATGGTGCCTAAAAACTTTCCAAAAATAATTAATTATTTTTGGGTCTAGCTTTTGTAACCCTAATAGCTCTGCCCATCCATTCCACATCTTGAAGATCATCGATTGCTTTTTGTTCTTGAGCATCGTCGCCCATATCAACAAAAGCGAAACCTCTTTTTCTCCCAGTCTCCCTTTCTAATGGCAGCTTACAATTAGTGACTTCACCATAGCTGCTAAACACACCAACAATATCTTCAACTTCTGCATCAAACGAGAGATTCCCTATGTAAATAGTCATTGGATAACGGACCTATGAAGTAATAGTGAATGGTCCGAAAAGGGAAAAACCTCAATGATTTGGCTAATAAGCAAAACTTGAAGAAAGCTATTTGGAAAATTCAAAAAATATACTAGATCTTTTTACCCCCAAAAAGGCTAAAACAAAAATATGCTTTATCGTCCTGTAAAATATACATACCATTTTTTTATTTTTTTGACTCAAGTTACTGTTGGAGAAAACGAAGGCATTGAATCAGCACTTCGCCGTTTTAAACGTCAAGTTTCCAAAGCCGGCATCTTTGGAGAGTTAAAGCGCCTGCGTCATCATGAAACACCTGTCGAAAAATATAAACGTAAACTGCAACAAAGGCGCAGAAGCAGAAGAAGATAAAAATAGAATGAGTTCAAAACTCAAATTTCAAGAATCTTATTAACCTGATCAAATGGAAAGAGAAAACTGTTGGGTTTGGTTTAAAGGTTCACTCAAAGAAGGGGGGTGCTGGAAGGGTGGTTTTACTTGCAAAAAAGATGAGAATCCAGGTGTTCTTATTCAAAACCCAGCATACGTAAAGTGTCGTGTTCCTGAGTGGCGCATAATGACTACAGAACCAATTGATAAATACAAAGGACCAACAATACCCCAAAACTCAGTTTGGAAAATCTTATAAATTTAATAAGTTTATCGAGTAATTCTTTTTAAATTGACTAATTTATTTTTAATTTGCATTAACGATAGGAGCTAAATACTTAACAACAGCTGGAGTGATTAATAAAACCGCTATTAATCTAAATGCATGAATTGCTGCTACTGCAGCTCCTACTCCAAGTTCTGCACCAACTAGGCTCATGCCAAGAGTTCCTCCAGGAGCAGATCCTAGCAAGGCTATTAAAGGATCAAGTCCAAATATGCGAACTACTAAAAATCCGACAGCTAGACCAGTTAAAATCAAAGTGATAGTAATCAATATAGCTGGCTTCCAAAGAGCTTGTAACTCTGTAAGAGTATCTCTATTGATACCAGTACCAATAACAGTCCCTACACCAATACCAAGTAAAGTTTTTGTACCCATAGGCCATTGTGCAGGTTCTAATTGACCACTTATGCTTAAGCATCCTGCTGCCAAAATCGAGCCCAGGAGAGGCGCTGCAGGAATGCCGCTTAACAGCATCAAACCTCCGAAAGCAGTTCCACTTAAAATGTATATGATCAAAGTCATCGGAGGATTCATGATCCAAGCATTAAATCTATATTGTCAGTCTGATCTATTTTTTGTTTTTTTAAACGAATTGGTCAATCTCAATTTAAAAAGCCTCTCGAAAAACTTTGACTTTTAATTGAATTATTAGATTCCTCCTTTCAAAAAACATGAAAAAGGCCTCTGCAACTAAGTTTTGAAAAGATTTGGAATAGAATTGATTTTTTTTCCTTTTAACTATTAGTCTAATTTTCAATCAAAAAGGTCAACATATTGTTAGTGTTTATCTCTAAATGATTATTTTTGTTGTCAATAGATGTCCTGATGAAAGCAAATTTGACTTCTGAACTAAAACTGAATGGATCTAAATCAGAGGTTAAGATCTTGTACATCAGACTGCCTTGTAACCCTATTTTTCCAATTGGACCAATTTATTTAGCTGATCATGTTCATAAATGTTTTCCAAAGATTCAACAATTAATTCTAGATTTAGCTTCATTACCCATTTTAGATGTAGAAAGAATACTAATAAATAGTATTAAAAATTTCCAACCTACGCTGTTAGTTTTTTCCTGGAGAGATATACAAATTTATGCCCCTGTAGATGGAAGAGGAGGGAATCCCCTACAAAATTCTTTTGAAGTTTTTTATGCACGCAATCCCCTCAAAAAAATTCGAGGTGCTTTAGGTGGTTTTCAACTATTAAAAAGTCATTATGGAGAAATATGGAGAAACCAAAGATTAGTAAAAAAGGGGTTAAAATATGCAAAGAAATACAATCCAAATGCTAATGTCATTATTGGTGGTGGTGCAGTTAGTGTTTTTTATAATCAATTAAAAAAGTCACTCCCTAAAGGTACTATTATATCACTAGGGGAAGGAGAATTATTAATAGAAAAATTAATCAGAAATGACTCAATTATTGATGAAAGATGTTTTGTAGTTGGTGAGTCTCCTAGAGAAAAACTAATTCATGAGAAACCAAATATTTTAATCAAAACCGCATGTAATTATGCCTATATTCAATCTATCTGGCCTGAATTTAAATGGTATTTAGATGGAGGAGATTTTTATATTGGAGTTCAAACTAAAAGAGGTTGCCCTCACAACTGTTGTTATTGTATTTACACTGTTATTGAAGGTAAAAAAGTAAGAATAAATCCAGTCAGTGAGGTAATTAAAGAAATCAAACAACTATACAACCTTGGAGTTCGTGGCTTTTGGTTTACAGATGCTCAATTCATACCATCAAGAGGACACATTCAAAATGCTAAAGACATTCTTCAAGCTATCTATGATGAGGGATTACATGATATTCATTGGGCCGCTTACATAAGAGCTGACAATTTAGATGAAGAATTAGCTGAATTAATGGTTAGAACAGGTATGAGTTATTTCGAAATTGGCATTACTTCTGGATCCCAAGAACTTGTCAGAAAAATGAGAATGGGGTACAACTTAAAAACAGTACTGAAAAATTGCGAACTTCTAGCAAAAGCAGGTTTTAAAGCTCAGGTCTCGGTTAATTATTCATTCAATGTTATAGACGAACGTCCAGAAACAATAAGACAAACAGTTGCTTACCATAGAGAATTAGAGAAAATTTTTGGGGCTGATATTGTTGAGCCTTCTATATTTTTTATTGGACTTCAACCTCATACGTTACTAGAAGAGTATGGCCTGAAAAAAGGTTTATTAAAACCTGGGTATAACCCTATGAGTTTAATGCCTTGGACTGCGAGGAAACTCCTTTGGAATCCAGAGCCTATGGGCAAGGAATTTGGAAGGATTTGCTTGGAGGCTTTTGATACAAATCCAAGTGATTTTGGTAGAACAGTTATGAATTTATTAGAGAGAGATTATGGAATATCATCTTTAAACGATGCATTAACTGTGGAGGTTAAAAATCGTCCCGTTCTTGCGAAAAGCCTTCGTTGAAACAACAAAATAGTTAATAAAATTGTTATTCCAATAACGCTCCCAATTGGATTCACCATATTCCTGCTTGGTCCCAATAAAAAATATGGAGTCTCAATGGAAAAAACAACCATTCCTGAATCAAATAGATACCAAAGACCAACCAATCCACCATGCAAACCTATACACCCCCATAACAATCCTCTATCCATCGTTCGTCTTAAAGTTAAAACTATTCCAAAAAGAAATAAGCCACTCAAGAAAGGAATTAAGGCTAGTAAACCAATATCAGATCTGTAATGGGCAAGACTAAAAATTGCAGATTGCAAAATAACTCCTTTTCTCCAACCAAACAAAAGGGTCATTTCCTCCATTAACCAACCTCGAAAAACTATCTCTTCAGCAAAAACAATGCCAACTATCAATAATATTGCGTTTAAAAATTCAGTAAATTTTATATAGTCAAATCTATCAATCCAGCCGCATATAAAACAAAATACAACTAAAATAAATATTAGAAATACTGAAAATATAAATCCACTAAAAAATTTTTTTAATGCTGTAAATTTATTATTAGTATCCAAACCAATTGATAGCCATAAATTATTAGTTTTCCATCTAATACGTCCCCAACTTGGTAGAACAGCTAGAAACAATATGAATGATATTACGGTACCTATAATACTTAAATTGTTGGAACTAATATCTCGATCAAAAAGATAAAAAAAACGACTACAAATCCATCCGGCTGGATATAAAAATAAAAACAGAGTAAACGTTGGTATCCATTGCATCTCTTGATGCAACCATCTATTCCAAAAGCTTTTAATTGATAATTTCAGCTTTCTAATTCTATTGTACTTGTCAAGCCTTTTGCCTTTAAAGATTCAGAGTAAAATTCAGCAGGTTCTAAGTCACAAGTAATAACAAGTCCAACACCATTATTATGCGTTTCCAACATAATATTCAAAGCATCCTGTTCACTTAATTGTGGAACTACCTGTCTTAATGTCTCAACTACATAATCCATAGTATTAACTGGATCATTATGAAGTAAAACCTTATATTTAGGAGATATTTTTCTAACTCGCTGAACTTCCCGATCGATAACAGCAGTATCTCCATCGGTTTGATTTGCAGAATCAACCATAATTAAACTGCCAAGATGAATAGCACTTTTCAACAAGGAACTTACCATGAGATTACTCATTTAAGTTTTACGATCCTTTGCATGGCTTTTTCGACATTTTCTCTGGTATTGAAGGCAGACAATCTAAAATAGCCCTCTCCCGCGGCCCCAAATCCACTCCCAGGTGTGCCAACAACATTTGCTTTTTCAAGTAAGAAATCGAAGAAATCCCATGAGCTCATATTTTTCGGTGTTTTTATCCATGCATAAGGGGCATTTATGGCCCCAAAAACTTCAAATCCTGCAGAAGTCAAATTTGCTTTAATTATTTCGGCATTATCCATATAAAAACTTACTAATTTTCTGATTTGTTTTTTTCCCTCTTTTGAGTAAACAGCTTCAGCCCCTCTCTGGACAACATAGCTTACACCGTTAAATTTAGTGCTTTGTCGCCTATTCCATAAGGACCACAAATCAACTGTTTCTATACCTGCTTGACCTTTTAAAGACTTGGGAATAACTGTAAAGGCACATCTTGTTCCTGTGAAGCCTGCATTTTTTGAAAAAGAACGAAACTCAATTGCACAATCTCTAGATCCCTCAATTTCAAAAATCGAATGAGGAATCGATTCATCTTTAATGAAAGCCTCGTATGCAGCATCAAAAAGAATCAAAGAATTATTTTCTTTTGCATATTTCACCCAAGAAACCAACTGTTCTCTAGTTGCTACTGCACCAGTGGGATTATTAGGAAAACAAAGATAAATCAAATCAAATTTTTCTTTTGGAATGGATGCCTCAAATCCATTCTCTGAATTAATTGGGATGTAACTTAAACCTTCATATTCTCCTAGTGAATTGACTCCTCCAGTCCTACCGGTCATCACATTAGTGTCAACGTATACAGGATAAACAGGATCAGTTACGGCTATTTTATTTTCCTTGCCAAGAATATCTAAAATATTACTACTATCGCATTTAGAGCCATCTGAAACAAAGATTTCTTCCGCTGAAATCTCACAACCACGAGATATATAATCATTCTCAGAGATGATCTCGCGAAGCCATTGATACCCCTGCTCTGGACCATAGCCTCTAAAGCCATCTTCTGTTCCCATTTCCTCAATAGCCGCTTTCATTGCTTCACGACAAGCCAAAGGTAGAGGTTCAGTAACATCACCGATTCCAAGGCGTATCAAATCAGCATTGGGATTCTTAGAACTAAATTCTTTAATTCTCCGAGAAATTTCTGGAAAAAGATAGCCTGCTTTTAATTTCAGGTAATCAGCATTAACTTGTACCACTTAAAAAATCTTCAAGTTTTTTTTAAGGATAATCCCTTAAACACCGTTAAATCTGCAAACATTGCTGATTCCATAATTAAGAACTGATTCTTTGATAGGACCTCAAACTCAAAACAATTAACCAAAAGTGATTCTGTGTTAATATGGATTGAGAACTAAGAAAAGGGTTTAAGCCCCTATGTTCTTAATTAACGTCATTTTTTCTTAAAGGGACACCTAGATTAAACGTTGGCAACCCCAGCGATTTCAACCGGATCATATTTAATTCCCATTCCGAACAGTATTCAAAAATCTCTTTAAGTTTGTTAGACGTTAAAAATTTCCAAAAGTTCTATTTGCAGTTTTTCTGCTAATCAATTTTTTCATAGCTTAAAAAGCTCAACATTGTATATGCCCCAGCAAATTGTCATTGCTGAGCATTTGCGAATTGCCGCTCTGCTCACTGATGAGAGAATAGATGAATTAATCGTGGCTCAAGGTAGCTACCAAATCGGAGATATTTTCTTAGGAACCGTTGAAAATGTTCTTCCAGGGATAGACGCTGCTTTTGTCAATATTGGTGAAAGTGAAAAAAATGGATTTATTCATGTAAATGATTTAGGTCCGCTTAGATTAAAAAAAGCAACTGCAGGAATAACAGAATTGCTCGAACCGAGGCAAAAGGTTTTGGTTCAGGTAATGAAAGAGCCCACTGGGTCAAAAGGACCTAGATTAACTGGGAACATAGCTCTTCCTGGTAGATATTTAGTACTTCAACCTTATGGACAAGGTGTAAATATTTCGAGAAGAATAAGCACTGAAAGTGAAAGAAATCGACTTAGAGCATTGGGAGTACTAGTTAAACCTCCAAGTACTGGACTTTTAATAAGGACAGAAGCAGAAGATATTTCTGAGGAATTTTTAATTGATGATCTTGAAAATCTTCTTAAACAATGGGAGCTTATTCAACAAGCATCAGAGAGTTGCACTCCGCCAATTCTTTTAAATAGAGATGAAGATTTTATTCATAGAATCCTTAGAGATCATACAGGTCAAAATATTACTCAGATTGTTGTAGATAATACTGAAGCAATTGGTCGAGTCGAAAGCTTCCTTGGCAAGGATAGCAAAGAATTAACAATAGAATTACATAGCGATTCGGAAAATATATTGGAAAAATATAAAGTCATATCTTCAATTAATAATGCACTAAAACCCAGAGTAGATCTACCTTCTGGTGGATATATAATAATAGAGCCAACAGAGGCTTTGACAGTAATTGATGTCAACTCAGGCTCATTTACACGATCTGCAAATTCCAGGGAGACAGTATTATGGACTAATTGTGAAGCAGCTATTGAGATAGCAAGACAATTAAAATTAAGGAATATTGGCGGGGTTATTATTATTGATTTTATTGATATGGATACAAAAAGAGATCAACTTCAATTATTAGAACATTTCACATCTGCTATTAATGGAGACTCGGCTCGGCCACAAATAGCTTCACTTACAGAACTTGGACTAGTTGAGCTAACTAGAAAACGACAAGGTCAAAATATATATGAATTATTTGGAAAGACTTCTCCTAATTCTCAAGGGCAAAGTTATATTCCAAACATTACTATTCAGGACATAAATCCAAGCAGCCCATCTGAAATTGGCGTAATCAATTCAACTTTAATCTCGGGCGAAGATATACAAGCTTTAGAAGAAAATAATGTCAAAAAAAAGCGACTAAATAAAGTAATAGATATAGAAACAAACTTAATCAATGAAGAACATAAATTATCTACAGACAACTCAAAACCTATCTCTATGGATACAATCACAGAAGATATTCCTAAAGAGAATAATAAAAGAAAAGAAACAACAATAATAAATGTAAAGATGAATCAGAACGAAGAGAATCTATACAGCCTAATGGGGTTAGATCCTATTTTACTCTTAGAGAAACCTCCATTATCTGAAAACTATAAGGTTAATATAATCAGGCCCGGGGAAGAGGAATCAAGAGAAGAAAAAAATCAAATACCTGAGGATAATCAACAAAAAATCGTTAATAATCCGATTGGCAACCATCAAAATAATAATAAGGATATTATTCGTCTCAAAAACAAAAATAATATTGAACAAAAATCAACAAATTCTGACGAAAAAGAGAGTATTCAAGAAGAAAATATCAATGTAGATATAGGTCAAGAAACGAATGAATTAATAAATATTAATTATAATTCATTAAGCGAAAAGGATGAATCAACTTCAACCGAGTCAAAAGAAGTTAGTGAGGATCCAAGACGAAAAAGAAGAAGGTCTTCCGCCTCTTAAATATGCGAGACAAAAAATCTCTTATCGCTGGAGTTGATGAAGTAGGGAAAGGTTGTTTATTTGGCCCTGTTTTCGCGGCAGCAGTTATTTTAAGCCAAGAGAATGAAACAAAGCTCTTAAATCAAGGTTTGAAAGACAGTAAAAAATTAAGCCATCGACAAAGACATAACTTAGTACCTCTGATAAAAACAAACTCAATAGCTTGGACCATTGGCCAAGCTTCAGCAAGAGAAATAGACGATATCGGCATCCGAAATGCTACTGAGAAAGCAATGCTAAGAGCATTAGAAAAATTTGCATCTCCACCAGACTTAATTCTTGTAGACGGAATTTTACCCATTCGCTTGTGGCCAGGGAAACAAAAGACACAAGTTCGAGGTGAGAGTTATTTCGCTTCAATTGCTGCTGCAAGTGTACTCGCAAAAGAAGCCAGGGATGAATTGATTAAACGACTAGCTCGCAAATACAATTCCTATGGACTAGAAAAAAACAAGGGGTATGGAACTGAGATCCATAGAACAAACTTAATCAAAGCAGGTGCAACAAAACTCCACCGAAAAAGTTTTATCTCACGATTGGAAATAGGTTGATATTTATTTTTTAACTAATTTTCTTTACACCAATTATTAAAATCAACAATTAACTGCTTCTGTACCCTTGCCTTAATTCCTAACAAAATACCATTTAATATTGATTGCCCAGTTGACTCAAGCATTTTGGGAGGAATTAATCTTAATAGCTGAGGCTGACTGACTGTTACACCCAAAAGAGCTTCGCCTTCAAGACCTGATGGTTTTGCCTCCAAAACTGCATCTAAGTTCAAATCAAAATCATCAACTAATCCCAAACCATCTAAGTGGCTATCGGTTACATACATTCTAATTTTTTTCTCAGAATTTTCCACACCTATTGATACGACTGGATTTATCTGAAGTTGAAAAACCTTAAAACTTGTGACTTCGTATTTAAAGCTTCCTGGCCCCAAAGGAGTCAATTTTTTAGGATCTAGCATTGCCCCTACAACTCTTTCCTGTTGTAAGAGATAATCAGGTAGTTTCTCCTGATTATCTTGAACAACTAGATCAATTTTTTGTCGTGCTGTAAAGGCAAGAGCCATTATCAAAAACTTGCTCAGTTTGATCTTATCGGTTTTTACCCCTTTTTTTTTATCTAATGTCAACTCGAGTGGCCTACTTAGGGCCTAAAGGAACATACGCTGAGAAGGCTGCTAAAGCTCTAGCAGAGCTTGAGCAACTTGACTCTCCAGAGTTCTCGCCATGTAAAGGTTTAAGGTCTGTGGTGGATAATCTTGCAAACAATCTTTGTGAAGCCGCCGTTGTACCAATTGAAAATTCAGTAGAAGGTGGGGTCACCACAACATTGGATTCTTTATGGAGACATGAAAATTTATTTATTCATAGAGCCTTAGTACTCCCTATCAAACACTCATTATTGAGTAGCGGATCAATATCAAAGATTTCAGAGGTCCTTTCCCATCCTCAGGCCATAGCTCAATGCAGCCAGTGGTTAAACGACAATATTCCAAATGCAGTTCATTTACCAACTAATTCAACGGCAGAAGCGATAAGGATGGTAAGAGGCAGCTCATTTAGAGCAGCGATAGGATCCAAAGATGCAAGTGAGGAAATGAATATTCTGGCTTATCCTATTAATGATATTGAAGGTAATTGCACTAGATTTGTTCTTCTCAGTAAGAATGACATTAAATTAGATGGAAATAGGGCAAGTATAGCTTTTTCTCTTAAGTCAAATAGTCCAGGTGCATTACTTAAAGCATTGAATTGCATAGCAAATCTTGGCCTTAATATGAGTAGAATTGAATCACGTCCGTCTAAAAGAGAACTTGGCGAATATGTCTTTTTCATAGATCTTGATCTAAACAATAACAATAAAAAAGACTTTGAAAACATTACAAAAGAGTTATCTCCTCTTTGCAATCAAATAATTAATTTTGGATGTTATTTCGGATCAGAAGTTGAGTAAATTATCCTCTTGATTTGAATACTCCAAATTTCATCAAACCTCTTGAAAAAGCCCATCGCATCATTAATATTGTTGGGATCTCTCTAAATGCCTTTAGGGAAGAGCTAAGGCCTAATTTCAAAATAGATAAAGGTCTTCTAAAGCCTTCATATATAGATTCATTCCAAGACTGAATTGTGTATTTTGTCCAATTTGAAGACTCTACAGGGCTTCCACAAAAAGGGCTGTTTAACAAGTTGTTTTTAAATCCTTCAATACTTGAAAATTCAGGATGGGTCCATTGGATTAGTAATTGATTCATAATAAACTTTTCAAAAAAGTTTAAGGGATGGTTAATTGAATCTCTTTGATTCCAATCTGCAACAGCCAAAACTCCACCAGGTCTAAGAACTCTAAGCATTTCATCTGCAAAAGTTTGTTTATCTAAGATATGAGGACCAGCTTCAACACTCCAAACCCCATCAAAGCTACCTTTCTCAAACTTTAAGTCAAGTGCATTCATTACTTCAAAACGACAAAAATCTTTATTAGTTGTTAATTCATTCGCTCTTTTGACTTGTTCTTGACTTATAGAAATACCAATGACATCAAATCCATAATAATCAGATAATATTCTTGAACTTCCGCCTATCCCACAACCTACGTCCAAAACCCTTGAGCCTTTTGGTAATTGATTTAAACCACTCCAGCTAACTAATTCATGAACAAAATCAACCTTTGCTTTCCTAAAGTCTTTTTTTATTCTTGGTTTTTCGTAAAAACCAAGATGAATGTGTTCTCCCCATAGATTTTCTAATAAACGATCATTAGTCCATGAATCATATGAAGATGCAACGCTATTAACAGACTCATATTTACGACTTTTCCTAAGCCACTGGTTAGTTAAAGTGAAAAGACAGAAAGCACTAAATATAAAAATTAATATCCATTGCATAATTAATTGTTGGCTTGATCAGCGTTTGAGAAAGTATCTTTTAGAGCAGTTCTGGCAGCTAGTTGCCTTCTTGTATGATCCAGGAGTTCATATTCTCTTTCCAATCGGTGAAAAGTATTTGTTAATTCTAATAAGTCCTGCTGTTCGCTTGCTACTGGGCCACCAAGATGAGCAGCTATCCAAAAAGACAATTCTCTAGGAATCTCAGGCAAAGAATCAGGAAGTTCCTTCTCAGTTTCAGTTAATTTTGAAGTGAGTGCAACTACATCCTTTAGAGCAATTGAGACTGAGTCCTTTAATTCCAATAGTTTGGTTTGGTCTGTGATTTGTTCATCATCGACCCAACTTACTAGTGCATTAATAAAAGGATTTTCACTAATAATTTCAAGAATTCGAAATCTTTGCTGTCCAATCGTCACAATATTACTTCTACCATCTTGTGATGTTTGATGCTTAATGATCTCGGCGCAACAACCAACATTTGCCATTTTTTTTGCAATTGGATCCCATCTAACAACTCCAAAACGGCTATCCGATTTCAAAGCAGATTGAAGCATCACTCTGTAACGAGTCTCAAAAATATGAAGTGGCAAGTACTCCTGAGGAAAAAGCACAACCTCAGGCAATGGGAAAAGTGGTAGCTCCCTAACTGAAAGTTCGCTCAAATGGATAAACCTAATTAAAGATATCCTAGATAATCAATCTCTGGTTTGAGAGAAAAAGATCTAGAGCTTAACTTCAATATCAACTCCGCTAGGAAGATCTAACTTCATTAGAGCGTCTATAGTCTTTGCGGAAGGGCTGTAAATATCAATAATTCTTCTATGTGTTCTTGTTTCAAAATGCTCTCTTGAATCTTTATCAACATGAGGTGAACGAAGCACACAATAAATTTTTCTTTTTGTAGGAAGAGGAATGGGACCTATTGCAGAAGCAGCTGTTGTGTCTGCAGTCTCAATGATTTTATCGCAAGATAAATCAAGCATTCTTCTATCAAAAGCCTTTAGACGAATACGTATTTTTTGCTGTGCAATTGCATTTGACATAATGGGATTAGCAAAAGCTAGTTAAGTTTTCGAGGTTCTTTTAAAAATGAACAAATTAGTTCATTCGTTTAATTAATTTAGAGGATGACTTGAATAAATTACAAGTCATCCTCTAAATGTTTATTCAATAATTTTAGAAACTACTCCTGCTCCAATAGTACGACCACCTTCGCGAATCGCGAATCTCATACCTTGTTCTATCGCAACAGGAGATATCAATTCTCCTGTCATCTTTATTCTGTCCCCAGGCATGACCATTTCAACATTACTACCATCATCAGATGTGAATGCAGTAATTTGACCTGTTACATCCGTAGTACGAATATAAAACTGAGGACGATAACCAGCAAAGAAAGGAGTATGGCGGCCACCCTCTTCTTTCTTCAATACATAGACCTCACCCTCGAATTTGGTATGAGGCGTGATGGATCCTTTTTTAACAAGAACCATTCCTCTTTCAATATCTTCCTTCTGAATACCCCGTAAAAGAAGTCCAACGTTGTCACCAGCCATACCTTCATCAAGAAGTTTTCTAAACATCTCGACACCGGTAACGGTGGTTACTCTTGTATCTCTAATTCCTACAATTTCAACCTCCTCTCCGACTGTTACTTTTCCTCTTTCAATTCGTCCAGTAGCCACTGTTCCACGGCCAGTAATGGAGAAAACGTCTTCAACAGCCATTAAGAAAGGCTTATCAATTTCACGTTCTGGTTCTGGAATTGATGCATCAACAGCTGTCATCAAATCATCTATTTTTGTCTCCCAATCTGCTTCTCCTTCGATAGCTTTTAATCCCGAAACTTGAACGACAGGGATGTCATCGCCAGGGAAGTCATAACTTGTAAGAAGTTCACGGATCTCCATTTCTACAAGTTCTATCATTTCTTCATCATCGACCATGTCACATTTGTTTAGTGCAACAACCAATGCAGGTACTCCAACTTGCTTCGCCAAAAGAATATGTTCTTTTGTTTGTGCCATTGCTCCATCGGTAGCAGCTACAACAAGAATCGCACCGTCCATCTGAGCAGCACCTGTGATCATGTTTTTCACATAATCAGCGTGACCTGGGCAATCAACGTGAGCGTAATGCCTGCCATCAGTTTCATATTCAACGTGAGCAGTGTTGATTGTTATGCCGCGTTCACGCTCTTCTGGAGCTCCATCAATTTCAGCGTAATCTTGCGCTTCGGCTTGACCTTTCTTGGCTAAAACCTTCGTAATTGCTGCTGTAAGAGTTGTTTTGCCATGGTCAACGTGGCCAATAGTACCTATGTTGACGTGAGGTTTGTTCCTCTCAAACTTCTCGCGAGCCATTTTTTTTAAAGAATCGGGGGGTGGTTAGTAAGTTTTTAGAGATCAGGAATTGCCCTGATTCTTGGAGATAATTGCCTCAGCAACATTACGAGGAACTTCCTCGTAGGTACTGAACTCCATTGAGAAAATACCCCGACCTTGAGTCATTGATCGGAGTTGAGTGGCATAGCCAAACATTTCAGCTAATGGCACTTTTGACTGGACTTTGGATTGTCCATCTTCGATGGATTGACCTTCAACCTGACCTCGTCTAGAGGACAGATCTCCAATTATAGATCCTAGGAAGTCCTCAGGCACTTCTACCTCAACTTTCATCATAGGTTCTAGAAGGACAGGATTGCACTTCTTGATTCCATCTTTGAAAGCCATTGAGCCTGCAATTTTGAAAGCCATCTCTGATGAGTCAACATCATGATAAGAGCCATCAACCAATGTAACTTTTACATCAATTAAAGGATAGCCAGCAATTACACCAGACTCACATGTTTCTTTCATTCCTGATTCAGCAGGCTTTATATATTCTTTTGGAACAGAGCCGCCGACGATTTTATTTACAAACTCAAAACCAGTGCCTGGTTCACCTGGCTCAACTTCAATGACAACATGACCGTACTGACCTTTACCTCCTGTTTGTCTTGCAAACTTACCTTCACCTGAAGAGCTAGCTCTGATCGTTTCTCTGTAAGAAACTTGAGGTGCTCCAATATTTGCCTCTACCTTAAATTCTCTCAACATACGATCAACCAGAATCTCTAGGTGCAATTCACCCATACCTGCGATTACGGTTTGATTTGTCTCTTGATCAGTACTTACTCTGAATGTTGGATCCTCCTCAGAAAGAGATGTCAGCGCTTTCCCTAGCTTTTCCATATCACTTTTTGTCTTGGGTTCTACCGCGACTGAAATAACTGGCTCAGGGATGTATAGGGTTTCAAGAACAATTGCATCTTCTGAAGCGCATAAGGTATCTCCAGTTGTCGTGTTTTTGAGGCCAAGAACGGCACCAAGATCACCAGCTCTTAATTCATCAACTTCCTCTCGGTCATCAGCTTTCAAGATTATCAACCTAGAGATTCTCTCTTTTTCATCCTTAGTTGAGTTCAGAACATAACTTCCTTTTTGAAGTACTCCCGAATACATCCGAACAAAGGTCAATTTGCCGTATGGATCTGCCATTACTTTGAATGCAAGAGCGCTAAAGGGAGCACCATCATCGGAAGGTCTAGCAGCCTCTTTCCCGTTAGGAAGCAAACCTTGAATGGGAGGTACATCAACTGGAGCAGGGAGATAATTAACTACTGCATCTAGTAGTAACTGAACTCCTTTATTTTTAAAAGCTGAGCCGCATAACATCGGAACCAAACCATGTTTAAGGACTCCTTCCCTAATACCAGATTTAAGTTGTTCTAATGTCAACTCTCCATTTTCTAAAAACGCTTCCAATAATTCCTCCTCAGTTTCTGCTATTGACTCCATTAATTTTGATCGCCAATCAGATACCAAATCAACCATGTCTGATGGGACATCAGTTTGTTCGATATCTTTTCCAAGATCATCTTTGTAGATATAAGCTTTATTTTCCACAAGATCAATAATCCCCTTCAAGTCATTTTCAGCACCAATAGGTAACTGAATTGGAACTGCATTAGCTTTTAATCTGTCTTTTATTTGACCATGGACTTTTAGGAAATCTGCTCCAGTTCTATCCATTTTATTAACAAATACCATTCGCGGCACTGAATACCTATCAGCTTGGCGCCAAACTGTTTCAGATTGAGGCTGTACGCCACCAACCGCGCAGAAGACAGCAATCACTCCATCAAGAACCCTCATAGAGCGCTCAACTTCAATGGTGAAGTCAACGTGCCCAGGAGTATCGATAATGTTGATACGATGATCGTCCCATGTAGTTGAGATAGCCGCGGCGGTAATCGTTATTCCTCTTTCTCTTTCTTGGGCCATCCAATCAGTGACAGCCGCACCATCATGAACCTCTCCCATCTTGTGAACAACACCTGAATAGAAAAGAATTCTTTCAGTACAAGTTGTTTTACCAGCATCAATATGTGCAGCAATTCCGATATTTCTTACTCGTTCCAAAGGAAAGGCGCGTGCCACAGAAAATACTCCGACTAAAGGACTTTAAAATGAGCATGGACTCTACAACTCAGCATGCTCAAAAAGGAATATTTTGAGGATTTAAATAGAAAAATTTGACCTAAATCAATAGCGGTAGTGTGCGAAAGCTTTATTTGCTTCGGCCATTTTATGGGTCTCTTCCCTCTTCCTTACTGCATTTCCAGCTTCATTGGCAGCATCCATAAGCTCCCCTGCAAGTTTTTGAGACATGCTTCGACCATTCCTTGATCTTGAGAAATTTACTAACCATCTAAGTGCCATTGCAATTCCTCTTTCTTGGCGAACCTCCATAGGAACCTGATATGTTGCTCCACCAACTCTTCTCGCTCTAACTTCAACAAGAGGTGTGACATTCTTCACAGCTGTTTCGAATAATTCAATAGGATCTGAACCAGTTCGCTCGTTGATCAAACCAAAGGCATCAGAAAGAATTTTTTGTGCTGTTGATTTCTTACCATGCTTCATCAATCGATGAACCATCATACTCGCTAAACGATTATTAAACTGAGGATCAGGCAGAACAGGTCTTTTTTCTGCTGCGTTTCTTCTTGACATGAAATTAAATTTGTATAAGGGAAAAATTCAGGGATTCAAAATAAATTTTTAATCTTTAGGAGATTTAGCTCCATATTTTGATCTTGACTGTTTACGGTCTTTAACCCCAGCGGTATCTAGAGTTCCTCTGACTATGTGATATCTAACTCCTGGAAGATCTTTAACCCTCCCACCTCTCAGCAAAACCACAGAGTGTTCTTGAAGGTTGTGACCAATACCACCAATATATGCAGTAACTTCAAAACCTGAAGTTAATCTGACACGAGCTACTTTTCTTAAAGCCGAGTTAGGTTTTTTGGGAGTTGAGGTGTAAACCCTTGTACAGACTCCTCTCCTTTCTGGACAACCTCGCAAAGCAGGAGACTTTGTCTTTGTTTTTAGAGTCTTTCGCTCTGTTCTTATCAACTGTTGAATTGTTGGCATTAATTTAATATTTGGTCTAATTTCGACCAGATTCAACAATGTTCCAGATTACTTGGTCGACCACCCAAATTCATAGTTTTTTTTAATTAAAACTTTATTTTTATTCAGGTTTAAGCATAACTACAAATAATTTCAAGAAAGTATTGAATAAAAAACTTGTCAGTAGACAAAAATGTTTAAGATGTAACTCTAGTATCTAACAAATTATCCTAATCAGCTATTCCAAGCTTATCGATAGCACTTTTGTAAGAAAAGAAAAAATAGTAAGTTAAAAACATGAATCAACGACCCACAAGATCAAATTGGCCCTACTGCGATAGCACCTATCCAGATGCCTTTTCTGGGGAAAAAGACTCTTGTGGAGTTGGCTTCATAGCTAGCGTTGAAGGCAAACAAAATCATTGGGTTTTAACTCAGGCATTACGTGGGCTGAGTTGCATGGAACATAGAGGAGGATGTGGGGGAGATAGCGACTCAGGTGATGGTGCTGGGATTTTATGTGAAATCCCATGGTCATATTTCAAGCAAGTTTGGGACAAGGCTAAGCATTGCGAACCCCAATCATCAGGGATAGGCATGATGTTTATGCCTAAAGACTTAAAAAATAGAGAAATAGCGAAAAAAATATGTGAGCAGGAAGCTGATTCTTTAGGATTCACCTCCAAAGGATGGAGAGATGTTCCTGTTCATGAAGAAGTTTTAGGCAAACTTGCAAGGGAAAATGAACCTTTTATTACACAATGGATAGTTGATATTAAGGATAAAGAAATCAATCTTGAGGCTTTACTTTTCAGATTGAGGCAAAGGATTTCTAATCGAGCAAATATAGAATTAAAGGAAGATGAATTAGGTCTCTATATTTGCTCTTTAAGTAGCAAAACTATTGTTTATAAAGGAATGGTTAGATCTGAAATATTGGCTCCTTTCTATAATGACTTAAAAGACGATAGATTTGAAGTCTCATATGCTGTTTACCATAGAAGATTTAGTACAAATACATTACCTAAATGGCCTTTAGCTCAACCTATGAGACTTTTAGGTCATAATGGAGAAATAAATACATTACTCGGAAATATAAATTGGGCTAAAGCAACAGAAACAGATATAAGTTCTGTTTGGAAAGAAAATGCAAATGATCTCAAACCTATAGTCAATAATTTATATAGTGATTCAGCAAATCTTGATTTAAACCTTGAACTATTAGTTCGAAGTGGAAGGCCAATAACTGATAGTTTGTTAACACTTATTCCCGAAGCTTTTAGAGACCAGCCGGAATTAATCAATAAACCTGAAATAACTGCTTTTTATGAATATGCTGCAGGAACCCAAGAACCTTGGGATGGTCCAGCTTTAATAGTCTTTACTGACGGAACAAATATTGGAGCAACTCTTGATAGAAATGGTTTAAGACCAGCTCGCTATTGCATTACTAAAAATGGATATGTTGTTATGGGATCTGAAACAGGTGTTGTTGAATTAGAAGAAGATGTAATCCAAGAAAAAGGTCGTCTAGGTCCTGGTCAAATGCTTGCGGTAGATTTAGAAAGCAAGAGAATTTTACGAAACTGGGATGTTAAAGAAGAGTCAGCAAATAGATACCCATATTTAGATTGGTTAAAAGCAAATCGTATAAACCTTAACAACCAAAGTTGGGAAATAAATAATAAATTTGATAAGCAAAAATTGCTTCAATATCAAATTGCATTTGGCTTTAGTGCAGAAGATTTTGATTACATAATTAATAGCATGGCAGCAAATGCAAAAGAACCAACTTATTGCATGGGAGATGATATACCACTAGCAATACTTTCTAACAAATCACATATTCTTTACGACTATTTCAAACAGAGATTTGCACAAGTTACCAACCCACCAATTGATCCTCTTAGAGAAAAGCTAGTCACTAGCTTAGAGATGAATCTAGGGGTCAGGAAAGCGCCCTTAAGACCTAAAGAAGAGTCTGCAAGGCTAATTCATCTTAAATCTCCAATACTTAATGAAAAAGAATTAACTTCAATAACAAAATCAGAACTTTCATGCAAGCAGATATCGATTTTAATTCCTATTAATGATGATAAAATTAATCTCGAAGAAGGTCTCAAAAATCTATGTAAAGAAGCAGAAGATAGTGTAATTAATGGTAGAGAGATACTAATACTTTCGGATAGAGATATTAATCGAGAAAACTCTTACATTCCACCTCTTCTTGCGGTTGGTGCAGTTCATCATCATTTACTTAGAAAAGGGCTAAGACTAAAAACCTCGATAATTATAGATACAGCTCAATGCTGGAGTACTCATCACATTGCCTGTCTGATTGGATTTGGAGCAAGTGCAATTTGTCCTTGGCTGACATGGGAAACTACTCGCCATTGGTGGCAATTACCTAAAACTCAAAAACTTATTTCCGATGGGAAGTTATCTAATTTATCTATAGAGATTGCTCAAGATAATGTTAAGAAAGCAATGGAAGATGGATTAAGAAAAATACTTTCGAAGATAGGAATCTCAGTATTAGCAAGTTATCACGGAGCACAAATCTTTGAAGCTATAGGTATCGGTGCAGATTTAATTGATTTAGCTTTCAAGGGAACAACAAGTCGTATAGCAGGTCTAACTCTGAGCGAATTATCAATCGAAACAATTTCATTTCATAAAAAAGCTTTCCCCGAACTGGAGCAAAAAAAACTTGATTTTAATGGATTCGTTCAATATCGAAATAGCGGAGAATTTCATTTAAATAATCCAGAAATGTCAAAAATTCTTCATGCTGCAGTGAAAGCTGGGCCTGAATATGACCACTTCAAAACTTATCAACAACTTCTAGAAAATCGTCCCGCTACTACCCTCAGAGATCTCCTTACATTCAAAACAGCTACCCAGCCTTTACCTCTTGATCAAATAGAGAGTGTTGAGAGTATTTGTCAAAGATTTTGCACCGGTGGAATGAGCCTAGGTGCCCTATCTAGGGAAGCGCATGAAGTTCTTGCAATAGCAATGAATAGGATTGGAGGCAAAAGTAATAGTGGTGAAGGAGGTGAGGATCCTGCAAGATACAATATCCTCGAGGATGTTGATGAAAATAATCAATCAAAAACATTGCCTAATCTCAAAGGACTTTTAAATGGAGATACAGCATGTTCTGCAATTAAACAAATTGCCTCTGGCCGATTTGGTGTAACCCCTGAATATTTAACTAGCGGCAAGCAATTAGAAATCAAAGTAGCTCAAGGTGCAAAGCCTGGAGAAGGAGGACAATTACCTGGGCCAAAGGTTGATGAATACATAGCAAGGCTTCGTAATAGCAAGCCAGGAGTAGCTCTTATTTCTCCTCCTCCTCATCATGATATCTATTCCATAGAGGATCTTGCCCAACTTATTCATGACCTACATCAAATAAATCCAACTGCAAAAGTTAGTGTGAAATTAGTTGCTGAGATAGGGATTGGCACAATTGCAGGAGGAGTAGCTAAAGCCAATGCTGATGTCATCCAAATCTCAGGACATGATGGCGGTACGGGCGCATCTCCACTTAGTTCAATCAAACATGCTGGTTTGCCATGGGAACTTGGATTAACGGAAGTTCATCGCTCTTTATTAGAAAATGGTCTTCGCGAAAGGGTTTTATTAAGAGCAGATGGAGGTCTAAAGACAGGCTGGGATGTGGTCATAGCAGCTTTACTTGGAGCAGAAGAATATGGCTTTGGAACAGTCGCAATGATTGCAGAAGGTTGCATAATGGCGAGGATTTGCCACACAAACAAATGTCCAGTCGGTGTAGCAACTCAGCAAGAAGGCTTAAGAAAAAGATTCCCTGGATTACCAGAACATGTCGTTAACTTTTTCATCTTCGTAGCTGAGGAAGTCAGACAATTGATGAGTCAAGTTGGAGTAGCAAAAGTCGAGGATCTAATTGGAAGAACAGATCTATTAATTCCACGGAATATAGACTTAACAAAAACAAAAGAAGTTGACCTATCTAGCCTTCTCAAACCTATAGATAACCCAGCAGATCGTTCATGGTTAAGCCACGAAATTAGAGCTCATAGCAATGGAGAAGTTCTTGAAAATGCCTTACTGAAAGTTGAAGAAATTTCTAATGCAATTCAAACTCAGGGAAGTATCACTAAAGAAATTCCTATTGTTAATACAGATAGAAGTGTTTGTGCACGAATCTCTGGAGAGATAGCTAAAAAATATGGAAATAAAGGTTTTAATGGGAATTTAAATTTGATATTTAAAGGTTCAGCCGGCCAAAGTTTTGGTGCATTTATATTAAAAGGAATGAATATATCTTTAATAGGAGAAGCTAATGATTATGTAGGAAAAGGAATTAACGGAGGTTCCATTACGATTGTTCCCAAAATTATTAATGACACATCTAACACTCAGGTAATACTTGGTAACACATGTCTATATGGAGCAACTGGTGGTAAATTATTTGCCCTTGGAATAGCAGGTGAGCGTTTTGGTGTTCGCAATAGTGGAGCTCATGCTGTTATTGAAGGAGCGGGTGACCATTGTTGCGAATATATGACTGGAGGGGTAGTTGTTGTTCTCGGAAAAACTGGAAGAAACATAGGAGCAGGAATGACAGGGGGCATAGCTTTTATTCTTGACAAAAAAAATGAACTTGACTTAAGAATAAATAAAGAAATTGTTGAGGTCCATCCTCTAACTGCAACTAACCAAGAACAATTCTTAAAAGACTTAATTTTTGAATATCATCAAAAAACAAAAAGTCCCATAGCACAAAAGATTCTCTCAGACTGGTCTTCATGGAAGGAATTATTTAAAGCAATAGTTCCTCCAAGCGAAAAAAGTAAACTAGGTATTGAGGAAGTACTGGAGAAAGCTACAATCTAGATAGATAAAAATGCCTATATTTATTAAGACAGAGAAGTTTAAAGATAAAACTTTAAAATTATCTAACAGTGAAAGGAAAAAAGTCTTATTAATGCATAAAGAATGGGTCGAAGAAGTTAGCAGATCTGGCCAATACATTCATAGCGGATATTTAATCAATGAAGAAAAAAGACCAGGAGGAGGCGGTTTATTAATTTTTGAAGCGAAGGATTATTTGACAGCAAAAAAAATAATCGGGAATGATCCAATGATTAAACATGAATTAGTTATTTGGGATCTTCAAGAATGGATATCTATTGATGGAAGTCAACCAAAGTTTTCAAATCATCTTGGATGAGACATCATTAACTTTTTCACTTCTCCAGCGTGATAACTACTTCTAGTTAATGGTGAACTAATCACCTGTAAAAATCCTAATTTATTCTCTCCCTCAATACGGTAACTATCAAATTGCGAAGGAGATACAAATCTATTAACAGGTAAATGTTTTGGTCCTGGTGATAAATATTGCCCAATAGTTACTATATCAACTTTATTTAAATGGAGATCACTTAGAACACTCAAAATCTCATCATCTGTCTCCCCTAATCCAGCCATTAAGCCTGATTTTGTATAGACTCTTGGCCAACCTTCCCGAACTCTTTTTAATAATTCTAAAGACCTTTCATATTTCCCTTGAGGTCTAACTCTTGGATATAGTCTCGGAACTGTCTCGATATTGTGATTAAGGACATTTGGAGCAGCATCCAAGATAACTTTCAAAGCATCCCAATTTCCGCAAAGATCTGGGATCAAGACTTCAATAGAGGTAAAAGGAGATTTACTTTGAACAGCCTTAATACATTTCAAAAATTGACTAGCGCCTCCATCTTCTAAATCATCACGATTAACGGAAGTTATTACGACATGCGTTAAGCCCATTCTGTAAACAGCTTCTCCTAAACGATCAGGTTCTGATGGGTCTAAAAGCCTTTTTGAATTATCAAATGAAATATCGCAATAAGGACATTTTCTCGTGCAAGCAGGTCCCATTATTAAGAAAGTAGCAGTACCTCCTGCAAAGCACTCTCCAATATTCGGACAACTTGCTTCCTGACAAACTGTATTGAGTTTTAAATCAACTAATAGATCAGCAACATTGCCAATCCTCTCTTGCTGTGGTGCTTTAACACGAAGCCAGTCTGGTTTAAGCAAAGCTATTTTAATAACAAACTAACTTTAGAAAGAATTTCCAGATTGACTTGATTTTTTAACCTCTTCTAAACTTGACAAGCAAAAATTAGTCTAAAAAAAAGTATTCGATTTTTTTAGTTAGAAGAAGTAAACAAAAAATTAATTAGAAAAATAACCTCTTGGCGTTAAAAATTTATTGTTTTTGATAACACTTTGACTATTACCAATAACCAAAATCGTAAGCATATCTACCCGATCAAATGGCAAAGTTTCCAAAGTATGTATTTCTATACTTTCCTCTGGCCTCCCAAGCTGCCGAGCAATAGCAACAGGCGTACTTGGGTTGCGACATTCAAGTAATAAATCAACAGTCTTTTTTAACTGCCAATCACGTTTTATTGATTTCGGGTTAAATATTGCAAGAACAAAGTCACCTATAGCTGCACTTTTTATTCTTTTCTCAATTTGATTCCATGGAGTCAAAAGATCACTCAAAGAAATAGAACAAAAATCATGCATAAAAGGAGCTCCTAGTTTTGCAGCAGCCATTTGAAAAGAGCTAATGCCTGGATGCACTTCAAATAAAGGTCTGGAATCAAGCCTTTCATTTAGCCAAAGATCAAGAGCCAATCCTGCCATGCCATAAATTCCACTGTCGCCAGAAGAAATAAGACCAACCTTTACTCCCTGTTTTGCAAGATCAAGAGCATGCTGACAACGATCTTTTTCAAAAGTTAATTTGGAATCAATTCGAATCTGATCATGACCTCGAATTGATTCCAAATAATTTAAGTAAGGACCATAACCGATCCAAACAGCACATCTAGTTAAAGCTTGGCGTGAGTCAGAAGTAAGCATTTTCAAGTCTCCAGGGCCACTACCAATCAGATGCAACTCTCCTTTATGAGGGGCAAAAGGGTTCTCAAGCTCAACCAATGCAATTGTTACGGCACCAGATTCCTCTTCCTTGGAATAATAGATTTGTTTATTTTGTATTAACCTTCCTCGATGATCTCCTGCCAAAAGTGCTGCAGCTTCTGCGACTGAAGGAGTTCCCATTTCATTCAACACTACATTTGAAGGAGTAGGCACGTTGACTTTTGAAAGTTCAAAGGCACTAAAAAAATAAATTGGCCATTCATGTGTTTTTGACAAACTCAATAATCCTATTTCATCATTTTTTCTATCGATAGTTGCTAAACCAGAGATTGAAAGAAGTGATAAACCATTTTGATTAAAAGATTGATTAATAGCTCTTTGAATGACCTTTTCATCTGTATTTCTCTCACAGCCAATGCCAATGATTATTGTCGGGGGATGCCATGAACATTTATTCCTATTTTCTTGACCTATATAAAGATCGATATTTTCGAAAGAAATTGGATCATTTTTTTCTAAAAAAGAAAAATTGGAACAACCCTTTAATTGCTGCCACAATTTTGACCCTTTGGATTGAAAAACAATATTTTTTTGTTCTTTAGACTGACTAATCATTAACTTTCGCCAACCGACACCCCCCCCTCCTCTTTTCCAACCCCATCCTTCACCAAAACAATCCAAAGGGATTCTGCTTTCTGTGAATGAATCTGAAGTGCAAATCACTTCTGCTTCTAAAGCAGCTGCTAACTCACTAGCAAATCGATCTCCTCCTTGCTTATGTCCTCCTAAAAGAGTAATAACATTTTTTGCTTTTGAATCCGTTACCAATATTGCTGGATCATTTTCTTTAGATCGAATAAAAGGAGCTATAAGCCTAACTACAGCGCCGATTGAACCTACAAAAATTAATTTATTATTGCCCTGCCATTGATCTTTTAGAAAATCAATTGGTGAGGATTCAACTAAACCATCAATTTTTTTTTCTAAGGAAAGAGTTGAACCAACAGATATAAAAATTTGATCTACATGTTTTGATGCTTGTAATCTCTCAAGCAAAGGCAAAGAGCTTAAAGAAAATCCAAATGCAATCCTTTTTGGGGTTTTAACTAATGTTTTTTCCAGAACGAGAGATAAAATAAATTTTTATTTATCTATATAAGGTAGCCTCTTTAAGAAAGCTTTAGTAAAAATCAAACATCAAAAACCGTGAAATAGTCTTTAAACAAATTTATTGAAATCAATAAAAAGCTCTTATCAAGAAATCAAATAGTATTTTTACCTAGCTATTAGCATCCAATTAAACTTTGCAAAGCCAAGAAAGCCTTATATAACAACTTTTTTCCCTAATTCATATCTATAAGAAGTAAAGCCCCTAGGCCTAAAAAACTTTCTTGCCTGCACTCCACGAAAGACAAAGATTTACTAATTAAGAAAAACCGTGGATTCAATGACCTCTTAAGAATAAAAGTGTAGAACATTTGTTACATGCTTCCGTAGTAACTGACTGTCTACTTTATGCTTATCACATAACCCTTATATAGGTTTTCAAGTAACTTCAAAGGTAGGTCTTGAATGCCTGAAATCTTTCACCAAAGTAATTTCACTTCATAAGTAAAATTACTTGCTAAAGATTTCACCCTAGTCTTTCCAAGATTAGGCCCCCAAACCTCGATCACATTCCTAAAGGAATCACTCGATGACCATTAGCCCACCAGAAAAAGAACAAAAAAAAGAACCGGTTCTCGATAAACCTATCGAAACTGATGCAATCCCTGTAGATTTTTCCAAGCTTGATAAGCCTGGTTTTTGGTCAAAATCCCTTGCTAAAGGGCCAAAGACTACTACATGGATATGGAATCTTCATGCTGATGCGCATGATTTTGATACTCATGTTGGAGATCTCCAAGAAACCAGTAGAAAAGTATTTTCTGCTCATTTTGGACATCTAGCAGTCATCTTTATTTGGATGAGTGCAGCTTTTTTCCATGGAGCTCGCTTTTCTAATTATTCTGGATGGCTCTCTGATCCAACTCATGTCAAGCCAGGAGCACAAGTTGTTTGGCCAATAGTTGGTCAGGAGATGCTTAATGCGGATTTAGGCGGTAATTATCACGGTATTCAGATCACTTCTGGAATTTTTCAGATGTGGAGAGGCTGGGGAATTACCAATGAAACCGAGCTCATGGCTTTAGCTATTGGTGCACTACTAATGGCAGCCATAATGTTGCACGGTGGCATATATCACTATCACAAAGCTGCTCCCAAGCTTGATTGGTTTAGAAATCTCGAGTCTATGCTCAATCACCACATAGCTGGTCTAGTGGGATTGGGTTCGATTGCTTGGGCTGGACATTGCATTCACATTGGTGCACCTACAGCAGCACTCATGGATGCAATTGATGCAGGAAAGCCTCTAATTATTGATGGAATTCCAATTGCTTCGATTGCGGACATGCCTCTACCCCACGAGCTTTGCAATCCTGCTATTGCTAGTCAAATATTCCCTGGCCTCGCTGGAAGAACAGTTGAAAATTTCTTTACGACTAATTGGTGGGCGTTTAGTGATTTCCTAACTTTCAAAGGTGGTCTAAATCCAGTTACTGGTAGCTTATGGATGACAGATATTTCTCATCATCATTTAGCTTTTGGAGTACTAGCTGTATTGGGCGGTCATCTATATAGAACAATGTTTGGCATTGGCCATAGCCTGAAAGAAATATTAGATAATCATGCTGGAGATCCAATTCTTTTCCCTGCTCCAAATGGACATAAAGGGATTTATGAGTTTTTAGCTAATAGTTGGCATGCTCAGCTTGGTTTAAACCTTGCAATGATTGGCTCCTTGAGTATCATCATTTCCCATCACATGTATGCGATGCCCCCATATCCATACTTGTCGATTGATTACCCAACTGTCCTAGGTCTATTTACACACCATATGTGGATAGGAGGGTTATTCATTGTTGGTGCAGCAGCTCATGCTGGTATTGCAATGATTAGAGACTATGACCCGGCTGTTCATATTGATAACGTTCTAGATAGAATCTTGAAAGCAAGAGATGCATTAATTAGTCATCTGAATTGGGCTTGCATGTTCTTAGGTTTCCATAGTTTTGGTCTTTATATTCATAACGATGTAATGCGTGCATTAGGAAGACCTGCAGATATGTTCAGTGATACAGGAATCCAACTTCAACCTGTTTTTGCTCAATGGATTCAAAATATTCATAATTCAGCAGCTGGTTCTACCACTCTTGCTGGTGCAAACGTAAACCTTCAACCTGGATTAGTTAGTGAAGTTTTTAATGGTTCAGTAAGTCAAGTTGGAGGAAAAATTGGCATCGCTCCTATACCTTTAGGAACTGCTGATTTCATGATTCACCATATCCATGCTTTTACTATCCACGTAACCCTTCTAATTCTTCTAAAGGGAGTTTTATTCGCAAGGAGCTCCAGACTAATTCCTGACAAAGCGAATCTTGGATTTAGATTCCCATGTGATGGTCCAGGCAGAGGAGGTACATGCCAAGTTTCATCTTGGGATCATGTTTTCCTTGGATTGTTCTGGATGTATAACGGCTTGTCAGTAGTTATTTTCCACTTCTCATGGAAGATGCAAAGTGATGTATGGGGTCTTACAGGAGGCAACTTCGCGCAAAGTTCCATAACTATCAATGGATGGCTTAGAGATTTCCTATGGGCTCAGTCATCTCAGGTCCTAACAAGTTATGGTCAACCTATAAGCATGTACGGTTTGATGTTCTTAGGAGCTCACTTCGTTTGGGCATTCAGTCTTATGTTCCTATTTAGTGGTCGTGGTTACTGGCAAGAGTTATTTGAGTCAATTATTTGGGCTCATAATAAACTTAAGTTGGCTCCAACTATCCAACCAAGAGCTTTGTCTATCACTCAAGGTCGTGCAGTAGGAGCAGCTCATTTCCTTCTAGGAGGAATTGCTACAACTTGGGCCTTCTTCCATGCTCGCTTAATCGGTCTCGGCTGACCCTCTCTGATTTTTTATAAAATGGCAACTAAATTTCCATCTTTTAGTCAGGGTCTTGCTCAAGACCCTACAACCAGGAGAATCTGGTACGGCATAGCTACTGCCCATGATTTTGAAAGTCATGACGGCATGACTGAGGAGCAGTTATATCAAAAACTCTTCTCTACTCATTTTGGTCACTTAGCCATAATCGGTCTTTGGGTGGCTGGCAACCTTTTCCACATTGCTTGGCAAGGAAACTTTGAGCAATGGGTTCTCGATCCACTCCATACTCGTCCAATTGCTCATGCAATTTGGGATCCACATTTTGGACAAGGGCTTACTGATGCCCTAACTCAAGCTGGAGCGACTTCTCCAGTCAATATTGCTTATTCAGGCTTATACCATTGGTGGTACACCATTGGCATGAGAACTAATGAGCAACTATTTCAAGGTGCGATCTTTATAAACATCCTTGTTTGTTGGTTATTGTTTGCAGGATGGCTGCATCTTCAACCTAAGTACAGACCATCATTAGCATGGTTCAAAAATGCTGAGTCTCAGTTAAATCATCATTTGGCTGTTCTTTTTGGATTCAGTAGCATTGCTTGGACAGGTCACTTGATTCATGTAGCCATCCCTGAGTCAAGGGGTATACACGTTGGCTGGGAAAATTGGTTAACTGTTATGCCTCATCCAGAAGGTTTAACTCCTTTCTTCTCAGGAAATTGGGGAGCTTATGCTCAAAACCCTGATTCGATTGATGCAGTTTTCGGAACTTCTCAAGGTGCAGGAACAGCAATATTTACATTTCTTGGTGGTCTTCATCCTCAAAGTGAATCACTTTGGCTAACAGATATTGCTCATCATCATTTAGCGATAGGAGTTGTGTTTATAATTGCTGGACATATGTATAGGACTAACTTTGGCATAGGTCATAGTCTCAAGGAAATCATTGAAGCGCACAATACAAGTCACCCAAAAGATCCACATAGAGGTTATTTCGGGATAAAGCACAACGGTCTTTTCGAGACAGTTAACAATTCACTCCATTTTCAGCTTGGGCTAGCACTTGCTTCTCTTGGAGTGGCTTGCAGCTTAGTGGCTCAGCATATGGGTGCATTACCTTCATATGCATTTATCGCAAGGGATTACACAACTCAGTCCGCTCTATATACCCATCATCAATACATAGCAATGTTCTTGATGGTTGGTGCGTTCTCTCACGGAGCAATTTTCTTTGTCAGAGATTATGATCCAGAGCTTAATAAAGACAATGTTCTAGCAAGAATCCTTAGTACAAAAGAAGCCTTAATTAGCCACTTAAGTTGGGTAACAATGCTTCTAGGCTTCCATACTCTTGGAATTTATGTTCACAACGATGTAGTTGTAGCCTTTGGTACACCTGAAAAGCAGATTCTTATAGAACCAGTATTTGCACAGTTCGCACAGGCTGCTAGTGGAAAAATGATGTATGGATTTAATGCTTTGCTAGCAAATGCATCAAGTTCTGCATCTATAGCTGCTAACTCCATGCCAGGTAATCACTACTGGATGGACATGATCAATAGACCAGATGCACTAACCAATTTCTTACCTATTGGACCTGCGGATTTCTTAGTTCACCATGCGATTGCACTAGGACTACATACAACTGCTTTGATTCTTATAAAGGGTGCTCTTGATGCTAGAGGAACAAAACTAATTCCAGATAAAAAGGATTTAGGATTTGCTTTCCCATGTGATGGACCAGGTCGTGGAGGTACTTGTGATAGTTCTTCTTGGGACGCTACTTATTTAGCAATGTTCTGGGCCTTAAATACTATTGCTTGGATTACCTTCTATTGGCATTGGAAACATCTAGCAATTTGGATGGGTAATACCGCTCAATTCAATGAATCTGGTACGTATTTAATGGGTTGGTTTAGAGATTATCTATGGCTAAATAGTTCTCAGCTAATCAATGGATATAACCCATTTGGTGTAAATGCTTTATCTCCATGGGCTTGGATGTTCTTATTTGGTCATCTCATTTGGGCGACTGGATTTATGTTCCTCATCTCTTGGAGAGGGTATTGGCAAGAACTTATCGAAACTCTTGTTTGGGCTCATCAAAGAACACCAATAGCTAATTTAGTTGGTTGGAGAGATAAGCCTGTTGCATTATCCATTGTCCAAGCACGATTAGTTGGTTTAACCCATTTCACAGTTGGAAACTTTGTAACCTTTGGTGCATTTGTTATCGCATCTACTTCAGGTAAGTTCGGATAAATCTATAACAAGCTTCCAATCAAAAGAACACTGTCTTCAAAAGCAGTGTTCTTTTTTTATGGGTACTAATCTCATGTTTATTAGATTATCTATAAAAACTCTTGTTTGGGCTCATCAAAGAACACCAATAGCTAATTTAGTTGGTTGGAGAGATAAGCCTGTTGCATTATCCATTGTCCAAGCACGATTAGTTGGTTTAACCCATTTCACAGTTGGAAACTTTGTAACCTTTGGTGCATTTGTTATCGCATCTACTTCAGGTAAGTTCGGATAAATCTATAACAAGCTTCCAATCAAAAGAACACTGTCTTCAAAAGCAGTGTTCTTTTTTTATGGGTACTCAGATTTATGAGATTATGTATTGATATTTATCAGCAAAATAGATCCATTGAATATCATGAAATTAGGAGTAGAAAACAAAAAAACAAAATAAATGAATTTCAGTTCAAGCTTTTGAAAAATATCAGCCAATTGAAGTAAATAATTTAGAGAATTAAAAAGCCTCTAAGATAAGAGGCTTTTTAATATAAGTTCTTCTAGAAAAGTTTTAAGCTCCAAGTAAATGATATTCCTTAATCAAAGGTAGAACAGTATCTAAATGCAAAGTACCAATTAGCAACCAAGCAAAAACGACACCTCCTGTGCCTCCTAACCAAAAACCATTTGTAAAATCACTCCATCCTGCTCTTGTAAATAAATCGGAAGGAGGATTAGCTACTGTTGCATCAGGAGGTTGTACGTTAGGAGCCTTACCTGCAGCGTTGTAAAGAATAAAAAGGGCAGTCAATATTTGAATAGCTCCCACACCGCCAAGCAAACCTGCCGTTAAGGCAAAATCAGTATTCCTTAAAGGCCCAGTCATAGAAAAAGGACCAAAAAGTAAATAACCAAAAATTGCGCCTGTTTCTAGACCTCTGAAGTTTGGCGATAGGCCCTCTCTATAGACAGGAAGATTATTGATAACCATCTTTGTAAACCAACCACTGTTCACTGGGGTTTGAAGGTTGCCAACGGTTGGGTCTGAAACTGTTTTCACAGCCCACCTTTGCATAAGTGTTTCTTGAGATTTAGTCATGGACAAAAAGAATTGGTAGAAATTTAGATTTTTAAAATTATTCAGTAGCGGTTATGTACCTACCAATCAAAACAATGAAGACGGCTGGACCCATTATTCCAACTAAAGGAATCAGAATAGCGGGAAGCAAACTTGAAGCTAGTTCACTAGTCATTACTTATTTCAATAAATCCAACTTTATTTTATAGAATTATGATCTAATCAAACCAAATACAAACCTTGATGACATAAAAGTTCAATCCGTATATCTTCTTTAAAGATGCATTACTAAACAGATTTTCTCATCATGAATCAAGTTTTTGCTGGTGGTATAGCTCTAATTATTGCTTTGATCCTTTGGAGTTCAAAAAAACAACTAAAGGGATCAGCTTTTTTCAAATCTCAAAAGGATTCCTTTTCAAAGGCTCATTTAACATCGTCAGCATTGATAATCGATAAGACTTTACAAAATCAAAAATCAACCAAAAAGGATAATAAAAACTCCAAGCCTTTTTCACGGCCAACTTCACTTAATTCAATAGAAATAAAAAAACAATTAAATAAATTAATCTCTAGCAACCCCAATGATCGTCTATTAGCTATTCAAATTGCTAGTCAATGGAACAACAAGAAAGCATTACCTTTTTTAAGAAGAGGATTGAAAGATTCTGACAGTAGGGTTGTTATTGCTGCTGCTACTGGAATTTCATCTTATAAAGGAAAAACTATTGATTTATATAAAAAACCTCAAGTTTCTAGACGTCCTCGAAATGTATCTCTAATCCGATAAATTGGTCTATTTTGACTTTCATGATAAGTGCGGATCTGAAGCTCTCCAAGTAATCCAAACCCAAAAAGTTGAACTCCAGTCACTGCAAGAAGTAAAGCAAAAATAAGTAAAGGTCTATTACCTATATCTTCTCCTAAAAGTTTGATGATTAATAGGTAAAAGCTTGTGATAAAGCTCCCAATAATTGCAAGAATTCCACCAAAACCAAATACATACATAGGTCTAGTTAAAAATCTATTCATAAACCAAACAGTCAACAAGTCCATCAAGACTCTAAAAGTTCTATCTATTCCATACTTACTAGATCCAAATTGACGGGCTCTATGATTTACTTTAACTTCCGTAATTCTAGCTCCTTCAATATTTGCAAGAACAGGCAAGAATCTATGCAATTCTCCATATAATCTCATATCAGTCAGTACTTCTTTCCTATAAGCCTTTAAAGAACATCCATAATCATTAAGTCGCACACCAGTAACCTTCCCAATCAATCGGTTGGCAATTTTTGATGGAAGCTTTCTACTTATCGCAGCATCTTGCCTTCGATATCTCCATCCACTCACAAGATCAAATCCATCCCTAATCTTATTAACTAATAATGGAATATCTGCAGGATCATTTTGCAAGTCACCATCAAGTGTAACCACTATCTCTCCTGAAGAAATATCAAACCCAGCTGCCATCGCTGCGGTCTGTCCATAGTTTTTACGCAGAAGAACTCCAACTAATTCTGGTATATCAAAACTTAGTTTTCTAATTACCTCTGCACTGTTATCTGATGAACCATCATTAACTAAAACTAGTTCAAAAGTTTCCCCCATAGGCTGTAAAACTTCTAATAACTGATTCACCAAAAAAGGAAGACTTTCTTCTTCGTTATAGATAGGAACAACAACTGATAGTGCAACATTAGAATTCATTCAAAACTCCTCATAAAGTTCAATTAATCTTCTTTAGAGTTTTTCACTCTGATAACTAGAGATCACTCTTCCAGCAGATCTAAATTTAGATCTGTAAAAAGAAGCAATTTTTCCAAGGTTCGGTTGAAATAAACCATCAATCTCTATTCCATTATGCCCATCAGTTACCCCAGAACTATGAATATAAAAACCATTCTCAATATGTAATCCAACGTGGGTACATTTTTCAGATGATCCAAAGAAAAGTAAATCACCAGGTTTTAAATATTTGCCTAAAACTTCAATATCCAATGCAATATTTTTGCAGAATTTTTCCTGCTGATAAGCATCTCTTGGTATCCAAATGCCTGAACTTGCAAAAGCAGATTGAACCAAACCAGAGCAATCAAAATTTGGACCTATCGTTCCACCCCACAAATATTCATTACTCATTTTTTTCGCAGCCTTAGTCCAAGACAATATCCCAGGAATCCTAGAAAAAATTCTCTCTTCAGTAAACAATTCAAATTCCCAAGATTCTATTTTTGAAGCTTGATGAGTTAATTCAGAAAATCTAAACCAACAAATATAGTCATCTTCCAAAAGACGCACTTTAACTCTATCGATGATTTCCTTATCTTTAAAATTAGATTTTAAGCAATCAATCAATTGAAAACTCCTACCAATACTTGCTTGTGTAACTAATTCATCACTATTTTCACTTTTAAATCCATCAATGTTTATTCGCAGTTTCCATAAACTTCCCAAAACAAATGAAGCTTTAGTTAGCAAAACCTCTAAGGTCATATTGAATTCTTCTCGAGCGCTATGGCGTTCTACCGGCAAGACCCTGAGATAGCATATTGCCTGAAAGGTCTACTCGATAGGCTTGAAAAAGAAGGTCGCCCATACCTTCAAGAAAACATTGCAATAACATGCATTCGTTATGACAAGGAAAGTCCATCTACATCTAGTGGATCTGGAACAGGATGGAATTCAAACAAAATTTTTTACCCTGCAAGCGTAGTAAAAATAGTTTATGCATTGGCGACTCAGGTATGGCTTCAACAAGACTTAATTGTTGACTCAGAAGAACTTCGAAGAGCATTACATGAAATGATTGCTAAATCTAATAATGACGCTACAAGTTATATTTTAGATCTTTTAACAGGTACAACAAGTGGTCCATCTCTTAATGAATCAAACTTTAAAGCATGGAAAATCCAAAGGCAATTAGTTAATGACTGGCTAGATGATCTTAGATGGCCTGAAATTAAAAATTGGAACTGCAGTCAAAAGACTTGGAATGAAGGACCTTTTGGAAGGGAAAAAGATTTTTATGGAAAAAAGAATGAGAATCGAAACCGCATGACAACTGATGGTAGTGCCAGAATCTTTGAATCATTAATGACTCTTGAAATGCTTCCAAAATTAAGAAGCGAGCATTTAATAAAAGTTTTTCAACGCTCGCTCGATCCAGTTTCTCGCAAGCAAGATTTAGAAAATCAAGTAGATGGTTTTTTAGGAGCAGGCCTTCCTTTGGCTTCTAAACTTTGGAGCAAAGCAGGGCTAATGAGTGAAGTTCGTCATGATGTCGCATGGTGGGAGTCGCCAAATAAGAATCCCATGCTTGCAGTCGTCTTTACAACTGGCAAAGAATTAGTCAAAGATCAATTTTTACTTCCTGCGCTTAGCAGTGAGTTAAACAAATTAGCTATTTAGCAATAAGTAAAATTCCAGCGAATAAAATAGATCCCAATAGAAATCCAACAGCCAAAAGCACGGCTATTATTGGTGTATTTAAGTAAACAGATATAGTTGCGAGTTGATTACCCTTTGCTTCAGACACCTTTAAAACTCATAAAAATCACTTTGATTAAAGCATCTAACTCTGCCAAAAAACAAAAAAAGTTTAGCTGATAAAACAATTTTTAAAAAACCAAAGAATTTTTATTGATATCACAAAATAGTTCAAATAAAATTTGATTTTGGTTTCTTATTTTGTAAGATTTTAATATCTTTATCCTTTTCAGTTGCTTTTATTGAGGTAACTTGTTTATCAATTTTTTTATTTATTATTTTTTCATCAGCTCTCTTTAAATTATCATCTAGTGAGCTGACTTCAGTTGATTTATCTAAGTCTTTTGTCTCCAGATTTTTTTGGATTGTTGAATTTGTAGATTCTATATCCTTTAAAATACTTATATCTTGAGCTTTATTTTGATCAACTTTTAAAATATCGTTGACTTCAGAATTATTAAATAAATTAAAATCAAATCTGCCTTTTGCAAAAGATACTGAGGTAAATACTAATAATGAACCTAGAATAATAATTAAAAAAATCTTCGAGAATAAACTATTTAGTGGAGTCCAAAATAGTGTTACTTTAGCCGCTTCATTAGTTTGTTTATATGTATCAGCAGAGGGACTTAAATCTAAAAATATATCTTGGTTAATCCACCCTTTATTAGCTTTCCTGTAGGGAGACTCACTTTTAGTGAAGTCAAAAACTTCTTGGATTCTTTCTTTAAGCACAGGTTACGTTTACCTAAAACTACAAGAACGAAAACATAGCAGAAAGTCAGAATAAAAAAGTTGCTTTTATGTAGATATTAGTGAAATTGAACTACCCAGCAATAAATACCATCGCAGAAACAAGAATAGCCGAAGCCAAAATCCCTATAGATGCTATTGACACGATCTTTCCGGTGTTTAAGGAGACGGATACCGTTAACAATTCAGTTCTTGAGTCTCGTTTTTGTTGTGAATTAATTTGAGTTGGTGAATTACCTTTCTTATTGGCTTGAAATTTCTTCTGTGTTAGGGCTTTCTTCTCTGCTGCAGCTTTTTTATCTGCTGCGGCTTTCTTATTAGCTGCGGCTTTCTTATCTGCTGCGGCTTTCTTATCCGCTAAAGCTTTCTTCTCTGCTGCGGCTTTCTTATCTGCTGCAGCTTTTTTATCTGCTGCGGCTTTCTTATTAGCTGCGGCTTTTTTATCTGCTGCGGCTTTCTTATCCGCTAAAGCTTTCTTATCTGCTGCGGCTTTCTTATCTGCTGCGGCTTTCTTATCCGCTAAAGCTTTCTTATCTGCTGCGGCTTTCTTATCCGCTAAAGCTTTCTTCTCTGCTGCGGCTTTCTTCTCTGCTGCAGCTTTTTTATCTGCTGCGGCTTTCTTATCCGCTAAAGCTTTCTTCTCTGCTGCAGCTTTTTTATCTGCTGCGGCTTTCTTCTCTGCTGCAGCTTTTTTATCTGCTGCGGCTTTCTTATCCGCTAAAGCTTTCTTCTCTGCTGCGGCTTTCTTATCCGCTAACGCTTTCTTCTCTGCTGCGGCTTTCTTATTAGCTGCGGCTTTCTTATCTGCTGCAGCTTTTTTATCTGCTGCGGCTTTCTTATCTGCTGCGGCTTTCTTATCCGCTAAAGCTTTCTTCTCTGCTGCGGCTTTCTTATCTGCTGCGGCTTTCTTATCCGCTAAAGCTTTCTTCTCTGCTGCGGCTTTCTTATCCGCTAACGCTTTCTTCTCTGCTGCGGCTTTCTTCTCTGCTAACGCTTTCTTCTCTGCTAAAGCTTTCTTATCTGCTAAAGCTTTCTTCTCTGCAGCAGCTTTCTTATCTGCTAACGCTTTCTTTTCTGCCTGAGCTGTTTGAACTTGCACTTTAAATCCAAAATTTTGCCTTATTCAAGCACCCAGATCACTATGATTTTAGAAATATTGGCTAGTTGCAACGAAGTAATGCAATAGATTTTCTTTTCTTCTAAATATTTTCAATATCATCTTAAGTTTTTAGAACTAATAAAGCCTAATTCAAATCTCTTCACAAGAAACTTTTTCGTCATTCAGAGGAAAGGATTCGTATTAAAATGAGAATTAAAAATCTTTTTACAAAAAAGTACTAAAAGAAATGGAAGACTCTTATAAGAAAGAGAATAAAGAAGTCAATGAAGAAAAAACATTCTCAATTCCATCTTCATTAGAAAAAATTAAGGAGAATATTTCAATATCAAACAATACTCCTTATAAACCATCTAAAGAACAAATAATTAAGCAAGCATTTCAATTTCATTCAGAAGGCAACATTTCAGAAGCATCAAAATATTATCAATATTTTATTAATCAAGGATTCAAAGATCATAGAGTTTTTTCTAATTATGGAAGTATTTTGAAAGATCTTGCCAAACTAAAAGAAGCAGAAATTTCAACTCGTAAAGCCATTGAACTTAATCCTAATTTCTCAAATGCTCATTACAATCTGGGGAATATACTAAGTGATCTTGGCCAACTAAAAGAAGCAGAAATTTCAACTCGTAAAGCCATTGAACTTAATCCTAATTTCTCAAATGCTCATTATAGTCTCGGGAACATCCTGAACAATCTTGGCCAACTAAAAGAAGCAGAAATATCACTTCGAAAAGCTATTGAACTTAATCCTAATAACGCTAATGCTCATTATAATCTTGGAAACATATTGAGCGAGCTTGGAAAGAAAAAAGAAACAGAAATATCACTTCGAAAAGCTATTGAACTTAATCCTGAGCTAGCTCAAGCACATTCCAATTTAGGAAGAATATTGAAAGATACTGGCAATTTGCAAGAAGCAGAAATATTAACTCGAAAAGCTATTGATCTTAAGCCCGATTTGGCTGAGGCTCATTCCAATCTGGGACAAATCTTGAATGATCTTGGAATCTTACAAGATGCAGAAAACTCTACTCGAAAAGCTATTGAACTTAATCCTGATTTTGCTGAGGCTTATTTAAATCTATCTATGATAGAGCTTCTCAAAGGGAATTATCAATCTGGTCTAGATAATTATGAATTTAGATTCAAAGTAAATAAACCCAACCTTCCTCATGGCTTAACAAAAATGAAACGAAGAGACAGTAGCAAGTTACAAAAAGAAGAAAAGATCTTAGTCATCACTGAACAAGGCTTAGGAGATACTATTCAATATATGCGTTACATTCCATATCTAAAAAATCAAGGTTTTAATATTTCTTTTTGTGCTCAAACTAAACTACATCGATTAATACAAGCCTCAGGTATTGAAAAAAATCCTTTAACTCCTGAGCAAGCAAGTCAAGTTTCAGAAGGTACGTATATTCCATTATTATCTTTACCTAGATATTTAAAAGTAAGTCCAAATAATCCAATAATTTCAGAGCCATATATCTTTCCAACAAATGAACTAAAAAAGAAATGGAAAAAAATACTCTCTATAGAAAAAAAACCAATTATTGGAATTAATTGGCAAGGTAATCCAGCAATGGAAAAAATCAATTACAAAGGACGTTCTATACCTTTAGAAACATTCTCTATGCTTTTTGATCGAAATGACATAAGAATGCTTTCTCTTCAAAAGGGATTTGGTTCAGAACAACTCGATCATTGCTCATTCAGGAATAAGTTTGTTAAATCCCAACCTATAGTTAATTCAACCTGGGATTTCCTAGAAAATGCTGCCATAATTGAAAATTGTGATTTGATTATTACTTGTGATACTTCAATTGCTCATTTAGCTGGAGGGATGGGAAAAAAAGTTTGGCTACTGTTAAGAGATATCCCCTTTTGGACTTGGGGACTTGAAAAAGAAAATACATTTTGGTATCCATCGATTAGATTATTTCGTCAAAAAATTCGTCATAACTGGAATGAGGTTATGGAAAGAGTCGCTAAAGAAATAAAAAACTTATAATCAAAAGAATATAAAGGCAAAATTCCTATATAAGCCTACTATTAAAGTAACATCTAAAGTATTGGGAGAATGAATGGTCTTAAGCTAAATCTTGGATGTGGAGAAAGAAAGTTGCCAGGTTATATCAATGTAGATAAATTTGGAAGCCCAGATATTAAACATAATTTAGAATCCTTTCCTTGGCCTTGGAAAAAAAATTCAGTATCTGAGATACAATTAATACATGTTCTAGAACATTTAGGAAAAGATATAGAAATATACTTTGGAATATTTAAAGAGATGTATAGAATATGTAATAATGGAGCAAATATTAGAATAGTTGTTCCCCACTTTAGACATCAATTCTTCTATGATGATCCAACTCATGTAAGAGTTGTCACACCTTTTGGTTTACGATTATTTTCTAAGAAATTAAATAAGTTTTGGATAGAAAATGGTTCATCTAATAGTACTCTTGGAATATATTTAGACATCGATTTTGAACTTAAAGAAATAATTTTAAAAGCAAGTGAAGACTGGTATAGATTACATCCAGATAAAAATGTCGATATTAATTTGCTCCAACAGGAATCGAATATATACAATAATTTAATTGAGCAATATGATATGATGCTTGAGGTGGTAAAAGAATAACGATACTGATATTAATAAATCATACAATCGAAACGAATAGATATTACGATTATCATTCTTAGAAGTACAAAACTTTATTAGATTTCATATATTGGAAAGAAAGATAGATTAATGTTAGATATTAATTTTTTTTGCTTTTTAAGAAGGAATAATATACCTTAATTAATAAATAACCTATTCAACAGATAAATTTATAGTGAATAATCTAGAAAATTCACTCAGCGATAGAGTTTTTAAGTTGCATAGAGCAAATAAATTTCTCCATAAAGCACATCTGATGAAAGCAGATGCGTGGCTCAATATAAACCGACCAAAACCAGCAATAAACTTCTATAAAGCTAAACGCTCAGCAACTGAGTTGAATCGAATATGTGGATAGGGAAAAGCAATTTTCCTCCCTACTTTTCCCTCCTAAGCTATAAACTGTTAATTGAGACCTTTAGTCTCATATCCTTACTACAAATGGTCAGAGGATTACTAATTTAAAAATACCTAGAGAATTATGGAATCTGATGATAAATATAACAAAGAGCAAAAGGTCTTCAGGATAAAGACATTTACTGTTCCCTTTTCTTTGGAAAAGATTAAGGAAAATATGCATATTAATACTCATACTTCATCAAATCCTTCAAAAGAAACAATCATTACAAAAGCATTTCAATTTCATTCAGAAGGTAACATTTCAGAAGCATCAAAATATTATCAATATTTTATTAATCAAGGATTCAAAGATCATAGAGTTTTTTCAAATTATGGAAGTATTTTGAAAGATCTAGGAAAATCAAAGGAAGCAGCAAACTTATTACGTAAAGCAATTACAATTAACCCTAAATTTGCTGCTGGACATTACAATCTTGGGAACATGTTGAAAGAAATGGGCAAGTCAAAAGAAGCAATTTTGTGTTATAAAGAATCACTTTTATGCTATAAAGAAGAAATTAATTCCGATAAAAATATTGATAAAGTCAAAAATAATCTAGGTGATCTACTATTAAAAAATGGCAATTTAAAAGAAGGCTTATTATATATAAGAGAGGCAAATGGGTCCATTATTCTTAATTATAAAAAATCTAGCATAATCATTAATTAAATGAATAAAGTATTTATCAATAAAAGTAACCTACATCCTCATTTTATTGGCTCTTGGATTATGGACGAATTATCTATATGTAAAGGTCTTATAAATTATTTTGAACTAAATTCAATTAAACATATTAAAGGCAGAATAGGGGGTGGAATTGATCCTAATACGAAGGATAGTATTGATATTGTTATTCATCCTAAAGATATTTTATTGCCAGGTAATGAAATTTTTAAAAAATATCTTGATGAGCTTTTTAATTTCTACAAAAACTATTTAGATGAATGGCCTTTTTTAAAGGAAATGACTCAAGTATTAGAAATTGGTTCATTCAATCTTCAAAGATATAAACCTGGTCAACATTTTAAAAAAATACATACAGAGCGGGCCAGTATAGATAGCTCTCATCGTGTTTTTGCTTTTATGACTTACTTAAATGATGTTAAAGAAGGAGGTTCAACATATTTTAGTCATTATGATCTTGAAATACAGCCTAGAGAGGGATTAACGTTAATTTGGCCCGCGGAATGGACTCACGCACACAGAGGTAATACATTAATAAAAGGTTCAAAATATATCATAACTGGTTGGATAAACTTTGCTAATTAATCCCAATTAATTATTATATTTTCTAATTTTTGTATATAAAAGATATTTTAATTAATATCCTATATGAATTAGATTCATAGCTTAAATTATAAGTAATATTTTACCTTAAGAGATAAACATTTAAACGAAGATTAGCATCATAGAATCCTTTAACATTACAACATATTTGGTCATTTGGACTTATACGGATTCACCCAACCTTAATAGGAACGTAGAGGAAGTTCGCTAGTGGCAAACCAAAAAGAACGACAGCGAAAGGAAATGAACTAATAACTACCTGAGAAATACATATATTGCCTCCAAAGCAGGAAAGGCAGAGTGAGTCGGAAGATATTCTTGCTCACTAAAACTTCAGAAAGTTCCAAAAGAAGAGTTAACGCAAATCATTAACTATGGATTAAAGGACATAACTAAGTTGGATGACTTCAATCAAGTATTGGATTAGGGAAAACAGTTCTTTTTATCAAGCAAGAATTCTTCATCTAACTATATGACTTAAGTCACAATAATCTCAGGAAAAGTTTGAAGTACCAATTAAATTGAGTAGTAGAATTAATGAAATTAGAAGTCCTTAGAAGATAATGGAATCTATTGATAAAGATCAAGGAAAAAATAAGATCACTAAAATTAAAATATACCCAGTTCCATATGAGTTAGAAGAAATCAAAGAAAATCTTACTATTGTTATCAATACTTCATCTAAAGATTCTAAACAACAAGTAATTAATCAGGCATTTAACTTTCACTCAAAAGGAAATATAGCACAAGCACTAAAATATTATCAACAGATAATAAATCAAGGATCTAATGATTATAGAGTTTTTTATAATTATGGGTTAATACTAAAAGATCTTGGGAAAGTAAAAGAAGCAGAAGTATCACTTCGCCGCGCAATTGAAATTAATCCTGATTTCGCTAATGCATATTTAAGTCTTGGAAATTTATTAAGAGGTCTTAGGAATTTTAAAGACGCAGAAATATATACTCGCAAAGCAATTGAAATCAATCCAAACTTCGCAGAAGCTCATTCCAATCTGGGAAGTATCTTACAAGATATTGGTAAATTAAAAGAAGCAGAAGCATCACTTCACAAAGCCATTGAACTCAATACTAATGTAGGAGAGGTTCATTATAACTTAGGGATCATTTTAAAAGATCTTGGTAAAATACAAGAATCTGAAAAATCCACTCGCAAAGCAATTAAGATTAATCCTAACTTTGCAAATGCTCATATGTATTTAGGAACCATATTAAAAGATCTTGGCAAATTAAAAGAAGCTGAAAAATCCACTCGCAAAGCAATTGAAATCAATCCTAACTTTGCAAATGCTCATATGAATTTGGGAACCATATTAAAAGATCTTGATAAATTACAAGAAGCAGAAATCTCTACTCGTAAAGCCATTGACATTAATCCTAATTCCGCAGAGGTTCATTACAACTTGGGAATCATATTAAAAGATCTTGGCAAATTAAAAGAAGCTGAAAAATCCACTCGCAAAGCAATTGAAATTAATCCTAATTTTGCAGTTGCTCATAATAACCTGGGAGATATATTAAGAGCTCTTGGGAATATACAAAAGTCTGAGTTATCAATAAGAAAAGCTATTGAAATAAATCCTAATTTAGCTTTTGCTCACTTGAATCTGGGGAGAATATTAGTAGATCTAGACAAATTAAAAGAAGCAGAATTATCTACCAAAAAAGCTATTGAACTCAAACCTGAACTAATAATGGCGCATTTCAATCTTGGAATTATTTTTATAAATCTTGGGAAATATGATGCTGCTATAAATTGCTATAAAAAAGCTATAAAGTTAAACAATTCTTTCTCACCAGCAAAGGTTGGATTACTTGAATCTAAAAAAGATATATGTGACTGGAGTGATCAAAAAGCTGATAATACTTGGATTAAGACTCTTGGTTTTGAAGGTGACGCTGTAATTCCATTCCCTTTCTTCTTTTTTGAAGATAATCCTTTAAAAGATTTAAAAAGAGCCCAAAACTTCTATAAACAAAATTTCAAACAAAATGCTGTTAATTTACCTATTTTCAAAAATAAAAGAATTCATATAGGTTACTTCTCTTCTGACTTTAAAGATCACGCAACTATGCATCTAATTGCTTCTATTTTTGAATTACACGATAAATCAAAATTCAAAATATATTTATATTCATTTACTCCTAGAGAAGATATATATACAGAGAGAGCTAAACAATCTGGATGTTTTTTTAGAGATATAAAAAATTTGAATACTATTGAAGCTGTTGAATTAGCAAGGAGAGATAGACTCGATATAGCTATAGATCTTAAAGGTTATACTAAACATTCTAGAATGAATATCTTTTCATCTCGAGTAGCTCCTATACAAATAAATTATCTTGGATATCCAGGATCTCTGGGTGCAGAAACTATTGATTATATAATTGCTGATAATATTTTAATCCCAAAGGAAAAGGAAAGATTTTATTCTGAAAAAATTATACGAATGCCAAATTGCTATCAATGTAATGATAATAAAAAAGAAATTTCTAAAGAATCTATTTCCCGTAGAGATTTTAAACTGCCTGATAAAGGATTTATATTTACTTGTTTTAATTCTAATAAAAAAATATCTCCAAAAGAATTTGATATTTGGATGAGATTACTTAAAGAAGTAAAAGGAAGCGTACTATGGTTATATAAATCTAATACTTGGGCAATTCAAAACCTATGTAAAGAAGCAGAGATAAGAAATATTGATTCAGATAGATTATTTTTTGCTAACAAGCTTCCATTAGAAAAACATTTAGCCAGATATTCTCTTGGTGATTTAGCACTTGATACTTTTAACTGTAATGGTCACACTACGACCTCAGATGCTTTATGGGCAGGTTTACCAGTTCTAACAAAAATTGGAGAAAGCTTTTCTGCAAGAGTATCTGCAAGTTTACTAACTTCTCTAGGGATTCCAGAACTCATTACACATAATGAGAAAGAATATGAAGAGAAAGCTATTCACATAGCAAATAATCCTGATGTCCTCAAGAACCTAAAGTCGCAAGTAATTACTTTGAGGAATAAATCACCACTTTTTAATTCAAAATTATTTACAAAGAATCTAGAAAGTAAATTCCTGGAACTTGTAAAGTAATATAAGCAGTCATACTAGTAAGTTTAGGTGATTATGAACTCGTCTGAATCTAATTAAAAACTGAGAGAAAGTCCATTATTGGAGAACCAGAATGAACTGGGACGCAAGGGGATGGAAGGTCGAGGCGGAAAAAAGCAATATTTCCCCCTACTTTTTTCCCTACGAAGTAAAGATGTTAATCAACAGAAAATTATTGTCTTAACAGACTAAATTAACTCAATGTATTTCCCAATGGGGACTTCCTAAGAGATTATGGAATCTAGTAGTAAAAATCAAGAGAGGGAAAAAGTCATAAAAATAAAGACATTTACAATTCCATCTTCTTTGGGAGAGATCAAAGAAAATATTATAATTAATACTGATACTTCATCTAAACATTCTAAAGAGGAAGAAATCTATCAAGTCTCTAAGTTACATTCACAAGAAAACAAATTAGAAGCAGCAAACTATTATAATTCCTTAATCAATCAAGGGTCTAATGATTATAGAGTATTTTCTAATTATGGAGTAATATTAAAAGATCTTGGCAAATTAAAAGAAGCTGAAATAACTCTGAGAAAAGCTATTAAGTTAAACCCACATAACCCAAAGGATTATAAAAATTTAGGAAGTATATTAGTGAATCAAGGTCAATTAAAGGAAGCACTAATAGAAGTAGAAAAAGCAATTAAAATAAATCCTAATTATGAAAAAGCTCATCTTAATCTAGGAGTTATACTTAGATACAATGGACAAATAAAAGAAGCAGAATTATCATTCCGCAAAGCACTAGAAATTAAACCTGATTACGCAGATGCTCATTATAATTTAGGAATTATTTTAAAAGATAGTGGTAGATCAAAAGAGGCAGAACTATCATTCCAGAAAGCCATTAAAATTAAACCAAATTGGGAAGCAAGTTTCCTCTATTCGAGTATTCTTTTTGATAAAAAAGATTTTGATGGCTCCCTAAGTAATCTTCAAAGAATAAAATCTAGCGTAACCTCGGGTAATTTAAAGACAGTCCAAGCAGCAATAACAGCAATCAATTTAACTAAAAAAAAATCACTCAATAAAAATCAATTAGACTCCTCAAAAACCTCAAAGTTATTAAAGGAAGAAAAGTTTAATCGACTGATTTTAAAACGACCAGTAGAGAAAGAACTTCTATCGTATCTATATAAACTAAATACAATTTTACTAGACAATACAGATCCAAACGATTCGAGATACGGAAAAGGTTTATGCTCAGATTTTAATTTATTTGAAGATAATTCACAAATTATTAGAAAGTTAGAAAGTGATCTAATAGAGATATCAAAAAGATCACTTAATAAAAAAAAACTAATAATTACTGACTCATTTTTTAATATTTTTATTTCAGGTTCTGGATCAAGAAGACATCACCATATTGGGAAACAAGATATGAACTTTGGACTATATTTTCATAAATATTCATTAGTATATTATCTAGATATAGGAGATCAAACTTCTCAAAATCCAGGCGTACTTAAATTATATAATCCTGACGAAGAGATACTACCCTCAAACGATATGATTATCATACTTAATAGTACAAAACTTCATTCAGTTTCATATGTTGGAAAAAAAGATAGAGTAATGGTAGGTATTAATTTCTATGCTTTCTAAGAAGAAATAATTTAACTTGATTAACAAATAGTTAATTCAATAGCTACAATTAATAGTGAATAATCAAAGAAATCTACGAAATATCAGATTTCCTTAAGTCACCCAGTATTTTATTCCTATTAATTACCTTTTTTTGTCCCCAACATATACTCCAACTTCGTGTCAGAATGAGAATTCTGAGGGACAGTCTTTCATCTAAGCCTTTTATAGAATCTAATTAGTAATCTTTAACCCCTTCAAGGACTGAAATGACAAGAGGAGGGAGGATAATAGAGAACCCTATAACCTGAAAAACACTACCCACAACGCAGCACCCGAAATAGACCGACATACCTGAAACCCGCATCCCTTCAGCGATCTCACTTTCCCCCTACTCAGTGCAAGGAATCTATGGCACACTTACTGAGAGCCTTGGACTGCCTGATCTTCTAATTCCTTACTGGCAACATTTTTTTCTGTTTCTTGGACTTATATGGACTTGCCCGAACCAATTAAGAACAGAGAGGGAGGACTTTTGAATGACACCAAGTGGACTGTGGTGGAGCAGCATGACGCAAGTGGATGAGATTTTGGGGTTATTCCACCCAACATTCCACCCAACACATTTAAAATGTTATTTAAGGATCACAATTACTGTCTAAAATATACTGTCAAAATTAAAAGAGGGACTCAAGATCGCTGAAGCAGCAGGGTCCCTTTCTTAATGCAAGAAATCAAGGTTTCCAATACTCATCCCATTCATCCTGAAGTTCTTTCTGCGATAAAGAGTTGTAGAAACCTCTCCACTTCTTTTCTGAATTTGCGTCAGTTGCACTCAATGACACCATTAGATCTATTCCTTCTTCTTTGGTAAAGGATTTGCCTTGATTTGATTTGAATATCACTTACGAAGCAATCTCTTCCCAAGGATCACGTGAAGACAGTTCCTTGAATGGTATCAATTTAAAATCACCTCTCCTGATACCACTACAGATCAATCCATCTGGATGTTCTCTCTTAAATATTTCAACTGCATCTTCTTTTCGTTCTGATGGAATCGTGACTTTATAAATCACATCACCTGAATCACGAATCTTATAAACAAAAATCCAATCATATTCTTTACTATCCATCATCAGTTCATGCTGACTAACTTTGTTTTAACTCACTTTGGTCTGATGAACCAATTACACAAATAGAAACAGGTGTTTTCTCTCATGTTCCAATGATTTTGTTTGATTAGAAATGGGTTGGAGTTCTAGCACTTGTCTTCCCGTAGGTCAGGGAAGTGGTTAGTAAAGAAAATGGATTGTTCACACGGATACACAAGTGCTGAACTTAAAGGGGGCAACCAAAATCTTGCCCCCTTCTTTAATGGAAAATTTATTGGTTGACCATCTAGACAAAAGCAGTATATTTGTACTAGTTCAATCCCCGTCACAAACAACAAAGGAACCACCAGTGAGCAGGTGGTTTTTTTGTCTCTTGAAATAGAAAATGAACCAACCAATCAGAGAAGCATTGCCAACGCCAACAGGATGGTTAGTTGCACCGACTAGAGATTTTTGTCTGTTCTTTATTCGTGATCCCAAATCGGTCATGGTTGCACCGACTGTCTTGACTCAACTTTGGTACTGCACAGAGGAAGGCATTCCAACAAGACTAAAGAACACAAGACGATTGGATTATGAGAGTGCTCATGAAACTTGGAACGAACTACTCTCTAATGATTGGGAATTAGTAGAACATCAATTCGGTGCTTGTGTTGATGCTGCTTAATCAACCACTGATATCACCCAACACAAGATTGTTTAACACCCAACATTCCACCCAACAAAAAACTGAACTGTATGGCACAGTATGGACACTCATGATTCAATCATTTTCGTAATATCTAGTCACTGACTGGCATTTGAGTCCTTATGAAGCACCCTGAACCAAAATAAATACGGAGAGGGAGGGATTCGAACCCTCGACAGAAGTTACCTCCTGTAACTCCTTAGCAGGGAGCCGCTTTCAACCACTCAGCCACCTCTCCATAAGAAGTACCATATCAAGTCAAAGCTCAATAAAATTAAATTGTGATCCTCTAAAGATGTTAAGTGATAACTCTAGGAAGTCGATTTCTGAAACTACAAAGGACTTCCCATGGAATCGAACCAGACAAATCACTCCATTTCTGAGGTGAAATCATGACGTCACCATCAGTTCCAAGGAGAGTTAAAACATGTCCTATTTTGATATCAGGTTTATCAGTTATGTCAAAAACCATTTGATCCATCGCAATTGCACCAACTTGAGGTATTAATACTCCATCTATTGAAGCTGATATCTTTCCTGAAAGCACTCGGCTTACGCCATCTGCATAACCAATTGCAACGACGGCAAGCTTACTTTTTCTTTGAGTTTTAAAAAAATGTCCATACCCCACCCCTATCCCTTTATCAACATCCCTAACCAAAGTCACTCTGGCTTTTACTTTTAATGCTGGCTTAAGTTTTAAATCAGAGCCAAACTCATTCACAGGAAAATAACCATAAAGGCTTAGCCCTACTCGAACCATATCAAAATGCAGACGACTATCTGAGAGTGTGCCTGCAGAATTGGCAAGATGTCGACAAAGTGACTTGTTACGTTTACCCAAATCATTCAAAACTTTTTCAAATCGATTTAGCTGCATCTGAGTAAAACTTTTACAATTATTTTTTACTTGATCTGAATCAGCAATTGCCAAATGACTATATATACCTTTTAAAGATATGTTTTCTAAATAATCTATTTTAGAGATTAACTCTTCTGCCTCATGACAATGACATCCAAGTCTCGTCATTCCTGTATCCACTTTTAAGTGAACAATAAATTTTTTATGATTTTTTTCAGCAATATTATTGCAAATAATTGCCTCACGGATTCCACTAATCGTCGGAATAAGAGCCCAACACAATGCGGTATAAAATTCTTCTCTATTTATTAAATTTCCAAGAATTAATATCTGACACTTAAAGCCAGCATTTCTTAATTGAATCCCCTCTTCTAAAGTTGCGACTCCAAGACTATCTGCACCTCCAATTAAAGCTGCCTTTGCGACAGTCTCAGCACCATGTCCATATCCATCAGCCTTTACAACCGCCATTAGTAAGCAATCTTCGCCGATAAAGTCTTTCAAAACTCTTGAATTTTTTTCAATAACTTTCGGATCGACCTCAACCCATGCGCGACTTCGAGGATCAGGGTTCGTCACATTTTTAGTTATCCCACCAACAGTGAAAAATCTTTCTCTTTTATTGATCTTTGACATATTCTGTATGCAATCAATGTAATAAGGAAAACTGCATTAAGTTTGTATTACCACTAGCATGCCGCTTAAATAGCTTGCTTGCATGGGCCAAGTTCTTGTTTTGAATGCGTCCTATGAACCATTGAACATCACTTCATGGCGTCGCGCGACTGTTTTAATGCTTAAGGGTAAGGCTGAAAGTCTTGAAGAGGATGATTCACACAATATTAGGAAAGATGTAAAAGCACCCACAGTAATAAGATTAAGACAATTTATTAAAGTTCCATATCGTGATATTCCTCTTTCTAGAAAAAATATATTTCAACGAGATGGTAACTGTTGTCAATACTGTGGTCAGAAAAATAAAAAACTTTCAATCGACCATGTTTTACCACGCAGTAGAGGAGGAACAGACAATTGGGAGAATGTAATTACTGCTTGTTTACAATGCAATGTGATGAAAGGTAATAGAACTCCAGGTGAAGCAAAGATGCCATTAAAAACAAAACCTTATAAACCGTTAAATAACATGAGTCTTGAAACAACAAAACAAATTCATTCTGGTCGCCATAAAGAATGGAGTAAATATGTAATTGGATGGGTAGCGTAGCTTCTTTTAATCTTCAGATTGATTACTAAGCTCTTCCATTTGCCTTTTTTGTTCTTCTGCAATACATGCACCTATGACATCTTCCAATTGACCTGAAAGAACTTGCTCGAGGGGGAAATTAACTCCTAGACGGTGATCAGTTGTTCGATTATCTTTGTAGTTATATGTCCTAATCTTTTCACTTCTATCACCTGTGCCTACCTGAGACAATCGAGCAGATCTTTCCTTTGCATTAGCCTCTGCTATTTCTAATTCTAATAATTTAGCTCTTAAAATCTCCATTGCTCTTTCTCTATTTTGCATTTGAGAACGTTCTTGCGTACAAAAAACTCTTATGCCTGAGGGCTTATGAAATAAATCAATAGCTGTTTCTACTTTATTTACATTTTGCCCGCCAGCACCACCTGATCTTGCCGTACTGATTTCTATGTCAGTAGAATCTATTTTCACCTCTACTGGATCAGCTTCTGGCATTACAGCAACAGTTGCAGTAGAGGTATGAACTCGCCCTTGAGATTCAGTTGAAGGAACTCTTTGAACTCTATGGACACCTGCTTCAAATTTTAATTGGCTATAAACAGACTCTCCTTTGACTGAGATAATCATTTCACGAAAGCCCCCCATATCAGCTTCTGTTGAGCTTATGGGCTTTACATTCCATCCAAGTTTTTGACCATATCTCTCATACATTCTTGCTAAATCACCAGCCCATAAACAAGCTTCATTACCTCCTGCTCCAGCTCTTATTTCAAGCATCACACTTCTTTCATCTCTTGGATCTTTGGGTAAAAGAGCCACAGTCAACTTTTGAATTAATTCATTTTTTGAGAATTCGAGATTTTGAAGTTCTTCTCTAGCTAAAAGTTCCATCTCTTTATCATCTCTGCTTTCTTTTACTAATCCTTTAGCTTCTAGACACTCTTTTTCTATTATCTGAAGCTTGAAATAATCATTAACCAAAGGCTCTAAACGGGATCTTTCTCTAGCAATTGTCTCTAATTGTTTTGGGTCTGATGCAACATCTGGATCAGCTAATTGCAACTCTAAGTTTTGAAAACTACTTTTAGCTGTTTCTAATCGTTTAATTAGGGTTGAAGAATCCATTCTTTTTATTCCCTAAATCTTTAGATCAACAGCTATCAACTTTCTTTTTGTTCTTCTGAAGATTTATCTTTTTGTTCACTTGAGTCAGATGAAGCCATACCATATTTTCTCATAAATCTATCTACTCTTCCTTCCGTATCTAAAATCTTCTGAGTCCCGGTGAAGAAAGGATGATTTCCACTCCAAACATCAACCTGTATTTCAGGCTGAGTAGAACCTGTTGTCATCACAACTTCTCCATTACAAATTACTTTTGCTTCTGGATACCAAGTTGGATGTATATCTGATTTAGGCATGATAAAAATTTAAAACTTTGATGTGGAGTAAAATTATCTCTTTGAGAATTGAGGAGCTTTACGAGCTTTTTTGAGACCATATTTACGCCTTTCTTTTGCTCTAGGGTCACGACTAAGGTGGCCCTCTACTTTTAGAGGTTTACGATTATCAAGAGATAAAGTACATAAAGCTCTAGCAGCTCCTTGCTTAATGGCATCAGACTGACCAGTCAATCCTCCACCATAGACATTAACTAAAACGTCATATGATTCACTCAATCCTAGAGTTTTCAAAGGAGCTTTAACAGCAGATATATAAGCAGGATTAAAATTTAAGTAATGGTCACCAGGGCGACCATTGATGGTTATTTCTCCTTTGCCAGGAGTTAATCTAACTCTGGCTACCGATGTCTTACGCCTACCAGTTCCCCAGTAAACTACTTTGTTTGTAGAACTAGTCATTTGGTAACAGATTCAGAATTTAGGGGAAGAATTTTAGGTTCTTGAGCTGAATGAGGATGATCAGAGCCTTTATAAACTTTGAGTTTAGTAAATAATTGCCTTCCTAATCTTGTGTGAGGAAGCATTCCTTTAATTGCCTTTTCAACTATTCTCTCAGGAATTCTGGATTGAAGAGCCTTAAAGGTTTCAACTTTCATACCGCCTGGACGTCCAGAATGTCTGCGGTAAAGCTTTTGATCTGATTTTTTGCCGGTTACTTTAATCTTTTCTGCATTTACGACAATAACAAAATCTCCAGTATCTAAGTGAGGAGTGAAATTTGGCTTTGTCTTACCCCTTAATACACTAGCAACTTCAGTTGCTAGTCGACCAAGAGTCTGATTCTCTGCATCCACCAGAAACCACTGGCGATCTATTGAATCCGGCGATGGAACTGATGTCTTGTTCATTTTTTCTGAACACCTTTTAACACTGAAATAAGCATTATCGTTTTGATAATACCTTTTTAAAGAAGTTATCAAGTCAAAAAATTGATCTGATTCTTCAGGAGATTGATTCTACACTTTCACGGCTTAAAACTCGCCTTTTTGTTCGGATAAAATTTAAATTACTGATTTAACTAAATTCATATATTTTTAATTTATTAATCTTTTATTTAGCTTATATATTTCTAAGGCTCAAATATTGGGAGAGAAAAACTTGGAAAAGTGTCAAAACTTTTCTCTTTTGAAAAGATATTTTCCTCATAACCAACTCTTATCAAACACAGACCATGCGGAGGAGCAGCCTCTTTCACCTCTGAGCGCAAACCCTTTCTCCATCTATATATAAATTTCTCAAGAGAAAGTCGTTTTTCTCCAACAGCAACTAATTGGCCCATCAAAAGCCTAACCATCCCATACAAAAAGCCACTGGCCTGAATTTCAACTGTGACTATATCCCCATGACGAGAAATAGAAAAATCTTGAACTGTGGTAATTGAATTACTTCTATTACTTCCTGCTTTTTGAAACGCTGCGAAATCATGTAAACCTAATAAATCATGCAAAGCATGCTTCATTAAATCGATATCCAATTTGAATCTATATTTATGCCAACTTACATTTTGAAGGAAAAGATTTGGATAGGAACCATTAAAAATAGAATATCTATACCTTCGATATTTTGCCGAATAGCAAGCATGCCAGTCACTGGGAACACTTACTGATTCAAGAACTTTAATTGATTCTGGAAGTCTACCATTCAAGGCTGATGTCCATTTATGAATAGGAATTGGGCCAGAGCAATCAAAATGAGCAACTTGTCCTGAAGCATGAACTCCTGAATCAGTTCTGCCTGCGGCTATTGCTTTTACTGGTCTTATTGGATCAAGTTCTGCAATTTTTTCTTCTAAAGTTCCTTGAACAGTTATTGAATCTTTTTGATTTTGCCAGCCTCTAAAACCTGATCCATCGTATTGAAAAACAATTGCAACTCTATTCGTCAAATTGAACTAATAAGTAAAAAGTATGATTTGTTTTGGAGAATTAATACCCTATACAAGCTCAACAATGGCCATTTCAGAATTATCACCGCGTCTTGGAGTCGTTCTCACAATTCTTGTATAACCACCTTCTCTATCACCATATCGCTCTTGAGCCTTTTCAAAAAGTGCATGAACTAATTGCTTATCGTATACATATCCAATAGCTCTTCTCCTTGAAGCAAGACTGCCATCCTTAGCTAAAGTAATCATTCTCTCAGTTTCATTTCTCAAAGCTTTAGCTCTTGCTTTCGTTGTTGTAACTCTACCTTCACGAATTAGTTGAGTAGTTAATCCTCTTAAAAGTGCCTTCCTTTGATCTGCAGGGAGACTCAATTGTGGAATTCGACGTTGATGACGCATTGGATTAGCTTTGAAATTTAGTAGTAATAAACCTGAAAGTCATGCGGAAGTTCTACTTTGTGGAATAGAAATCCCAATTCTCTCTAGAGCTTCAATAACTTCATCAGCGGATTTAGAACCGAAGTTCTTAATTTCCAATAAATCCTCATAACTGAAACCCATCAAGTCTGAAACAGAGTTCACTTGGGCTCGTTTTAGGCAATTGTAAGCTCTTACTGACAAGTTTAACTCCTCGAGGGGAATTTGGGCCTCTGCTGCAGGCTCTGGCTCTTCAGGAATCTCTTCTACCATTGAGACAGTAGCAAGAGGTTGAAAAAGTTCGATTAATTGATTCGCAGCTTCCGCTAATGCATCGTCTGGAGAGGTGGATCCATCGGTGACCAACTCCATTTTTAATCTTTCTCTAGTTGATCCCCCCTCAGCCACAGCAGTTTCATCAATAGTAAAATTAACTCTATTTATAGGCATAAATACAGCATCTATTTGAAGTAAATCAATTGCGCTTGTCTCTTCATTTCTTCTATCAACTGGTCGATATCCAACGCCTCTTTCTACATGTATTTCTAGTTCTAGGTTATGCCCCTCCTGAACTGTTGCTATTGGACGATCGCCATCAACAACTTCAACTTGAGATGAGAACTGAATATCCTTTGCTTTAACTTCAGCTGGTCCTGTCACAACAAGTCTTCCTATCTCAAGCTCTTGACTACGGCTGTCAACTGAAATTTGTTTACAATTCAGAAGAATGTCTAGGACGTCCTCTCTTACACCAGGAATTGTTGCATATTCATGATTAACACCTGCAATCCTTACAGCAGTAACTGCGCTGCCCTCGAGTCCGCCCATTAACACTCTGCGTAGAGAATTACCCAAAGTAGTGGCTTGACCTCTTTCAAGAGGTCCGATTAGGAAGACGCCTGTTTGGGAGCGATCATTAGAAACTTGATGGTCGATCCTGTCTATCTGGTATTGCAACACGGTCTAATGCGATGTGGAAAATAAAGAAAAGTTCACTTAAGTGAGTAGATTTTAAACGCGTCTGCGCTTAGGTCTCCTGCAACCGTTATGAGGAAGAGGAGTTACATCTCTGATCAAAGTAATTTCAAGACCAGCTACTTGCAACGCTCTTATTGCGGTTTCACGACCTGAGCCCGGTCCTCGTACGAGAACTTCTATTTGACGCATTCCTTGCTCTAGGGCCCGTCGGGCTGCAAGTTCAGCAGCGGTCTGGGCAGCAAAAGGAGTGCCTTTTCGAGCTCCTTTAAATCCACTTGCTCCTGCTGATGACCAGGAAATGACTTCACCAGAGGTGTCAGTAATTGAGACAATGGTGTTATTAAAGGTACTTTGAATATGCACAACTCCATTTGGAACGTTGCGCTTTGACTTCTTAGAACCGGATTTCTTTGAGGTTGTAGCCATTAGGCTGTGCTTTATTTAAAAAGATTTAGTAAATTACCAGTTGGTAACAGGAGTCTTAAGAAATTATTTCTTTCTTCCTGCAACAGTTTTTCTAGCTCCTCGCCTTGTGCGAGCGTTAGTTCTTGTTCGTTGTCCACGAACAGGAAGGCTCATTCGATGCCTACGTCCACGGACACATCCGATATCTTGAAGTCTTTTAAGCGCCATTCCTTCTTGGCGCCTTAAATCTCCTTCAACTGTGAATTCTTCAGTAACAGCTCTGAGCTTCTGAATATCACTATCTTCTAAATCCTTTACACGAATATCAGGATTAACACCTGATTTCTCGAGGATAGCCTGGGCTCTGGTTAAACCAATGCCATAGATGTAAGTAAGGGCAACTTCTACCCGCTTTTCGCGAGGTATATCGATGCCTGAAATCCGTGCCACTTAGGGATAAATCGAAGAGGACAATGAAAATCATCATAATTTAATGATGACAGTTAATAAAGGAGCAAACGAAAAATTTTAATCGTTTAAGACTTCTTTAAAAGTCAGGTACTAGCCCTGACGCTGCTTATTACGAGGCCTTTTCTTGTTGATCACATAGATTCGGCCTCTTCGCCTCACGATCTGATCGTCAGGACTAATTTTTTTGACTGAGGATCTAACCTTCATTTGGTGAGACTCTCCCTATTTCCAAACTATAACTTTACTACATCGTCAGCCTAAAGACTTCTCAATGCATGAAAAAACAACATCTATGTCAGCATTACCTTCTATCTCCTTAAGAATACCTTGTTTTTTATACAAATCAATTAATGGAGAGGTTTTCTCTCTGTATATGTTCAGTCTGTTACTTATTACTTGTTCATTGTCATCCTGCCTTCCTCTTTCTAAAAGCCTTTTAATTAAATAATCATCATCAACTTTTATTAATATTACCGCTTCTAAAGGTTGCTTAATTTTTTCTAAAAGATTTTTTAGAGAATTAGCTTGATTGATATTTCTAGGGAAACCATCCAGCAACCACCCCTGATTAATATTTACCAATCTTCCCTCAACAATTGAGAGAACTAATTCATCACTCACTAATTCTCCTTTATTCATAATCTCAGCAGCTTTAAGACCTAAAAAGGATCCAGAGGAGACTTCATCTCTAAGTAAATCTCCAGTTGAAAGATGAACTAATCCGTATTTTTTGCAAAAAAGATTTGCTTGCGTGCCTTTACCCGCTCCAGGGGGGCCAAGGAATAGTAATTTCTTTTTCATTTAAATAAAAAGCATAGTAGAAATTTTATTCACGTACTAATCCTTCATATCTTTGAGAAATGACATAAGTTTGAATCTGTTTAGAGGTATCAATTGCCACTCCTACCAAAATCAATAATGAAGTTGCTCCAAGCCCTTGAAAAGTTTGAACATTAGTTGCTCTCTCTACTGCAGAAGGGACAATAGCAACTGAACCAAGAAATAATCCACCAAGTAAAGTAAGGCGGTTTTGAACACCTGAAAGGTAATTAGAAGTAGCACCTCCAGGCCGTACTCCTGGAATTGCTACACCACCCTTTTTCAAATTAGAGGCTATGTCTACTGGATTAATTGTTAGAGAAGCATAAAAGTAAGCGAAACCTAAAATTAATGCAAAAAAGGTAATTGCATATGGCCATGGGTTGGATGAACCTGGATTAAGTGAACTCGCAGCCTTAATAAGTAAAGGGTTTTGAGTGAAATTTGCGATTGTTATTGGGAGAAATATTAATGCAGAAGCAAAAATTATTGGCATAACGCCACCAGCATTTAACTTAAGAGGTAAATAACTTTGCTTACTTGGCAACAGGGCTCCTCCACCCATTTGGCTTTTTGCACTCACGATGGGAATCCTTCTAGCACCTTCTTGAACAAAAATAATACCCACAATAGTAATTAAAAAAACTATCAAAAGAATTATTATGCCCAGAACATCGGCACGATCTCCTGTTTGAGCTTTTTCAAGAGTAGAGCTAAGTGCCTTAGGCAAAGTAGCAACAATATTCAAAAATATAACTAATGAAGCGCCTTGGCCTATCCCCTTTTCAGTAATAATCTCACTAAGCCACATAACTATCATCGATCCAGTGACTAATGCCAGAGATGTTTGAATAACAAATTCAGTTTCGCCAAGACCTTCGACCGCATACTGTCGAAGAATCAAAGCAAAAACCGTGCTTTGAACCATTCCCCATCCCAAAGCGACGTATCTAGTGATTTGAGCAATCTTCCTTCTTCCTGCCTCTCCTTCATTTTTCTGTAGATCCTCCAATTGAGGTAAAGAAGCAGTAAGCAATTGAATAATTATTGACGCATTAATAAATGGAAGAATACCGAGTGCAAAAATTCCTAAAGTTGAGATCCCACCGCCTGTAAAAATATCAAGAAATCCAATCAATTGTCCCCCCTGATCAATAAAAGTTTTAAAAGCCTCTCTATCTATTCCAGGCATCGGAATATAAATTCCTAATCTAACAATTAGCAATAAACCTAAGGTCGTTAAGACTCTTTCCCTCAGTTTTTCATTACTAAAAATCTGGGTGATTACTTCACCTGCACTTGCGTTTCGACCACGGCTTATTAACATTTAATAACTATAATTAATGAGAGGCTAGTGTATAAAACTGAATTTTTAAGATAAAAAATTAGTTTTACAGCTCACATGAGCCCCCGACTTCTTCAATTTTCTTTCTAGCAGATGTTGTAAATGCTGAAGCTTGAACAGTCAATTTCACTTCTAATTTCCCATTACCAAGGATTTTTAGAGGATTTTTAGGTTTAGTCAAAATACCCTCCTTTACCAATAAATCAAGGTTAACTACGGTCCCATCTTTAAAGGAATTCAACCTAGAAACATTTAGGACAGTAAAATTTTTCTGATTAACAATTGGGAAATGCTTTAATTTTGGAACTCGTCTGTATAAAGGCATTTGACCGCCCTCAAACCCTGGGCGAGTAGGTCTTCCTGATCTAGATTTTTGCCCCCTCATACCAAACCCACAACTAGCACCTTGACCAGCAGCTATACCACGACCTTTACGCATTTTTTTACGTCTAGATCCTTTATTTGATTGAAGAGATTCTAATTTAATAGTCATGATTTTTAGGAATAAATCTGCTCAAGTGAAATACCACGCTCTTTTGCTGTGGCTTTATGAGTTCTTAACTCACTTAAAGCAACCATTGCAGCACGAGCATTATTAAGAGGGGTCTTACTACCTAATCGCTTTGCAAGAACATTCTTAATTCCAGCCAACTCTAAAACAGTACGAATTGAGCCCCCGGCAATTACTCCTGTTCCAGGAGCTGCAGGACGAATCAATACACTTGCAGCTCCATCTCTACCGTTAGAGAGAGTTGGAATCGAACTATTTCGAGTTAAAGGAACACGAACTAAATGTTTTTTGCCATCAGCAACTCCTTTACGAACGGCACCTATAACATCTCCCGCTTTCCCAACACCAACGCCAACTTGCCCTTTTTCATTGCCTACTACAACTATTGCTCTAAAACTCATTTTCTTTCCACCTTTGACAGTTTTCGAAACCCTTCTAATTTGAACAACTCTTTCTTGCCATTCAGAATCTCTTTCTTGACCTCTTCTATCTCTTCTTCCTCCGCGTTTTTCACCACGGTTGCGACGATTTTCCTGCCTCCCATCTGCCGCAGGAGTGGCATCTGATGATCCAGAAGTTTTTTTATTTGGGGACTGGTTTTTAGAGTCTGTCATTATTAAAGCAATGATTAAAAGTTCAAGCCTGCCACTCTGGCAGCATCGGCTAGAGCTTTAACCCTGCCATGATAGATGTTCCCACCTCTATCAAAGATAACTTGTTTGATGCCTTTTGATAAAGCTTTTTTTGCAACAAGCTCTCCTACTGCTGTGGAAGCATCACAACTTCCTGCATTAACTTTTAAAGAAGCTTTCAAGTCTTTATCAAGAGTTGATGCTGCACATATAGTGTTTTGAGCATCATCATCTATTATTTGAGCATAGATGTGGTTATTCGAACGAAAAACAGCAAGTCTTGGTCGAGATTCTGTTCCGCTTAGGTTTCTCCTCAAGCGTTTATGTCGTTTTTGGGTCTGTTGTTTTCTAGAAAGTTTTGACATGGCTAAAATTTTTTAAAGACAAATAAACAAGATTAAGTTTTGCCAGACTTACCAGCTTTTCTAATTATTTGTTCTCCTTCATATTTGATTCCTTTACCTTTATAAGGTTCTGGGGGCCTAATTGCTCTTATTTTGGCAGCTTCATTGCCAACTAATTCTTTATCAGGTCCAGTTACAATCACATTTGTATTATTTTCAACTTTAAAAGTTATGCCTTCTGGAGGAACAACCTCAACTGGATGACTGTAACCGGCACTAACAACAAGAGTATTTCCTTTTACTTGAGCTCTTGATCCAACACCAATAATCTCAAGTTTTTTTGTAAAACCATTACTGACTCCCTCGACCATATTGGCAACTAGGGATCTACATAGACCATGCATTTCCCTGGACTGTCTCTTTTCATTTATGGGGTTAACAAAAATATAGTTTTCTTCTTTGCTTAGGCTTACCCCATTAGGAAGAGTTCGTTGCAGCTCCCCTTTTGGACCTTTTACAGTGATGGAAAGCCCTTCAAGTTTTACATCTACCTTTTCAGGAAGGGAGATTGGTTTTTTTCCAGTACGAGACATAATAAATACCTAATCAATCAACATACATAGCAGAGGACTTCTCCTCCAACACCTTGCTTGCGAGCATCACGATCACTCATGACTCCGTTAGAGGTAGAAATTATTGCAATTCCAAGCCCCCCTAAGACTTTGGGTAATCCTCGAGTATTTTTATAAATCCTCAATCCAGGCTTACTAACTCGCTGCATTGAACGAATAATTGGTGAGCGATGCTTCCCAGTATATTTCAATCCAAGAATGAGCTGCTTTCGAAAGCCTTCTCCTTCTTCATTGATTTCTGCAATAAATCCCTCACGTTGAAGAACCTTAGCGATACTAAGAGACATTTTTGAAGCAGGGACATTGGTTTTTTCATGACGTTTTTCACTCGCATTTCTTATGCGAGTGAGCATGTCTGAAATTGGATCGTGGTTGGCCATAGTATTTAGCTAATCAAAGTCATTTTTTACGGAAGGGCATTCCCATTTCAGTTAGAAGAGCCTTGCCTTGTTCATCAGAGGAAGCACTGGTCACAATTGTGATATCCATACCTCTAATAGTGTCGACTTTGTCAAAAGTAATCTCAGGGAAAATAAGTTGCTCTTTAACTCCAATGGTGTAATTTCCTCGGCCATCAAAGCTTTTTGGACTCACACCACGAAAATCTCTGATTCTTGGAAGTGCCAGATTTATGAACCTTTCCAAGAATGCATACATGCGATCACCTCTAAGTGTAACTGCGCAACCTATTGGCATTCCTTGTCTGATCTTAAAAGTAGCAATTGCTTTCTTTGCTCTTGTCACAAGAGCCTTTTGCCCCGAGATTGTTGCCATTTCATTTAGAGAGGCTTCTAAAGCTTTTGAATTCGTTGCTGCTTCACCAAGACCTCTATTTAAAGTGACCTTCTGCACCTTAGGAACTTGATGAACATTTTTCAGACCAAGATCTTTTAAAAGCTTTGGTCTAATTGTCTCTCGATAACGGGTTTTTAGTGACATTGTTGGAAAAAAGTTAATTCTGGTCTTGGTCAGAATTCAATTGGGAAAAGAAAGTCTGCTTTAGTTAATTGAGACAAAGGAATAGTGAATTAATCAATTAATTCCCCAGTCTTTTTTAATCGTCGTTTCTTTGATCCGTCTTTATCTACAAAAATCTCAACCTTACTAGCAACTTTTTCTTTAGTTGAGTAGATCATTACATTTGAGGCATGCAAGGAAAATTCTTTGGTTTCTATTCGACCAGTTTCTCCTTCCTGTGAGGGTTTTACATGCTTTATTCTTTGGTTAATTCCTTGGACTAAAACCCTATTTTCATAGGGAAGTGTTTTAAGGACCTCACCAGTTTTACCCTTGTCCTTTCCAGAAATAATCTGAACTGTATCTCCTTTACGGATCTTCATTTTAATCCGATCAGAAGAAGCTTTGGTTTTGTTAATTGCTGACATGACTAAATAACCTCCGGAGCTAAAGAGACAATTTTAGTAAAGTTACGCTCTCTTAATTCTCGAGCGACGGGTCCAAATACCCTCGTCCCTCTTGGGTTTTGATCCTCATTGATAAGAACGGCAGCGTTGTCATCAAAGCGAATTGAATTTCCAGTCTCTCTACGCATTGTTGCTCTAGTCCTAACAACAACCGCTTTAACGACATCTGATTTTTTTACTCCCATATTTGGCATCGCATCTTTAACAGAAGCAACAATTACATCGCCTACGTGGGCATAACGGCGATTAGAACCTAAGACCCTTATACATTGCAAACGCTTTGCGCCACTATTATCTGCAACGGTTAAGAATGTTTCTTGCTGAATCATTTTGCAGCCTCCTTAGATTTCATACCCTGAACGAGAACATCTGTAACCGTCCATCGTTTGTGAGCGCTGATAGGAGGAGACTCTTTAATCCGAACTCTGTCTCCCACTTTGCAATGATTTTCTGCGTCATGGGCTTTATATCTAGTCGTACGACTAATAATTTTTTGGTAGATAGGATGTGGAAATCTGTTTTCCACAGCAACAACTACTGTTTTTTGCATTTTGTCACTGACAACAGTGCCGACCATTTCTTTAAGTGCCATAACTAAAAAATCAAGATGTTGAGTTGGAGCGGCTTCGCTCGTTAGAAACCGTTAAAAGTTGGGCCAATTCGGTTCGTACCTCTTTAAAACGGTGAGTTTTAGCTAGCTGTCTAGTGGCTTGCTTGAAACGAAGATCAAAAAGTTCTTTCCGAAGATTTTGAATCTTGTCTGATATCTCGGAATCCGAGAGATTCCGTAAATCTTTTGTAGTTGTTTTACTCATGTTGATGGCTCCGAATCATCTGCTGTAACTGGCGTTTTAACAGGTTTATAATTTCCCTTGTTGAGATCTTTCTCTAGGGAAATAAATTTTGTTTTTACAGGCAACTTGTATTGAGCAAGGCGCATTGCCTCTTTTGCAATTTCCTCTGTAATATCTTCTCCACCCATTTCAAACAAGATTCGACCAGGTTTGACAACTGCAACCCAAAATTCTGGATTACCTTTACCAGATCCCATTCTTGTTTCAGCAGGTCTCATCGTTACTGGCTTATCGGGGAAGATACGAATCCAAATCTGTCCTCCCCTTTTTACATAACGAGTCATTGCTCGTCGACTTGCCTCAATTTGCCTTGAGGTGACCCATCCACAGTCTTGAGCTTGCAATGCAAACTGGCCAAAAGCGATTTTGTTGCCTCGAGTTGCAACACCGCGCATACGGCCTCTTTGTTGTTTACGAAATTTGGTTCTTTTTGGGCTAAGCATGGTTAAAACTCCTTATTTACCTTCATTGGAACGATCCTCAAATTGTGGAGGCCGTCGATTTCCCCTAGTGCGTCGAGGAGAAGATCCGACTGGCAAGGGTTGTTCTTCTTTAGGAAGAACTTCGCCTTTGAAAACCCATACTTTGATTCCTAAAACGCCATAGGTTGTAGTAGCTACTTTGGTTGCGTAATCGATCTCAGCTCTCAAAGTGTGGAGGGGAACTCTCCCTTCGCGTGTCCATTCAGAACGCGCTATTTCAGCACCATTCAACCTTCCACCAACTTGTATTTTTAGACCTAAAACACCAGCTCTTTGTGCTCTTTGAACGGCCATTCGAATTGTTCGTCTAAAAGCAACACGCTTTTCAAGTTGCTGCGCAATATATTCAGCCAGTAGATAAGCATCAGCATCAACTTTTTCTACTTCAACTACATTTATGCGGACTTGTCTATTTCTATCACCAATTGTTTTTTGAATACCCGATCTGAGTTCTTCAATCCCACTTCCTTGCCTACCAACAATTACTCCAGGCCTAGCAGTTTTCAATTCAACCTCAAGTTGATCTGCCTTGCGGGCAATCAATACATCACTTATGCCTGCTGCTCCATATTTTTTCTTGATGAAAGTTCGGATCCGATCATCTTCTTGCAGCAATAATGGATAAGTTTTACTTGGTGCGTACCATTTAGAACGATGTTCTTGGGTAATACCAAGCCTAATTCCGGTAGGATGAATTTTATGTCCCATCAGTCTGAGTCCTCAGAATTGGTTGATTGAGTGGCTGAAACAGCAATGCTGATGTGGCACGTCTGCTTTTTGATAGCAAATGCTCTACCTTGAGCCCTAGGCCGATAACGCTTCATTGGTGGACCCATGTCAGCCGTAGCAGTGGAAATCATCAAAGAAGAAGGGTCAAGTCCAAGATTGTTTTCTGCATTAGCAACAGCTGATCTCAAAACCTTTGTTATTGGCTCAGTTGATCGATAAGGCATGAATTCGAGCATAATTAATGCATCCCTGTAAGTTCTTCCTCTTATTTGATCAAGAACACGACGTACTTTTGAAGCAGATCCGCGGATGTAACGACCATGAGCTTGAGCTGTCGTTTTAGTAGATGAGTTAGTCATGATTAGCGTGCACCTTTTTTATCTCTGATGTGACCTCTGTAGGTTCGAGTTGGGGCAAACTCACCTAATTTGTGTCCAACCATTTGCTCAGTTATAAAAACAGGTATGTGGCTCTTTCCATTGTGAACAGCAATTGTGTGGCCAATCATCAATGGCAGAATTGTTGAGGCTCTTGACCATGTTTTGATGACAGCTTTATCGTCATTAGAATTTTGCTTCTCGATTTTACGAAGCAAACTGTCTGAAATAAAAGGCCCTTTTTTGAGTGAACGTCCCATAACGGTTTAAAAGAATTGATGAAGAAAGATAGAAATCATGAATCGCGACCTCCTCTACTCCGTTTAGATACTTTGCGTCGTTTTCGAAGTACGTACTTATTACTTGGCTTATTCTTCTTCCTAGTTTTCAAGCCAAGAGCAGCTTTACCCCAAGGGGTTACAGGACCAGCACGTCCAACAGGTGCTTTTCCCTCTCCACCTCCATGAGGGTGATCACATGGATTCATGACACTTCCTCTAACTTGAGGTCGTCTTCCAAGCCATCTTCTTCTTCCAGCTTTTCCAAGACTCGTATTTCTAATTTCTGAGTTACCAACCTCTCCAAGTGTGGCGTAACATTCTTTTCTAACTAAACGAACTTCAGTTGAAGGTAATTTCAATGCAACATAATCCCCTTCTTTAGCCATGACTTGGGCGCTGGCTCCAGCTGTACGAACCATCTGCCCGCCTCGACCTGGATACAGCTCAACACAATGAACGCTCGAACCTAAAGGCATTGAAGAAAGTGGTAAAGCATTACCAGTTTCAATTGGTGCATCTGGACCTGAAATAACTTCTTGCCCAACTGTTATGTCCGCAGGTGCAAGTATGTATCTCTTTTCACCATCAGAGTAGAAAAGTAGAGCAAGTCTTGCATTCCGATGCGGGTCATAATGTATTGCCGCAACTTTGGCCGATACACCATGTTTATTTCGACGAAAATCAACAATCCGATATAACCTCTTGTGCCCTCCTCCTCTATGTCGACAAGTAATTACTCCTCTATTGTTGCGCCCTTTTTTTCGATGTTTAGATACGACAAGTGAGCGTTCAGGTTTACTGGATGTAACTTCACTAAAGTCAGTTACGACTCTTGTACGAGTACCAGGTGTGTAAGGTTTGAAACTTCTTATTGCCATTGTTTTAAGCCTCCTCTGATTCTGGGAACAACTGTATAGAGTTGCCTTCTGCCAGGCGGACTACAGCCTTCTTCACTTGAGGTCTCTTTCCAGAAAACCTACCAACTCGCCTGCTTTTTCTTGGTGGGTTCATAGTACTAATACCAAGAACCTTGACATCAAACATTTTTTCTACAGCAGCTTTTATGTCAGGCTTAGCTGCCCTGGGATCGACTTCAAAAGTATACTGATTTAAATCCAAAGCTTTTGTGGCCTTCTCAGTTATCAAAGGACGCTTAATCACATCAGTAAGTCGTTTATCAAAAAATTTAGTCATTACTATAGACCTCCTTAATGGTTGATAATGCGTCTTCGCCTATTACCAAAGAATTGGCATTGAGAAGATCAAAAACATTTAATTGATCAGCAGAGATAAGCTTTACTTTCTCTAAGTTTTTAATTGAGCGCTTTATAATTTCAGTTGGTTTATTGAGAATAATAAGAATTTTCCCATCAGAATCAATTCCAACTCGCTTAAGTAGAGCAACAATTTCACTTGTTTTAGGAACTTCAAGCTTTGAACCGAAGTCTTTAATTATTTTTGTGTCTGAAATTCTACTCATTAGAGCAGTACGAAGAGCTAGTCTTCGTTCCTTCCTATTCATTTCCAAGTTATATTTGCGAGGCTTAGGGCCAAATATAATTCCACCTCCTGGTCGAAGAGGAGTTCTAATTGAGCCTTGTCTTGCTCTACCAGTACCCTTTTGCTTGTAGGGTTTTCGCCCACCTCCTCGAACCTCAGACCTAGTCAAAGTGCTTGCGGTACCTTGACGGCTGTGAGCCTGTTGACGCAAAACAGCACGATGTAATAAATCTGCTGCTGAGGAATCCTTAGCGGTTTTCAAATCAATTGATGATTCTCCAGCCTCTTTTCCTTGCCAATCAAGAACAGTACAGTTAGTCATCATTTACCTCCTTGCTGGGTAGAGACGCCAACTCTTTTGGCTGGTCTTATGTTTAAAAGAGATCCAGGCTTCCCTGGAACGGATCCTTTTACAACCAATAAATTATGATTTGTATCTATCTTAAGGATTTCAAGTCCTCTGGTAGTGACTTTTTTACCGCCCATACGACCAGCCATCCTTTTCCCAGGATAAACACGACCTGGAGTTGTTCCAGCACCTATTGAACCAGGCAATCGATGATTCTTTGAACCGTGACTCATAGGACCTCGGCTAAAACCATGTCGCTTTTGATAACCAGCGAATCCTCTACCCATAGTGTCGCCACTAACATCAACTTTTTGACCTTTTTCGAAATCATCAACGGTTATTGAAGCTCCAAGTTCAAATTCACTAGAGTTTTCTACTCGGTACTCTCGAAGATGACGCAAAAGGTCATTTCCTGATTTAGCAAGGTGACCTTTTGAAGGTTTGTTAATAAGTTTTTCACGAATCAACTGAAAACCTATCTGTACAGAAGCATAGCCATCCGTATCAGCAGATTTCAATTGAGTGATTCGACAGGGACCCGCTTCGATCAAAGTGACTGGAACGGCTCTGCCTTGATCATCGAAGAGTTGGGACATACCCAACTTCTTACCTAAGATTCCTAAAGACATGAGTTAAATAAACGCCAGCAAAAGGTCAATCATCTGTAAGGAGAAAGACTTGAAATCTGAATTAAATCGCCTATCTAGCCAAAAAAGTTGAAATTAATTGAAGTTCAATTTATTTGGAAATGCTAGCGACAATCAGTTGGCTGAGACTTTTTTAAACTTGTCGCAAAGTTCAAATAGTATCTCGACATAAGAAAATTAATTCTTCTGTACTGGCCAAAAAGACTAAACGCAAACGTCTAATCTGCTCAAGCATCCAGAGGCCCGGCTAGCGGGCGGGCATAAAAAAGCTTTAGCAACTTAAAAGATTACACTATTAACACCCATTTTGTGTGATGCTTCACTTGAATAAGAGAAAAAATTTGATTTAAGGATGCCTTTATTACTCTCTGGACAGAAATTTCGCACTGATCTTGAATCATTCGGCTGCCTTGCCATCCTTTGTCCATTAGAAGGAGGAGCAGAAACTCGTTTACTTCGAAGACTAAGAGCTAGTGGCTATCAAACACAGATAACTTCCTCTCGAGGATTGGGAGATCCTGTTGTCTTTCTTACCCAATTACATGGAATCCGACCACCACATTTGGGACATCAAAATGTTGGGAGAAATGGTGCCTTAGGGGAAGTTCAACAAGTTATTCCTCAATTAAATGAATTGTTAGTCGAAGATAAACCCTTAGTTCTATGGTTATTAGAAGGTCAAGTCTTATCTAAGTCGGAACTATTAGCAATAAATAATCTCTGCCAAAATGAATCTCGTATAAAAATTGTTATTGAAATGGGTGGGGCTCGAAGTATTAAATGGCAACCATTAAATGAATTCATCAATAAGGATTAGAAATTCATCAAGGTGATCAATCAAAATTCAACTTGCAATTCGGAAGCTCTTAAAAAAGGTAACTGGGTAAAATTAATCTGTGGTGCAAGTAATCAAGATTTACCTTCAATAAATGATCTTTGCTCAATTTATGGAGCTGCAGGGGTGCATTGCATTGACCTCGCTGCCGACGAAGCTGTTGTCCATGCAGCTCGCGATGCTATTGATTGGGTTTTCGAAACTTATGGAAAAAGACCATGGCTGATGATCAGTTTAAGTGATGGGAAGGATTCACATTTTCGCAAAGCTTGGTTTAATCCAGACCTATGTCCATCGAACTGCTTAAGGCCCTGTCAAAATATTTGTCCGGCTCACGCGATTGAACACGCAGGTGGTGTAAATGCTAAAAAATGCTATGGATGTGGCCGATGTATTGATACATGCCCGTTAGGTATCATTCAAGAAAAAGATCGAAGATTAACTCTTAGAGATTTCGCTCCATTGTTAACGACTATCAAACCAGATGCAGTAGAAATTCATACTGCTCCAGGAAGAGGAAAAGAATTTGAAAAAACAATCAAGGAAATTTTCAAAGCCGACCTGCAGCTAAAGCGATTATCTGTTAGTTGCGGTTTACAAGGGCATGGGATAAACCATGAACAATTAGCAGAAGAACTTTGGCTTCGACATAAATTCCTGAGAATTCATAATCAAAAACCGCTTTGGCAAATTGATGGGCGTCGAATGAGTGGTGATCTCGGAGCAGGTGCGGCCAAAATCGCCGTAAAACTTTGGGAAAGGATACGCCCGATAGCTCCCCCAGGCCCCTTGCAACTTGCTGGAGGGACTAATGAATCGACAATTAAGTACCTCCCAGAGATTAAAGGACCTGAAGGAGTCGCTTTTGGAGGGAAAGCAAGAAAGATAATCCAACCATGGTTAGAAGAGGCCCAACGAAAAAGAATTAGTCTTAGAGAGTGGCCTGAAGGCTGGGAGGCGGCTCTTGCAGAGGCGAAACGACTTATAAATCCTTGGCTTATCAGAAAATCTTTATAATTGGATTTTCCTAGCTAAATCAATCATTCGAAAGCCCACGTTGTGTTGTATTGATGAAGAAATCTTCCGATTAACTAAAAAAAACTGGATAAAGACATGACAGGATTGAATCAAATATGTAATTATCTAAGAGTAAAGAGTTCAAATCTATGGCTCTCAATTGCAAACATAGATTTGGAGCAATGGGCCGTCGCCAAGTGGTAAGGCATCGGGTTTTGGTCTCGACATTCCTAGGTTCGAATCCTAGCGGCCCAGTTTCCAACAGTTAGTGATAGAGAAACCTCTACTTGTTCTTGATTTTGATGGTGTCATCGTTGACGGCATTAACGAGTATTGGTCAAGTTCTCGTCAAACTTGTATAAACATACTTTCAGCCAAAGAGAAAGAAATTATTTCTTTTCCTAGTGAAATTCCCAAAGCTTTTAAGGTCATGAGGCCCTGGGTTCATCATGGTTGGGAAATGGTTATTCTGGCTGCTGAATGTTCAAATGAAACTAGCCAATTAAACTTAAAAGGTTTACAAAATTTCTCGAAAAATTATCAAATAGAATGCTCTTTAGCGCTTGAAAAATGGGGTTGGACACCTTTTCAATTACAAGAAGCTTTAAATCAGACTAGAAGAGAGGCAATATCAAATAATTTCAATCAGTGGTTAAATTTCCATCAACCTTTTTCTTTAGTTACTGAACGCCTCAAGACACTTGAGAAGGAAGGCATTGAATTTGCCGTTTTAACAACAAAAAGTATTGAGTTCACAAAAAAACTTTTGGATTGTTTCGATCTTCAGCCAAAGCTCGTTTTCGGTCATGAATCAGGAAGCAAAGTCGATGTCTTGAACCAACTCTTACAGAAAAGAATAATTCGAGGGTTTATTGAAGATAGAAGAACTACCTTGGAAAAAGTCTTGGAAGATCCCAAGCTGAAATCTATCCCTTGTTACTTAGCAAGCTGGGGATACTTGAAACCTCAGGATAGAAATAATCTTCCATCCGGTATTAAATTATTAAATTCAGATTCTTTACGAGAACCTATTTCAAAGTGGTCTTGACTTAATAGCGTACGTCTGTACTATCGGTTTAATTGCTTTTCGTTGAGAAACTGAGTATTTCATCATCAATCCCAACGTCTGTTGCTATCCCTCTGAATTAACGTTATTTGTCATGTCAAACGAAGGTAAGTCACTCCAGTCAACTGAATCTAAGAAAATAGACGCAAAATCTGGCGAAAAAGAAAAAGCATTGAGCTTAGTCGTTGGGCAAATAGAACGCAATTTCGGGAAAGGTTCAATCATGCGTCTTGGGGACGCGTCAAAGATGCGGGTAGAGACAATATCTACGGGTGCTTTAACTCTTGATTTAGCTCTTGGTGGTGGCTATCCCAAAGGACGTGTAATTGAAGTTTATGGTCCCGAAAGTTCTGGAAAAACAACGCTGACATTACATGCGATAGCTGAGATTCAACGTAACGGCGGAGTTGCTGCATTTGTAGATGCAGAACATGCTCTTGACCCAGTCTATGCAGCTTCTCTGGGTGTTGATGTAGAGAATCTTCTCGTATCTCAACCAGATACAGGCGAGATGGCATTGGAAATCGTTGACCAACTCATTAGATCTGCTGCAGTCGATCTAGTTGTTGTTGATTCAGTCGCTGCACTTACGCCCCGTTCAGAAATAGAAGGCGAAATGGGTGATCATTCAGTAGGCGCTCAAGCTCGTCTAATGAGTCAAGCAATGAGAAAAATTACTGGAAATATTGGCAAGTCTGGTTGCACAGTAATTTTCTTAAATCAATTACGTCTAAAAATTGGTATTACATATGGGAATCCAGAAACAACAACTGGTGGAAACGCTCTTAAATTTTATGCCTCTGTAAGATTAGATATTCGTCGTATTCAAACGCTAAAGAGAGGAACTGAAGAATATGGAATTCGTGCAAAAGTGAAAGTCGCAAAGAACAAAGTTGCACCTCCATTCCGAATAGCCGAATTTGATATTCTTTTTGGAAAAGGAATTAGTACTCTTGGTTGTCTCCTTGATTTAGCAGATGAGACTAATGTCGTTACTCGTAAAGGAGCATGGTATAGCTATGAAGGTGACAATATTGGGCAAGGAAGAGACAATACCATTACTTGGCTTGAACAAAATCCTGAATCAAAAGAAATAATTGAAAAATTAGTTAAGGAGAAATTAACCGAGGGCTCAGAAGTAAGTGCTAATTCAATGAGACCATTAGCTGCAGCTGCTCGAAATGCTTCATCACGACCAAACCTAAGCCAAGTTTCAGCGAACGGTTAAAGGAAACAAGATACTTAGCTTTATCTGATGTCTGCAGGAATCCACCACCCTGCAGCAGGTCCAACAAAGCGAACAATAATCCAGAGAATAACCAAAGCAGCAATACCTACCCATCCCGCACGAATACTTAGTTGAATGAATTGATCTCTTTGCGCTTGCGTAACAGGAAACCAAGAGACAATACGAGGTGACTCATTCTTAGAGTTTTTCGTACTACGAGGGTTTAAGCCTTGTTCAGATCTTCGGCGAGCTTCTCCCATTATAGAAAAAACAATATTTTTCAATCTAAGAGATTGATTTTAATAAGGCAATAAACGTTCTAACTCAACCCATGGCTCAAGAGCTTCAAATATTAGTTTTCCCCAACTCCTATAGTGCATGCGGCCGTCAAGTATTGCGACTCGGACATGTTCACCCCTAATGATTACAAGCGATTTGAGAAGGATAGCAAGAGTTTCGGGGAAAAGGAATTCTCTAAACCAGTCACGACCTTGTTGCTTAAGCATTTCAACTTTAGCGGCTATCCAGGGTGATTCTAAAGTAGGCAATGGAATCACTGGAAAAATTAATTGATCTGGTGTTGGTAAATTGTACTGATTAATAATCCACCATTTACAACTACAACAAATAATCCCATTAGACTCAATATCAGTAGTTTCATGAACTACTCTCAATCCAAATTCTCCAGCCAATTCACTAGTTATCTGAAGTCGTAGTTGTAAATCATCTACCAAAATGATAGTTGGATGAGTACGACCAAGAATTAATCTTTGACACTGTCTTAAAACATGACTATAAAAATCAGACGTATTTGGCAAAGGTTGTCTTTTAGGGACAAATAAAGGAATAGGTTCTTGATTAAATTTATTTCCTAAATTCACCTTTACAGTGAAAGTAAATTTTTTATTATTTAAATCTATAAAGAAAGAATCGCTTTGACCTGAAGTAGTCAGCATTAAAAGAGTATTTTTTGATAACAAACCCGCGAGAGTTTTTAAAGGAGTCAAAGGTTGAATATGCAAATCCCAACTCAGTTTCCGATTATCTAGTTTCGCCCATGTTACCCATTCATTGTTAACCGTATTAAAAGCTTGTTTCCACGGAATTGTTGAAGGTAAATCATCTTTGAGAATTGCTTTTAATGCTAAAAATTCCCTATGATCAATTCTTACAACAGCATTAGAAGTTACTGCTTGACTGAAAAGACTTCGACTTATACGCTCATGAACTTCAACAATTGAAGCTTCGAAACGTGAGTGAGAAGCAATTAAATCCTCCCAGTCTTTTGGGGTAATTTTAATAGACATAGGTTCTCTAAGCTCACTAGAAATAAACTCAGATTCAGGAAATATTAATTGGCGATTTTTTAATAAATCTTTTTCATACGCAAAAATAAAATCTTGGTATCTTAGAACCCAAATTTTTTTATCTGAGGGAGTTAATTCAATTCCTTCTACATAATCGAAACCTAATCGACTAGATTCTAACTTTGGTAATTCCACTTCAAGCAAGAGTCGATATTGTCTCTCTGAAAGAATTAGAACAATATTATCGTTATGCAGACAAAGTGGAATCAAAAGACCAGGCCACCAAAAATTTCTACTGTCACTTGATAGTTGAATAAAAGTATTATCTTTACGACTTAGGCTTCTAGATATCAATCTTGTTAGTGTCAAATTATGAGGCCATAGAGCAAGATTGTTTTGATAGTATTTTTTTAGATGTTTATGTGAATTCACCTCAAGCATTAGTAGTACCGTTTATCAATAAATTCTTTTAATCATGTTGCCCTATCAATAAAGATATAGAACAATACTATGTATGGAGCTTAAAACAAAAACCGCTGAAAATATTGGAATTGTTGGATTAGGTCTAATTGGAGGCTCCTTAGGCTTAGATCTCCAAAAGCTTGGATATACAGTTTATGGGATTACTCATCGAGAAAAAACTGCACAAAAAGCCAGAGAAAGAAAACTTGCCCAAATTGTTAGTACTGATCCAAACGTATTAGACAATTGTTCTCTTGTTTATATTGCTTTACCACTTGAGCAGCTCCTAAATCCTTCAACAGCTTTAATCAATGCCATTCCTAAAAATGCTGTTGTTACGGATGTTGGATCTGTAAAAGTCCCTATTTTAAATACTTGGGACACGCTACATCCGCGGTTTGTAGCTAGTCATCCAATGACAGGAACAGAAGAATCTGGCGTTAACGCAGGTCGTCATGATTTATTTAAAAATAAGCCATGGGTGGTTACTCCAAGTAAAAAAACTGATCAAAAAGCCCTCGAAATCGTGCACCAAATTTCTTTATCACTCGGGAGTCAATGGATAAGCTCTGAAGCTCAAATACATGATGAAGCTGTAGGCTTGATTTCACATTTACCAGTTCTAATTAGCGCAGCATTTCTGAATACACTCAGTGCAGAAGCAAAGCCCTCCTTATATTCACTTGCAAAAAGTATTGCATCCAGTGGGTTTGCTGACACCTCCAGAGTCGGAGGTGGTAACCCAGAACTAGGAGTCTCTATGGCAAAATTTAATAAGAAAAATATAGAGAGACATTTGGCATCTTATAGACATTCTTTAGATCTTTTTGAAAAATATTTACTTGAAGAAAACTGGAGTGATCTAGAAAAAATACTAGTCAATGCCCAGGAAAAAAGACAGGATTTTACTTTAAAACCTACTAATTAAAGACAGGGATATTTAAATGTCTACCTTTAGATTCCATTATTTGTCTGACAACCATCATAGCTGATTGGCTTACGCCAGCTGTACCTTCGCCAGGATAAATTGAATCTCCACAAAGCCATAAACCCCTAAGAGGGGTCCTACTTGCCAAGCCAAAAGGACCAAATTGATCTGGATGTTGACCAAGTCCTCCGACTATTCCACCAGGACGTCCTGTCCACCTTTCAAAGCTTCTTGGAGTTGAAAGTTCTTGATGATCCCAACTCGTCTCCAACAAATCAAACTTTTTATTTAAAATAGTTCTAATCTGTTTTAATACAATATTTTTTTCTCTAGCGTAGGATTGACTATCTAGATTAGACCATTGATTAATATCAACAAACACACTTGCAATTAAAGTAGCCATTCCAGCTGGTGCACGCTGATCATCTTCCATACTGATAGAAATAAATAAAGAGCCAAAATTCTCATCGAATATTTGAATATGCCCTGGACAATTAACTGGCAAGTCAGCACGACAGAGAGCCCCGTAAAATACAAGGGCACCACTGGGCTTGGGTAATTTTTTTATAGTTTCACGGTATGTTGTGGGTAAACCTCCATCAATAGGAATTAAATCTAAAAGAGATTGAGGAGGCAAACTAAAAACAATATCTGATGCTTTCAGCTTTATCAAATTCTTTCTTCTATCAATTACGTTGACATCAAAAATATTTGAATTTTTTTTACTTAATATTTGGGTCACTCTATGACCAATCAAAAGGCTTCCACCATCTCTCAAAAAACTATCTTTCAACAAATTGCTAAGAATTTGCATTGATCCATGAAGGTGCCATAGGCCTCTAGGAAATTGGGCCATTTGAAGAACAGTTGCACCGTATAAAGCCGCCGTTCTACTTGCTGGCTCTTGAGAATAAAGTTTTAACTGAAGGTCTAAAAAACTTCGTAAACGTCTATCTTCATGACAACCAGTAATTATAAGCAAGTCTGCAATAGTCAACTTACTCAAAAAACCTGTTAAAAGATTTGAAGGACGTATAGCTCTAATTAATTGACTTAAATCCCAAAAATTTCTTATCGGAAGTATTGGATCTCTTTCGACAAATTCCCAGTTACTTTCGTGAATTTTAGAACATATTGACCAGAAGATTTCACTCCCAGGAAACTGTTCTTGTCTTTCTTTCTGCCATCTCAATGGATCATGCCAAAGATTGATTGGCCTACTCCCATCGCCAAGAATAACTGAACATCCAGGATCTAAAATTTTTGCATCAGGTAACGGAATCTCTAAATACTTAAATAAACGATGATGAATTCCTCCTCTCTCAAGGCCTGCAACTTGAGTAGCGCCTACATCAAAAGTATAAGAACCTCTTTTAAAAGTTCCTGCACAACCCCCTAATTGACTATGTGCTTCGACCAAAGTTACCTGATAGCCCTCTCTAGCGAGAAGAGCAGCACCTGTTAAGCCAGCTATCCCTCCCCCGACAACAATGATAGATTCTTCAGACATAGAAAATTATCAAGCGAGAATAAAGTGAATGGAGGAATTAATCAAAAAGGCTCTTTCTAGATCAAATAAAGTAAGCCAAAACTCACTAATAGAAAAAATAATTCCGGTAGGCGGAGGTTGCATCCATAAAGCTTGGTGCATTCATTTCCAAAATGGCAGGAGAGTTTTTGCCAAATCAAATCACATTGACAATATTAATATGTTTAAGTTTGAACGTGAGTGTCTTTCAGTTCTAAAAAGATTTGCTGATAAATCGTATCTATGCGTTCCTAAAACACTTGATCTCGTGAGTTATCAAAATATATCTATTCATTTTTTAGAATGGATAGATCTCAAACAATGCCAACAAAATCTCCTTGGGAAAGGCTTAGCACTACTGCACAAATCTTCTAGCGAAAGTAGCCAAAAAGATTTCGGATGGGAAGAAGAAGGTTTTATAGGATCTAATAGACAAATAAGAGGTTGGAGCAGTAACTGGGGAGAATTCTTTGTCAACTATCGTCTTAGGCCGCAACTCATACAAGCAAAATCATGGGGAGTGGATGTTAATGATTATAAGGATATTTTAATTTTTTTAAGCTCATATTTAAATGATCATCACCCCAAGATCTCAATAGTTCATGGTGATCTATGGTCCGGCAATTGTGGAAGTACTAACAATAGCTTGGGAAGTCTTTATGATCCTGCCAGTTACTGGGCTGACAGAGAAGTTGATATCTCAATGACTAAATTGTTTGGTGGTTTTAATAGAGAATTTTATAAAGGATACGAAGAGATTTGGCCACTAGATAAATTTTCAAAAGATAGAACTGATATTTATAATCTTTACCATTTGCTTAATCATGCAAATATATTTGGTGGATCCTACAAAGAAAATTCACTTAGAATACTAAAAGATCTGAGATCTCGCTTTTAACGAAGCCTCAGATCTTTTGTTCACTCTCTTATTAATTTATCCTAAGTACTCTTTCTTAAGATTTTGAACTTTGTCAAATACAGCTGTTCTTTTTTCACTTGTTGTTAAGTTCTGCCAACTCCATTGGCCTAAAACAACAATTCCAAGAAGTTCTAGCAAACCAGGCAGAATTGGGAAAAAATTAACTGTATCGATAACAACCTTGATTAAAACTTGAGCTAATACAACAACGGCAATGATCCCTGCCGCCTTGCCATACTTACCCATCTGAGTCCAATCAATTTTACTCAAAGATTCATTAACTTTTCCCATTACATCACTGTAACGTTCTGAAAAATTAACGCCTTCTGATTTCCCTGCCTTTGATTCATCTTTAGAATCAGGATTTACATCAGACATGAACACAAGCTACTAAGCAAATATGGACTGAGCGTATCGAATTAATTTAATAAATGCCATAGGCTGAATAGAGATAAGTCCGAACCAAAATAGAGAGGATGCCGAATCAAATCATTTTTTTTCATGAAAACTCCAAAATATCTTGAATTTCATAACGAAACGAATTGTGTTCTCTCTAGATTTTTAAAAGCTGCAGAGCCGGAGGAAGGCTGTTGTATGTTAATTGGCAAAATAAAAAGCTCAGCTAAAGATCACAAAAAAAATATCTGGAAGGTAACTCACATTTGGAATTGTCGAAATATCTGGGGAGAACAAGAATCGAAATTAATTGATCAAAATATAGGAGCGTTTTCTAATCAAAAAAATATTCAATTATCCAAAAGAAATCGGTTCGAAGTAGACGCTAAAGATCAAATTGCATGTCACAGATGGGCAAGAGAAAATAATCTAGAAGTTTTATGTTGTGCTCATTCTCATCCTTCAGACAAAAACAAACCCTCAGAAATGGATCTACTTTTACACCAATCCCCTGGTCTTATGGTTATTTCAAATAAGGATGGAGATTTAAAAGCATGGTGGATTAAAAATAAATTAAACTTTCATAGAGTGAAAATTAAAATTTTTTCTTTAACGTAAATGAATCAGGGACGGTTTGATTAATGGAGCAAAGCCAGAATGCAGGAAATTTAAGTTCTGAAGAAATTGCTAGGTATGCAAGACATCTAAGTCTCCCTGAGATAGGTATCAAAGGCCAAGAAAAATTGAAGTCAAGCTCTGTTGCTTGCATTGGGACAGGAGGACTAGGGTCGCCACTTTTAATTTATCTTGCAGCAGCTGGAATTGGACGTATCGGAATAATTGATTTTGATGTCGTTGAATACTCAAATTTACAAAGACAAATCATTCATAATACAAATTCAATAGGTCTACTAAAAACAGAGTCTGCTAAACAACACCTACGCAAAATAAATCCTTCTTGTCGAGTTGATTTATTCAATCAAAAACTAACAAGTAGTAATGCTTTGGACATACTTAGATCTTATGATGTGATATGTGATTGTTCAGACAATTTTCCAACGCGTTACCTAATTAATGATGCTTGTCTAATACTTAATAAGCCTGATATATATGGTTCAATTGCAAGATTCGAAGGACAGGTAAGTGTATTTAATTGGAAGGAAGATAGTCCCAACTATCGAGATCTTATTCCCACGCCCCCTCCACAAGAATTAATTCCATCTTGCTCTGAAGCAGGAGTGATGGGAATTCTTCCAGGCATTATGGGTACAATTCAAGCAGCAGAAGCCATAAAGATAATAACAAATATTGGTTATCCACTAAACGGTAGGATCCTCATTTTTAATGCATTAAAAATGCAATTTAAAGAGCTAAAATTAAAGTCGGATCCAGAAAATAGAAATATCCATAAATTAATAGATTATAAAGGTTTTTGTTCAGAAGTTAAAGTCAAGAATGAGGTTGATTGTGATATAAAAAGTATTTCAATTAAAGAATTAAAAAAACTTCTTGGTCAATCTTCAAAAGAAATACTATTAATAGATGTTCGCGACCAAAATGAATACAATCAATATTCAATTCAAGGATCAACGCTTATACCTCTTAGCACTATTGAAAGTGGGAAAGCCATAAATGAAATTAAAATTCTTACCGCAAAAAAAAATCTTTATGTATTTTGCAAAAGTGGGAAAAGATCATTACGAGCACTAAAGCATTTGCACAAATTCGGAATTAGAGGCATTAGTATTCAAGGAGGTATTGAAGCCTGGAAGAAAGAAGAAAATTAATTCAAGCTAATAATCAACTCCCCTTTTTAAATCAACTCCTTTTTCTGCATAGTGCTTGTGACACACCATCTCAGAATGAACACTTGCTAAATCAAAATATATAGGTTGGTTTTTGCATCTTCCTGTGATGATCACCTCAGTTTCTGAAGGTTTACGAAGCAATGTTTGAACAATAGGCTCAACTGGGAGAAGTTCCAAATCAACAGTTGGGTTTAACTCATCCAAAATCACAGTCTTATAAAGACCACTTGAAATAGCTGCCCTTGCAATTTCCCATGCTCTCTCAGCTTCTACATAATCAATTGGTTTTTGCTGCCCCCTCCAAACAATCGCATCTCTACCAGATCGAAGATGGTCCACTAGATGAGGATAACTTTCTCGAAGAGCCGCAATAGCGGCATCTTCTGTGTATCCACTACCACCCTTCAGCCATTGAAGAATTAATACTCGATGACTTTTATCCTGACTAATTCCTCTACCGATAGCTTGTAAAGCTTTACCCAAAGCACTGGTTGATTTACCTTTCCCTTCACCGGTATATATTTCAATTCCACCAACATTATTCTCAAAAAGAATTTCATCCTTATTGATTTCAGGTCGTCTGTGCGCTCTCATCTCAGAATGAAGTTCCGCAACTTTAATCAGAGGGTTTGGTGCCGCTCTTCCAGTGACGATGATTTCCATCCCGTTTGGTCTAGCAGTAAGTGTTTTTACAACTTCTGCAACAGGCAATAATCCTAAATCCAAAACAGGATTCAATTCGTCTAGGACAACCACTGAATATAAGGCACTAGCAATTGCCCCCTTTGCTATATCCCATCCTCTTTGAGCTTCCTGATAATCAAATTTGGTGGATTGATCGGCACTAAAAAATTCACCCCTGCCAGTACGAACTTGATCAATAAGGTGAGGGAAGCCTTGCTGCAAAGCATCAATTGCGGCATCTTCGTCATACGAGCGACCAGGTCCTTTTAAGAATCTAAGAAGTAATACCCTTGTTTGTCTTTTCTCACATATGCCTAGACCTATAGTCCTCAGAACCACCCCCAAAGCCGCCTGGCTTTTCCCTTTGCCCTCTCCATCATAAACGTGTAATTGTCCGTGACTACGTTCCTGGCTTTCCGATGCTGTCGTAATCCCTATACCGTTTAAAACCACGATTGATAATTCTGCTTCTTATGAATGCAACTTAACTTCTTCTACATTGGACGTCATAGAATATGCAAAATACATACACAGATGTGGGAGAGTAAAAATCTCAATTCAATCAAATTAATGATCTTTAAAAAAAGTGTTTTTTAGTCAACTTGAATCTTTAACTGACTCAGAACTAAAGCAATTAAAATTGTTAAGGGAGTTTATTAAAGACATCAATCGTGTATGTGTTGCTTTTTCTGGAGGCGTTGATAGTTCTTTAGTAGCGACAATAGCCCAAGAGCAGCTGGGTTCAAAAGCCTTTGCCGTCACTGGTGTATCGCCTTCTTTAGCTCCATATTTGCTTAAGCAAGCGCGTCTTCAAGCAGCTTGGATTGGGATTCATCATGAAGAATGCCAAACAAATGAAATCAACGAACCAAATTACTTTAAAAATCCTGAAAATAGATGTTTTACATGCAAACAAGAATTACATAAACATTTAACTAAAATTTCAAAAACATTCCATGATGCTCAAATCCTTGATGGTGTGAATTATGACGACCTTCACGACTTTCGACCAGGCATTAACGCATCTAAGCAAGCAGGAGTGATATCACCTCTTGCTGAACTAGAAATAGATAAAAAATCAATTCGTTCCATTTCTAAATCATTAGGTTTACCCTGGTGGGATAAACCTGCACAACCTTGTTTAGCCTCTCGTATTCCTTTTGGAGAGGAAATAAGTTCAAAAAGGCTTGAGCAGATTGCGTTAGCAGAAGAATGGATAATTAATCAAGGTTTTTCAAAAGTACGTGTAAGAAGTCAAGGTCTATCAGCCAGAATCGAATTACCCGCAAATCAAATAAATAACTTTCTTAAAATTGTTGAAAGAGACAAATTAATAAAATATTTTTTATCTTTAGGTTTCAATTCAATAAGCCTAGATCTTGAAGGTTTGATTAGTGGAAAACTCACTAGAGATATCAAGACTACTTAACAAATAAACTCAGATGTCGAGAAGATGTTGTATTGATTTTAACCTTGCATTTTAATCAAGGTTCACGATGCAAAGTTTGGATTCTTGAAGGGATTTCTCTTTCGATATTTTTAAAAGAAAAGTGCTGAGCCAAAAAATTTTTAAAGAGTAACTTACAAGCTTTTTCAGGCATCGTATGGTCACCACAAGTGAAAACATCAATAGCTGCATAACCAATTTCAGGCCAAGTATGTATGGAGATATGAGATTCAGCCAATAAAGCTAGTCCTGTTACCCCCTGAGGTTTAAAGCTATGTGTGACCAAATTTAAAAGTGTTGCACCAGCAATTTTGGCTGATGATGTGATGGTTGTCCTTATAAAAGCTTCATCATTAAGCTTCGCGTGATCGCATTGATATAGTTCAAGTATGTAATGCCTTCCAATATTCTCACTAGAATTAGTTTGTATAATGTCTATATCTTTTGACTTACAAGAGTCACCCCATCCAGGATTTGGATGCAATTCGGAAAAAAAAGGATCCATATTATCCAAAAATCATTTCCACAATAACCGACGACTAGATTCAACCAAAAGAATCTAATTCCATTAATTGTGAGTTTCGCACCCATTCACCTTCAAAAGATTCCACATGTGTTGCACTGATCAAACACTGATGTTTTTGACCGACAGCCTCTAAAAGCAATAATTGACGTTTGGGGTCTAGCTCAGCCAAAACATCATCTAAAAGTAAAATTGGAGATTTGCCATAAAGTGTTTTAATTAATTCTAATTCGGCCAATTTCAAAGCCAGCACAATAGTCCTCTGCTGACCAGCAGAACCAAAGCGTCTAGCATCTACATCATTTACTAAAAACCGTACATCATCACGATGAGGACCTACTCGACAATGGCCTGTCACCTCTTCCTCTGACCTCATTTCTAAAAGTTGCCGTTCAATACTCTCCATCCAAAGCCTTTCACTCTCTTCACCTTCAAGTTTACTACCCGGCATATATGTAATATCCAATTTCTCTTTACTATTACTAAGATATTTTTGCCAGTTTGAAGCTATTGGAAGTAGACGATCTAAAATACGACTACGTCTCCGATGAATTCTTGTACTCACCAACGCCATTTGCATATCATAAGAATCCAATAGAATATTTTGATCCTTGCTCGATTCAACGCTCAAATTGCGCCAAAGCTGACTTCTTTGCCTCAGCAATCTAGAAAACCTTCCGATCAAGTCACAATAAATAGGCTCCAGTTGCTGGACAATTCTATCTAACCAATTTCTTCTAAGAGAAGGTTCTCCTCTAATTAATTCTAGATCCAGAGCACTAAAGCCTACGCTTCTCATCGGTCCAATCAAATCAATTTGACGAGTTAAAAGTTTTTCATTTTTGTAGGCTTTTCTACCACCTTTTCTATTTAATTCTAAGGAAAGTTTTTGATCATCTTCAATCATTGCAGATAAGAAAGCCTGATCTTGGTCCCAAAAAATTAAATCCTGGTTCCGATTCGATCGGTGAGAACGTAAACTAGATAAAAGTTCTACTGATTCAAGAAGATTAGATTTACCAACTCCATTTTGGCCTATAACTATCAACCGATTTTCAGTTAACTCAAACTGAAAACGTCGATAATTTCGAAAATTATTAAGTTCTAACTGATGAAGTTGAATGTTTCTTTATGTATTTTGTATGTAAGCTAATTTTAATAAGGTCTCAGCATTTGACCTTTTTTTAATAAGACCCCTTCGTTGGGCATGTAGCTCAGTTGGATAGAGCATCAGATTCCGGTTCTGAGGGTCGGGGGTTCGAGTCCCTCCATGCTCGTAAATTTAATTTTTCAAAGTCTAAATCCCATTGTTTTGATACCATTTGGGTCTAATAAAAACCCATTAGCTTTCAATGGATTAAGTGAAATTAACGGCGCAGCAACAGAAATGCTACAGCCAGGTAACTCCATTCTAATTATTTCAATTGCCTTAAAAACTACAATAGACATATATTTTTCTTGTTGCTCGCCTGGCTCTGCAATTAAATCCCACAAATTTGCATTTAAACCTTTATCGCTAGTTACACGGACAAAACCTACAAGATTTTCAGAAGTCTTTTGAAGGAGAGTCAAATAAAAATCACTATTTTTCAAAGCTAATTCTAATTTTCTTGGTTGATGAGTATCTTGGTTGCATCTTGATAGGAGCCTATTGATTTTACGTATAGAAATGAGTTCACTCCGAAGCAGAACAAAGCCATCAGGAATTTTAGGAGATTTATTTGCTGAATTTAATCCAAGCATGTCATCCTGTGTTTCTCATACCTGCAGCAATACCATTTATAGTCAACAATGCACCACGCAATAATTCACTACGGCTATATGTACGTGAACTTTGAGTAGAGTCACTACTCATATCCTCACTAATTGGTGGTTGACGGTTCTGATCTCTTAAGCGTTTAAGAAGAGCAACTTGTAAAAATCCTAAAGGTACAATAGTCCGATTTCTCAGGTTGACAGATAACTGCAAAGCAGGGTCTGCGCTTAATAGTTTTGACTTGTCAGTAATTTCTAAAATTAATTTCTTAGTCAAGGTATATTCGCTTGAAATAATATCGAAAATTGCAGCGAAAGCATCCCGATCATCACCGCCACCTAAACTAACCATATAATGATGGGCAACATCTAAATCAACTTTTGAGAGTGTCATCTCAACTTTAGAGATCAACATTCTAAAGAATGGCCATCTCTGATTCAACATTCGCAACATCTCCATTTGGTCGGGGTCTGTCTTTAATTCAGTAGCTAAAGCCGTACCAACACCAAACCAACTTGGCAAGAGAAAACGACTTTGAGTCCAACCAAAGACCCATGGGATAGCTCGAAGGCTTGATAAGTCTTTTGCACCACTCTTTCGTCGGGCAGGACGACTAGAAATTTGCAACTTACTAATCTCTTCTATTGGAGTAACTACTTGAAAAAATTGAACCAAATCTGGATTGTCGTGAACTAAAGCTCGGTAATGCTCCCTTGAACGAGCTGCAAGTCTGGTCATCAATTCATTCCAACTTGGTGTAGCATCCAATTTATTGGTAACTAAGCTATTTTGAATAACTGCTGTAGTTACAGTTTCAAGATTATATAAAGCTAATTCTGGAAGACTATATTTTGAGGCAAGAACTTCTCCTTGCTCTGTTATTTTTATACGTCCTTGGAGTGTACCACTAGGTTGAGCCAAAATAGCTTGATAAGCTGGTCCACCGCCTCTTCCTACAGACCCTCCTCTACCATGAAAAATACGTAATGCTATTCCTTGTCTACTAGCTAAGTCTTGGAGTGCAATTTGAGCCTTATGAATTTCCCAATTACTTGAGAGAAAACCAGAATCCTTATTACTATCAGAGTATCCAAGCATAAGTTCCTGAAGCGGTTGTTTTTTCTCTCCTACTCGTGGAAGTAATTCACGATAAACATCTGTCTGGAGCAACGACTCCATTACAGAGGGAGCATGTTGTAAATCCTCAACCGTTTCAAATAATGGAACAACGAGAAAATCAGAAGCTCCTAAAGTTGGATCAATCAAACCGGACTCTTTGGCTAAAAGAAGAACTTCTAATAAATCTGATGCCGTATGACTCATCGAAATTACATACGAGCGACATATACGAGTACCAAATTCTTTCTGAAGCCTATGAAGCATATGAAAAACCGAGATAGTTTCTTGAGTACTTTTTGACCACTCAAAAGCAGGAGGAATCAGTGGTCTCCGAGTTTTTAATTCTTTCATCAACCATTGAACTCGACTTTCCTCGCTCATCGCTCCATACGACTCAGGTAGATCTAAATAGCAAGTGAGCTCATCCAAAGCATCACTATGTCGTGTGCTTTCTTGCCTAATATCTAAGCTAGCCAAAGAGAAACCAAAGATATGAACTTGATTTAGCAAAGTATCTAGTGGTTCACACGTTAGATCTGTACTTACTAGACTATTTCTAATAAGCTCTAATTCATTCTTTAATTCATCTACAGATTTGTAGTGGAGAAATTCATCAAAACTATTATCGGTAGATATTAAAGGCTTTCCATCAGGTGAGAATTGCCATCCAGCATCCGCTAGCTGCTTATTACGTAGCTGAGTAAGTCGTAGTCTCTCAAGTGTATAGCTAAGCTTCAATCGATAAGGTTCCAGTCGATATCTAGCAGCCCTTTCCTCATAGACATCGGGGAAACGAACTCTATCCATTTCTAATGACTCTAGCAAAGGAGAACTTACTTGACTCCATTGCATAGATATACTCAGTTGGTCTCTTAACTCTTGGACTGATGCAATGTATCTATCCAACATTAATTGTCTTTGGTAACAGGCTGTTCTCCATGTGATTTCAGGAGTAACAGATGGATTCCCATCACGATCCGAGCCTACCCAAGACCCAAACGTACAAAAAGCTTCATTAGGGATCTCTACGTCTGGATAACTTGAAGCAAGTGCAGTGGTCAGTCTCCTTCTTAATTGAGGCATGGCATCAAACAAAACCTGCTGAAAATAATGAAGGGCATAGTCAACCTCATCAAGAACAGTCGGTTTAAATTGATGAAGCTCATCGGTTCTCCACCAAAGCCTTATCTCCTCCTCTAGTTGCAACCTAAATATTTCTTTCTCCGATTCGGAAATTAAACTATTAGATTGAAGTTGCTGCAAAAGAGTTGCAACCCTTCGTTGCTTATGGCGGACAGTATGTCTAACTATTTCAGTTGGATGAGCTGTAAAAACAAGACGAATATCCATTTCCCTCATCAAACCATCAAGCTGAGCTGGAGGCACATTCAAACGACGTAATCTCTCAAATAATTGTGTAAAAGTTGCTGGAGCAGTCTGACTAGCTAAAGCTGGAGCGAATGGATCTATTTGAGAATTACTATTGTCTAGCTTCCCTTTTTCTATGCTTTCTAAATAACTATCCTCTTCTATACGTTGCTCCAGAATATTTACCAACTGAAAATAAAGAGAAAAAGCCCTAGCAGCAGATATCGCCTCAGCTAAATCCATTTTTGTAATCAATTGGACTATTGCCTGTGAGGAATTATCTTGATTTGACTTGCTAGGGTCACTTAATTGTTTTAATCGCAATAATCTCTCGGTTTGATCAGGTGGACATTCACTTTTGAGAACGGTTTTCCATAGATCCTCAACTAGTTCAAGCCTTTGTTGCAATAAAGATCCAGGATCTTGATCCTCAACACATACTGTCGAGTGATTAGAGATATTTTCGTTAGAAGGATTTTTCAACATAAACTTATTATGAGGCAGTTCTACCGACTTAGTCACTAATAGGTTGAATTCATTTGAATAAAATTTGTCTCTTCTCGTTCCATTTCACCAATACCATGCTGAAGCAGAGTCTGAATTGATACTCCTTTGGAATAAGAATCAAGCCATATCATTGATTGATTTCCATTGGTCAAAACAGATTCAATAGGTTGAAGTAACTCAAACATATCGAGCTCCTTAGCTAAAGGAGTTACATCCAATAGAAGTTCCTTTATCCAATCACGACATTTGATTTGTTTCCCATTTTTCCAATGAGATAAATTGGCATCAAGACTTGATTTGGCTGCGATCAAATCATTTTCATCTGCCAATAGAGCCAATTCTTCTTGTGTTTTAGAGCTTGCTTCAATTGGATCAAATTTTTTCATGTTGTTTTTAAGATTAATAATCCTTAGTTCAAGTAACGCTGTAATGGCCAAAAGCAAGTCAGCGTTAGCTACCAAATCACATATCCTTAATTCCAATCGATTTAAGATATGTGGTCTTTCTGGACCATTTGGCCTTACTGATGTCCACAAATGTCTTTCATTTTGCATACTGCCCTGACCTAGTTGCTCTTCAACCCATGCCACATAGTGTGGATGATCCACAAACATCGGAACATTGGAGGGTGTCTTAGGGAATTGAACCCATCTTTGAGAATGTGCACCCATCACATGTCCTGCTAAGAAAGGGGAACTAGCACTTAATGCAAGAAATAATGATGCCTCACATCTAACCAAGCGGAGAGCCGAAAAAAGTAAGGATAAATTTTCAATACCTAAATTAATATGAATACTTGCTGTTACGACATTAGTGCCATAGTTTTTTTCTATAAATGAGTGATAAGAATTTTCTAAATCTGACCTTTCAAAAATTTTTGTATTACCTAGACTAAGTGTGCTCCCAGGCAGAATTGTAAGTTTGTGAAAATCAAGCCATTTCCGAAGTTTTTGTCTTGGTAGTAAAAGTGCATGTTTTAAAACAGAGTATCTTTGATCTGGAACAGTTATGTACTCAAGATTTCTTTGATCCGGTTCTTTGACAAAATCTGATAGATCTTGAGTAATAGCAGAGGCAACACCCACATTTTCACCAGCATATGTGCCAGTAAAAAGCTCCACTTCAAACCCCTTTAAAAGCATACAGTTGGTCATAAATCTTGGGGTTCTAAGCAAGCTAAAGCAGTAAACATCCCTTTGGCTTTATTTAAAGTTTCTTGATACTCATTAGAAGGAATAGAATCTGCAACAACCCCTGCCCCAGCTTGAACTTCAACAGTAAAACTATTTTGATTGTTCTTACGTACTATCATTGTTCTGATAGTAATAGCAGTGTTCAAAGCTCCATTCAAATCTATAGACCCATAAACGCCGGAATAGGGCCCTCTACGTTGTTTTTCTAATTGATTGATTAGTTGCATTGCTCTTATCTTTGGTGCTCCACTTACGGTCCCAGCAGGGAAAGAAGCAATTAATAAGTCCCATATATCTTTTTCTTTTTTTAAAGTACCTTCAACCTCACTAACGATATGCATTACATGCGAGTATTTTTCAATAACCATTAATTCTTTTACAACAACACTACCTGGGGCACAAACACGACCTAAATCATTACGACCCAAATCTACTAGCATCACATGTTCAGCTCGTTCTTTGGGATCTTTTAAAAGATCTTTCTCTAGGGCTGAATCCTCCAAGTCATTTTCACCTCTGGGACGAGTGCCTGCGATTGGTCTCAAGCTTGTTTGAATACCCTTTTCTGTTTGTTGGGCCTTGACCATTACCTCCGGGCTAGAGCCAATAAGTTGCCAGTCTCCAAAGTCAAAAAACGCCATAAATGGAGAAGGGTTTACCATCCTCAGGCTTCTATATAGTTCAAAGGGTTTTTGCCTGACAGTCGATTCCAATTTTTGACTAAGAACTAACTGAAAAACATCGCCTTGCTTAATAAATTCTTTTGCCGCTTCAACACTATGTTCAAATTCACTTTTTGAGGTATTAATAGCGATGTCAAGAGATCTATTCGCTCTTCGATTCCACTTTAAAGACTTTATTGGCTTTAAAGGAGAAGCCATTAATTCTTCAAGTTCATTGATTTGTTTAAAGGCAATTTCATAAGCTTCTTCAGAAGAAACTCCATCACTTAAATTTCCATACGCAACAGCTGTTATTACGCGTTTGACTTGATCAAAAATAAGAATTTTATCCATAAACATCCAAATACCATCAGGTAGGTCTTGATCTGATAATTCATAAGTAGGCACTGAGGGCTCTATCCATTGAATTAGTTCATATCCCCACATCCCAAAAAGTTGTCCCAGCTGTGGCAAACCAGACAAAGAAACAGATTTATAAGGTTCAAGCATTTTTCTGAGGATTTCAACAGGATTTCCATGGAACTTTTCTTGTGCTCCATTTCTCCAGCATCTAGTCAATTCATCGCCCCTTACTATTACCTTCCAAAGAGGATCTGATGCCACTAAACTCCACCTACCGATAGTTTCTCCACCCTCTACTGATTCAAGCAATACTCCTGAAGGAGAATCATTACCAACTTTCAACCAGGTTGTGAGAGGAGTTTCTAAATCTGCCGGCCAACTTTTTGCCAAAGGAACATAATTAGCCCCTCTGGACGCCGACAAAAGAAATTCTTCCTTATCTAAATTAAGCATGACTGCATAATGGCAGTCCAATATCTGTATTTAAATGGTACACAAGTTTAAATTGAATTACTTATGCATCGTATGTATTTTTACCGCTAAATTTCAAACTTGCTGGATTAGGATTTTCACCGATGCGTCTATTGTTGTAACCTTCTTTCAAGCGACCTTCATTGGGTTTCTCAGAGAAAACCCCATCTTTAGGGAAAAGTAATTCTCTATCTCCTCCAGGATAAATTCTATATATTTTACTTGTTTCAATTCTTGGTTTAAATCCCCTCAATTGAGTATTTAAAGCAAAACACTGCTCTTTCCTAGCAAAGTACATTAGATTTTCACCCTCGTGCATTACTGCAGCTCCTCCTGTTGGAAGTTCAAAAACCTCAGACGTTTTACTTGTCCATGTAATTGCATATTTTTCTTCCGTTTCAGCGGAGTTTAATAACCCACCAGTGCTACCAATGTGCTTTGGAAGTGTTCCAGGTAATACTTCGGTCATGCTTTTAATTAAATCAACTTTTTCTTTATATTTTTAAATTAGCACTTTATTTTGTGCCTTTTGACTCATTAGACGTCAACTTCACACGCGTCAACATTAACCTTAAAAATCAAATTCTTTTGATTCAGAAACAGGAAAAAATATTGTCATTCCACTATCTCGCCTATTAGTAAGACGTCCACCAAGGCTTTTCAAAAGTCTTTGAGTTGCAGCCTGACTGAGTTGCAGATTACCCGTAGCTGGATTCCAACTAAGTACTGGTCCAATTTCTTCATTGGAAACACTTTCTTTTAGTCCAGAATGAGTATTAGCTGAAAGTTGAGTTAAAATTTGAAGTTTTAGCCTCTGCCCAGCCGGCCTTAATTTCAAAGTTAATTCTCCACCCGCTTGTAATCCACGACTGTTCCTGTCAATAAGACCTGTCAACATTAATTCAAGTCCTTCTGAGTCACTCAAAACTTTGGGTAAATCCGGTGTGATATCAAGAATAAGTGTCAAACTTTTTCGTTCTAACTGACTTTTCCAAACTGGAGATAGCATTGTTAGCATTTTCCCCAAATCGGTTAAAGCTAAATTTGTTTGTTTAGGCTTGCTTCTCTCTAGCTCCACTGCATTAAAAATTAAACCAAAACGATCAATTTGTTCCGTACATTCAATATCTATTTGCTTCAAACGTGTTTCAACGACTTTAGGTAAATCTTGCTTTCTTAAAAGAGATCTGATTAAAGTTCTTATTGTCGCCAAAGGAGTTCTTATTTCATGTGTTAAAGCCTCTAGTAAGGAAATTTCACTATTTTTTTCAGTAGATTTCTGATCAATAATTAAATTATCTGGCAAAGTTTGAATATTTAGACTTGGTGCAATATCTGCGAGTCGTTGAGATAATAGAGGCCAAAATACTTTAGATAAATCATCATTTGTTTTCAGCTGTCCCAACTCTTCAAGTGCATTTCGCAGATTATTTGCTTGGTCAACATTTTCAGTATTCAATCTATTATCAAGTAGTGTCAAAAGATCACTTAAAGTCTCGGGATCACTTCGCATTAATAATTTTCTCTCATGAGATTTACCTTCCAAAGCCAAAGCTATTTGAATTTCAGGTGTAATAACTATTAGTAATGGATCATTCCCATCTTCCTCAAGAAGAGACAAACGCTCATAGCAAGAAGAATCATTATGAAAATCCACTGAGGCCGATTGACTGGGAGGCAACATCCCAATAGAAGGATTTGAAATGTTTAACAAGTCCTTAGGAGCCCACACCCATCCTTGAAATTTCTTAAGTAATTTAGGTTCGTAAAGCGCAGGCAAAGGTGAAGACAACCATAAACCTCTCGTAAGGTTCATTGGCAACAAAATATCCGACTGAAGAGTGTCAAGAGCTGCCCACCACATTCTTCTTACTGCGGATTCACTGCTTGTGGCATGAGGAACACCCATAGCCATTCTTTTTTGTAAAGCTTGGATAGTTACTAGAGGCGTGCTCACAAGAATCTCCAAATCTCATATAAACCTTTAAATCCATTTGATTGACTAGATTTTAAAGGATGAAAAAGCATAAAAAGAAGAGTATCAAGTCCTGGGTTTTCTTAATTGTCTATTTAAGAGGCAATTAAAAGCTCTTTAGACAAATTAAGATCATTGAGGCTCCTTAGTCTATGAGTTAGGGAATAAAAGGTGAATTAAGAATTCAAATCCCAAGCATTTATATTAACTAACTGAATAAAGCTAATGTTTAATCTAAAAGTGAGGATTCCTTCCTTTACATAGACAAAAAAACTTAACCTCAAGATGGTAATGGATATTAACCATAATGAGACTCAAAGTTCTATTTTGACTCAAATTAATGCTTTTACAAAAAACATAGGCAAAAGTATCTAGTCAAAGATTTCTTTTTATTGACTGACCTCGTCTAGATACAGATAAACAAAAGCCAAGACTTATAAAATTAACAAATAAGGCAGTTCTTCCATAACTCATAAAAGGTAAAGGGATTCCTGTCACAGGACCTAATCCAATAGTCATAAATATATTCACCATAATTTGAAAGATAAACATTGAAGTTATTCCAATCACAAGCAAAGATTCAAAATCAGTTCGCGCCTCGATAGCTACTTTTATTAATCGCAAAATTAGAGTAAAAAATAAAAATAAGACCAATAAAGTTCCTAAAAAACCTGTCTCTTCTCCAAGAGCACTAAAAATGAAATCAGTATGTTGCTCTGGAATGAATTTTAATTTAGTTAATTGACCTTGCATCAGACCTGACCCAAACAATCCTCCAGATCCAATGCCTATTTTGCTTTGAAGCATGTGATATCCACCACCTAAAGGATCTTGGCTAGGATTAAGAAAAAGGATTAGTCGATCTCTTTGGTAATCTCTTAAAACAGATTCCCACATCCAAGAAGAGATTTTCGCTATGAATAAATGAAAAAAGACAACGAATAAAGTGAGTAATTTTTTTTGATTTTGCAGAGACTTATACGACAAAAAACCAATGATTGGAATCCAAATAAAAAGTCCAATTTGATATGAGTATGCAAGTAATCCCGTAATCAAAGTAGCCAAAATAATAAACGCCCACTCAAATGGCATCCCAGCCCAATACAACATTCCAAGAAGTATTGCTCCAAAGACAAGAGATGTTCCAAGATCAGGTTGTATAAAAACCAAAATCCAAGGCAAAAAGGAAACTAATAAAGGTTTAATTAAATGAGACAAATCAGAAAACCTTTTTCGATCTAAGATAGAAGCCAAGACAAGTATTAAGGTTAATTTTGCAAACTCAGAGGGTTGAATATACAAGCCAGCAAAGCTCAACCATCTTTTTGCTCCCAAGGCAGAAGTCCCACTAAAATTCACATATAAAAGTATTGAAATAGTCAAAAAATATATTGTTAAAATATATTTTCGAAGATCTTGCAAAGGGAACTGAGCTAAAAAATAAACAACCAAATACCCTATATAAGCAATAATTGCATGTTGATACCAATCTGTAATCCCAAGATTTCTTTGAGTACTTGCAATTAACAAACAAGACAAATGTACTAAAATAAAGGGGACAACCCAAATTACTAAATCAATATTTTTCCAATTTCTTTTGTTTCTAACTATTTTAAAAGAAGATATTTTATTTCGACCAAAACCCATCATTAATTTAAATCACTGTTTAACAGATAATGCATTACACAAAGTTCCAGCAAGTTCTAAGAATACTTTTGCTGTTATTGAATCTCTAGATGTATGAACGACAGGTAGATCCTTACCTGTGCCTGAAAAAGTATCAGTCTCTATTGGAATCTGAGAGAGTAAAGGGACATTGTTCTCTTTAGCTAATTGACTACCTCCTCCTGAACCAAAAATCTCGTATGATTTTTGTGGCTGATCTGGAGGAATAAAGTAGGTCATATTTTCTATAACTCCGAGTACAGGAATATTCATTTGTTTAAACATTGCTAAGCCTCTTCTTGAGTCTTGAAGAGATACATTTTGTGGAGTTGTAACTATTATCACACCTGCCATGGGAACTGCCTGAGCCAAAGAAAGTTGGGCATCTCCGGTCCCAGGAGGAAGATCTACTATTAAGAAATCACGTTCACCCCAAGAAGCTTGATATAAAAATTGTCGAATAATTCCATTAAGCATAGGGCCACGCCAAATTACTGGCTGATTTTGATCAATTAATAATCCCATTGAAACCATTCCAATACCACAAGTTTCAATGGGAATAATCTTTTGCTCTGCACCAGAGCCACTTACTTCAGGAGTTATTTCGCTAACACCAAGCATATACGGCGTATTTGGCCCATAAATATCAGCATCAAGCAAGCCAACCTTAAAACCTTTTTGACTTAGTGCACAAGCCAAATTTACGGCAACAGTACTTTTTCCAACACCACCTTTACCACTACTTATAGCGATAACATTTTTCACTTTTGGTATTGCAGTTAATCCCTGAGATTGACCACCATGACCGGCTTGACCAATAGGAGACTCCTTAGATGGAGATGAATCACCTATCTCAATTTGTACTTCTTCTATATCTTCCAATGACTTAATGCTTTCCCTAATATCATCTGCCATTTGACCTCTTTGAGCTATCGCAAAATTAGGGAGATTTAGTCTTACAACAATTTTCGGTGGCTTTACTGAAACTATTTCAAGCCATCCGAGTTCAACAATAGATCGTTCACTTCCTACATCCTTTACTGAATGAAACGCTTTTAAAACCTTCTCGTTGGTTTTCATTCTTAATTTCTATTACATTTGATGATAGTAAAAAATTCGGCACATATTCCACCTCATGTTCCAATGATATTGCCTTTAGTAATAAGTAAAAACTATTCGCAATACAAACTTTTCCCATATTGGTGTGAAATGTGCATCATTTGAAAGTATTTTTTTAAAGAAAGCAAAATACAATTAATTTTGTCCTCCTCACAAGATAACGCCAATTTACCGGCAAACAATTCAAGAGATCGCGCAAAAAAGCTTGTTTTAGAGCTTCAAGATGAAATTTGTACTGGCTTAGAGACTATTGATGGAGAAGGCAAATTCCTAGAAGAATCTTGGGAGAGACCAGAGGGTGGTGGTGGACGCTCAAGAGTCTTGAAAGATGGAAAAATCTTTGAACAAGGAGGGGTAAATTTTTCTGAGGTACATGGCAATGAACTTCCACCCTCAATCATTAGCCAAAGACCAGAAGCAAAAGGTCACTCTTGGTTTGCGACAGGAACATCAATGGTTCTTCACCCCAAAAGTCCATACATACCAACCGTTCATCTTAATTACAGATATTTCGAAGCAGGTCCTGTTTGGTGGTTTGGGGGAGGGGCTGATTTGACACCTTTCTATCCATATCTATCTGACACGCGTCACTTTCACTCATGCCATAAAACTGCATGTGACACAATTGATAAAGATCTACATAAGGTTTTCAAACCTTGGTGTGACGAATATTTCTTTCTAAAACATAGAAATGAGACTAGAGGAGTTGGAGGTATTTTTTATGACTATCAAAATGGATCCGGCTTGCTTTATAAAGGACAAAATGCCAATGGGAAGGCCTCTAAAATCTCAAAAGATCTAGGGGACTATTCTTTGAATTGGGAAAATCTTTTTTCACTTGCCAAAGCATGCGGGCAGGCATTTTTGCCCTCCTATGAGCCAATAATAAAAAAGCGAAAAAATCAAAGCTTTTCAACTAAAGAAAGAGACTTTCAACTTTATAGACGAGGTAGATATGCTGAGTTCAATTTGGTATGGGATAGAGGAACCATCTTTGGATTACAAACGAATGGAAGAACGGAGTCAATATTGATGTCATTACCTCCCTTAGCAAGATGGGAGTATGGATATAAGCCAGAAGAAAATTCACGTGAGGCTCTACTAACAGATTTATTTACTAAGCCTCAAGATTGGTTTACAGATAAATCTTTAGAGGAGAGGTGTTTAACTCATCAAGCATTGGATTAGATGCTGAACTTCTAGATTATTCCATTTATAAAAGCTTGAACTATTTTAGTTGCAAGGAGCTTTATTGTTTTTTGCCTAGTTTTTAGATTTCTGAGATTTTGTTCTAGTAAACCCTCTAATTTCCCAATTTCAAGAACCCTTATTTGCCTTCTTGGAGCACCTAAACCTCCTCTAAATAAAACAGGGAACCGTCCAAATGTTCTGGCGATTGACTCGTCTATTTTATTTGGTGTCTCAGAAAAAGGAGGGATTAATCCTGAACCAACTCCATACATACCATATGCATCAAAATGAATCTCAATCGCATACCCACCACGTTTAGCGAATCTCTTTCCTACTGACCAATTCGTTCTCGGATCATTAGCATCATCTATATTTCTTATTTCTGGGTCATAAGATCTGATATTTAAACCTTTTTTTTTACCAAGTTTAACAATTGATTTTTGTAATTTTAAATTCCAAAAAAGTTCATCACTAATTTCTGGATGCATGGGATTCAAACCAAACTTATCCACCGCTTCCCCAGGTGTGCCAGCACCAGCAAATCCCTGAGAATCTGCGTGGCCAGCTAATATTAAGATAGGGATATTTTTATCTACATCTTTAGTGCCAACCCAAGTTGCAGGAAGATTAGAAACTTCCCCAATGATTAGTTCAAAATTTTCTTTAAAATTAAAATTCCTAGTGTAATAAAGTTGAGAAAAAGCATAAAAGGTAATTAAAAAAAATATTAATTTTAAACTGGCTAACACTTTATTTCTCACCACTATTTCTAATTAAATAGGAGAAGAAAGTAGAGAGTTTTCACTACTAAGCTCAAGACTTTCAGATAATTCCAACTGAATTGCGATCAGCTCATCACGATGAGCTTTGATTCGTAAAATGCTCATATCAGATAAATCTGAACTTAATAACTTAACTTCTAATGATTCCTCTCGTTTGGATTTAATACGATAAATAATTCCAGCTAGAGGTGCACCAATAGCAGCCAGTAGTAAAGGCCACCAACTCAAAGAGGGATAAAGCTGAATTAGAACAAGACCTAAGCAGGCTGACCCCACTCCTCCTAGGCAAGATAAAAAGATCACCAAAAAAGCACTAGAAGCAACATTGCCACTAAAGATCAACAATTTCTCTTCAACATTGCCTCCATTTTTTTTCCAGCCACGTTCTTCCAACCAAAAACTAATGCCTTTCAAAACTTCCAAAGGAGGCAAAGGAGACTGAACATCTACAATTGTTGTGCGGTCCTTACTAGCAGCTCGCAAAAAAAATCCCAAGCCTATCGCTAACAGGATAGTGAGAAATAAAGTTGAGGAGAATGCAAATTGCATCTCAAAAATACGATCCCTTTTATTTTAATTGTTCTTGAAAACATAGCTACAAAAATGAGCTAAAAAAATCAAAAGATATTAGAAAAAATAAAATCGTTGATTTTCCTGAATATTTTTCATCATTTGAGGTACTAGAATTAGATCATAAAGAAATTATTGATGAATTAAATTCCCATTAAATTTGTTATGCCACAAAAACTTGATGAACCCTCGAGTTTCAAGATCTTTGATCAAGACATAGATAATGAAACTGAACTTGCTTTAAGCTCATCTTCAGATTTAGCAATTGATACCGAAGCCATGGGATTAATTCATGGTAGAGATCGGCTTTGTTTAATACAAATATGTGATGAATTTGATAATGTTATTTGTATTCGTATAGAACGAAATCAACATTCAGCACCACACTTAAAATCTATTCTTGAGAACAAAAAAATTGAAAAAGTCTTTCATTTTGCAAGATTTGATGTCGCTGCCTTAGCAAGTAATCTAAATATTGATGTTAATCCAATTTTTTGTACAAAAATCGCAAGTAAAATAGGAAGAACTTACAGTCCAAGACATGGATTAAAAGAAGTAGTTATGGAAACTGTTGGAGTGGAATTAGACAAACAAGCTCAAAGCAGTGACTGGGGAAAAATTGGTGATTTAACTCAAAAACAACTTATCTATGCTGCTAATGATGTTAGATATTTACTAGGCGCAAAATACAAACTTGAAGAGATGTTGAAACGTGAAGAAAGATGGTTATTAGCCCAAAAATGTTTCCAATGCGTACCAGTTTTGTCCGAGCTTGATAGAAGAAGATTTACAAATATTTTTGATCATTAGTTTTTTCAACCTAAAAATTTATTAATCCTCAAGCATAAAATTCTCCTCTTCTTTTAGAGCCTTTAATAATTGATCAAATGATGCAGCGGCAGATAAACTTTGTTTTTTATCCTCATTTAAAGTTTGTACAAGGAAACTTTGAGCAATTTCTTTTCTAGATTGCAAATCTTTTTTCCCTTCTTTAGCTGCCGCGACCTCTACTTTTCGTCGAGCGGCTGAAATACTAATACTTAAAGATGATGCTAACTGAGCACAAATTTTAAGATAATGATGATCTTCAATTAGTGGCATATGGAGAAGATTGAATAGAAAATCTTCATAAAATCTTTTATTAGATTACACCTCACTATGAGCCCTGGGACAAGTAATTCGAAATACTAAGTGCTATGGAGTGACTTCCGCCCTCTCGGCCCATTCTTTGAGCCCCTCTTAAGCCAATAATCTCTCTATCAAAATCAGAGTTCAGTAAAAACTCCACTTGTTTTGCGAGAGTTTCATAACCCTTAGCAATAGCCACCGAACCTCCTAATAAACGACTTTGACGCTTAGCAAAATTGAAATTAAATTGGTGTCCTTTTGCTGGCAAGGACACGCATGGGATGCCTAAACCTACTAATTGTTCTGTAGCTGTACCTGCATTAGCTACTCCTACTTCTCCCCACTTAGCCCAACAAGAAAATTGATTAACGCCAATCAATATAAGTAGTGAGTTTTTTTTCCATATTTCTGAAATCCCATGTTGGTCTATTGATTGATAAGTAGATTTAAAGCCTAAGTCCATCAGTATTAAAGCTATTTTTTTTCTCATTGCAGAAGAACTTAAAGGAACAAAGACTGCAATGGAAGATTTAATTCGAATAAACTGAATTGCAATTAAAAGTTTTTGAAAATTCTGATACGCCTCAGGCAAACGACTTCCACATAACAAAGTCAAACGTCTATATCTTTTAAAGTCACTAGGACATTCTCTTTTAGAAATTCCATCCATCATTGGATTGCCCGGCGACAGTGCCTTTACGCCATGATTTCTCAAACCTCTAGCAGTGATTTTGTCTCTTACTGCAACCATCTCGCAACGACTAGATCGCATCAACCAATATTCCCATGGATCCCACTCAGTTCCTTTCAATCGATGGTAACAATCACTCAAAGCGGATCTTGGCCCACTGGTCCATGTGTAATCACTTTTAGGAGTGCCAATAAAAAAATAATTCGCCCCAGAAGCCCATGCAAAAAGAAGAGGTAATAAATCTCCAACTGCAACGATAATTCTTCCTTCTTTGGCTGCTCTATGAATCAAAGTCCATTGCCCCCAAAGACTTCCTAACAATCCGGCTTTTAAATCTAAAACCAAACCACTAAAACTCTGATTACTAAATCCTCCGCTTGGCAAAAATGTTGAGGGGCCAATCTTTGCAAGCCAACCATTTTTTACAAGCGTTGAAAATGCTTTCCCATCTCCAACCATTGGGAGAACTTCTTGGGAGATATTTGGATTCATTTCATGGAGAGCTTCTATAACCCTGCAAGCAATCGTGTCTTCTCCATGTCCATTACAAAGAAACAAAAGATTTTGTTCGGTTTGACTGATACGATTTCTATTGGAAATGAAACTTTCATTTTCGGCGGCATGGCCAAGTGGTAAGGCAGAGGATTGCAAATCCTTTATCCCCAGTTCGAATCTGGGTGCCGCCTTAATTATTATTCGTTTAATTTTCCTGCAGACGACTTCCAGTAAAATGCTCCAGGTGTAGCGAGTAGCAAGTTTCAAGAAGATTCAGAAGTTAATTAATTGAGCTTGGTACATTATCTAAATATTGATCATATATCCATTCTTACAGTTAGTCCCTAAAAGAACCACTAGCGAAAAGCTTGTATGGAATCAGAATGACAAATGTTTACATCTTATTTTCACTAATTGATTAAATATTTTTTGTAAATGTTATGAAGGTTTTTTTTCATTACAATTAAATAGAAGAATTCACATAGAAACATTATTCATGAATTAATATTAACCATATTAATCAATAAGAACAGTGTCTGATCAAATTGAGTTCAGTTCTTTTTATAAATTATTAAATTCAATAAAGGAAGGTAAATCTGAAAAAATACCTTTACTAGATGAAACAATCAATGACTTCAAAAATGGTAATAACTCGAAAAGTTTTCTTGATGAACTAGGATCTCTTTATCTCTATATAGGTATCACAGAATTATATAATTTTACGAATACAAGAGATCTCCAAGAAATTGGACTTATCGATAAAGAAGGATGGGAAACTTTATCTTCTACAAATCAACAAGAATTACCTGTATACCTAGCTAATAAAATGATTGAGTACATTAAAGAAAATAAAAAAGTAAAGGAAATGTCCAATAAGTGGAATATTAAAGAAGGTGAAATACGAAAGCATATAACTAAAATGGCAAGATATATAACTGAAGGAATTATTGATGTAATTGAATAGTATTAAATATAGATTAACTCTTTATATATACAATCTATTAAAAACTTTTATGTAAATAGATAAATTCTAAATTAATAATCATTATCTGCCACACAAATACCTAGACATCTTATACCGTTACCTGAAGTTCTTCCACAATGATTACATAGAACTTTTTCTTGTTGATCTTTACTTTCATTCTCTTGATGTTTTTTTTCGCTATTGTGCATTTTTTCAAAAGGAGAGTCTTGAAAACTATTTAATTTATTCATGTAAGATAATAATATTAGTTTTCTTTATTTGAAATAACATCAATGAAGTCATGACTAAAAAAAAAATAGGGATTGGTTTTGGAACTTGGGCGTGGGGAAATAAACTGGTTTGGGGCTACAAAGCTGAAACAGATAATATTTTACTTAAAAAAACTTTTTTTGATGCAATAGATGGAGGATTAGATCTTGTTGACAGTGCAGATTCATATGGCACGGGAAGCTTATTTGGACAAAGCGAAAAGCTGATAGGAGATTTCCTTGAAGAGTTGCCCAAGAGAAAGCTCAAAAAAATTACTATCGCAACAAAGCTTGCTCCCTTTCCATGGAGAATTGGTCGCAATGGTCTAAATAATGCATTCCAAGAAAGTAATCAGCGGTTAAAAGGAAATATGACAAGAGTACAACTTCATTGGAGTACTTATCGCTATGCACCATGGCAAGAAGAACAATTACTAAATGGACTAGGAGATTTATACGAAGAAGGTTTAATTAAAGAAATCGGGCTATCTAATACTGGTCCAAAAAGACTGATTTTTTTATTCCAAAAGCTGAAAAAAAGAGGAATTAAAATTAAGAGTATACAAATGCAACTTTCATTATTAACGAAACCATCTTTAGAAGATGAAAATATAAAAATTATATGTGATGAGAATGAAATTGAATATTTAGCTTATAGTCCATTAGGGCTGGGAATACTAACAGTTCCACCTAATCAATCTCCTAAGCCTAAAACATTGTTACGACAAATTTTATTCCAAACGATACTTCCAAAAACTATAGAATTGAGAACATTACTATCTGATATTGCTAAAAAGTATTCAGCCTCTCAAGCACAAGTTGCCTTGAATTGGGTAAGGTCTCATGGAGCCAAACCAATAGTCGGAATTCGTAATCCAATTCAAGCTAAAGATGCAATTTCTGCACTTAATTGGTCTTTAACTAAAAGTGAAAAAAAAAGGCTGGATATTCACAGGAATGCCTGTCTAGCAAATATGCCACAAAATCCTTTTACTAGTCCATAATCCAAAATCAAGTATCAGGACTAACAATGACCTTCATTGAATCAGAAGAGGTTGGGAGACTAATAACTTTTGTTGGTGGAATTTGCTGTGAATTTGAGTTTTTTTCAATTATTTCTTTCTCAGGCTCTTTTTCATCATTAGCACAAGCTTCTAAAGCTTCTCTCAACAACGAGTCAAAGGTTGCACCTGGCAATCTATGTCTAGCTACCTCAAGGAACGTTAGCGGTAAAGACTCTGATGCCGCATCTTTTAATGCAGGATTATTTTTTCTATGCTCTTGCTCGTCCTGAATGGCTCGAATAAATCTTAGAGTGACTTCATGCTTAGTCGACGCTTTAATCAAAGTATCGTTATCTCTTTGACCATTAGTTGCTTCTTGTTCTAGATCATTAATTCTACTTTCCAAACTTGTAAGTACTTCATCAGCTTCTTTCCCAATATGAGAAAGTTGACCGTCAGACAAGTTTGGTAAATCAGCTACATAAACTTTTCCATGATCTCTAAGGGTTAAAAAAGTTGGTCTTGGGCCACTATTCTGTCGCATACCCGAATCTGCTTGACCTCCTAAAGGCTTTCTAGGAGGTGTTGGACCTGCAGAACTTCTCCTACGCGTTAGACGCTGTTGATTTTCAAAAGGCATAGAGCTAATTAAGATCTAACTTCGCATTACCCGAACTAATATCCGGCTTGCGTTTTTTTTTACATCTTACTGTTTTTTTACCGTTATAGAAAATCTTTTTTAACCTTCATTTAATTTGTTCAGATACTGTACTGGGGATTTTATAAAACTATGCTTAAAACCTCAGCTAGGTATTCCTAAAATATCAATATGCTTTGAATTATTCTTACTTTCAACAACTTGCCCTATATTCCAAGCCTCAAAATCATTTTTCATACATATTTCTAAAGCAGAATTCACTTCATTTTTAGGAACAATTAGACAAAAACCTATACCCATATTAAAAGTATTCCAAAGATCAATTTCAGGAATATCTCCAGCATTTTGTAACCAATTAAAGATTTCAGTTATTTCCCAGGTAGTTATATCTATATGTGGTGACAATCCAGAAGGGAAAATTCTTGGAAGATTCTCTGGCAAACCCCCACCTGTAATATGGGTCATTCCATGAATTGGTAAATTTTCTCTCAACAATTTCTCAACGAGTGGAACATAAATTGCTGTTGGTTCCAGCAAAGATTCGATCAAGTTCCTTTTATCTTTCCCATATAGAGTATTTTCATCCACATTCGCCATAGAAAGAACTCTGCGAACAAGACTAAAACCATTGCTATGAACACCGTTACTTTTAATCCCAATGATCTGATCTTCACAATTAATTTTGGTGCCGTCTATTAAGTGATGATTTTCAACGATCCCAACACAAAAGCCTGCAAGGTCATATCTCCCACTGGGATAAAAACCTGGCATTTCAGCTGTCTCGCCACCTAAGAGAGAACAATCCGATTGACAACAGCCTGCTGCAATGCCCTCTATCACTTCAGCTAAAGCATCAGGAGTCAAAGTTCCGCTTGCTATGTAATCAAGAAAAAATAAAGGTCGAGCCCCATTAGTTATTACATCATTCACACACATTGCAACTAAGTCTATTCCGACTCCAAAATGACAACGATATTGCTGAGCTAATTCTAATTTTGTACCAACACCATCTGTCCCAGAGACCAAGACTGGGCTTTCAAAGCCTTTTGGAATTCTTATACATCCTCCAAAACCTCCTAAACCTCCTATGACCTCACTTTTATGAGTTTTTTCAACGCATGATTTAATTCTTTCCACAAAGGCTCTTCCAGCAGTAACATCAACTCCCGCAGTTTTGTAATCCATCAGTAAAAAGCTTTCTTATTCAAAAGATATGAACCCTAATATGAAATCCATATGGGATCAGTATCAGTATGCAATCAACTTATTTCATTTCAATCATAAGTTGATGAAATTAATTTGTTTACCAACATAGTGGTACGAAAAATCTTCCAAACTAATGCTGAATTAAAAGATTGGCTTAGTGAACAAAATTCAGCAATAATTTTTATCCCTACCATGGGAGGACTTCACCCTGGGCACAAATATTTAATTCAGAAAGCAAAAGAAAGGAAAACAAACATAAACCAAATTATTCTTTTAAGTATTTTTGTAAATCCATTGCAATTTAGCAAGGGTGAAGACTTCAAAAAATATCCCAGAAATATAAACAGAGATGCTGAATTAGCTTTTAGCGCGGGAGCAGATGCAATTTGGGCTCCAGATTATGACGAAGTTTTTCCTGGAGGTGAAGATTCACATTTTAAAATTGAAGTACCTAAAACATTACATAATCAATTATGTGGTGCTGAAAGGAAAGGACATTTTGATGGAGTCGCAACCGTTATTATTCGATTGATCAAAATTATCAAGCCAGAGAAACTAATTCTGGGAGAAAAAGATTGGCAACAATTAATTATAATTAGAAAACTCTTTCAAGAACTATCAATACCTGTAAAGATTGAATCCTATTCTACACAAAGAGACCAAAGTGGATTTGCTTATAGTTCAAGAAATTCTTATCTTAGTGATTCTGAAAGAGTAAATGCTCAATCATTACCTAATGCAATCAAAGAAGCAAAAACAGAATTTGATAAAGGGAAAGTAATAAATCTCACAAAAATAGCTTCGATATTTGAAGAAAATAATTTAAAAATTGAATATCTCAAAATCGTAGATCCATTTTCATTAAAAGAAACAGAAAATATCAATAGACTATGCCTTTTGGCAGCAGCAGTAAAATGTGGGTCTACAAGGCTAATCGATCACACTTTTCTGATGCAAAGAAAACCAATTGTTGCGATTGATGGGCCTGCTGGTGCAGGGAAAAGCACAGTAACTAAAGCATTTGCCAAGAAACTTGGTTTTATTTATTTAGATACTGGCGCAATGTATCGAGCAGTGACTTGGTTAATAATAAGCAATTCGATTGATCCAAATGATCAAGCGGAAATCAAAAATATCTTAAAAGATTTAAAATTAGAATTTAAAAACTCTAGCTTTGTTGAGCAAAAAATATTCATAAATAATATTGACGTAACAGAACAAATTAGATCCCCTAAAGTGACTTCAATGGTTTCCGAAATTGCCAAACAACAATTTGTAAGAGAACTATTGACCCGAAAACAACAAGTAATTGGAAACAATGGGGGCTTGGTCGCGGAAGGAAGAGACATAGGCACAGCTGTATTTCCAGATGCAGACCTCAAAATTTTTCTTACTGCCTCTCCAACAGAAAGAGCAAAAAGAAGAGCCCTTGACTTAAACAAAAGAGGTTATGAATTCTCCAGCATTGAAGATCTTGAAAAAGAAATTAAAGAAAGAGATAAAAAAGATAGTGAACGAAAAATAGCTCCTTTAAAAAAAGCTCAAGAGGCAATAGAGCTCGTAACAGATGGTATGAATATTGAAGATGTATTAAAAGAACTGATTGATATTTTCAGATCAAAGATTCCAGAGGAAGTCTGGCCAACGCCTAATCCGTGAGACTATCTATTAATCCATCCATAGCATCATCAAGTAAATCTATAACTTTGTCGAATCCATTTTGACCGCCATAATAAGGGTCAGGAACTTCATCTAATTGAAAGTTTTTTGAGTAACTTAGAATCAGTTTTATTTTAGAATTTACAGGATTATTTTGATCTTTAGTTAATGATTTAACAGCGTCGAGATTATCTTTATCCATAACAAGAATCTGATCAAACTCATATAAATCATTTTCTTCGATTTGTCTCGACCTACTGGTCAGTTCTATCCCCCTTGATAACGCTGTTGAGCGCATTCTTTTATCAGGAAGATTTCCTACATGCCAACTACCAGTACCTGCGGAATCAACTACAAACAATTTTTCTAAATCTCTCTCTTTAATTTTTTTAGTAAAAATTCCTTCAGCTGCAGGCGAACGACAAATATTTCCCAAGCAAACAAAGAGAATTTTTTTTACCATTTTTTAAATGTCTTTATTTTATTTTAAGTCAAAAAGGATATTATTTATATAGCTTTCAGTCCATAGCTCTCCAAAAAAGCTCCGCAACATTCCTCTTGCAGGATCTTTTTCAGCCCTATATCGCATATATTTTTTCTGACCATCTAACAGTTGAAAAGATCTTTCCTTAGAAATTATTTTTGCCTCTCTTACTAAATCCAAGAAACAATTCAAGTATTCATCAAAAGCAGGTTTAATTACCTGAGTAATCAAGTTGTCACCTTCTTCTCCTAATGGAATTCTAGACCAAAGAAAAGCTGGAGAAAAGTATTTTCTAGCCCCAGAGGGTATATCACCTCCTGATGGAATTTTAGATTGCCAATGAGCATGTATAGATTTTAATTTATTCGAAACATATTGAGTATGTGTTGTATCATCTTTTAACGCTGGTTGAAGATCTAATGCAATAAGATGTCCATTTGGAAGTGTGACAAAATCGGCTCCAAAAAAAGGCAGGTCATAATTATTGAGAGGTGAAATTACCAAATTCATGACAGAAGTAATGTCACCTGCTTGCAAGCATGCACATCTAGCCTGTCGTATTTTTTCCATCTTTAGACCCCATGTTTCCAAAATAACTTTTTTAGGATTAGAACTTGAACCAAAAAAAGATTCTCTAAACAGAAAATCATTATCTATTGGATAAGGTCTAGTTTGAAAAGTAGAAAAGGCCTTAATAGTTTGATCTAAGAAATAAGCCCAACGCCAATTACTTATTGAAATAGGCTCAAGACTATTATTTCGAATACTTTGCATTTAAAAAATTAACTTAAGAATTAATGTTTTCTAGGCTTAAAGGAAATAAAAATTCTTTCATATATTTCTCTGACCATTCTTTACCAAAAAAGCCAGAAAATAAACCATGAGCAGGATCTTTTTTAGCACTATATTTATCATAGTCTATATGCAATAAGCTGATCTCTTGAGATTTAATATGATTTTCATTAGCTTTAGACAAATCAAGATTTTCCCAATAACATTTAAGAAAAGAACTAAAAATTTTTGGTAAAATATTTTCCGCTTCAAAATTTCCTCCTTTGCAAACAAGGGCCCATGGTGAGAAGTACTTATTTGGATCATATATATTACTTTTCATACTAGAATTAAACTGATTAAAACATTTTTTTAGGCTTTTCAAGCCATCAAAATATCTATCTAAATATTCTTTATCTTGAACTAGAGGCTGGAAATCAAGAATAGCAACTAGCTTTTGTTTTTTTTCAAACCACAAAAGGTCAATACCCATAATTGGCATATCATTTTTTTCATCAGGATAAGCAACTGAATTTAATACCTGAAGGCGATCTCCTGCATCCAATCTAGTGACTCTCCATCTTCGAAATCCGGGAACATCCCATAACCAACTGTTCAATTTACAATTGCCTTGTTTTGAAACGCATTCACAAAATTCATTCGGTACAATCAACTTCTTACCGCCATGTTCAAGAATATTTTTTTTTAACTCACTTAACAGGTTATTAAACATATACAGTCATCTCCTTAAAGAGTTTAATAACGTCCTCTCCCTTGAAATAATTAAATCAGTTAAAGAGAAAAAATACAAATCTTCAACACTCTTATACTTCATAATAGATATCTTAATAGATAATGAATATAAATAAAATAATAGTTTTAAAAAAATATGAATTTTATTACTCCGTGCTACCTTTTCGCTTTTTATTTGCAAAAAATCTAAATAAAACTTTCCCTATCGCTGCAATTAAATTTCCTTCTAATTCATTAAAAATATCCATATTATATTTAAAAGATCTATTAGCCTCTTCTATAATTGAATCAGCTGTCTTTTGATCAATAGGAAGATTGTCTAAAGTATTTCTATACTTAATCTTAAATTCTTTTTCATCGCTGATTTCCTCAAAAATATAAAAGCTAAGTCCATCGTCACCAGGAAGATTCATGGCTTTTTTAGTGATTGTTTTCAAAAGCTGTCCCCCAGACAAGTCACCTATATATCGGCTGTAGTGGTGCCCAATTAAAAGTTCAGGATTATCTTTAGCGATTTCTCGGATTCTTGCTTCATATTCAACAGCAGGTTTTGAGGGTTTTACCAATTCAGACCAATTACTACCAAAGTAGAATGACAAATCTTGTTCTAATTTTTTCTTACGAAAAAGCTCTTTAAATCCAATTGGAGAAATTATTGGATGAGAATTTTCACAAAGTTTTTCTATCTCTTCCTCCATCGCAGAGTAAACAAAATATAAATCAGCTAATAAATTTCTATATGAGGACCTATCAACTACTCCCTTGAGGAAACAACTTATAAAACCTGTGTTTTCAGCCATCGTATGAGACTTTTTAGTCCCTTCACGAAGTTGCCTAGCGAAGGCTAGTGCCATGAGTTCAAAATCATTTAATCAAAACTTACCACTTAGACATAAGCTCAACATTAGATGAATTAATCGCTGGATAAAAATTATGGCAAATTTTGAAAAGCTTAGTGCTCCGTCAAAAGGCCAAAGAATTACTTTTTTTGATGGAAACCCAGTAGTCCCAGACCATCCAATTATTCCATTTATCAGAGGGGATGGAACAGGAATAGATATTTGGCCAGCTACACAATTAGTTATCGATAAAGCTATTGAAAAGGCTTATGGAAAAAATCGATCCATTGAATGGTTCAAAATCTATGCAGGTGATGAAGCTTGCGAGTTATACGGAACTTATCAATATTTACCAAACGATACCCTCGAAGCGATACGAACTTACGGGATGGCTATCAAAGGACCTTTAACCACTCCTGTAGGTGGTGGAATTAGATCTTTAAACGTATCTCTAAGACAGATTTTTGATCTATATTCATGTGTTAGACCTTGCAAATATTACGCAGGGACTCCAAGCCCTCATAAAAAGCCGCAAGATTTAGATGTAATTGTTTATAGAGAAAATACTGAAGATATTTATATGGGTATTGAATGGGAATCTGATGATCCCGAATGCATCAAATTGATTGACCAACTCAATAATGAAATAATTCCAGCCAGCCAAAAACTAAAAAACAGGAAAATTCCAAGCGGATCAGGAATAGGCATTAAACCAGTTAGTAAAAGTGGTAGTCAAAGACATATCAGACGTGCAATTAAACATGCACTCACCCTTGAGGGGAGCAAAAGACATGTGACCTTGGTTCACAAGGGAAACATCATGAAATTCACTGAAGGAGCTTTCAGAGATTGGGGATACGAATTAGCAACCACAGAATTTAGGAGTGAATGCGTTACCGAGAGAGAAAGTTGGATTTTAGATAATGTAGAAAAAAATCCTCACATCTCTTACGAGGAGAATGCTGAGTTGATTGATCCAGGATATTCCTTTTTAACAGAAGAGAAAAAGAAAGCTATTTGTGATGAGGTTTGTTCCGTTCTTACAATCATTGGAACTAGTCATGGCAATGGTAAATGGAAAGATATGGTGATGGTTGATGACCGAATAGCAGATAGTATTTTTCAACAAATTCAAACTCGTCCTCAAGAGTATTCAATACTTGCAACTCTCAATCTTAATGGTGATTACATATCGGATGCGGCCGCTGCAATTGTTGGTGGACTGGGGATGGCACCAGGTGCAAACATTGGAGATACAGCGGCTATTTTCGAAGCCACGCATGGAACAGCTCCGAAACATGCAGGCTTGGACAGAATAAATCCAGGTTCAGTAATATTAAGCGGAGTAATGATGCTTGAATATTTGGGTTGGAATGAGGCAGCAAAATTAATTACAAATGGATTGAGCAAATCTATTTCAGACAAACAAGTGACTTACGATCTAGCACGTTTAATGGAACCACGCGTAGAGCCTCTTAGTTGTAGTGATTTTGCTAAATCAATTGTTGAAAGATTTTAACTAATTTTATTTAGAGTCTTCACAAATTAAGGAATTGACTCCATCAATTTTAATACTTCTAACAGGGTTTTCTCATTGCCAAGATTACCTGGGAAAGTAACTATTGGTAAATTATATTGATCAGAATTACTTGTTACTATTGACAACCCTGGTAATACTTGGCCTTTTAAATTTACATGGTTAAAATTGAACCCTTTCTGAAGTAAGATCTGTGTTGTAATACCTCCTTTACTAATAATATAACCCAATTTATTAGTTATTTTCCTAACCAGAACTGCCATAAACTCTGCAAGTTGAAGTCCAAAATTCATTCTTTCAGGGCAAGCAGAAAACTTCATTTCTTCTCGAGAAGTATATAAAACAGGTATTTTTTCTATACCCAAAATATCATCTATTTCCGATAATAAAGTATGCTCAAGTTCTAAGATTGCCTGTTGATAATCTTCTAAAGCAAAAATATTAGCTAATTTACTAACTGGTATTTCGACCCCCTCACAGGAATTATCTATCAATAAAACCTTTAATTGATCTGTCGCTAATTTCACATGGGAGCCAACCATTACCAAACCTGGCTTATATTTACACTCTTTATTTTTCAATTTCAAAGCAACTAAATCTGCAGCATCTTGAGGGTTAGGTGGTAAGGCAGATAAAGAATTGATAAAGCTTGCTGCAGTCCTAAAAAGAAATCTTTTTTCTTTAGAAACTACTTTAATCGCACTAGCTAGTATTTCTAAATGATGAGGTAATTTAGCATCCACAACCACTGAAGTATTATTTTCTAAGTTAGACAAAAATTTTAAAAGAGATTCAAAATCATCCTCATTATTAAAAGCCATATCTAATTGTTTAATTTCAACATGTAAGATATTTTTCGCCTGAATCTTTCCAAAACTTTTTTCTTCAATCCATTTAGCTAAATTACTAGTAGAAAATCCAAAAATATTATCATGACCAAAATCAGTAGTATGAACAGGTATACCATTTAAATAATGAATACCGTTCTCAGTTGTTCTTCCACCTTCCAAAAAAGCTGGAATGTGAAATGTTGCATCAAATGGCCCTAATTCTTCCTCGAGAATTGCAGGTTCCAAAACACCATGACCACGTAATGTTGAATCACCTCGACTAATATAAAAGAAATCATCTTTGGAATATCCTTGTCTTAAAAAAAATTTCTTAATAGATGAGCATATTTCTCTAGTTTTCTTAACAGCCAAAACAGAAGATAAAGATCTTGTGTTTGCAAGTATAAATATTAAAGGAGAAGACTGTTTAAATGCTTTCTCTAGATTATGTTCATCCCAGTTTAATAATAATGGGCATCCATAAACAGTTTGAGATCCAGTTGGATCATCATCAAAAATAATTATTTTCATAAAAAATAAATCTATTATTCAGTCAAAGATTTATTCGAACCTCTCCCAACTTTCAGGAACTTGAATATAAGATTTATTTAACTCGGCAACAGACCCACATCCCAATAGTTTCATAGTTCTCACTATATCTGTTTGAAGAATTTCTATAGCTCTGGCAACGCCTTTCCCTCCCGCAGCAGCAAGTCCATAAGCATATGCTCTACCGATCAAAACTCCTTTCGCACCAAGACACAATGCTTTAACGACATCACTACCCCTGCGAATACCTCCATCTAGCAACACATCTATTTTTCCATCAACTGCAGCTAAAATTTCTGGCAAAACACGGATCGTGGGAGCAACGCTATCAAGTTGCCTAGCTCCATGATTAGAAATAACGATCGCATCAGCCCCTAGCTCTGCCGCTTTTTTTGCATCATCACCAATATGTATACCCTTAACAATAATTTTTCCACCCCACGCCTCTCGTATCCATTGAAGATCCTCCCAAGTAACAACTGATTGCTCTAAAGCAGGACCAATTGCCGTATATCCCATGGGGCCATCATCAAGTTGAACATTAGGAAAACTCATTAAGCCTCCATCACTTAACCATTGAGTCATCCAGCATGGTTTAACTAATATTTGAGGAATATAAGGAAACATCTCCAAAGGATTCATTGATAAAAGCTGTTGAGTTCCTGATCGCATATCTCTTTCTCTTAAACCAGACACGGGTGTATCAATAGTTACAACTATTGCTGAGAATCCAGCTTTTTTGGCTCTAGAAATTGTTTTTAAGGCAACTTCTTTACCACCTAGCAAATAAAGCTGATACCAAGCTGGCCCATTTGTAGCAGCTTTAACGTCTTCTAATAAACAACCAGAGAGAGTCGACAAGGTATATCCAGTTCCAGCTTTTCCTGCCTCTCTAGCTGCAACCACTTCTCCTTGAGGATAGAACATTCTGCTACTACCTACTGGTCCCAACAAGAAAGGAAGTTGAAATTTCTGATCTAAAACAGATATTCCAAGATCACACGATGGAACAGAAACTGCACATCTAGGTCTAAATAAAATTTCATTATATGCGTTGCAATTTTGTGAAAGTGTTTGTTCTCTATCTGCACCACTATCTATATAGTTAAAAACCATTGCCGGCAGACGACTTTTAGCTCTAGACCTGAGGTCATCAATATTAAGTACTCTTGGAGAGGAAACATCTGCTCCTAACATTATTCATCACAAATTCATGAATAACGAATCTATAATATATTGAACATAGTTGCAAAAACGAACAAAATATTGAAATATTTGTCATACAAAAAGCTATAAATTGAATTTAATTAATTAGAAACTGTACTCGTCAATAACTCAAATAACTAAAAAGAATTATGCTGAAAAGTAGTAAATAATTCTATATATTCTTCCGGTTTGATTTCCAGCTTTCTATCTCCAGTCACCAGTGAATTCCTTGGGCTAGTCCAAGGCTCCAGACAAACCATTTGTCTAGGAGGATCAGTCCATATGACAGTTGTATCCATTGGCTCTTGATGAATTAATTCAATTACATTCCTAGATAAAAAATCAAACAGTTTAACCGAAGAAGAAGGATAAGAAAGAAAATCAACACCTTTATCTAAAATTCTTATCTGGTCAGAGACATTAGTAACTTTCATATTAGTTTGATCAATACATTTTTCAGGCAAACCATCTATCTTTATTTTTTGTATGTTTGAAACTTGAAAATATGGATGCAGACCAACACTGAAAGGCATAGAATCTTGACTCTGGTTCTGGATTTTAATAGATATTTGAAGACTTTTTTCTTTCAAGCATGCATCCATCCACAGAGTAAAAAAGAAAGGAAAATAAGAACGTGAATCTTTTGTATCAGTGAGTTTAAGCCTTATTCCTAGTTTATCTTTTAATAAACCTATTGACCAAGGTAAATCTCTAGCAAAACCATGTTGTTTTAAAAAATACTTCTTGCCACCAAGTGAATAGCCCTCAGACAAACCCCCGCATATGGGGAAAAGGATAGGTATTCCTCCTCTGACACTTTTATCTTTATCTAGAAAACGCTCTAAATCAAAGTACAAAAGTTCCTTCCCTTCGCTTCGCCATTCAGTAATCAGCCCTCCTCTTTCAGGAACAATACTTATTGATGAATCAAATTCAAGGTTTGAATATTCCCAATGAGGATAAGGCTTTGTCTTTTTTTCGAAACTGATGGACATGTATTAAAGCTGATTAATCCATTCTAAAAGAGCTGAATTAACTTGATCGGGCACTTCGTCATGAGGACAATGACCAGCATCTAAAATAACTTCTTTTGTATTTGTGGGAGTGTGTTTTTTATAAGTAGCCCTTTTACCAGGAGCATTCATCCAAGGATCTCTATTACCCCATAGCAATAATAATGGTGCCTTCAACTGAGCAAATAACTCATCAAGTGGTCTTCCCTGAGGTCCTGCTGGATCGAAAACACTTTTGAAGACATTAAAAGCACCCTTATCCAAAGATGGTTTTCGGATCGCTTCTACTAGTTCATCATCAACGTTAGATGTATCAATATAAACTTGATTCAAAGTACGTTTAATTGTTGAAGGCTGTCTAAGGTTTTCAAAAATTATTCTTTGCAATAGAGCATTTTTGAGAAAGATACCAGCAATAGTTTTTCTAGCTGTCGCCCAAGTTCCTTTTGTTGTTTTCTTATCTGCACTGAAATAACCAGCAGCATTTAATAAAACCACACCCGCTGCTTCTGGACCCATAGCCGAACCACTGGCAAGCGCAGCATATCCTCCTAGAGAATTACCTACAAGTACTGTAGGTCTCCCAATTTTTTCTTTTACGTAAGCAACTATTTGATCTCTCCAAAGTGGTCCTCCATAAGCAAGTCCACTCGGTTTAGAGCTTTTACCAAACCCAAGAAGATCCAGAGCGTGAACTTCATACTGCTTTCCAAGTACTGGTAAGTTGTGCCTCCAATGAGTTGTAGAAGCACCAAAGCCATGAATTAAGAGAATTGCTGGACCTTTTTCTTCATCGGTCTTGGTTTTATGAGCTTCAGGAATAATGCTCAGACTGTGAACAGGGTGACCTAGGAATTTCCAATCAGAAAGATTTGTTTCTACAACTGAGGAAACCATTTAAAGATAAATTCTAACCTCTAGATCCTAGTAAATAATTGATAGAAAAAGATTAATGATTTTATTTCTTTTTTTTCGAAATTGCCTCACCTTTTTGAAAAAGAGTTATTGATAATTTCTAAACCAATCCAACTGGATCAGCTGCAATCTCATCAGGAATAGAATTACCTCCTGAAGGGGGTTTATCTTTCAAAACAACTCTTAGCAAAACAGGTGCTAAAAATGTTGTTCCAATAACCATTAACAATATTGCAGCCTCAAGTGAAGGGGTAAGCAAACCTGCACTTGTTCCCAATCCTAGAAAAATCAATCCGACCTCACCTCGAGGCATCATTCCTAGACCAACTACTAATCTATTTGTTGGTTTATCAATGACAAAACACCAGCCAGCAGCGATTTTCCCTACGATCGCCACAATGAATAAGAAACCAGCAACAATTAGAGCTGAGCGACTCTGTGGATCAAGAGGATTGATTACAGAAAGATCCATACCAGCTCCAACAAGCACAAAGAAGATAGTTGCAAAGAGCGATACCAATGGCAACACAGATTGTTGAATTGCGTGATTATTTTTTGAACTACTTAGTATCAATCCAGCGGCAAAAGCACCCAAAGCAGCTTCTAAACCTATAGCAGTAGCTACAAAACAGCTTAAGACTAGTATTACGAAAGAGGCCACAACAACAGCTCCAGGAGCTTTAAGTCTCTCAAGCAACCAATCAAAGGCTGGAGCCGCTGTTCGACTTAAAGCAATTGCAGCAAATACAAAAACAGTTGCAGCTAGTACTAATTTGACGATGGGAGCAATTTGCAGTGATCCTCCCGTCGCAAGTGCTACAACAACGGCAAGAATAACAATTCCAAGTATGTCATCTAATACTGCTGCGCCAATAACAATTTGACCCTCACGAGTTTTTAAATAACCAAGCTCACCAAAAACACTTGCAGTAATACCAATACTAGTCGCGGTCATAGATGCACCAGCAAATATCGCAGGAATGATATCTACTTGGAAAATAAACATTAATCCAAAAGTTCCAAAAGCAAATGGCAAAATCACTCCTGCCATTGCAACAGTGAAAGCTTGTGCTCCAACTGCTACAAGTTCCTCTAATTCACTCTCAAGACCGGTCAAAAATAACAAAGCATATAGCCCTAAAGTTGCTACTGCTTGTAATGATGGAAAAGTTTCAAAATAAATATCTGGGACTGCTTCTTTCGGTACTGAAGCAAGTGTGCTAATAACAGAAACAAAACCTTGATTCAACTCAGCATGAGCACTAGGCGGCAATAAAAGATGTAATCCTGAGGCACCAATTAAAACTCCCGCAAGAAGTTCACCTACAATAGTAGGCAAACTTAGTCTAACCAAGATTTCAGCCAAAGTCCTTGCTGCAACAAAGATCATCAAGAAATTAATGACCCCTATCAGTGTTTCTGCGACCTCAACATCATGAGTATTTAGTGCTGAGACTAAAGGAGTTAGTACCATCAGGTTTTCTAGAAAAGCCTTTTCTTTAAGACATAAATTACCTAATCACAGGGCATATTTGGCATAAGTATCAAAGGAGACTTAATCAATAAGGTGTGGATCTGAAGTTACTCACTGATTACTAAGGCTTTATTAGCTAGCGTCCAGAGACCTTTGACGCCCTTATGAGCAGCTCCCAGTCACTAGACCTGCGTCTACCGACCCCAGGATGCTATGCGGATCCTGTTCGGGCTGGTATGGATGCTGATGCAGTCTTCGATGGAATGACTGAGCATCTCTTTTTTACTCTTGGGAAACTTGCTACATCGGCAAGCCTTAGAGATCTCTATATGGCTTTGAGCTACGCTGTTAGAGACAGATTGATGAGTAGATACTTAACAAGTCAAGAGACAATCAGAGCTAGACCTCAAAAAACAGTTGCATATCTTTCAGCTGAATTCCTCATAGGACCTCAACTAAATAATAATTTACTGAATCTAGGCATTAAAAAAGAGGCAGAAGAAGCGCTTAAAAGGTTTGGTATTGAATCTTTAAATGAGATATTGGAAGTAGAAGAAGAGCCTGGCCTTGGGAATGGAGGATTAGGGAGACTTGCAGCTTGCTATATGGAATCACTTGCAAGTCTTCAGGTTCCCGCAGTGGGATATGGAATTAGGTACGAATTTGGAATTTTCAACCAATTAATAAGAGATGGTTGGCAAGTAGAAGTTACTGACAAATGGCTCAAAGGTGGATGGCCTTGGGAATTACCCCAACCAGATGAAGCTTGCCTAGTCGGTTTTGGAGGTCAAACCGAGAGTTATACTGATGACAATGGAAATTATCGCTCTCGATGGATTCCAAGCGAACACGCTATTGGGGTCCCACACGATGTCCCTGTTCTTGGTTATCGAGTAAACAGCTGCGATCGATTGAGATTATGGAGAGCTGATGCAACCGAAAGTTTTGATTTCTACGCTTTCAATATTGGCGATTACTACGGAGCTGTAGAAGAGAAAGTAGCATCAGAAACACTATCAAAAGTTCTATACCCCAATGATGGAACTGACGAAGGAAGAAGACTACGCTTAAAGCAACAACACTTTTTCGTAAGTTGTTCCTTGCAGGATATGCTTAGAAGTTTAGAAAAACGGTCAATAGCTGTAGAGGAGTTCCCAAATCACTGGACAGTTCAACTAAATGACACTCATCCAGCCATAGCAGTTGCAGAGTTAATGCGACTATTAATTGATCAACATAGATTGGATTGGGATAAAGCATGGGAAATCACCAATAGATCAGTTGCATATACAAACCACACTTTGTTGCCCGAAGCTCTCGAGAAATGGGACCTTAGCCTTTTTAAAAGCTTATTACCTAGACATTTAGAACTTATTTATGAAATAAATAGACGATTCTTGCAACAAGTAAGACTAAAGTATCCTGGGAATGATGCGATTTTAAGGAAGCTTTCAATTATTGATGAAGATGGAGGGAAAGCCATACGAATGGCTCATTTAGCGACAATTGGAGCACATCATGTCAATGGAGTAGCTGCTCTTCATTCAGATCTAATCAAGAGACAATTACTACCTGAATTTGCAGAACTCTGGCCTGAAAAATTCACTAACGTCACCAATGGAGTTACTCCACGCAGATGGGTAGCCTTAGCAAATCCTGAACTCTCTAAACTTCTTGACAAAGAAATAGGTCCTAATTGGATTACCAATATGGACCTATTACTAGAATTAGAAAAAAAAGAAAATGACTCCAATTTTTTAGATCTTTTTGCATCGGCTAAGTTATCTGGCAAAAGGAAACTAGCTGGGTACATACACAGACAGACTGGCGTGCTAGTAGATCCCTCAAGTTTATTTGATGTTCAAGTTAAAAGAATTCACCAGTATAAAAGACAGCATTTAAATGCTTTGCAAGTCATTGCACAATATCTAAGAATTAAAAACGGAGTAACAAAAAATATTGCACCACGTACTGTCATTTTTGGTGGTAAAGCTGCACCAGGTTATTTCATGGCGAAATTAATGATTAGATTTATTAATGGTATAGCAGATGTAGTTAATGCAGATCCAGATATGGATGGGTTACTAAGGGTCGTTTTTCTTCCTGATTACAATGTAAAACTTGGTGAGCAAGTCTATCCAGCAACTGATCTTTCTGAGCAGATTTCAACTGCTGGAAAAGAAGCCTCAGGAACTGGAAATATGAAATTTGCAATGAATGGCGCATTAACGATTGGAACTCTTGATGGAGCTAATGTAGAAATTAGGGATAAAGTCGGCGCAGAAAATTTCTTTTTGTTTGGTAAGACAGAATCAGAAATAATGGAATTAAGAGCTCAAGGATATAATCCAAATAGCTTTATCGCAGAATCGAGTGAACTACAAGAAACTCTTAAGTTAATAGAAGTTGGGCATTTTAGTAATGGTGATAGTGAGCTGTTTAGACCAATAATTAATATCTTGACAGGAAGCGATCCTTTCTTTGTTATGGCTGATTTTGATGATTACCTACGCGCACAAGATGAAGTTAGTAAAGCTTGGAAAAAAAGTAAGAAATGGAATCGTATGGCTCTTTTAAATACTGCTAGATCTGGCTTTTTCTCATCAGACAGATCAATAAGAGAATACTGTCAATCAATATGGAAGGTTAAGCCATTACCTGTGGAGATAAGTTGTGAAAAATAAATAATTATTTATCAGGCAAATCTGGTGTTTGATGTAATAATCTATTTAACCTTAACCGATCTATATTGAATGGATCTGGAGCAAGTTCTCCAGCGACTTCTCGAAATGTATCTTCAACTTCATCAGAAACCTTGACATCAAAAATTCTTTCCATTAAAGCTTCAATAGAATATAAATGAGCATGAATATTTTCAAGATCAGAAATCACTTGTGTAACTGATTTATCTTTTTTCTCAATAGTTCCAGTTTGAAAATTATCTTCAAATTGATCTGATGAGTTTAGATTCAATTTCTTTTGCAAATCTTCTAAGACTCGTCCACATAAAGTTCGGAAAGATTGAAGAGCAGCCCAATTAATCTCTTGCTGTTGACGCAAAGTGGGAAACTCTCTGATTAGACGATCATGTTCCCTGTAAAATCTTTGGCAATCTGGACATTGGCATGGTTCTTCAGGCACCTTCTTCGAGGCAGCTTAGCAACCATCATTGCATTTCTTAGGCCGTCATAGGTGGCTCACCGTTAAAGAAATCTCCTCCTTCATCATTATTATCCAATTCAGAGCTTTCAGGCAGAGGTATTTCAATGCTAGAGACCACTTGAATAACATCTCGTAATCTCATTGAGTCAGCAAACCAACCCATTGCTTGTTCTGTATCATTTCTTCCTTCCGCATCATTAGCTTGATCTTCATGCGCTTCGGCTAGAAGTGTTAACCAACACAAGCATCGAGCTTGAACAATTGATAAATCTAAATCACTTGGTTGAGAGTTTGATATTTGCTCACTCTCTTGCTGAACAAGCAATCGCAAACGAAGATCGTGAAGCTGGGCCATGTTGACTTAATTCACCTAATTAACGCTAGCGAAAGAGTAATGATTTTGCACCTCCACCAGATCTAGGACTATAGATTTTTAGTTTTTATTCGTTTTTCGCACGGGGCTGGCGGGACTCGAACCCACGACCTACGGTTTAGGAAACCGTCGCTCTATCCAGCTGAGCTACAGCCCCCTGAAATTAATTATGCCTTGAGGCATGATGGAGATGAAAGCAGGGGAGGTGATCGCAATTGAACTTCAGCAAAAAAGCTGAAGAATTCTATTGAGGAAAGTCCGGGCTCCTATTTGGCCAGGCTTGCTGGGTAATTCCCAGTGCGGGTGACCGTGAGGATAGTGCCACAGAAACACACCGCCTAACGCTTGATGGGGAAATCCCAACAGACGCGGCAAGGGTGCAAAGGTGCGGTAAGAGCGCACCAGCAGCATCGAGAGGTGCTGGCTAGGTAAACCCCGGCTAGGAGCAAGGCGAGGGGCAATGGATGGCCATAGACCTTGTCCCTGAAGAGAGCCGCTTGAGGCTAGCGGTAACGTTAGCCCCAGATAGATGATTACCCATTCGATTTCTGAAGAAAGAAGAATGAACAGAACCCGGCTTATGACCTGCTTTCACTTTATTCATTTCATACAAAAAATCACAGTCAAAATTCTATTTTTATCACTTAAATTATATTCTTTAAAGAATTATGAAAATCTCAAATCACAGAGTAGAAGAAATAATTAATTTTATTAAAGGTCTAAATTTAGATCAAAAATTTAAAAAAGAGTTTACGAAAGAAAAAATAAAAAATATTTTATATATTAATGAATCACTTACTCATAGTTCAGCAAATAGTGAAATTAATTATGAAAATCTTGAATTTCTTGGAGACGCAGTTCTCAGACTCGTTGCATCAGATTTCATAAAAAATAAATATCCATATATGCAAGTAGGAGAAAGATCTGAACTTCGTTCACATCTGGTAAGTGATCAATGGCTAGAAGAAGTTGGTAAAAAAATAGAAATCAACAGTGTATTAGTTATTGGGAATAAAGCCCTTAGAGATAAATCAGCAAACGCAACTATTCAAGCGCAAGCAACTGAAGCACTAATAGGAGCTTTGTATGAAAGTCTTAATATTGTTGAACCTATAAAAGATTGGCTTATTCCGTTCTGGGATGAGAAAAGTAATGAAGTTCTAGCTGATCCTCATAAGAAAAATTACAAATCAGCACTTCAGGAATTGACTCAAAGTAAAGGCTTATCAATTCCCAGATATAAAACAATTGAAATTGATAAAAAGCATAACAATCCTAAACGATTTTTGTGTAGTGTTTTTGTCAAAAATCGATCGATTGCTGAAGGAACTGGAAAGTCAATAAAGCAAGCCGAAAAAGATGCTGCAAGTAAAGCATTGAAGTATTTCGAGAAAAATGTAATTGATCAGTAATTAGTTTCCTTAGAAAAATGAATAATCAATTTTTCATAAGATCTTTAAGAGGTATTGTTAATAATTTATCCCAATTCCCCCCCTCAAAAAGCACTGCCGCTTTATCACCACTTATTCTTTGAACAAATCCTTCATAACCATTGTAAATTGACTCTTGGTTATTAACAGTTACTGTTGTACCAGGAAGAATAGGATCTTTTGTATCAGTCATAATTAACCATATTCAAATAAACTTTGAAAAAGTCTACTCATAAAAATGATCGAAAAAGATAAATGGATGTCAATAGGTGAAATTGTTGCTCCGCAAGGTTTAAAAGGAGATATTCGAATTAAACCTAATAGCGACTTTCCTGAAAGATTTACACAACCTGGGAAACGATGGATTCAAAAAACTGACGAATTACCTACTGAAATCAATTTAACAAAAGGAACGCTTATTCCAGGCAAATCAATCTATGTACTTTCTATCGAGGGAGTATCTACTAGAAGTTCTGCGGAAGAAATTATTGGTTGGAAAATAGTTATACCAAGTGATAGCAGACCGATGTTGAGTAAAGATGAGTACCATTACTATGATTTAATTGGTCTAGAGGCAAGAAGCGGTCCCAAAAAAGCTTTAATTGGTCATGTAACTGACTTAATGAAGGGAGGGAATGACCTTCTAGAGATAGAGTTAGTGGAAGGTAAAAAAGTTTTGGTACCTTTTGTTAAAGAAATTGTCCCAGAAATAGACATCAAAGAAAAATGGTTGCTAATCAATCCACCCAATGGCTTATTGGAACTCTAATAATTATTGAGGTTTTTAAACAAAACTTCAAAAATAAATTACAAAGTTCTTTATGAGAATAACTGATAACTCCATAATTCCTGTAATTCTTAGTGGTGGATCAGGAACAAGACTTTGGCCACTTTCTAGAGAAAGTTATCCTAAGCAATTTCTAGCGTTAGATACACGAACAAAGAAAACACTTTTGCAGAAAACTTATGAAAGGCTTCTGGGTTTAGAGGGACTTGAAAATCCCATTTTAATATGTAATGAGGATCATAGATTTATAGTTGCAGAGCAATTTAGAGAAATAAATACTGATCCTCAGGCAATTATTCTGGAACCCGTAGGACGTAATACTGCACCAGCAATTGCAGTTGCTGCTCTTCAAGCAATTTCTTTAGGTAAAGATCCTTTACTGTTAATTTTGGCAGCCGATCACTTGATAGAAAATATCATTGAATTTCAAAGAGTAATTCAATCAGCAAAAACATATGCAAAGCAGGGTAGATTAGTGACCTTTGGTATTGTTCCAACTTCTGCAGAAACTGGTTACGGTTACATTGAAGCAAAAGAATTAGATAATAATGAAGATCAAATAAGTGGTCTAGAAATAAACAAATTTATAGAAAAACCTAATAAAGAAATAGCTGAAAAATTAATCAAAGATTCTCGCTATACTTGGAATAGTGGTATGTTTCTTTTTAAAGCAAGTTCAATAATAAGTGAATTAGAGAAATTCTCTCCAGAAATCATAAATTATTGCAAAATTGCAATTGAGAAAGATGTAGAAGATCTTGATTTCCTACGATTAGAAACAGAGTCATTCAAGAAATGTCCAAAAATATCTTTAGATATAGCAGTTATGGAAAAAACAAACTTAGGTACCGTTCTTCCCTTAAATGTAGGATGGAGTGATATAGGAAGTTGGAAATCTTTGTGGGATATTAGTCAAAAGAATAAGGATGGAAACTACATAAATGGGAGAATAATCGCTGAACAAAGTAGAAATTGTTATCTAGAAAGTGAACAACGTCTAATTGTGGGAATAGGAATAGAAGATCTAATAGTTATAGATACAAATGATGCTATATTAATTGCTAATAGAGATCAATCTCAAAATATTGGAAATATAATCAAAAGCCTTTGCTCAAAAGACTTCCCAGAAGGTAAAGTTCACAGAAAAATTTATAGACCTTGGGGAAATTACACTACAATAGTTGAGGGGGATAGATGGCTAGTCAAGCTCATAGAAGTAAAGCCAAATGCTTCTCTTTCTTTACAAATGCACCATCATAGAGCTGAACATTGGGTTGTAGTTAACGGAACAGCCTTGATAGAAAAAAATGGAGAAAAGCAACTTTTAAGTGAAAATGAAAGCACATTCATTCCTTTAGGCTGCAAGCATAGATTAAGCAATCCAGGGAAAATGAAACTTGAGCTTATTGAAGTTCAAAGCGGAGCGTATTTAGATGAAGAAGACATCATTCGCTTTGAAGATTCTTATGGCAGAATAAAAAATCTTAGTTGATGAAAAACTATATTTTATTTTTCAAATTACAGGTAATTAATTAAATAAAATGATTGAGAGTTAAGAATCTTTATTCCACGGTTACACTTTTGGCTAAATTCCTAGGCTGATCAACATCTAAACCTTTATGTGCTGCTATGTGATAACTAAATAACTGCAAAGGTACAACGGTCAATAGAGGACTCACCCATTCACTAACTTTTGGAATAGTAAATAATTCATCAAACATTTCCGATTCAGATCGATGAGTAGACACCCCAATCAAACGGGCATCTCTAGCTTTAGCCTCTTGCGAGTTACTAAGTACTTTTTCATAGACGATTCCAGGGACAGCAATAGATACCACTGGAACATGTTGATCTAAAAGTGCTATTGGTCCGTGTTTTAGCTCTCCAGCTGGATAGCCTTGCGCATGGATGTAGCTTATTTCCTTTAATTTAAGAGCACCTTCAAGTGCAATTGGATAATTTATTCCTCTACCTAAAAAAATTACATCCTTTGTTTCAACAAACAAATGTGCTATTTCCTTAGAGAGAGAATCATGTTTTTTTATAAGATTTGTTAGCTGTTTAGGGATTAATCTCAAATCATTGGAGAGATCTAAAATTTCTTGAGAGTTTCTTTTTTGTCTATGTGATGCAAATAAAAGTGTTAAACCATAAAAGGACAACATTTGTCCCAGAAAGGTTTTGGTTGCTGCAACACCTATTTCGATGCCTGATCCAATATCAATAACATTATCTAGCTCACGACCAAATGAACTATCAATTCTATTAGTAATGCCCAATTGATGAAAAGAAAAATGAGGATCTTTAGTCGAATCTCTTCTCTCCTTTTCCATCCTTAAGGCAGCTAAAGTGTCTGCAGTTTCACCTGATTGACTTACTCCAATTGTCAAAGTATTGGGAGAAAGTGGAGGGGGAGCATAACGAAATTCACTCGCGAAATATACCTTTGTAGGAACTCCTGCAAACTGTTCCAACAAATAAGCACCAACCATACCTGCATGTCTGCTTGTGCCACAGGCAAGTATTTGAATCTGTTCTATTTTCTCAAGGATAGATTTAGAAACCTGCAAAGCTACTGGTTTTTCGGAGGGCAAATCCATAGGCAAAAATCTATCTATCCATTGTTGTGCCGTCTCTGGCTGCTCATAAATTTCTTTAAGCATGAAATGACGAAAATTTCTTTTATCGGCAAAAAATTCCGTGCCCTGCAAGATCGATGGTGCTCTATGCTGCCTCTTTCCATCATCATCATATAGTTCAATTCCTAGTGGGGTTAAAAGTGCACTTTCGTGATCCCTTAAAGGTAAAAATGTACGGGTAAATCCTATTAATGCTGGTGTATCACTTGCACAAAAAAACTCACCCTCGCCAAAGCCAAGAACTAATGGAGCTTGCCCTCTAGCTACTACCAAGGCATTTGGTGCCTTAGACCAAATCACTGCGATGGAATAAGTCCCTTCTAATAAAGTCAAAACTTTTTGAACAGCGATTAATAGTGTTTGTTCATCAGGGCAAAGTCCATTTGCCAGAGACTGTTCTATCTCAAGACCGATTAAGTGTGGAATTATTTCAGTGTCAGTTTCCGAGGTTAATTTGATTCCTTTAACTTTCAGGCTGCTAGATAACTCTCTGTAATTCTCGATAATCCCATTTTGCACAACTGCAATTTGCCCTGAGAAATCAAGATGAGGATGAGCATTTCTCTCGTTAGGCTTTCCATGAGTAGCCCATCTAGTATGGGCAATACCAACATGACCTTTTGGAGGCTTTTTTTTAATTAAGTTTGATAGATTAACAAGCTTTCCTTTTGCTTTTGTGACATTTAGTTGTCCAATTTGATCGTTATTTAAATTGTCAATTGTTGCTATACCTGCAGAGTCATAACCGCGATATTCCAATTTTCTTAATCCATCAATAAGTAAAGAAGAAACTTCTCTTGATCCAATAACAGCAAAAATGCCACACATATATTTAAATTTACATCAAAAATTATTTTTTAAAATAAACCTTCCTCAAGCAAAATACCAAATTTTTAGTAAGCCAAACCCAAATTTTTAGTAAGCCAAACCCATACTTCTAGTTGTTTCGTCACCTAAGTAAACCCTAATACTAAGGAAATCAGTTGGACAAGCAGTTTCACATCGCTTACATCCAACACAATCTTCAGTTCTTGGAGAGGAAGCTATCTGTGAAGCTTTGCAGCCATCCCAAGGAACCATTTCAAGAACATCAAGTGGACAAGCCCTGACGCATTGGGTGCAACCAATACAGGTGTCATAGATTTTTACGGCGTGTGACAAGTTACAGCACAGGTTTCTTGATGTATAAAACTATACCCAAAGATTTGCTTCATAAAAAAAATTAGTTGCAATCTAGTCACTTTTGTTAACTCGACACTTTAACCCGTAGGATTAGAACTCAGGTCTAAGAAGGTTATGTCCCAGGAAGCAATCCTTGAAAAAGTTCGTTCTATCGTCGCAGAACAACTTAGTGTTGAAGCTGGTGAAGTTAAACCGGATTCAAATTTCCAAAACGATCTCGGTGCAGACTCTCTCGACACTGTCGAGCTAGTGATGGCTCTGGAAGAGGCGTTTGACATAGAGATCCCTGACGAAGCTGCAGAAGGCATTGCCACTGTGGGGGATGCAGTCAATTACATCGAAGAAAAACAGTCTTGAGGTTCAAATGATGGAGAAACTCCATCGAGTTGTTGTGACAGGTCTTGGAGCGATAACTCCAATTGGCAACAACATCGAAAGTTACCTAAAAGGACTTCAATCTGGGCGCAATGGGGTTGATCAAATAACCCTTTTTGATGCCTCCTCCCATGCATGCAGATTTGCAGCAGAGGTAAAAAGTTTTGACCCAACCGGCAAATTAGAACCAAAAGAATCCAAAAGATGGGATCGTTTCTCAAAATTTGGAGTCGTTGCAGCCAAAGAAGCCCTGAATCATTCGGGTCTAGTAATTGACGATTTAAATGCTGAAAAAATTGGCGTGATCATTGGTTCTGGAGTTGGCGGATTGCTAACGATGGAAACTCAAGCTCATGTTTTAAACAACAAAGGTCCTAGTCGAGTAAGTCCATTTACTGTTCCCATGATGATTCCCAACATGGCTACAGGGCTAGCGGCTATTGCACTTGGCGCCAAAGGTCCAAGTTCAGCAGTTTCTACTGCTTGTGCCGCCGGATCAAATGCTATTGGTGATGCATTCAGACTGCTCCAACTAGGCAAAGCAGATGCAATGGTTTGTGGAGGAGCAGAAGCAAGTATTACCCCCTTAGGAGTCGCAGGTTTTGCGAGTGCTAAAGCCCTATCATTTAGAAATGAGGATCCATGCACGGCGAGTAGACCGTTTGATTCTCAAAGAGATGGTTTCGTAATTGGAGAAGGAGCAGGAATATTAATTCTAGAAACTCTTGAACATGCCTTAAAAAGAGATGCCACAATCCATGCAGAGATAATTGGTTATGGAACTACATGTGACGCACATCACATAACTTCCCCTACGCCAGGTGGAGTCGGAGGTGCAGAAGCTATGAAACTTGCATTAATTGATGGACAAATTAATCCAGAAGAAGTTGATTACATTAATGCTCATGGAACTAGCACTCCTGCAAATGACAGTAATGAAACATCTGCTATAAAAAGTGCTTTAGGAAATTATGCATATCAAGTGCCTACAAGCTCAACCAAATCCATGACAGGACATTTGTTGGGAGGTTCTGGTGGGATAGAAGCTGTTGCTTGTGCTCTGGCAATAAAACATGAAATAATTCCGCCAACAATTAATTATTCCAATCCAGACCCAAATTGTGATCTTGATTATGTACCAAACAAAGCAAGGGAGAAAAAATTAGGCGTCGTATTGTCTAACTCATTCGGGTTTGGCGGTCACAATGTCTGTCTAGCTTTTCGACAAATGATCTAACCAATTTCATTTCCTCTTTCCACTTAAATTTCTTTTTCCCAACTTCTTAATTAAAAATGGTTGCCTTGACTACTTCCCTAGACACACTTTGCATCAACAGCATCAGGATGCTCGCTGTTGATGCAATTAATAAATCAAAAAGTGGTCACCCTGGACTCCCTATGGGTTGCGCACCGATGGGTTATGCATTGTGGGATAAACACTTACGTCATAATCCAAAAAACCCAAAATGGTTTAATCGAGACAGATTTGTTCTTTCAGCAGGACATGGATGCATGCTTTTGTATGCCCTTCTACATTTGACTGGTTATGATTCTGTCACCATTGAAGATATTAAAGAATTTAGACAATGGGGAGCTAAAACTCCAGGACACCCAGAAACATTTGAAACTCCTGGTGTTGAAGTAACTGCTGGACCTTTGGGAGCAGGAATTTCAAATGCAGTAGGATTAGCCATTGCAGAATCCCACCTATCTGCAAAATTCAATAAGCCTGATTCAACAGTTGTAGACCATTACACCTATGTGATCATGGGAGATGGTTGCAACCAAGAAGGCATTTCTTCAGAGGCCTGTTCTCTTGCTGGTCATTTGAAACTCGGCAAATTAATAGCTTTATACGATGACAACCACATCACTATTGATGGAAGAACTGACGTCTCATTTACAGAGGATGTCCTAAAAAGATATGAAGCATATGGATGGCATGTACAAGAAATTCCTGAGGGGAATACAGATGTAGAAGGGATATCTAAAGCTATTGAAAATGCAAAAGCAGTCACAGATAAGCCATCAATTATCAAAGTAACCACAACCATTGGTTATGGTTCACCCAACAAAAGCGATACTGCAGGTATTCACGGTGCTCCTTTAGGTGAGGAAGAAGCGGAACTCACAAGGGAACAATTAGGTTGGTCTTACAAGCCTTTCGAGGTTCCTCAAGATGCATACGATCAATATCGTCAAGCTATTCAAAAAGGTGCACAACTAGAAGAAAAGTGGAATGAAACTCTTGCTACGTATAAAGAAAAATATCCCAATGAAGCATCTCAATTTGAGCGTATGTTGAGAGGCGAGCTCCCAGAAGGATGGGATAAAGATTTACCAACCTATACAGCTGATGATAAGGGGGTAGCTACTAGAAAACATTCTCAAATATGTCTAGGCGCTCTTGGTCCAAACATTCCTGAACTAATAGGAGGTTCTGCCGATTTAACTCATTCAAATTACACAGATATAAAAGGTGAGACTGGATCTTTTCAATATGACAGTCCTGAGAAACGTTATTTACATTTTGGTGTCAGAGAACATGCCATGGCAGCCATATTGAATGGTATTGCTTATCACGATAGTGGTTTGATTCCATATGGTGGAACCTTCTTAGTCTTCGCAGACTACATGAGAGGTTCGATGCGTCTTTCAGCTCTTAGTGAGCTAGGGGTTATTTATGTTTTAACCCATGATTCCATAGGTGTTGGTGAAGATGGCCCAACACATCAACCCATAGAAACCATTCCATCATTGAGAGCAATGCCAAATATGATGGTTTTCCGTCCAGGCGATGGCAATGAAACCAGTGGTGCCTATAAAGTTGCAATAAAAAATCGTAAGAGACCAAGTTCCTTATGCCTAAGTAGGCAGGGTATGGCCAATCAACAAAATTCATCTGTAGACAAAGTTGCTTTAGGTGGATACGTACTTGAAGATTGCGATGGCACTCCAGAACTAATACTTATCGGAACCGGAACTGAACTTGATTTATGTGTTCAAGCAGCTAAAAAGTTAACTATCGAAGGAAGAAAAGTGCGTGTTGTTTCTATGCCATGCGTTGAACTTTTTGAAGAACAAAGCGAGCGTTATAAAGAAGAAGTTTTACCATCAAATATCAGGAAACGGATAGTAGTTGAAGCTGCAGAGAGCTTCGGATGGCATAAATATATTGGTCTTGATGGTGATAGCGTAACTATGAATAGCTTTGGAGCATCTGCCCCAGGTGGATTATGTATGGAAAAATTTGGATTTACAGTTGAGAACGTAATTGATAAATCTAGAAATCTTCTCAACAAATAAAATTCAAAATATAATTCTCAACTAATTAATTAACTCCAGTAAAGTTAAATAAAGAACTAATTTTCTTTATTTAACTTTACTGGAGTTAATTCACCTGCCCCTTTTGACTTCATTTTATCGTTTAATTTATCAAGATCTTCATCTGTGATTTTTGTATTCATTGGACAATGATTAGGGCCACACATTGAACAAAACTCTGCTTTTTTGAAAATTTCTTCAGGTAAAGTTTCGTCATGATATTGCTTAGCTCTCTCGGGATCCAAGGACAATTCAAACTGTTTGTTCCAGTCAAATTCTTTACGAGCCTTACTTAACTCATCATCACGATCACGAGCTCCTGATCTATGTCTTGCTACATCTGCAGCATGGGCAGCAATTTTATAAGCAATCAAACCTTCTCTGACATCCTCAGGATTTGGCAACCCAAGATGTTCCTTAGGTGTCACATAACAGAGCATCGCAGTCCCGTACCAACCTGCCATGGCTGCACCAATTGCACTTGAGATGTGATCATAACCAGGAGAAATATCTGTTACTAATGGACCTAGAACATAGAAAGGTGCTTCTGAACACTCCTCCATTTGCTTCCTAACATTGAATTCAATTTGATCCATAGGTACATGACCAGGTCCTTCAACCATGACTTGAACATCATGTTTCCAAGCACGTCTAGTCAATTCACCAAGGGTTTTCAACTCAGCAAGTTGAGCTTCATCTGATGCATCATGCAGACATCCAGGTCTTAGAGAGTCCCCCAAAGAAAAAGTGCAGTCATAGCGTTTAAATATTTCACAAATATCATCAAAACGAGTAAACAAAGGGTTTTGCTTGTAGTGATAAAGCATCCATTGAGCAAGAATTCCACCACCACGACTAACTATTCCAGTAATTCGACCTTTAACCTTGGGTAAATGTTCAATCAATAAGCCTGCATGAATAGTTTGATAATCAACTCCTTGCTGACAATGCTTTTCTATTATGTGTAAAAAATCATCCTCAGTTAACCTTGAAATAGAACCATGAACACTTTCTAAAGCTTGATAAACAGGAACTGTACCAATGGGGATAGGGGATGCATTTATGATTGCAGTTCGCACTTCATCTAAATTAACCCCTCCAGTAGAGAGATCCATGAGAGTATCTGCGCCATATTTAACTGCCAGCTCAAGCTTCTTTAATTCTTCACCAATGTCGCTTGCATTTGGCGAAGCACCAATATTTGCATTAACTTTACATGTTGAGGCAATACCTATTGCCATCGGCTCTAAGTTCGCATGGTTAATATTTGCAGGAATAACCATTCGACCTCTTGCTACCTCCTCCATAACTAGAGACTCAGGAAGATTCTCACGCTTTGCCACGTATCTCATTTCTTCAGTAATTTCGCCTTTGCGAGCAAAATGCATCTGAGAAACATTAGTTTTACCTTTTCTGGAAGCCACCCATGAATTCCGCATGAACTAAAAAGCTATTGAATAAAAAAGGAGCAATATGAATAAAGATCACAAGACTTCACTTTCCTTACACTGGTACAAACCAGATCAAGTTCAGAGGGTGTGATCTCAGCCATATAGCAAAGCGATATGGCACCCCTAGCGATAAATACAAATTAGCTCGAAAACCGGAACTAAACCCTAAAGTTTTTATAGATAAAAATTTTCGAATCAAAAATTTTGATCATTCATATCTTTTTTTATCTCTAAAAACAACATTCTGCGTCTGCTAAATCTTCTAACCGCGCCAGTCAAAACCAATCCACTTCCAACAACTAAAGCAGGTATGGCTTGGATTTTATTTTTGCCCTCTCTATTTAAAAAGCCTGTAATTGCTAATAAAACTAGCAATGGTGCTGAAATTGAGATTAATGGGTTACCCAACTTGTTCATAAAATCAAGTGACTAGATGTCTTGGAGAGTTTTAGTTGCCATGACTAGTGTTTGAGACAAAATTTTTATTCCTAATTCCAGGCTTTTTTCATCCAAAGAAAAATATCCGCTGTGCAATGGAGCACAACCTTGATCGCCAGCAACTCCTAATCTAAACATGGTGCCTGGAACATCTTGCAAGAAGAAAGCAAAATCTTCAGCTCCTAATGATGGATTTTCTAAATAAACAATATTTTCTTGATCCATAAAATTCTTTGCACAGCTAGATAACAAACCAGTCAACTCTGGATCGTTATAAACTGGAGGAGCAATAGACTTGAATTTTATATTAGCCTTGCCTCCATAATTAGAGGCTATATTTTGCACTATTTTCTCAATCCATTGAGGCAAATTTTCATAAAGGTTTTTATCAAGACACCTTACTGTACCTAGAAGCTTAACCCTCTCAGCAATTACATTAAAAGCATTACCTCCTGAAATTTTCCCAAAGCTAATAACTACTGGCTTAAGAGCATCCAAGCGTCTACTAATGGCCTCTTGAAGTCCACTAATAACTTTTGCAGAAATCCAAATTGAATCGATGCCTTCATGTGGTCTAGCTCCATGCCCTCCATTTCCAATAATATCTATTTCCAATTCAGCCGCGGCTGCTGTAAAAGTACCAGTTTTTATTCCAATCTTGCCAACTGACAAATCTGGATAAACATGCACACCAAATAGAGCTTGAACTCCCTCAAGGACCTTTTCAGCTCTCATCCAATTTGCACCTTGAGCAATCTCCTCAGCAGGTTGAAAAATGATTCGGATTCGAGAATTTGTAAATTTGTTTTTTGCTAATACTTTTGCCACCCCCAAACCAATACAAGTATGCAGATCATGGCCACATGCATGCATCAGACCTTGAATTGCAGAAGAATAATCTAAATCTGTTCTCTCCTCGATTGGCAAAGCATCCATATCAACTCGTAAGCCAACAACAGGTCCGTTTTTGTTACCCATTTCAGCTACCACCCCCGTTTTACCAACGGCTTCTTTTACTTCCCAACCTGATTTTCTAAGCTCCCCAGCAACAAGAGCAGCAGTTTGATATTCCTGACCGCTTAGCTCTGGGTGAGCATGGAGATGACGACGTAATCGAATCAAATCAGGGAGTATATCCTTAGTTAAAGCGTCAATTTTTTTTCCTAAATCTTTCATTTATCATCCAAAGCTAGAAATGCAATCAAATCATTTGTAGGTCTCGGAGGCCAACGGCGAATATTCAATAACCAATCCTCCTCGCGGTATCGAATATCTAATCCAGCCGCCGCAGCCCAATTGCTCTCAGCTTCACCTGAGAAGCCTTTACTCCATAGAAGAGCACTTAATGCTGCTCTCGCATCTGCGAATAAAGGATATTTACGGATTAATATTCTGATTTTCTTTTCAGCGAGTTCAAGATCGCCCAATTGATAAATCGCAAGCGCCTCACTAGACCTAGCCATAGCTATGGCATTATTTGACGAGGCAGCTTTAGCAAACAATTTCTTCGCTTCCATCCAATTATCCATGGAGCCCATCACGTTAGCTAAGTTATATAAAGCTGAAACATCTTTAGGATTAATGTTTAAAACATAGTTGTAATCTTTACTGGCGTCCTCCCAACGCTGCAGTGCTTCTTCGGCAATTCCTCTATTCAGATAAGGGTCTAAATCTTCAGGCGAAATTTCAATAGCCTTAGTTTGGTCTCTTATGGCTCCTTTAGGATCGCCAAGGGCGAGACGAATATTACCTCTATTACTTAAGGCAGCCGCATCCTCTGGATTCTCATTTAAGTAAGAACTCCAATCTTTTTCAGCTCGAATGAAATCTCCTTCTTTACTTTCTTGAAGAGCCTTCTCAAATAAAACTTTAGGAAGCACTTTGGCTTGGGTAGAAAATGGTACGAAAACAAAAATAATAGAAAGTAAAAGTAGAACTTTTACAACTCTTCCAGAAATCATATATCTATATTATTTGCGGAAAGCAAATAATGTTTTTTAGCTGCTGGAGTAACAACCCTTCCCCTAGAAGTTCTCTGCAAAAAACCAATTTGCATTAAATAAGGCTCAACCACAGTTTCAAGAGTGGTTGAATCCTCTCCAAGTGCAGCAGCCAAAGTCTCAAGTCCTACTGGGCCTCCTTGATATTGATTAACTAACAAGCTCAAATAACTTCTATCTGTTGCATCTAGACCTCTTTGATCCACACGATGAAGATCAAGCGCATCGTTAACGACTTCAACATCAATCTTTTTCGAAGAAGAATGCACTTCTGCATAATCTCTAACTCTTCGTATCAGCCTATTTGCAATTCGAGGAGTACCTCGACTTCTTTTGGCTAATTGGTGAGATGCTTCCTCTGAAATTAATAAATTAATGAGTTTTGCAGATCTTTTAATTATATTTTCAAGGTCCAAATAATTGTAAAAATCTAGTCGCTGAGTTATGCCAAAACGATCTCGCATAGGGGAACTTAAGGCTGCAGGTTTTGTCGTAGCACCTACTAAGGTAAAAGGTGGGAGTTCGATTGCTCGCAGTCTCGAGGAAGTACCCTTACCTACAGTTAAATCTAACCTTCTATCTTCCATCGCAGGGTACAAAAGTTCCTGTGATATTCGATTTAGTCTGTGAATTTCATCTACAAAAATCAATTCACGTGGCTGCATATTAATCAATAATCCAACAATATCCCTTGGTCGTTCAAGAGCAGGAGCGCTTGTAACTCTGGCTTTAACCCCCAATTCCTCAGCAATAACAAGAGCCATGGTAGTTTTGCCCAATCCTGGTGGCCCATAAAGCATTAAATGATCAAGTGCTTCACCTCTTTTTAATGATGCTTTAACTGAAATCTCAAGAACTTTTTTTAATTCAGATTGACCTACAAAATCATCAAAAGATTTAGGCCTTAGTGAATCTTGTTGAGATGATTTAATCTCCTCCTTTAAAAGACTGGGGTCAACCAATCTTTCCTCTCCCTTATCATTGGGAAGAGAAGAATGATTAGTAATTGAAGACACAATTGCCATGACCGAAGGGTAGTGGCATCTCAACTAAAATGGAGGAAAATAGAAGAATGAGCAAAAAAGGAAAGAAAAAATCCAAAAAAGATTCCTCAGTCGATGGAAATCGTCGATTAGCAGAGAATCGACAAGCAAGATATGAATATGAAATCCTAGAAACACTTGAAACTGGATTAGAGCTTCTTGGAACAGAAGTTAAATCAATTAGAGCTGGAAAAGTAAATTTAAAAGATGGCTTTTGCCTGATTAAAAAAGATCAAATTCAACTTCACAATGTTCATATATCACCTCATAATTATGCAGGTAAATTTTTCAATCACGAACCTCTGAGAATCAAAAGACTTCTTGCTCATCGAAAAGAAATCGAGAAATTAAAAATAAATTTAGAGAGAAAAGGTTTAACAATAATACCTTTAAGTCTTTATCTAAAAGGCTCATGGATCAAGTTAAAAATAGGTGTAGGTAAAGGAAGGAAGCTTCATGACAAAAGAGAGAGAGAAAAGAGTAATGACTCAAAAAGAGATTTAGCTAATGCTATAAAACGTTTTTAAAAAAAAAATTTATTACTTTTTATTCGAATTTGTATAAAAAATCAAACATTAATAATCCTTTTTCATTTGACATCCAAACTAACATTTTCTGGTGGCGGTGTTGGATCAGGATCAGCAATGAGCATGTGTTGCAAAACGATTTCAGGACGCTCGCTATCTCTCCATCTGATTCGATAAGCAGGCATTTTTGTGCCCCTGCTTGTCGTTTGTTCAACAGGTTCCATAACCCAACCGCGTCTTGATCGCCCTTGGGGGTTCCTTTTCACAACAGCATCTGCATGCTTGAATCGGAAACCAACTCTCTCGCCACTCATCTGAACAAAATAGTTACTCGCCTATTATCCACTCTGATGGGTCACTTTCCAGTTTGTTTTAAATTTGATTCTGGTCGTAAAAGTGGAAAAGCTATGACATCTCTTATTGAAGGACTATCCGTTAACAGCATTACGAACCTATCTATTCCTATTCCTAGGCCTCCTGTTGGAGGCATTCCGACTTCAAGAGCATTGATAAAATCCTCATCCAAACTTTGAGCCTCAAGATCACCCGCTTCTTTTTTTGCTTGCTGTAAAAGTAAACGCTCTCTTTGATCAATAGGGTCAATTAATTCACTAAAAGCATTAGCAGTTTCTCTTCCAACAATAAAAAGTTCAAATCTTTCCACTAAACCTTTCTTGCTTCTGTGTTTTCTAGCCAATGGAGAAATCTCAATTGGATAATCCATCACAAATGTAGGTTGAACCAGTTCAGGCTCTACTGCTTGTTCAAAAGCTTCATTCAATAGGCTTCCTACACTATCAGCCTTGTTGGGCACTTGAAGCCCCTTTCGACGCATTTCAGTCCTAGCATTATCAGCATTGTCTCCAAACAATTCAAAATCAATTCCAGTAAATTCCTTAACTAAATCATGCATCGTGGCCCTTCTCCAAGGAGGTTGCAAATCTATTTCTTGCTCTTGATAATTAATTTTGGTCGATCCACAAATCTTTTCACAAACTGAGGAAAGTAATTTTTCTGTTAAATCCATCATGTCGAAATAATCTGAAAAGGCCTCATAAATCTCAACAGATGTAAATTCAGGATTATGCCTAGTGCTAATTCCTTCATTTCTAAAAATTCTTCCAAGTTCATAGACCCTTTGAAATCCACCCACCACAAGTCTTTTAAGATGCAATTCTGTTGCAATCCTCAAATACAAAGGCAAATCGAGCGTGTTGTGATGAGTTATGAAAGGCCTTGCGTCCGCTCCTCCAGCTTCTGATTGTAGAACTGGGGTCTCGATTTCAAGAAAGTCTTTTTCATCTAACCATCGTCGAATTGAACTAACTAATAAAGCCCTGGTTCGAAAAGTTTTTCTTGACTGCGGATTTACAATTAAATCTAAATATCTTTGTCTATAGCGCTTTTCTACATCTGCAAGTCCATGCCATTTATCTGGTAAGGGTTGTAACGATTTTGATAGCATTGACCATTCAAAAACCTTTATAGAAAGTTCGCCTCTATCAGTTCTCCTTAATATTCCACTGACTCCTATCCAATCACCAGAATCAACGAGAGATGTAATGTTCTCAAAATTATTATTTAGATTCTCGCTATCTTCATTCCGATTTAAGGTCGCCTTTTCCAAAAAGAGCTGCACTGTGCCTGTTTCATCGGCAAGAGTAAAAAAAGCAAGTTTTCCCATCACTCTTCTAGAAGTTACTCGCCCTGCCATAGATACTTCGTCGTTTTTTTCTTCGCCATTTGGCAAATCTTCATATTTTTCCTGCAAAACAGCGGCAGAATCAGTAGGTCTAAAATTCAAACCATAGGGACCTTGACCAAGCTTATTTAGTGCTTTTGCCTTCTCAAGGCGGGTATCTCTTAATTCAGACAAGGCAATGGGTACAAACGGCAGTAATACACAATATCAATTGCAAACCTATCAATTTTGAGCTATTAATCTTCAACTGGCAATAGCAGTAGGAAATTCCCCCATTCTTTGAGACGCATAGCCAATACCTCTTACCGTTAAAATCAGTTCCGGATTTCTTGGATCTGGTTCAAGCTTGCCTCTTAAGCGCGCAACATAGACATCCACAACTCTTAAATCTGCTGCTCTTCTGGGAGGGTAACCCCAAAGTTGTTCTAAAATTTCTGCTCGAGGTACAACACGACCAGGGTCACGGAATAATAATTCCAGCAAGCTAAATTCTGTATATGTAAGCCCTATTCTTTCTCCTCCTCTACTGACTTGCCTTCTATTAGTGTCTACAACAAGATCACCAAGCTTCATTACTCCTTGACCTGATGGAACCTCTCTGGGCTCATCAACAGTCGGAGCAGGTCCGACTCTTCTCAAAATTGTCGCAATTCTTGCTTCTAACTCCTTTGGGCTGAATGGTTTAGCTAAATAATCATCAGCGCCTAAATCCAAACCTGCGACTCTTTCTGAAATCGCTTCAAGAGCAGTCAAGAATATTATTGGGACACAAGACTCTGCTCTTATTCTTCGACAGACTGCAAAACCATCCATCTTCGGGAGCATGACATCCAGTACCACTAAGTCTGGTGCTTCTCTGTGAAAAACCTCTAGTGCTTGCTCCCCATCCTGCGCAGATAAAACTTTATAACCAGCAAGATTTAGTCTTGTAACCAAGACTTTCAACACTGCTGGTTCATCATCTACAACCAAAATGCAGGTCATGAGATTAGCTGTTTCCTTAGTGACATGACCATAGAAATGGCTTTTTATTATATGACGATATCATCTTCAAGTTAGGTATTCAAAGCCATTTGAATAATATATAAAGACAGAGTCCCCACTAATAAATAAGTATTTATCCTATTTTTAAAGCTTTATACAATTTTTCATTAATTTTTTTTATTAGCTAGAAGAAGCCATGAAGAGAAAAATGGAGCAACTAATCCAGTAATTATGACCTCGGAAATTAATACAAAAATTGACCATGAATGAAACCAATTATTTCTTAAAACGTTATAAAGAAAAATTTTTTGAATCCAAATAGAAAAGCCAACAAAGGCAGTTCCCAAAATAGCCATCAAACCAATATTTAAAAATAATTCAATTTTTTTATTATGCAATCTATACGTACTCCAGGCTACAGACAAAAGCAGCAAAGATGGAACATAAGAAACATCACCAATCGTAAAAGAGTCTATGAAGATACCCAATAAAACTGCAGCTATGGCAGAGTTCAAACGACTGTTTTGAAGCGAAAATGGCAATAATAAGATAACAGGCCAACATGGAGTTATTCCATTTATTTTTAGCCAATCAGGAGCTGTGATTATACAAAACTGTAAACAAATTAAATTCAAAAATATTAATATCTTCTTATTATTTTTGGGCATTATTTTTCAAGATTTGAACCCAATCAATTGCCTCAGGTGATGCAGTTAATTGAACTATTGCATAGGGAGATGGTAAGGCTTTTTCGTTCACAGACTTAACAATTCCAATTGTTAAGTTTGGGGGTAATAAAGTACTTGCTGGAGATGTAGTAACAGCATCTCCAATTTTAGCCAAACTATTTTTATTTAAGAAAATTAATTTTGGTCTATTTGTACCCATCCCAGTCAAAATCCCATGGTGCTGAGTGCGATCAATCCAAGCTCCTACCTGATGACCAGGATCAGTCAATAATCTAACTCTTGCAGTCAATGGGGTTACGCTGTCAATTAGACCAATCAAGCCGCCTGGACCAATTACTGTTAGCCCTTTCAAAACTCCATCTTTTGACCCCTTATTAATTTCTAACTGTTGCCACCAATTTCTTGAGGATCTTGATATGACAGCAGCTGAAATTCTTTGACCAGTATTAAAGTCTTTTAACGAAAGAGCTCTCCTTAAACGAGTGTTATCATCCTCAAGTAATTTTAATCGAATGCTTCTTTCAACATTATTTCCTTCCTTAATCCATTCACGTTGAGCAGTACCTGGGAGTATGGGTTTCAGTAAAACAGAGTATAAATCTAAATATCCTGCTCCTTTTGACCAACGAATCCCAAATAATAAAGCTCCAAATAAAAATATTACCCAAAACCTTCCTTTCAAAAGCAACTGAAACCCAATTTCCCTTCGGGCTTTAATCATTTGTTCAATCTCTAATTACATTCCTAGCAAAATCAGGCGTATCTAAAACTCTTCGCATTGATTTAAAATCATCTAAAACCAAACCACATCCGTTTACGACACAAAGCAATGGATCCTCAGCTACGTGAGTAAAAATTCCTGTTTCATGACTTAATAGATCACTAATTCCTCTAACTAAAGCCCCCCCTCCTGCAAGCATTATCCCCCTATCAACAATATCTGCCGCCAGTTCGGGCGGAGTTCTTTCTAGAGTTCTTTTAACCGCGTCAACAATCTTATTCAAAGGCTCTGACATGGCTTCACGTAAATCGCCTGCTTTCAAGTTGATTGAGCGAGGCAAACCTGAGAGTAAATGTAATCCCCTTACATCTATTGATTGCAAATCAAATTCATTTGATGGAAAAGCTGATCCAATTTTAATTTTTATCTCTTCAGCTGTTCTCTCACCAACTACTAAATTATGTACTTTTTTTAAATATGTTGCGATGGAATCATTGATTTCATCGCCTGCAACTCTTACAGATTCGCTTAAGACTGTCCCGCCAAGACTTAACACAGCAACTTCAGTAGTACCTCCACCAATATCAACAATCATTGTGCCTATGGGCTCTGTAACCGGCAAAGAAGCTCCAATTGCAGCAGCTACAGGTTCATCAATCAAATGCACCTCTCTTGCTCCCGCAAGACCAGCCTCACGCACTGCTCGTCTCTCTACTCCAGTCACACCACTGGGAATACCAACTACTAGTCTAGGTGCAATTATTCCACGACCCTCATTACATTTTTGAATAAATGTCTTAAGCATTTGCTCAGCAGCATCAAAGTCGGCTATTACACCATCGCGAAGCGGACGAACGGCACGAATATTTCCTGGTGTTCGCCCTAACATTAATTTCGCATCATCGCCTACTGCAAGAGGAATCCCCTCTTCTAAGTCCATTGCTACAACCGAAGGTTCTTGCAGTACAATTCCTTTGCCAGAAACATAAATCAAGGTATTTGCCGTACCTAAATCAATCCCAATATCCCGGGAGAATTTGAAACGGTTAAAAAACACGGATTTCAATCATTTGAGCCATCATAAAGAGAGTTGAACTAAGATAAATATATTATTCAGCAACCAGTAAACATAGGAGGTAAAGATGGGAATAAATTCGGTCACCCTTGTTGGCAGAGCAGGAAGAGATCCTGAAGTTAGATATTTTGAATCTGGAACTGTAGTAGCAAATCTAACAATGGCTGTAAATAGAAGGAATCGGAGCGATGAACCAGATTGGTTCAATTTAGAAATTTGGGGCAAACAAGCCCAAGTAGCTGCTGATTATGTAAAAAAAGGCTCTTTGATCGGTATAACTGGTAGCTTCAAATTGGATACTTGGAAGGATCGTAATACTGGAGAGGATAGAAATAAGCCAGTTGTTAGAGTTGATCGTCTTGAATTATTAGGATCCAAAAGAGATTCAGAAAATAGTAATTTTCAAAACAACAATTTTAATCAGCAACCAAGTAATAATGACGAAATTCCATTTTAAAAATATCTTTTTAATTGTTAATTAGTTTACGAAGGGATTTATAAATTAAACTGATCAAAACTCCAGAGATAATTAAAACAATGATCGTCTTAAAGATACTTGAGAAAGGACTAATAAACGTTTCAATATTTGCATAATTATCGCCTAAATAAAAACCTGCAATTGTTAAAAACAACGTCCAAATTAGGCTTCCTGCGGTTGTCCAAATTAGAAAAGGGGTAATAGGCATTAATTCAACCCCTGCGGGGACAGAAATCAAAGTACGAATTCCAGGGACTAATCTTCCCCAAAAGACTAAAGACACTCCATACCTGTTGAACCATTTACGACTGCGAGCAAGTTCTTGAGGATTAATTCCAATCCACCGTCCATTCTTCTCAAGCCATTTTTCAAGTCTTTCTTCATTTACTAATCTGCCAATTCCATACCAAGGCAAAGCCCCAATAACAGTTCCGATTAAACCTGCTAAAACAACTGGTAAAAAATCTAATTGACCTTGAGCTACATAAAATCCTCCAAGAGGCATAATTAACTCCGAAGGAATTGGCGGAATTAGGTTTTCCAAAAACATTGACAATAAAATCGCCCCATAACCAATCCACTGATTAGTCTCAACTGCATTTCCTATAAATACTGGTAAAGAAGAAATAAATTCAGATATTTCCATTTAATTTGAACTGTTTAAATAAAATCAATAACGATATTGATTTGTCTTGTAGGGACCTTCAATTGGAACATTAATATATTCAGCTTGTTCTTGAGTTAACTTAGTTAACTTTGCTCCAATCTTATCTAAATGAAGAACAGCCACCATTTCATCTAAATGTTTTGGCAAGACATAAACTTTGTTCAAATATTTAACGCCATATTTAAATAATTCAATTTGAGCTAAAACTTGATTAGTAAAAGAATTGCTCATAACAAAACTTGGATGACCAGTAGCACATCCAAGATTGACTAATCTTCCTTCTGCTAAAAGAATTATTTTGTTACCACTTGGTAAAGTTATGTGATCTACTTGAGCTTTAATATTTTCCCATTCATAGGACTTTAAAGAGGAAACCTCTATTTCATTATCAAAATGGCCAATATTACAAACAATCGATTCGTTCTTCATCCTGATCAAATGCTCATGACGAATCACTTGAAAATTTCCAGTGGCCGTAACAAAAATATCAACATCTTCAACTACTTCATCTAGTCTCACAACTCTATAACCCTCCATTGCGGCTTGAAGAGCACATATTGGATCTATCTCAGAAATCATTACTGTCGCGCCTAACCCCCTTAAAGATTGAGCAGAACCTTTTCCAACATCTCCATATCCCATGACAAGGGCTACCTTGCCAGCCACCATGACATCTGTAGCCCTTTTAATGCCATCAACCAAGGACTCTCGGCAACCATATAGATTATCAAACTTACTTTTAGTCACGGAATCATTTACGTTAATAGCTGGAAAAACAAGGTCTCCATTTTTTTCCATTTGGTAAAGACGAGCTACACCAGTTGTGGTTTCCTCAGTGATTCCTTTTATAAAAGATTTAGCTTTTGAATAAAAATTTGGATCTTTTGTAAGTTTTTTCTTAATAGAAGCAAATAATGCAATTTCCTCTTCATTTGAGGGGTTATCAAGAACTGAAATATCTTCTTCCGCTTTGCTCCCCAAAATAATCAATCCAGTCGCATCACCACCATCGTCAAGAATCATATTTGCATATTCACCATCTCTCCACTCAAAAATTTTATGAGTATATTCCCAGTATTCATCCAAAGTTTCACCCTTCTTAGCAAATACTGGGACTCCTAAATTTGCAATAGCTGCAGCAGCATGATCTTGCGTGGAAAAAATATTACATGAAGCCCATCTCACTTTTGCACCAAGTTCTACAAGAGTCTCAATAAGAACTCCTGTTTGAATAGTCATGTGGAGACTACCTGCTATGAAAGCCCCTTTTAATGGTTTTTGGGCTCCATATTTTTTTCTCAATGCCATTAAACCTGGCATTTCTGTTTCGGCGATCAAAAGTTCTTTTCTACCGAATTCTGCTTCGGTTATGTCTTTAACTACATAATCAGTATTCTTCTCAATACTGTTGAGATTTGACTTGGTTGCTGCGAACATAAGTTGAACTCTCTATGGGAGATTGTGGAAAAAGATACTGAAAAACAATTCAATGATTTTAATTCATTTGCTCAGCAAACAAATAATTTCTGCTGGACTTTGGATAAACCTGAATCAACGATGTTATTAGGTTCAACATTAACAAAAAAAATTCCAGATCTAAGGATTCTCCTTTTAATTGGGCCTCTTGGAGCAGGAAAGACCACATTAGTTAAAGGAATTGCCAAAAGCCTAAAGATACAGGAGCCTATCACTTCTCCAACTTTTCCTTTATCCCAGCATTATCCTTTTGGATCTCCTCCATTGGTACATCTTGATCTGTACAGAATTGAAGAAGAAAATGCGGCAAACGAATTTTTTTTACAAGAGGAAGAGGAATCCAAAGCCATTGGTGCATTGATGGTTGTTGAATGGCCAGAGAGGTTATCACTGCCAATGCCTGATGCTTGGATAGGAAAATTAGAATATTCCTCAGAAAATCAATCCCGTTTTTTTCAGCTAATTCCTCCTTTAGATAAAGACAATAAATTATCAATTTCATCGAGATAAGGTTGTGGTTCTATCGCTCCTACTCCCTTGCAAACATGAGAACCGCATGCAATTCCAAATTGAATAATATCTTGAGCAATTTGTTGACTGATTTGATCTAATTCAACAGAGATGAGTTTATAAATTAATCCTGCAGTGAATGCATCACCAGCTCCAGTCGTATCAACCACAGACGAGGGGATAATCGCAAATGATTTACCAAGGTGATTATTGAGCCGCCATAAAATGGGATTCGATCCATCGGTAACTACAACAGATGGACTTTGTGGAAGAGAAGAAGAGATTTCAGTTGGATCAGAGGTATTAAAAAACCATTGAGCCTCCTCTTTTGCGAGTTTTATTAATGAAACGTTTTTTAAAATTGACAATATTTGATTTTTTTCTTTTAGAGAGGGCTCTAAGACGGTTGAAACTTCTTTTCGCCAAAAGGTTGGGCGCCAATTGAGATCAACTGCAATCTTTATTTCTGAATGCAAAGCATTTTCAATACACCACAAAAAAGCTTTAGATGATATTTCTGAAGCCAAAGGAATTGTTCCCGTAACTAACCATTTCGCATTTTCGGCAAGAAGTGGCCAATCTCGAATAATTTGTTCACAGAATATGGCTTGATCGGCAAAACCCAAGCCTTTTTCTCCCACAAATTTTTCAAAAAATCTTTCTCCATCAGAGTCTCTGCGAACCAATACAACTCTTGTAGGACGAAGACTATCCTCCTGTAATCCAGAGGTATTCATTCCTCTCTGAATTAATAGATTCTTAAAATTTTCTCCAAAAGCATCATTTCCTAAAGAGCCAATAAAAGAAACATTTGCTCCTAGTCGACTTAAAGCACAAGCGACATTAGCTGGAGCACCACCAAAACAATCTGTTATTGGCAAATCCAAAGATGGGTCTCCACCAGGAGGGCCAAGTCGATCTATTAAAGCTTCTCCAAACGCAATTACGCTTCCAGAATGCATGTCTAATTAAATATCAATAACGTTATTATTAGTGATTTAAAGTTTTTTATTTCTAATACAAAGATGTTTATGTAATTCAGAAATAATTTTAGTATTAGCAGCAGGAAAAGGAAAATCAAAAAGTTTGTCTGGAGACACCCAAAGTAATTTTTGACTAGCTAAAGGTTTCGGCTGACCTGATAACCATTCACAAATATGAACAATAAAATAAAGCTTCTTGTGGCTATAAGCGTGTTCAAAAGATAAAAGCTTTTCTCCAACTGTGACAATAATCCCAAGCTCCTCTTTTAATTCTCGCTCAATCGTTTTCTCAATCGATTCGTTGGGCATTTTTTTTCCTCCTGGAAATTCCCACATTCCGCCCATACTTGAGCCTTCTAATCGTTGATCTATAAGCAATTCTCCTTTTTTATTAAAAACAAGACCAATACCAATTTCTTGAATAGGCTTTATTTTGGTCATTTTTTTTTTAGGAAAATCATCAGGATCGTACTTTGTATAAGCAACACAAAAGTTTTGCAGTGGGCAAGAAGAACAACTTGGTTTTTTGGGAGTACAAATAATTGCTCCTAAGTCCATCAATGCCTGATTCAAATCCCTTGGACTTTGCGTTGAAATTAATAAAGAGCTAAATTCCCAGAACTTTTTATCATCTTTAATAGATTTGCTCTCATTGGCTGACAGTCTAGAAAAAATTCTTTTTACATTGCCATCCAATATTGGGGTTGGCAGGTCAAAGGCAGATGAGATAATGCTACCTGCAGTACTTCTACCAATTCCAGGAAGAGACATCCACTGATCTATTCGATTAGGCCAAGAATGTGGATCTTGTTCTATATTTTTGCCCAACAATTCAACTAATATTTTAGAGGATTGATTTATTCGATTTGCACGTGAATAATATCCCAGACCTTGCCATATCATAAGAACACTCTCTAAATCAGCCTCTGCTAAAGAAGTCAAAGTAGGAAAAGCCTTCATCCATTTTTCCCAATAAGGAATAACGACCTTCAACTGAGTCTGCTGAAGCATGACCTCTGCAATCCAAATTCCATAAGGAGATATACTTTCACCCAATTGAGGAATAGAACCATCTTTTTTTAATTTCCAGGGTATCCAGTATCTACCATGTCTCCTAAACCATTCCAGAAGTGAATATTGAATCTCTTGAGGAGAATCAAAAATGCCCATCAAAATAAATCAAAATTGAAAAAATATTTTTTAACACTATCATTATTTTGATAATTTTTATCAACTCAAATTAATACTTTCTGAACATCTAATCTATAGGATAATATGAATAAAAAAGCCATTCACTTTACTAAAGATATATCTTTAGTAAAAATAATTTATATTCTTCTCTAAAAATATGAAGCAATTCTGGAATTGGAAAAATTATCAAATTGCATGGCAAGTAGAAGATAAAGATAAGAATTCTAAAATCGCAATAGTATTAATTCATGGTTTTGGAGCATGTAAAGATCATTGGAGATTTAATCAAAAAAACATCAGCTCAATTGCACCATGCTATGCATTAGATTTAATAGGTTTTGGAGACAGTAGTCAGCCAAATTCACAGATTTCATATGAAAAGAAAACCTCTCAAAATTTCAATTATTGTTTTGATAATTGGAGTCAGCTAGTTTATGATTTCTGCAACGAAATAGTTAAAAAACCTGTCTTACTAATAGGAAATTCAATTGGGGGAGTTATTGCATTAAATACATCGAAAAAATTATCTCGAAAATGCTTAGGGGTAATATTAATTGATTGTGCTCAAAGGACAATGGATGATAAGCGCTTAGCTGAGCAATCATTATTAATGAGATTTTTTAGACCAGTGATTAAAACTTTTGTAAGACAAAGACTTTTAAGTTCCAACATTTTTAAAAATGCAGCAAATCCAACTTTTATTGAAAAAATTTTAAAAGTAGCTTATCCAAGTGGAAATAATGTTGATGAAGAGTTAATAGATTTACTTTTTCAACCAACCCAAAGAAAAGGAGCTCCTGAGGCTTTTCGAGGATTTATCAACTTATTTGATGATTATCTCGCTCCAGATTTACTAAAGAAATTGGATAATCCAGTACATTTAATCTGGGGTGAAAAAGATCCTTGGGAACCTGTTAAAGAAGCTCAAAAATGGTTTGAAACTTTTGAATGTATAAAAAGTTTAGATGTTATTCCTGAAGCGGGGCATTGTCCTCATGATGAGAAGCCAGAAAAAGTTAACCCTATTCTTACAAGAATAATTCAGGACGCCATATAAGCTTCAACTGATTCTCCAGTTTTTCGTAAGCCTCTCAAACCGTCTCTTTCTAAATTTCTGACTCTATCTCTACTAATACCCAAGACTCGACCAATACCTGTGAGACTCATTGGATCATCACCATCTATACCATATCTCATTCTTAAAACACGGTTTTGCAATTCCGGTAGTTGTTCAAGAAGTGTTTCCAAGTCACCTTTCATGCAGTCACTTTCTATTTGTTCGGAGGGCATATCAATTTCGTTAGACAATAAGTCCAATAAAATAGTGTCTTCACCATCGCCAATTTTGGTTTCCAAGCTAACCGGCTGACCAGCTCTACTCATTAAATCTTTAACGTCACTTTCCGGTAACTCAACGTATTCAGATAATTCTTTCAAGGTTGGAGTTCTTGAAAGTTCTTGACTTAATTCACGTTGACCTTTTTTCAACTTGTTTAGCATTTCAGTTATATGAATAGGGAGTCTTATGGATCTACTCTTTTCAGCAATTGCACGTGTGATGCCTTGACGTATCCACCAGTAGGCATAGGTAGAAAACTTGTATCCACGAGTGGGATCAAATTTCTCAACTCCCCGAACCAAACCAATAGTTCCTTCTTGAATTAAATCAAGTAATTCCATATTTCTTTTTGTATATTTCTTAGCAACACTTACTACCAAACGAAGATTGGCTGCAACCATTCTCTCTTTTGCTCTTCTCCCACTCTTCAACTTCTTTTTTAATTGAATTGGAGAAATTCCTGCCTTATCAGCGAAAAAGTTGATATCTGGCTTTTCCCCCAAATCACTCTCAAGTTCGGTCTCAAGATTTTCAAGTACAACAAGATCTTGAACTTGTCTTCCTAATGTGATTTCCTGCTCGTGTGACAACAAAGGAACTCTTCCAATATCTCTTAAGTAAGAACGAACTAAGTCAATGTCCGATAAGGATCTTGCGGAAGCAGCGGAAGATGAATTCTTAGTCTTAGTAACCTCTACTGCCGTTGTCATAGGTTTGTTGAGTTTTGTAAAGCTTACTACTAAGAATTGTAAAGATCAAATAAGAATAGCTCGGCTTCCCACACTTTGAGTAAAAACACTCATTCAGCTTCTACCCCAATCTCCCTAAGAGCCAAGAAGCTGTTTTCAAATAAATAAGAACTCCTGCAACATCTGTGGCAGTAGTAATAAATGGTGCAGACATTAAAGCGGGGTCTAAGCCCATACGATCAAAAAGCAAAGGTAATGATGCCCCTGCAGTGGCAGCAAGAGTTGTAATAGCAATCAAGCTTATTCCTACAGCAGTTGCGACCAAAGGTCCCTGTCCTTGCCACCAAGCAAAAGGTACAACAAAAACAGCCATCAAAACTCCCAACAAGGCTCCTGCCAAAGTTTCTTTTGCAATAGCCCTAAACAGACCAAGTCGTTGTATTCGTTGAGTACTCAAACCGCGTATAACAACCGTTGAGCTTTGAGCCCCAACATTCCCTCCTGCGCCAATCAATAAAGGAATGAAAGCAGTCAATAAAACCACTTGCTTTAAAACCTCGTCATTCATAGCAATCACTTGAGTTGTTAATCCATTTGCTAATACCAAAACGGCAAGCCAGACAATACGTCTTCTGGCTACAACGAATAAATTGCTTTGGAAGTAATCATCTTCATCTCCAGCTTGAACCGCTCCAGCTGCATAAATATCCCTAGTAGCTTCTTGCTCAATGACATCAATCACATCATCAACAGTGACAATGCCCACTAGTCTTTTCTCAAGATCAACAACCGGTAAAGCTAAAAAATCATATCTTTGAATTGCTCTTGCAACCTCTTCTTGATCAGTATCGGTTCTGACATTGACAACCTCTCTGGTCATCACTTCTCCAATAAGTGATTCAGGATCGGCAACTACTAAATCCCTTAAAGATAAAATTCCAGTCAAATGCCTCTCTTTATCAGTCACATAAAGGCTGTAAATGGTTTCTGAAAAAGTAGCTCTTTGTCTGACTAGTTTTAAAGCTTGTGAAACACTAAGAAATTCTTTGAGATCTATAAATTCTGTTGTCATTAATCTGCCAGCCGTTTCAGACTCATATCCCAACAGCTGAGCAGTTACTCTTCTTTCTTCGGGACTAAGCTCTGCAAGTAAACGCCTTACAACTTTTGCAGGTAACTCATCAAATAATCGGACACGATCATCGGGTGACATTTCTTCAACCAAATCAAGTACTTCGTTTGATCTCAAACGATCTAAAAGATTTTGTTGTACCAAAGGATCTAAGTATTCGTAAACCTCGATTGCTTCGTTTTTATTCAAAAGCCTAAAAGCCAAGGCTTGTAAAATCATCGGCAAAGTTCCAATAGCCTGAGCTATATCGACAGGCTGCACAGGGCTCAGAAGTAATTTGACGCCGTCGTAATTTCCCGCTGAAAGCATTGCCTCTAATTGCTGAGCAACTGCATCAGCGACCAAACTGCAATTAGCCAAAGCTTGAGTCTCACGAGATACACCTATTTCTTCGTTCATATTTGGAGCAGCAAGCGACTATTATTTTATGGCTAACTTCCTTTTTTTATTACTTCCATATCCATGTCCGTAAATATCAGCAAAGTGGAGGTTTTCTCTTTTAACAATCAGAAAATAACTTTTGATCATTACAAAGGAAATGTTTTATTGATTGTCAATGTCGCAAGCAAGTGCGGATTTACTAAGCAATATAAAGCCCTTCAACATCTTCAGGATAAATATGAATCCAAAGGCTTCAAAGTTTTAGGCTTTCCTTGCAATGACTTTGGGAACCAAGAGCCTGGGCAATTGGAAGAAATAAAAGACTTCTGTTCAACAACTTATGGAGTAAATTTCCAACTTTTCCAAAAAGTTCATGCCAGAGGCAAAACAACAGAACCATTTACTACCTTGAATCAATTAAGTCCAGCAGGAGACGTTGAGTGGAACTTTGAAAAATTTCTCATTAATAGTAAGGGAGATGCGGTCGAACGATTTAAAAGTTCAATAGAACCCGACAGTCTTGAAATTACTCAAGCAATAGAAAAATTACTCGATTAAGCATTTAATTTCTTAGCAAAGATGTGTCCTAAACCAATAGCCAAAACTCCCAACAATACAATTGATATCGAGTCAAGTAAAAACAATTGATAAAGGCCTTGATTTAATAATTTATACAAATAAAAAGACCAGCCACTAAAGGTAGTCATAGAGCCACAAAGTCCAACACAGAGAGTTAATTTATATCTCTTTAAAATATCTAATGAATTAAAAAAACCTAATAAAAAGCAACCAATTAAATTGACTATAAAAATTTCATCAATTTGCCATCGAAATACAGCTCCTAGAATGGCTCCTACAGATACTAAAAAAAATGTATTATTTTTAATATCTTTACCCCTCTATTGATTACCTAAGAAAAATCCAAATGCAACAGCAATGATTCCTATAGACGCAGAAATGATAAATAACTTTAAAGCTCTAAAAAATTCCAATTGCAAACATAAATCAAACAGATCATATATAAATGAAGAGAAAGTACTGAGGCTTCCAAAAAAACCAATTGAAAAGAATAAAACTAATTGGTGATAATAAGTAAAAGTTCTAAACTGCTCTAGAAGTGCAAGGAATAAACCAACACAAAATGAAGAAAAAGTATTTATTATTAGTATTAAATAATATTTACTGAAGTTTAATTTTACTAATTTATTATGAATTTTAAATCTAATATTAGCACCTAGAATTGCTCCAATAGAAACAAGAAAGATATCAGACATATATTATATTTCCACCCATCCTCTTCTGTAAAACAACTGATCATGATTATTACAAAAAACACTTACCAATAACCAATTTCTACTCTCATTACTTTCCCATACTTTAATAATTTTAACTGGTGTTCCTGCTCTAACTTTAGTTAAAGTAGATGAATTATTAGAGGCTGAAGTAAGCAGATTAAAATCTTTTAATGCAATTATTGGTGATCCAATATTATTTCTTCTATGCTGAATAATTGATTCTTGCGCACCCCCAGCAGGCAATGAAGTAGGGGCTACCAAACCAATACATAAAAGCCAAGTCCAGACAATAAAAGTACTAATTAAATTCATCAAATATCTAAAGTAGCTAGATCCAGATCAACACTATGAGTTTCAATAAATTCTCTTCTTGGTGCGACTTTATCACCCATTAAAATTGTAAATATCCGATCAGCTTCAAGAGCATCTTCAATCTCAACTCTTTTCATCATTCGAGTTGTTGGGTCCATAGTTGTTTCCCATAACTGTTTAGGCATCATTTCTCCTAAACCTTTAAATCGTTGGATTGTATAATTGGCTTTTTCTCCAAAACTTGCAAGAGTTTTTTGCATATCTGATTCGTTATAACAATATTTATGATTCTTTCCTCTTGTAACTTTATAGAGAGGAGGACAAGCAATATAAATATATCCACCTTCTACAAGATCCTTTTGATATCTATAAAAGAAAGTCAAAAGCAACGTTCTTATATGAGCACCATCTACATCAGCATCAGTCATGATTACAACTCTGTGATATCTGAGATTCTTAACTTCAAAATCCTCACCTTTTATTCCTAAACCAAGAGCAGTTATTAAAGATTGGATCTCAGTATTTCTATACATCTTCGCATCATCGGTTTTCTCAATATTTAGAATTTTTCCTCTCAAAGGTAAAATTGCTTGAAACTTTCGATCTCTTCCCTGCTTAGCCGATCCTCCAGCAGAATCTCCCTCAACTATGTAAATTTCTGATTCTGATGGGTCTCGTGAACTACAGTCAGCTAATTTCCCTGGCAAAGTAGAACTTTCTAAAACACTTTTCCTACGAACCAATTCTCTAGCTCTTCTTGCTGCCTCAGCAGCATTAAACGCTTGGATTGCTTTCTCTAAAATCAAGTCAATAACATTTGGGTTAAATTCTAAATATTGACTTAGAGAAGTACCTACCAAACTATCAACAATTCCTCGTACCTCAGTATTACCTAATTTAGTTTTTGTTTGACCTTCAAATTCTGGATCTGGAACTTTTACAGATAAAACAGCTGTTAAACCTTCTCGAATATTTTCTCCTGCTAAATTCGAATCTCCATCTTTTCTTTTACCTCTTTTCTTCGCAAACGAGTTTAACGTTCTAGTTAAAACTGTTTTCAAGCCCTCAATATGAGTTCCTCCATCTATGGTGCGAATATTATTAGCAAATCCAAGAATGCTATCTGAATAAGCATCAACGCACCATTGCATTGCTGCTTCTACTTGAACTCCATCTTTTTCTGAATTAACATAAATAATATCTGGATGTAATGAGTCTTTTGCTTTAGTCATATACTCTACATATTCTTTAATTCCACCTTCATAAAAATAAACTTCTTCATGTGGAGTTTGTGAAGAATCACTCGATTGCTTTCTCTCATCACGAAAAACGATACGAACCCCTCCGTTTAAATAAGCTAGCTCTCTTAGTCTCGATGATAAAATCCCATATTCAAACGATATTCCATCCGTAAAAATTTGATCATCAGGTTTAAAACAAACAGTAGTACCAGTTAAATTTGCATCTGATTTCGAGAGATTCTCAGACTTTAGACTCCCAATTGATGCGCCTCTTTCAAACCGCTGGAAATGAACTTGTTGTTGCCTCCTAACAGTTACTTCCACCCATTCACTTAAAGCATTTACAACAGATATTCCAACACCATGCAAACCTCCAGAAACCTTATAACCACCGCTTCCAAATTTGCCACCTGCATGCAAAACAGTTAGAACTGTCTCAAGAGCACTTTTACCAGTGCGAGGATGTAAGTCAGTTGGAATTCCCCGACCATTGTCTGAGACAGATGCTGAACCATCCTCACAAAGCAATATTGTTATTTGATCACAGTGACCAGCTAGTGCCTCGTCTACAGCATTATCAACCACTTCATACACAAGATGATGAAGTCCTTTAGACCCTGTTGAGCCTATATACATTCCAGGCCGCTTCCTTACAGGTTCCAAGCCTTCAAGAACTTGGATCTGCTCAGCACCATAAGCCTCTTGGACTTTTGAATCTTTACTCATTCTGATAAACGGATGCAGGCAAGGTTGTATTTGATACGAGCATTAGCCGAAACCTTTCCCCAAGTTTCAATTTAACATCGGTATCAAGGAAAGTCTTAGGAAAAATTTAAAACCAAATTAAACAATTTAATTTCATGCAATTACTGCTAATAAAACCCCTCAAAGGCAATCATGCAACCCAATAAACCTCTTGTCGTAGCTCTTATGGGCCCAACTGCAAGTGGTAAAACTGAACTTGCGATTGATATTGCAAAAAAAATCAATTCTAATATTCATAATATTGATTCTCGCCAAATCTATATCGATATGGATATTGGCACCGCAAAGCCAACAGCAGTTCAACAAAGCCAAGTAAACCATTTCCTTATTGATGTTTGCTTGCCATCTAAACCAATCAATCTTCATGACTTTCAATCCATAGCCCAAACATCCATTGAGAGAGATCTAGAAGAAAAGGGTATAACGTTACTTGTAGGAGGAAGTGGCTTATATCTTCAAGCCTTAATTGGAGGCCTTAATCCTCCAGCGGTACCTCCTCAAAAATTCTTAAGAGATCAACTTAACAAAATCGATAAAACCGAACGACACAAATTATTAAAGTTATGTGACCCTTTTTCAGGGCAGAGAATACATCCAGAAGACTCAATAAGAGTAATTCGTGCTCTTGAAGTTTTTTATGCAACAGGAAAAATGTTTTCGAAGGAAAGAAACATGAGGCCTCTACCTTGGAGAGTTTTGGAACTTGGATTAAATCCTGAAAATTTAATCAGTAGAATTCAACGTAGAACTGAAGAAATGTATAAAAAAGGGTTAATAGAAGAAACAAGAGATTTGATCAATAAATACGGAAATAATTTAGAGTTGCTTAAAACTATTGGATATGGTGAAGTAAGGTCTATGATTAATGGAAAGATTAATTATGAGGAGGCTTTAGAAATAACAATAAAACGAACTTGCCAATTAGCCAAAAGACAAAAAACTTGGTTTAGAAATAAGCATAATTCTAAATGGCTAAATGATGAAAATGCATTACCCGAAGCTTTAACTTCTATCTATGAGTTTCTAGGTTGATTAGATCATATATGCTTAGAATTGCTCCAAAAGGTTCTTTCCACGTTAATTAATTACTGAATGCCACCACGTCCCCGTTTTGATCGTCGCGCTCCAGAAAGGGAGTTGCCCAACATTAATGAAAGAATCAGCTATTCGAACTTGAGGGTTGTTGATTCAGATGGCACTCAACTTGGTGTCATCAGTCGAGATGAAGCTCTAGAGGTCGCGAAAGAGAGAGAATTAGATCTTGTTTTAGTAAGTGAGAAGGCTACTCCTCCTGTATGCCGAATAATGAATTATGGTAAATTTAAGTTTGAGCAAGAAAAAAAAGCAAAAGAAGCCAAGAAAAAATCACATCAAACGGAAGTTAAAGAAGTAAAAATGAGGTATAAAATTGACCAGCATGATTATCAAGTCCGTATTAGTCAGGCCACTAGATTCTTAAAGTCTGGAGATAAAGTAAAATGCACGGTTATATTTAGAGGCCGAGAAATTCAACATACTGCTCTAGCAGAAACACTTTTAAAAAGAATGGCCAAGGATTTGGAAGAAAAGGCTGAAGTACAACAATCGCCCAAAAGAGAGGGAAGAAATATGATCATGTTTTTGACTCCTCGTAAAACGCCTCTTCTGAAAAAAGAGACAGAGACAACTGAGCCCAAAAAAGCTATGAGAAAAATTAATTAAATAAACAAACTTGTCAATGGACAAACAATTAATTGTCACTTGTCATTCTATTTATTAGTGTAGCCACATTCACACTTGGCATATATAGCGCGTGAGATTCCATATACAACAGGAAAGTGAAATCCCTGCATCAAGTCAGTTATATAACCAAATTTGCTTTGCCATTGCAGCAAGGCATTATCCTCCTGGACACAGATTGCCTAGTACTAGGCAACTTGCTATGCAAACAGGTTTGCATAGAAATACCATCAGTAAAGTTTATCGACAATTAGAAACAGATGGAGTTGTCGAGGCTATCGCAGGCTCAGGTATCTATGCTCGAGATCAACAAAAGCAAAAAGATTTGAGAACTAACTCTCAATCAATCCGTAAAAAAGGAATAAAAGATATTGACCACGAGGTTCGTCAAAGTATTGATGAACTTTTAAATGCAGGATGCACTTTGCAGCAAACTAGAGAATTATTTACCCGAGAAATCGATTGGCGTTTGAGATGCGGAGCTCGTTTACTGGTTAGCACACCAAGAGAAGACATTGGAGCATCTCTGTTGATTGCCGAAGAGTTAGCACCACACCTCGAGGTTCCTGTTGAAGTAGTACCTATGGAAGAGCTGGAGAGTGTATTAGAAAGCTCTAGCAAAGGTACAGTTGTGACTAGTAGATATTTTTTACAACCTATTGAAGAAGTTGCCAAGCGACATCAAGTAAGAGCAATAGCTGTTGATTTAAGTGATTTCCAAAAAGAGTTAACTATATTAAAAAAACTACGATCCGGAAGTTGCGTTGGAATTGTAAGCATTAGTCCAGGAATTCTTAGAGCTGCGGAAGTGATTTTACATAGCATGCGCGGAAATGAAATTCTTTTAATGACAGCCAATCCAGATGTAGGAAGTCGTCTTATTGCACTTTTAAGAGCAGCAAATCATGTTATTTGCGATAGTCCAAGCCTTCCTCTTGTTGAGCATACACTCAGACAAAACAGATCACAATTAATGCGTTTGCCTCAAGTGCATTGTGCCCAGAAATATCTGAGTGTTTCTACTATTGAAGAGCTTCGAAAAGAGATTGGTGTTGTTGATTAAAAGAACTATTTATTAAATCAATGTTTCGATCAATAAGATCCGATTTCTCAATTATTAAAGAGCGAGATCCAGCCGCAAAAGGATTCCTAGAAATTATTCTTTGTTACCCAGGTTTCCAAGCTTTGATAATCCATAGAATTAGCCATCAATTATGGAAATCAAAACTTCCACTTATACCAAGAGTGCTGAGTCATATTTCAAGGATTTTCACAGGTGTAGAGATTCATCCAGGAGCAAAGATTGGGCGTGGAGTATTCATTGATCATGGCATGGGAGTTGTTATTGGTGAGACTAGTGAAATAGGTAGTCGCTGTCTTCTTTATCAAGGAGTAACTTTGGGAGGAACTGGTAAAGAAAGTGGCAAAAGGCATCCAACACTTGAGGATAATGTTGTTATTGGAGCCGGTGCCAAAGTACTTGGAGCTATTCACGTAGGAACTAACACAAGAATTGGAGCTGGCTCAGTGGTAGTTAAAAACGTAGAAGCCAACAGTACTGTTGTTGGAATACCTGGCAGAATTGTTCATCAAAGCGGTGTAAAGATCAACCCTCTTGCGCACTCTGCTTTGCCTGACACTGAAGCAAATGTAATAAGAAATTTAATGGAGAGAATTGATCAATTAGAAGCTGAAATTCTTTCGCTCAGAAATTCAGCAAAAAATAAGCTAAAAAATTCTGAACTTATAAATAGTGAAATAAGACCTTCTCAGAGTTTAAAAGATAAAGAAATAATAGAGTTCCTAGGAGAGGAAAACAATATTGAAGAACTAAACTAAAAAGGGTAACTCCCTAGTACTTTTTTGCAATAAGAAAAAAGAAATCAGAATACCAACTATATTCACTAATAAAGTGATAAAAACAAGCTTATAATCAACATTACCTTGAATTAGCGACACCCTAAGTGGTTCGAGAATTTTGTATATCAAATTATAATTAGTTATCCATTCCAAACCTCCGAGATTTTCCTTTCTATATAATATGGGTGAGGTTAGAAAAACTAATTGCAATATAATTGGTACTAATTGTGCAAAGTCTGTATATCTGACACCAACTAAACAAATAATAAGAGGAAACCAATATAAAAACATTAAAAGATTAATAAATGGAAGCCAAGAAAACAAAATAATATTAAATATAAGAGATTTTTTAATAAATAAAAGAATAAAGAATACAAGTGAAAAAGACTGGAAAAAGGTTTGAATTTGGAATGCCCATTCTTCTAGTGTATAGAACAGTGGATTAATATTTATGTTCTTTATATTCTGAGAGTTATGAGCAAATAAATCAGGCGCAGAAGATATTGAAGAAGAAATAGTATTCCAAATAACTAAACCAATTCCCAAGTATACAAAATATTCTTTAAAGTCATTAACTGAAAAAACCGTTCCATAAACTATACCCAGTGTTGATATTGACAATAAATTAGAAAAACCTAACCAAAAGCTTCCAAGATTGGTTTTTGCAAATCTTGCTCGTGTCCTTGATGTAGCTGTATACAACCAAAATCTTCGAGAATTCCAGGCAAATTTTAAATTATCAAGAAGCATAATTATTATTATAATCATGAGTATGATAATAATTTAAGGCGGCATCTAGCTGACCATCATAAACAACAGATCCATGGTTAAAAACTATACCTCTAAAGCAAAATTGTTTCAAAAGTTGTTCAGAGTGACTTGCTAAAATCAATGTGGTTGCGGAATCCATAAAAGATTGCATTCTCTCCTGAGCTCTTTCAAAGAAATCTGCATCACCAGTTCCAAAACCTTCATCAATCGCTAAACATTCATGTGGGTATGAAGTCAACATAGAAAAAATCAAACGTGCACACATTCCCTCGCTATATGTTTTGATAGGTAAATTTATAAATGAACCTAAACCAGAAAAAGTCACAATATCTTCTAAAAAAATATCAAAACCTTTCAAGTTATTATTTATCATTAAATAATAGGCTTTGGAAGCATCCAATCCACTTAGTTCATTACTTGTCAAAAAAGTTTTTTGGAGCATAGGATAAACCTCTATTTTTTTTATAAATTGACCAGAGTTAGGTGTATAAATACCAGATATTAACCTCAGAAAACTACTTTTTCCCGAACCATTATGACCAATCAATGCAACTCGTTCACCATTCATAATAGTTAGATTTATATTTTTTAAAGCTTCAATATTAGTTCTCTTATCCTTATATACTAATTCTCCACCTATGACACTATTAAACATTTTTTCTGTTAATATTTTTGTAAACTTTCTATTTTCTGCGCAATAAATTGGTATTTTTAAACTTACATCTTTCAACTGTATTACAGGATCCTTAAGTATTTCGATAGAGTCTAAGGTAATTGATTTCAAGGTATCCATAACATGATCTATTGAGGCTATCTTTTCATGATTAAATTGACGAAGAAATACAAATCCTGCATTTAAAGCTTTACCTGTTTTCCATGGATCAAGAGATTCAGGCTGATATAAATTAATCCAACTTATGCTAGAACTTACTTTTTTTGTGAATAACTCTGCTGCATTAACCTTGCTCTCCAAAGTTATATAATCTTTTCTTAATTGATCATTGTTTTTAATATTCCTATCACAAGAAATCAATTCACATACAAAGTCACTAATAATACTTTTACCCTGATCAATTGAAGAATGCCAATTATTAATACAATCAAAATCAACTTTCCTACCAAATAAATTCATATGAATATAATTAATCTGGGATTCAATTGATCTATCAGAAAGTATCGATTCCGTATATTCATCTTGTGTAGAAATTATCTCTGAAATATCATTAATCGTAGTACCTGGAGGAGAATTGATTAACCAATAATTGATACCAGAAGGATCAGCAGGTCTTCCAAAATAAGCTATATATAGTTTTTGTATGTGACTAGATTTAACATTCATCACCTATTATTCGAATTAGGAAGTTTGTTTTGTCTTTTGAGCTGGCTCAAACATAAACATAGAATAAATCACATTCCTTCTCATATTAATCATCATCTCCAAAAACATATCATATCCCTCATTTTTATATTCAATTAATGGATCTTTTTGGCCATAACCTCTTAATCCAACTGACTCGCGTAATGAATCCATGGATTGGAGATGTTCTCTCCATAAAGTATCTAATTGTTGAAGTATAAAAAATCTTTCAGCTTGTCGCATTATTCCTGGATGCGTAGATTCAACCATTTGCTCTTTCAAATCGTACGCATTTCTCATTTGTTCTTTTAAAAATTCCTTTAATTGATCAATATTTAATCCGGTTAATTCTATGGGTTTTAAATCTTTCAATAAGTAAATAAACTCCTTTACTTTTGACAATAATTTTTCAAGATCCCATTCCTCAGGAGGAAGATCTTCGTTCACATAAGCTTCAACAATTTCTTCCATCGTTCTTTGTCCATAGCTAATAACTTGCTCTTTTAATTCATTACCTTTGAGAACTCTCCTACGTTCAGAATAAACTGCTCTCCTTTGATTATTCATCACTTCATCGTATTCAAATATTTGCTTTCTAATGTCATAATAATATGTTTCTACCTTTTTCTGAGCTCCTTCAAGTGAACGAGTAAGCATCCCAGATTCTATTGGCATATCTTCTTCAACTCTAAAAGCATTCATTAATCCAGCGACACGATCACCTCCAAAGATTCTTAACAAATTATCCTCAAGAGATAAAAAGAATCTTGTACTTCCCAAATCACCCTGTCTTCCCGAGCGTCCTCTTAACTGATTATCAACTCGTCTAGATTCATGCCTCTCAGTACCAATAACATGTAGCCCCCCTGCTTCCCTGACAGCTTTTTCCTCATTTTTTATCACTGATTCGTACTCTTCCTTAATTAACTTAATTGCTGAACGTAAAGAGGAAATTTCATCATCATCTGTCGGAGTATTTTCAGCCGCAGTAGCAATTCGATCCTCAAGTTCTATTAAGCTAAGACTCCTATCCCCCCAAGATGCGACCAAGTTAGAAGCAAGTTTTGCGAGAACTCGATCTGTTTCTTCCGTTAATGTAACCGGAAATAATTTTTTCAATGAAGATGATTGCTTGACCTTGAAAGAATTTGACTCAATCTCTTTACTTGTGGACTTAAAACCTTGAGTATCATTTTTCCTCTGAGATGGAATAGGAGGTTTATGATCTTCTTCGGGTTTGACCAATCTAGAGCTCAAAATTTCTTTTATTTTTAATCGAGCCATGTAATCGCTATTACCTCCTAAAATTATGTCAGTTCCACGACCAGCCATATTCGTAGCAATAGTCACGGCACCAGATCGACCAGCTTGGGCAACTATTTCAGCTTCCCTTTCTACATTTTCAGGCTTAGCGTTAAGCAAGTTATGAGGGATCTCTTCTTCTGCAAGCAATGAACTTAAAAGTTCACTTTTTTCAACACTAGTTGTACCAACAAGTACAGGCCTACCTTTTTTATAAATAGCTGCTGTTTCTTTCGCTACTGCTCTCCATTTTGCCGCCTCTGTTTTAAAAACTTGATCACTCCAATCCTCTCTTGAAATTTTTCTATTTGTAGGAATAACTGATGTCTGCAATTTATAAGTTTTTTCAAATTCAACTTCTTCTGTTTTAGCAGTACCTGTCATTCCAGAAAGACGAGGATAAAGTAAAAAGAAATTTTGATATGTTATGGAAGCAAGAGTTTGAGTTTCAGGCTGAATCGGAAGATTTTCTTTAGCCTCAATAGCTTGATGCTGTCCATCGCTCCAACGCCTGCCAGGCATAACCCTTCCGGTAAATTCATCAACAATTACAGCCTCATCATTTCTAACTATGTAGTTAACATCTTTAGTAAAAAGTTCTTTTGCTTTTAGTGCATTAGTAACATAATGAGCCCATGGATCTTTAGGATTAAATAAATCTTCGACCTTTAATAATTTCTCAGTCTTTGCAAAACCTTCGTCAGTTAATATGCAACTTCTTTGCTTTTCATCTACTTCATAATCGCCTTCAGGATCAACACCATCCTTACTCATATCAGCTGCTCTGAGCAATTGATTAACAACTTCAGCCGCTTTTTGATATTTTTCTTGTGGTCGCTCAACTTGACCAGATATTATCAAAGGAGTTCTAGCCTCATCAATCAATATTGAATCGACTTCATCGATAACACAAAAATTAAAATCCTTTTGCACTATTTCTGCTTGATCAGCAGCCATATTATCTCTTAAATAATCAAATCCAAGTTCAGAATTTGTAGCATAAGTAATGTCGCAAGCATAATTTTTTTTTCTTTCAATTGGATTCATATTTTGCTGAATAAGTCCAACACTTAATCCAAGGAAACGATGCACCTGACCCATCCACTCCGCATCACGACGAGCTAAATAATCATTAACAGTTACAACATGCACGCCTCTTCCAGTAAGAGCATTCAAAAAGCTTGGCAAAGTTGAAACTAATGTTTTCCCTTCACCTGTTTTCATTTCTGCTATCTGACCTTCATGCAGAACCATGCCCCCCAATAATTGAACATCAAAATGACGCATCCCTAAGACTCTTTTAGAAGCCTCTCTAACTAAGGCAAAGCATTGAGGTAATAGTTCATCTAATAAAACCAATTGATTTTTAGTATCCGACGCATTAGCTAATTTCTGACGAAACTCATTGACATTTCTTCTAAGTTCATCATCTGTAAGAGGAGAAAAATCTTCTTCAAGTAAATTGATATCGCTGATTAACGGGGCATAACTGCGCAACTTGCGAGCATTAGGATCACCAAAGAGATTCTTAAGCATCAACTATTTTGTTATTGATTTTATTTTTCATTTTACGATACTGAAAATAACTTGAAGATGCATTACAAAATAATACTTCTGAATTATTGACCCTCAACTACGTTATTTCACTTTCTGGAACAAAGATCCTTTTACAATCAATTAGATTAAAAATTCAATAAGTTGATGGGGTACAATAATCTTTTGTAAGTTGAACAAGAGTGGCAGGTCAACAGAAAACTGCTCTTATAACAGGGATTACAGGTCAAGATGGAAGCTATCTTGCCGAACTATTACTCGAAAAAGGCTACAAAGTTCATGGGATCAAAAGACGAACGAGTACAAGTAATACAACTAGAATAGACCATATTTTAAAAGAGAAAAATGGGCACGATTTAGTTAATCTTCACTATGGAGATCTAACTCATAGTACAAACATTATAAGAATAATTAATGAAATTGAACCTGATGAAATATATAACTTAGGAGCACAAAGTCATGTAGCAGTAAGCTTCGAATCTCCAGAATATACAGCTCAAACTGATGCATTAGGACCATTGAGGATACTCGAAGCTGTACGAATTTTAAATTTACAGAAAAAAACAAAAATTTATCAAGCTAGTACTTCTGAACTTTTTGGTAAGGCATGTCAAATTCCACAATCAGAAAACACTCCTTTTTATCCAAGAAGTCCATATGGCGTAGCTAAACTTTACGCCTATTGGATAACAATTAACTACAGAGAATCATACGGAATGTTTGCATGCAATGGCATCCTTTTTAATCACGAATCTCCCAGAAGAGGTGAAACTTTTGTAACCAGGAAAATCACCAAAGGTTTGGCAAGAATTGAGTTAGGTTTGCAAGATTTACTTCACATGGGGAACCTTAACTCACTTCGAGATTGGGGTCATGCTCGTGATTATGTTGAAATGCAATGGAGAATGCTCCAACAAGATAAAGCAGAAGATTATGTAATTGCTACTGGAATTCAAGCTTCAGTAAGAGAGTTCATTGAATTATCTGCAATCAAATTAGGCTGGGGAGGTATTGAATGGACAGGGTCAGGAATAGAAGAAATTGGGATTAGAAAAGATACGGGGAAAAAAGTTATTAAAATCAGTCCAAAATATTTCCGTCCAGCTGAGGTCGAAACACTTTTAGGTGATCCAAGTAAGGCACATGCTCAACTTGGATGGCAACCAACAACTACGCTTGATTCATTAGTTGAAGAAATGATTGATTTTGACTTAAAACAAGAAAGGATCAACACATAAAGTTTTAAAATTGAAAATCTTAATTAAAAGCAAAAATTTTTTGGGCGGGTAACCCCACTAGCAACATACATTTACCTGGATTATTATCCGAAAAAATTTTTACAATGGCTAAAGTAACAATTGATGGCAAAGAATACAATACTGACGAGCTCAGTGATACAGTTAATTCTCAGCTTTTAAGTTTACAGTTTGCCCAAAATGAACTTAAAAGATTAGATGCTCAAATTGCTGTTTTCAAAACTGCCGTATCAGCTTATTCTCAAGCTCTTAAAGATGAATTATCAAAACAAAGTTAACAGCAATTTAAATGGATGAATTAAAAAATCTTGATCAAGCAACTATAAAACTTTTACATAAACATGATATTTTACTTGCTTTAATTAAAAATATTTTTTATGAAAAAAGTATTAACGATGTTGAATTAACTTCTATAGAGAAAAAAAATATTCAAGATCAATTCCGAAAGGAACATAAACTAAATAGCGATGAAGAGTATTACGAATGGATTAAAACTAATAATTTTAAAAAAGATGAATTTGAAACTAACATTTATTATAATGAAAAATTGAAAAAACTCTGTATAGATAAATTCTTCCACAAAACTGAATCTAGGTTTTTAAAAAGAAAATCGGAACTTGATATTGTCGTATATAGCCTAATCAGATTAAAAGATCAATTTCAAGCTAGAGAAATTTACTTAAAACTAAAAGAGCAAGAAGCTAATTTCAATGATTTAGCATTCCAATTCTCTGAGGGAGTTGAAAAGGTAACTAAAGGATTAATAGGTCCAATACCTCTTAACAAAGCTCACCCCAAAGTAATCGAAATCCTTAGTTCTATAAAACCAGGAGAAATTTACAAACCTTTTACTCTGGATAATTGGCACATTATTCTTCGGTTAGAATCCTTTGAATCTGCAACTCTAGATCACAATATGAAGTTACATATGGCTAAAGAATTACTAATGGAATGGGTAGAGGAACAATCAAAGTCTATAATGAGTAGATTATTGAGTAATCCATAATTTACGCAGATTTATAGAAAATGGATAACATCAATACTCTTTCACTTAACAACTTACCACCATTCAAACTATTAAGTGAAAAAGCCTTAAACAAAGTCTTAGGTAGCTCAAAATCTGTCATTTTTAATATCGGCCAACCATTATCTAAGGAAGAAAATATACAAGATTCAATATTATTTATTCTTGATGGAACTGCAAGACTAATAGGTCAAGATGGCAATGAGAACTATACTATTGGCAAATTAGGTGCAGGAGCATTTGTTGGGTTAGCTTCATTGCTTAGAGTCGAAGGTTGTGAAGAAGTAAGTGCCATCACTAAAGTAATTGCTTTATCAATACCTGATCAAATTATTATTAGTTTATATGAAGAAGAACCAGATTTTAGAGAATGGTGCAAAAGTAAACTCTTTCCTGCAGAAATACATTCTTTAGTGAGAAATCTGGCAAATGAAAACGCATTACAAGAGAATAACTTCATGTCTTTCTTTAAAGATTCATTAGCTCAAGTTAATCTACATACTCTTCAAAATAATGAATATCTAAAAGAAGATAAAAATAGAATATTTTTTACTGCAAGTTCAAATATCGAAAATCATAATTTACATCAAATAATAGATCATAAGACTAAATTAATTGCCCGTCCACCGTTAGAGACAAGAATAATTTCTATACCTATAGATTTTTATAGATCAATAAGCAAACAGAAGGAAGATATTTCACAGAATGAAACTGAAATAAACAATAATCTCATAGAAACCGATTCTAAAAATTTAGCACCAATTTTACCTAGCCGCAGTAGTATTGATTTGGGAAAAAATACAAATAAGAAATTTAAAAACAGAGCAATAATCAGAGCAAAAGGTAGGGCTGAAGAGGCACTTGCTTGTCTACAAATGTTATCTATACAAATGGATTTGCCATTCAGAAAAGATGCTGTTCAAAAAATCTTAAGAGATAATTTGTCTGATGGCAGAGCACCAACAATGGAGCTTTTAGGCGGCATATGTGCAATGCTTGGATTACATGCTGGAAGTGCAAGAATATCCGCAGAGAGTGGTACTCGGTTGCAAACTCCATCTCTAATTCCATGGAAAGGAAGTTTTGTATTGGTTCAAGAAAGTAATTCCAAAGGATTAGTTATTGCATCACCTAGTGAGGGTGAATTAATAATTAATTCCGAAGAACTAGAGGATATTTTTCCCGATGGTATTGAAGTTCTATTTGTAGATAGAACCAACTCAAGTCCTCAAATTAAATTTGGAGCAAATTGGTTTTGGCCATCACTTAAAAAATATAAAACAGTTTTATCTCAAGTATTTTTAGCTTCATTCATCGTTCAACTTTTTGGTTTAGCTAATCCTTTATTAATCCAGGTTATTATCGACAAAGTCATTAATCAAAGAAGTTTAGACACTCTTCAAATACTTGGTATTGCCCTCATTTTTGTAACTATTCTTGGTGGCATAATGGGTGGTCTAAGAACATTTATGTTTACAGAAACTACGAATCGTATAGATACCAGATTAGGATCTGAAGTTATAGATCATTTATTAAGATTACCACTTAATTATTTTGATAAAAGACCCGTTGGTGAACTCGGAAGTCGAATTGCAGAATTAGAAAAGATTAGAAACTTTTTAACTGGTCAAGCCCTTACAACTGTTCTTGATGCGGCATTCTCTGTAATATATATATTAGTGATGGTTATTTATAGCTGGCTATTAACATTTATAGCTTTAGCAGTTGTTCCTTTACAAGTTGGTTTAACTTTAATAGGAACTCCTTTAATAAGAAAACAAATAAGAGAGGTCGCAATTGAAAATGCAAATACACAAAGTCACCTAGTTGAAGTTCTTACTGGAATTCAAACGGTAAAAGCACAAAATGTTGAAACTGTTAGTCGTTGGAAATGGCAAAACCTTTACAATAAATACATTTCCAGAACATTTGAGAGAACCATAACTGGGACAGCTTTAAACGAAACTAGTCAAGTATTACAGCAACTCTCTCAACTGCTAGTCCTTTGGGTTGGTGCTTCTTTAGTTTTATCTGGGAAACTAACATTAGGTCAACTAATTGCTTTTAGAATAATTTCTGGTTACGTAACACAACCACTTCTAAGACTCAGTACTATTTGGCAAAACCTACAAGAATTGAGAGTTTCTTTCGAAAGATTAGCCGATATAATTGACACCCCTGAGGAATCTTCAGAATCCGACAAAACCAACATTCCACTACCATCTATAAAAGGTAAAGTAGAGTTCAAAAATGTATCTTTTGCTTTTGATAACAGTGAAATTAATGTATTAAATAACATTAACCTTGATATAGATCAGGGAACTTTTACTGGAATAGTTGGACAGAGCGGAAGCGGAAAAAGCACTTTAATGAAATTGCTTCCAAGACTATATAGCCCTAATTCAGGAACAATAAAAATAGATAACTATGACATTAATAAAGTTGAACTTTATTCTTTGAGACGACAAGTAGGTATCGTTCCACAAGACCCTCTGTTATTTGCTGGAACAGTCAGTGAAAATATTGCATTAACTGATCCTGAGGCATCTAGCGACAAAATTGTGCAAGCTGCAAGAATCGCTGGTGCTCATGAGTTTATAATGGAATTACCAAATGGATATAGTTCAAATGTAGGAGAGAGAGGAGCTGGGCTTTCAGGCGGTCAAAGACAAAGAATTGCAATAGCTAGAACAATAATCAGTAAACCTAAACTTCTTATAATGGATGAGGCTACTAGTGCACTTGATTACAACACTGAGAGGCAAGTCTGCGACAACTTAAAAGAATTCTGTAAAAACACAACAGTATTTTTCATTACGCACCGCTTAAGTACAATCAAAAATGCCGATTTAGTTGTGATGTTACACCAAGGATCATTATGTGAAATTGGCACCCATGAAGAGCTAATGAATAAACTTGGAAGGTACTATGCTCTTTATAGACAGCAGGAGGCAAGTTGATTAATAAAATTAAAAAACTAAATATTTCTTCGTTATATGAAAAAAACTTTTGGATAAATAATAAAAAAATTATTCTTGATAAAATCAAAATCAATAAATTAGTTAAAAAATTCAATTATTTAAGACAGAATAATATTATTGGAAAAACATATAATCAAATTTCACTTGATAAAATAGAACCTAATAGATGGATTAAGAAATTAAAAGATTTCAGTGAAAAAGCTATTGCTCGAAACTCAAATGAAGTTGTTTTAAAAGATTCAACTTATTGGGCAAGCGCAATTAGTTGGTCAATTATGGGTGGAACTGTGTTTGGCTTAAGTTGGTTGGCATTTGCCAAGACAGAAGAGATAGTAATCGCTCAAGGGAAACTCGAACCAATAAATGGTGTAGTAGATGTTCAAATGCCTTTTGAGGGTATCATTGGAGAAATACTTGTTGAGGAAGGTGAGAAAGTTGAAAAAGGTCAAATCCTACTTAAATTAGATACCGAAGTGACTGATGCAAGGAGAAAAGCATTATCTAATAGTTTATTGATTAGTAAAGATTTGCTAGAAAGATATAAAGCTCTTGTTAAAGAAGGGGCAATTGCAGAAATACAGCTTCTCGATCAACAAAATAAAATTTCTGAATTAGAAAGCAGGATAGCCGAGTCAAACGTCACACTAAAATATCAATCGATTATTGCACCTTCAAATGGAATAGTTTTTGATTTGAAGCCAAAAGCATCTGGTTTTGTTGGGAGAACAACCGAGCCAGTCATGAAAATAGTCCCTATTGAAAAACTAAAAGCAACAGTAGAAATAGCAAGCAAAGATATAGGTTTTGTAAGTGTTGGTAAATCAGTGGATATAAGTATTGATTCATTTCCTGCTACAGATTTTGGAGTAATTCACGGACAGGTAACTAAAATTGGATCCGATGCATTGGTGCCCGAGCCATCTCAAAATAAGGGGTTTAGGTTCCCTGCAGATATCAAATTGGAATCACAGCACTTAATCTTAAAGAATAAAAAAAGGCTACCATTGCAAACAGGTATGAGTCTTACTGCAAATATAAAATTAAGAAAAGTTAGCTATCTACAATTGCTTTTAAATAATTTTGAAGACAAAGCTGATTCTTTGAGAGCTCTATAAAAATTGAGTATTAACTATAAAAAAAAGTTTCTCCATGTTGGATGCGGAGTTAAAGACATCTCTAATACTCCTTTTAAGTTATCAAGTTGGGAAGAAATTAGATTTGATATTGATCCGCAAGTAAATCCTGATGTTGTTGGAAGTATGACAGAGATGAATAACATTGAAAATAATTCACTAGATGCAATTTTCTCATCTCATAATATTGAGCATTTATATCCACACGAAGTCACAGTAGCATTAAAAGAATTTCAAAAAAAACTTAAACCTCAAGGATTTATTTTGATAACATGCCCTGATTTAAAGTCTGTTTGTTCACTTGTTGTACAAGATAAATTACTCGAACCTGCTTATGAAAGTGGCAAAGGACCTATCTCGCCATTAGATATAATTTACGGTCACAGAAGTTCAATTGCAAAAGGTAATACATTTATGGCACATAAATGCGGATTCACAGAGAAAGTGCTTATCAAAGTTCTTCAAAAATCTGGTTTTTGTCAAGTTATAAGTCAAACGAGAAGTTCGGAATTTGATATTTGGGCATTGGCAACTTGTAAGGAATGGCAAGAAAAAGATATAAAATCTTTAGCAATAGATTTATTTCCATAATTCATAAAAGACTTTTAACCCATGAAATTTGCTTTGGTAAGCATATAGTTTTCAAATCGTAAGTTTTCACAATAAATTTTCTGGCATTCTCAGATAGTTTTGATCGTAATTTAAAATTATTTAAAATACTTAAGATTTGTTTTGAAAGATCCTCAAAATCAAAAAAATCTACATACACACCATTTTCATGATCTTTTATAATTTCATGTAAGGGTTCTGTATTACTGACAATCACAGGACAACCAATACTCATTGCCTCCAATAAACTCCAAGAGAGTACAAATGGATAGGTTAAATATACATGAATAGTTGATATTTGTAAAACAGACATATATTTATCATATGTCAAAGTTCCAAGAAAGATTACTCTTTTATATTGATCATCGGTCAATTTCTCTTTAACCTCATTGGCATAAATATCTTTCCAAGTTTTACCATTCTCAGGGAGGGTTCCATAACTAGTTGAGTCTCCTCCTACAATTAATACATATAAATTAGGCCTTTCCTTTAATATCTTAGGTAATGACCTCATAAAAGTATGAAATCCTCGATAAGGCTCGAGATTACGATTGACAAAGGTTATAATCTCATTACTTTTTGATAATTTCAATCCAGAATCTAAAGTAATTTCAATCGAATCATTAGGCCTTAATAAAGTAGTATTTATACCATCATGAATAACACTAATTTTTTTTTGGAAATATTCTGGAAAGGTACTTTTTTGCCATTTGGTTGGACTAATACCAACATCAGCAATTTGTAAATGAAGATTATTATTAATATTTTTCATCATTACTCTACATGGATCACCAGGGTCCGTAATCGGAAATTCAGGATCAAAATTAATATCTGCTCCTAAAGAACGATAAAAGAATTCGCAGTAAATAGCTATTTTGGCATCAGGCCATATTTCTTTTAAAAATAGACTTTCTCCCCATGCTGGATGAGAAATTATAAGATTTGGTTTATATCCTTTTTGACATAATTCATATGCAGCCCTAAAACAATATTCTCCTCTAATAGTTTTAGTTTCTAAATCAGTAAGCCAAGGATGTATATTTTTCGAACTTGATCGTTTAATAGGATAATTAAAAAATCGTATTCCATCAATATTTTTAGAAACTGATTGTGAATTGGTCAAGGTGGTTATATTAAGTCCTTCACGAACAAGAGCAGGGGCTAAATGAATAAACTGGGCTGGAAAATTTTGATGTATAAATAATATATCCATGTCTATGTAAAATCCTATGAGGAGCTAATATTTTCTAATCTTAGTATATTTAATATATTCCATTCTAAAAAATCATAACGTTTTATAAGAGATGCTTCAATCATTAATCTTTTATTTATTGGTTGAATTAATTTATCCAAATTCAAAATGGAACTATTCTTTTCAAAATATGTTAATAGTTCAAGTCCCATTAAATTTTTATTAGCAAAATATATCCTACTAGGTGATTGAAATCCAATTTTCTTCCTATATACAATGTCATGAGGTAGATATTTGATCAGAATATCTTTAATACATTTTTTATAAATACTTTCATTATTTAATATATTAAATTGAGTTGAAAAACAGAAATCAAAAAAATCATTTGTTAGGAAGGGAAAAATCATAGCCATTTTTGAACATCCAGATGCAGCAAATAATGTCGATATATGATCTTGTAAAACAAATAAAGAATGAAAGCATCTTTGGTTATCAGCAAATGACTTTTTCGTATTAAAACTTTGTTCAACTAATTTTGTAAAATTTAAATCCTGAATACAAACTTTTTCTAAGAAGTATTCAGAAACTTCTTCTAATGGAATTTTATTATAATCTTGAGCAGTGAATAAATAATTAAAATAATCTTGATAGCTTTTATTTCCTTGATTAATTAAGGTAGAAACTTCTATCTTTTCGGTTCCAATAATTACTTCATCAGGGCCTGATCCGTTAATAATTATACTCTCATTATCTAGATTATTCTTAACAAATGATGTTTGACAATGAAATGCAGTTCCATATGTATGGTACAAACCTTTAGTTTGATGTATCAATTCTAAATTAAATTTATTGAAATCTGAAACATCAATCTTACATAATTGATTATTTATAGAATAAATATCCGCAACCCTTTTTGACCAAATCCAATCATCAAAATCAGTTCTCCAATCAGAATGATAGAAAGTATTTGAAATAATAGAATCAGAATCAAAACCTACATGATTCATTAATGATAATAATAAAGATGAATCATTTCCTCCAGAAAGATTGAGAAGTATTTTATTTGAATTATCTTCAATTGATCTAATATTTTCTATAGAATTCAAAATTATTTCTTCTAAAATCTCAATTTTGAAATCATTAGATATATTAGGAAAATAATTTTCTATATTTATCACCTTAAAATTTTTATTTATGAAAATTAATCTTTCATAAGGACATAATTTCTTGATATTTTTATATGGAGTATCTGAGCCAAAAAGGATTCCATTCGTAATATAATGACTCATTGAATTAATACAATATTCATCATCTGGTAAAACCAAATCACTTAAGGATGTAGATATATAAGAACAATCCAAGCGATAATAAAGAGGAATACTACCAAATTTATCTCTTAAAATTGAAACCTTATTATCAGAAAATTTAATTTCTATATAATTACCATCTATTTTATTTATCAAACCTTTATATTGTCTTCCAACTAATATTCTTCCAGAGGATCCATTTAAGGTCTCTTTTACATAACGCGAAGGGAATAGAGTTGAAAACCTTATTCCATTAAATTCAAAATTCTTCATACATAAGATAATCGATCAGAATTTAGGATAATTCATAAATACTAAGATTAATATTTAAGCTATGAAATACGCTTTAAATATCCATTTGGGGCAGAAGATATCATTAATTTATTATCTATTTCTAAATCTATTACAAATTCTTTATGTGTAGACAGATACTCTTTCAATGCAGTCTTAGGGTTATCATTTGGCCCCCAAGGACGATCTAAAAATAGATCCTTTGGCATTGTTTCAACAACAGTATCAAATACAACACAATAGGACCCTTTACTAACAAGTGGTGCGTATGAATTCAATTCAGACAGTACATGTTCATGAGAATGATTAGAATCTAAACAAACCATGATATTTTTAAACTCGGAAGAAAAATCTTTAACCTCATCAACTACATCAGGATTAATGCTTGACCCCTCAATCATTTCAATCCTAGATGCCATCGGATGTGAATCAATCATTGCTTGATTATGCTTTCTTATATCAATATCAATTCCCAAAACTTTACGCTTAGATATTCTTGGATCTAATGATTGATTATTGAGAATTGCTTCAGACATATCCATTAGAGCCAAAATAGAAGCATTCATGATTAATGATCCTCCATGAGCAATTCCAGTTTCAATTATTAAATCAGGCTTTGTTTTCCAAATAATTTCTTGTAAAGCCCATGAGTCATTAGGAAATTGTATGATTGGTCTTCCTAGCCAACTAAAGTTGTATGTGTATCGATAAGGAGCGGCAGCATTTATCCAGTCTTTTGAAAACCTTTTAAGTTCGTCTGCAGAAGATAATTTTTTAAGATTCTCACTTACTTCGTTTTGAAAGTCTAAAACAGGCTCAAGATTTAAAGACCCTTCTCCCATAAAAAAAAGCTGGAAAGTATGAATATAATTCTGGAATAAAAATATGAATTTTGGTGAGGAATCAGTAAAGTCTTAATATCATTAATCATCTCATTTGAGCGACTAGATATAATTTTCTCTAAAGAACCATCAACCCAGGAATTTAGCGGATAATCAAAACCCCTTTTTCTTCGATAAATAAAATCATTAGATAATGATCCTGCAAGCATTTTTTTTAACTGAATCTTAGTGATAGTTTTATTTGCAGTTTTTTGATCTAAAGAAAAAGATCTTGAAAATTCATATAAAGAATTAGAAAGGAATGGAACTCTATTTTCTATTGAATGTTTCATGCCAGTCAAATCTGCTCTTGTTAACCATCTTTGAAGATAATATTTAATAAAAAATTCATCCATACTCATCTCAGTGAATTTTGGTGGATTGAAATTCTGTATTCCTAAGACCTTTGCAATAATTGAAGAAGGAACATAACCAAGAATATTTTCCATATTGATTGAATCTTGTAAGTGCCATCTATAGCCGCAGAATAATTCATCTGCACCCTCTCCAGAGATCAAAACTTTAAGTCCATAGAATTTAGCTTTTTCGGCAATTGCTAGTGCTCCTAAAAAATTAGGATGTGTAATAGGTAAATCTAATTGATATAAAGAATGATAAATATTCTCAGGAGTAAAATCATTATTGTTAGTTTTTACTTCATAGTAATTAGATTTAATATTAAAAGTTTTTATTACCAAATCTTGCCAATATTTTTCATTCATCTCAATATCATCTAGAGTAATAGAAAATATTGAAGTTAGTTTCTTATTTTTCATTAGCTCTAATAAAATTAAAGTAGAATCAATTCCACCGCTAAACAAAATTCCAAAAGGCAAATCAGGAATTTGGCTTTTTACAGAATTCGAAAAAATTTCAGAGTATGTTTTTTTAGCTTTGAGAGTTTTATTAACTATCAAATCAAATGAATATTGATTTCTCTTATTATTTTTTAAATTAAAATGAATAATTTCACCTGCATTAATTTTATTTATAGATTTATAAATAGTATCTGAATTCCAAGTAGTGCCATAAGATAAATATTCTACTAAAGCCTGAGAATTATATGAAGAATTTAAATGAGAAGAAAGAGGCCTTAATTCACTTGAAATATATAGTTTTCCGTTTAGAAAAGAATAATAAGCTGGTTTAACTCCAAAGAAGTCTCTCGCTAAAAAGACTTCATTTCTTCTAAAATTTATATAAGCAAAAGCAAATATCCCATCAAGTTTTGGTATAATTTCTTTAATATTAAACTTTAAAAGTTTATACAAAACTTCTGTATCAGAAATTTTTGAGGATTTAATATCATATTCATCTGCTAGTTCTTTAAAATTATAAATTTCTCCATTAAAAACTAAGCAATCTTCATTACTATTTTCTGTATAAGGTTGATCAAAATCTTCTTGATTTCCCACTATAGAAAGACGATTAAAACCAATTTGCCAATTATTTTTTATAAGAGTTTTAGATGAATCAGGTCCTCTATGACTAATTAAATTAAGAGAATTAGTTAGTTGAAAACTATTATCATTATAAGAACAAACGAAACCACACATATATTTAAAATGGTTTTGCTGGGACACCACGCACTCTGCTATTGGATTTTATATCAGAAATAACAACAGCACCAGCAGCAATCAAAGAATCAGATCCCAGAGTAAGTCTAGGTAGGACTTTTGCTCCTACACCTATGTATACTAAATCACAAATTTTCACTTTGCCACAGATATAAGAGGCAGGTCCAATAAAATTATAATCACCAATAGAACTTTCATGAGCTATACCAGAACAACTAGATATAACATTATGAGATCCAATTTTTACTTGAGGATGAATCATGGAATTTTCATATACTATATTACCCTGACCAAAAGTAACAGAATCTATATTAATTGAAGGGTGAATTACATTTAAAAAATTAAATCCTTGTTCAATAAATGAATTAGTAATTTCTTTTCTAAGATTTGTTTTGCTAGCGATTGTGTTAATTAAACTGACATCTTCGGGAAAATATTTTAAATCATTTAAACCTCCTAAGATAGGAATTCCATGATAGAAATTACCTATATTCTGAAAATTATTATCTATAAATCCTAAAACATTTATTGTTTTTGAAAAACTATTGATATCATTAATAGTTCTAATAATTGTAGGATTATTAGCACCAATAATTATCGTATTTTTAAATTTCATTTGGTTTGATTAAATAAATGACGAATACAATTAACAGATCTCATAATTTGTTCCTCCGAAATATCGTGAAAGCTTGGAAGATTTATTGCCCTCTCTGGTATAGACCATGAATTAATATTATTTCGCTGGGATGTAAACATAGGAAGCGAAGAAAGTGGCCAAAAAAATACCCTTGCATCAATATTCTGCTCTGCAAAAGCATGAGCTAAAGAGTCTCTATTGATATTCAGATAATCATCAAAAACGACTGTAGGCATCCACGCTCCATTGATGCAAGAAGTGCGTTCATAATTAAAAGTTAAACCACTAAAGTTAGATAAATAATTTTTATATTGACTTAAAATTTCTCTTTTTCTCGCTACCAAGTCCTCGATTCTTTCAAGCTGAGCAAGCCCTATAGCAGCTTGAATATTTGACATCTTATATTTATACCCAACGTTGTCCGCCCAAAACTGCTTCTTTTGAAATTTAGATCTTCCATGATTGGACAATGTCAATACCTTCTCGTAAAGATTAGAATCATTAGTTACTAATGCGCCTCCCTCGCCAGTTGTAATGGTTTTTGTTCCATGAAAAGAAAAAGCACCGAAAATACCAATGCATCCTGCTTTTTTACCAAGATAAACTGATCCGATGGCTTCAGCAGCATCTTCAATTAAATAAAGATTATACTTCTTACTTATTGATAATAATTTACTCATATCAGCTAAATTCCCATAAAGATGAACTGCAATTATTGCTTTCGTTCTTTTTGTTATTGCGTTTTCAACTTGTATTGGATCTAAGCACCAACTTTCCTCTTCAATATCTACAAAAACAGGCTGTGCGCCAAGATGGACTACTGGTGAAACTGTGGCAATCCAATTAGTATCTGCCAAAATGACCTCATCCCCAGGGCCAATACCAAGTGCTTTCATACCCATATGAAGTGCACCAGTACAACTACTAGTTGAAATTGCGAAAGAAGTTCCTACATAATCTTTAAATCTATTTTCAAATTTATAAATATAGTCATAACATCTTTCACCCCAGCCATTAGCTGCAGCATCAGTAGCATAATTAGTTTCTAAATCCGTTATTGATGGTCTAGTATATGGAATTTTATCTTGTACTTTAGGAGACATATTTCTCAGATCAAGAAATCTCTTTCATTTTAGGCATCGCAACGAAAAGTTTATATCCTAATAAATCTTTTTGTAATTCATCAATAAGATTCCAGGGCAAAATTAAAATTGAATCAGGATTCAAATCATTCAACTTTTCTGGCGAAAGAATAGGAATATGACTACCTGGAAGAAACTTGCCTTGTTTGCTTTTTGCATTATCAAAAACAGCAGGTATTAAATCAGATTTAATACCTGCATAATTAATTAATGTATTACCTTTAGCAGCAGCACCGTAAGCCATAACTTTCTTACCAATCTTCTTTTGAGTTATCAAATATTCAATTAAATTGTATTTTGAAAACTCAGCATTTCTTTGGAAGTTTTTGTAAGTTTCTAAATGAAGTAATCCATAATCTTTTTCGATATTTAATATTTTTTCTACAGATTGATTAGGTTGAGAAATATTATTATGTCTTAGCCAAACTCTTAAACTCCCACCATGAGTATTTAATTCTTCAACATCTACAATGGATAATCCAACATGATTTGACAATACCTGAACAAAATTCAAGCTCAGATAACTGTAGTGTTCATGATATATTGTATCAAATTGATTATATTTGATTAAATTTAATAAATGAGGAAATTCAATAGAAACATACCCATCATTTTTAAGTAAAAGTTTCACACCTAACATGAAATCATTAATATCTGGAACATGAGCTAAAACATTATTTGCAATTATCAAATCTGCTTTATTTTTTACTTTAAGATTATTCTCCAGCAATTCATTTGCAAGATTAGATCCAAAAAATTTCTGAATTGTTTCTATACCTTTCTTCCTAGAAGCATAAGCCGTTTCCATAGTTGGCTCAATCCCAATATTCGGTATTTTTTCGCGTTGAAGATACTCTAATAAATAACCATCATTACTCGCTATTTCTATAACTAAACTAGTTCGATTAAGACCTAGTTTTTCAATTGCTTTATATGTAAACTGTTTAGCATGCTCGCACCAAGATTTAGAAGTACTTGAGAAATAAGCATAATCTGAAGTAAATAGCTCTTCAGCTTTAGCATGTTCAGGTAGTTGGACAAGCCAACATTTTGAACAAACAAATAATTTCAAAGGATAAGTAATTTCAGGTAAATGAAGATTCGATTTAGAAATATAAGCATTACTTGGAGGTTGATGGCCTAAATCAATAACTTCCTCTTCAAGTAAAGCAGAACAATGACGACACTTGTATTTCATCTTTTTAAAAATAAGGTAATAATTGATCTTTCATACTTATTTCAGTTAAAGGTAAAGGCCAATTAATTTTAAATTTGAAATCATTCCATCGATAGCCTTTTTCAAATTCTGGCACCCAATCCTGAGAATGAAGATATAATACTTGACTATTTGGCTCTAAAACTTGAAAACCATGAGCAAACCCCTCAGGGATAAATAAGGCATTTAATTTTTCAGGCGACAAAGTAGTTGCAACCCATTGACAATAGGTTAATGAATTTACACGCAAATCAATTGCAACATCCCAAATCTTACCACTAAGACAACGAACAATCTTTGCATCCATATAAGGATTTGATTGAAAATGTAAACCTCTTATAGAGCCAACTTTAATATTATTACTGATGTTAACCTGACGAATTTTTCTATTACCCCAAGCTTCCCTAAATAATAAATTATTGTCTCTAAAAATGTTAATAAATGAACCACGACTATCTGAATTCTCAATGGCATATATCTCAAATAAACCTTCAATAGAGAGTTCTTTTATATGCATATTATTATTTTGATTGATATGCTTCTAGATCAGAGATACAACAGTCTAAAGCATTTATTCCATCGTAATTCTTTTTATACCATGAAACGGTTTTACAAATAGTTTGTGAGAAATCCCATTTAGGCTTCCACCCTAAAAGTCTATAAGATTTCTCACTTGTCAAAAATAATAATTCCTCTTCTTTTGGAGTGTCTTCAGATAATATTTCAACCCATTCTCCTGGCCAATATTCTAATAAGCATTCAATCAATTGTCTAACTGTATTATTTGATTGAATATTTGGTCCAAAATTAAAAGGTTGGCTAAATTTGGCACTAACTTTATTCCTATGATTTAAAAATAACTCTTTCGCAAGAATTAAATAACCAGAGAGAGGTTCAAGGACATGAAGCCAGGGACGACTTGAATTTGGATTTCGTAAAGGAATAGTTTCATTTTGAATCAAACTACTAATAGCATCTGGAACCAAGCGATTCTCTGCCCAATCTCCACCTCCTACTACATTGCCAGAACGAGCAGTCGCAATAGATATATTTTTGATTTGATAATTGCCAATTCCACAAAAACTTTCTCTCCAACTATTTATTACGATCTCCATTGCAGCTTTACTTGAACTATAAGGATCTTTTCCCCCTAAGCGATCATCCTCACGATATCCATATAGAGATTGTCTATTTTGATAGACTTTATCTGAAGTTATACAAACAACGGCACAATCGTGATCCAAATCCCTTAAAGATTCCAAAACTTTTAAACTTCCAATAATATTAATTTCCCAAGTTTCTATAGGATTTAAGTAACTATTTAAAACTAAACTTTGAGCTGCAAGATGAAAAACAACTTGTGGTTGTACCTCAACAATTATTTTTTTTAAAGTATTACTATCCCTTATATCTCCCTCATAATGTTTAAAGTTACCATAAGCATTAGAAGTTGATAATTGAGCTAAATCTAATTCATTAAATAACTTATTTTTGTTTGAAGTAGGTAAAGAAAAACCAGACACATCGGCACCCATTCTTAATAACCATAGAGCTAGCCAGGAACCTTTAAAACCAGTATGACCAGTAATTAGAACTTTTTTATTTTTCCAAAAAGTATCATCTCCCTTTAGTAAACTTTTAGCTACCATAACTTCCACGGTGCTTGACCAGATAACCATAGATCTTGAAGTTTATTTTTATCACGCAAAGTATCCATAGGTTGCCAAAAACCGTCATGGTTGAAAGTAGAAAGCTCACCTTTTGAAGCTAACTTAGGAAGAACATCATTCTCCCAACTGGAATCATCATTTTTAATTAAATCAAAAATTTTTTTATTTACTACAAAAAATCCACCATTGATCCAAGACAAATTCCCTTCTGGTTTTTCAGTAAAATCAGTTACTTTATTGCCATTCGATTTGATTGCGCCATACCTACCAGGTGGCCGAACAGAAGTAAGAGTTGCTAAACAATTTTGATTGTTATGAAATTTGATTAACTCATCTATATTTACATTTGAGAGCCCATCTCCATATGTAAAACAAAAAGATTCAGAGTGAATATATGACTTTACTCTTTTTAATCTACCAGCAGTTTGACTTAAATCTCCAGTATCTACAAGAGTAACTTTCCATGGCTCACTTCTTTTTTGATGAACTTCCATTCGATTATCCTCATCCATATGAAACGTAATATCACTCATATGAAGAAAATAATTAGCAAAATACTCTTTAATCAAATATCCTTTATATCCGCAGCAAATAATAAATTCATTAACACCAAAAGAACTATAGATCTTTAGAATATGCCACAAGATTGGCATTCCTCCGATTTCGACCAGTGGTTTAGGTCTTATTACTGTTTCTTCAGAAAGTCTGGTCCCTAAGCCACCTGCAAGTATTACAGCTAACATAATTATAAGATTTTATCCACTTTATATTTAGTCCCAATTCTTTGCCAAGGAGTTAACATAGAAAATGCAATGTCAGCAAAGTCTATAACTCTATCTGCATATTTATCAGGATCGATAATCATTGCGCCATTCATTAAACCATTCCAACCTACTTCATGTTTTTGCCTTTTTTGCGGTTTAAACTCAGGTAAAAATTCAGCTAAGTCAGTCTGCTGAATAAAAGTAATTAGCTCATCTTTAAATTTATCAAAATAAATAGGATCAAGTGTTGTCAGTTCTTGAGCTACGCCTTTAATTACATTAACTTTATTTACCTCAACAAAATAATTATGTTTTTCCATCCAATAATTATTTAAAAAATAAATGCAAAGTGCTAGTGAAAATGGTAGACGTTGATCACTTGCTAATCCATCAACCGTTCCAGCATCTTTATACCAGTTATCAATAGCATTTTTCTTATGTTTATAATCAATAACAGCAGCTGAATTAGATTTTTCGCAAGCACCTAGAATTGAGAAAGGGCGCTCTATCATAACGAATTCATTAGTACACAACAGGGCATTGTAACCAGCCTCATAGTCAACGGTCTCAGCGCCAAAGACAACGCCATTATTCAAATCTTTAACTTTATTAATTAAGCTACGTTTCCAACATCCATGATAAATAGTTGGTCCAGAACCCATTGATCTTTTAGGTTCATCCCACCTTAAAGATTTTTTTAAATGTTCCTCAGAAGGAATTCTTCGTAACTGATCACCATCGACAGGAATTGCTGCAGGATTTCTCCTAGAATCTACAGTAACACCTTTCCAAGAAAAATTAATTCCTCTCCAGTTCAAAGATTCAAATTGCTCAGAACCAGCATTAGTTAAAAAGTGTCTAAGAAAAAAAACTAAATCAGGGCTAAGAATATCATCATCGCCAATGATAGAGACCCACTCACCCTGACTAACAGATACACCTCTCTCCCAATTCTCTCTCATTGATAGAGTCGGATTAGGTGAGGCTAAAATTTTTAATCTTTTATCGTATAAGAAAGGTTGAAGATATTTCAAAATTAATTGTCTTTGATCAGAATTATCAGCAACAATTACCTCTCCGAGATTATCAACAGATCGTAAATAATAAGATACTGCATCTACAACGTATTCTTGCCTATTACGGGTAGGAATAATTAAAGAATGAAAAACACTCATAGACTGATTTATAAAAAAAAAAGAGGGGTTATTACCCCCTCTTTAAATAAGATTTAACTAAGTTAATTAGTCAAGAACGAAGTTTGTAGCAGCCAAGGTTGTGACATCAGTAACACCTGAAAGTATTGCCAAATCTGCCACTGCAGTGAAACCTCCAGCAGTTGCGAGAGTAGCTTCAGCAATTCTTACATTACCTCCACTTGCAGCTTGGTAAGCAACTACAACTTGTGAGGCAGCTGTATGAACAGATGAACCAATAGTGGTGTTACCCTCTTCAAGAGTATCCAATAATGCAGCAGCGTTAGCGTAGTAGTTGCCTGTATTCAGTACAAGAACGTTGTCATTGTCTGCACCAGCGTCATTAAACGTTGTAAGTACATGCAATGCCTCAGTGGTTGTGTTATTGAATGAAGCGAGTGAGGTTAGATTCAAGATGTCCTTACTTGCACCAGCTTCAAAGTTGGTGATTGTGTCAAGGTTACTTGAACTGTTTGCCGCACCACTCATGTACCAAACGTCGTTATCGCCTGTAGTTTCTCCAAAGTCAACAACGTCGTTACCTTTGTAAGTGTAGAAGACGTCAACACCATCAGCACCACCATTAAGAGTATCTGTACCAAGTCCACCCTTAATAGTATCTGCACCGGCAGAACCAGTGATATTGAAACTACCTTCTATTTCAGCAGAGCCGTTGAAATCAAGTTCACCGCTACCACCAGTCAATACTGCTGCTGTAAGGGTAATTGTCTCTCCTGCAGACAAAGCATCACCCATAACAATTTTCAACTGTTGAGTTGTAGCAGCAGTAACCCCAATCGTTTCAAATCCTGTGAAACTTGCTCCGAAGGTAGTTGTACCACCCTCAACAGCAGTGATTTGAATGATGTCATTAGCACCAGTACCACCTTTCAGTGTGTCATCTGCTGTGATTTCTCCATCAGCGGCAATAATTGTTATTGCAGCTGATGATGCCGAACCATCAATTGAGTCAGCACCAGCGTTGATATTCACGGATAGTGCGTTATCAAAACCAGCTCCAACAGTAACTGTATCTACAGCACTTGCAGCTCCTTGAATACTTGCTATACCCGTTGCATCAGCTTTTGAACCAAGAGTAATTGTATTTGCACCTCCTGTACCGTCAAGGTTGACAACACTAGTTATGTTCGTGAAGTCAGCATCAACAACTGTTGATGCATCAGAGAATGTAAGGACGTCAGCTCCATCTCCACCAGAAACGGTATCTGCAGAAGTTAAACTACCCGATGCGAATGTAAATGTATCTGCTCCACCGGCTCCAACAAAGTTAGATTTCTCAGTTCCACCTGTTATTGAGTCAGCACCAGCACCACCAGTTACGTTGACAGTTGCAAGTGATTCACCTGTACCAGTTTCTCCAGAGACAAAGGTAAACGTAGCTGCTGTGCTGGTTAAAGCAGATGCGTTAACAGTTAGTGCTTGAGAAGTTGTTGCGTTTTCGTTCTTAGTAGTAACTTTTATAGTATTTGTTGTTGCAGCAGCGACTGTGACTGTTTCAAATCCAGTAACTGAAGCACCAAGGTTTGCTGTACCTGAATCGGCTGTCAATGTAATTGTGTCACTTGAACCAGTACCACCTTTAAGTGTGTCATTGGTAGTAATTGAAGCAGCAGCAGCGGCGATATTGACTGCAGCCGCTGAAGCAGAAGCATCAATTACATCATTACCAGTTAAGACGTTTACGGTAAGAGCATTATCAAAACCTGCTCCGACGGTAACTGTATCTACACCAGATCCATTACCAGTGATTGTGGCCAAAGCACCAGCATCAGCTACTGAACCAAGAGTAATGGTGTTAGCAGCATTAGTCGTACCTTGAGTCAATGTCTCAACCGATGTGACATTGGTGAAGTCCGAATCAATAACTGTTGAAGCATCAGAGATTGAAAGAATATCAACTCCATCTCCTCCAGAAATTGTATCAACAGATACCAAACCAGCTGAAGTGAAAATAAAAGTATCAATTCCTCCTCCACCAGCAAAGTTAGATGTCTCTGTTCCAGCTGTAATGGAATCAGCACCAGCACCACCAGTAACGTTGATAGTTGCTGTGCTGTTTTCACTAGATGTGAAAGTTAAAGCCGCAGCTGTGTTGGTTAAAGCAGATGCGTTAACAGTTAGTGCTTGAGAAGTTGTTGCGTTTTCGTCCTTAGTAGTAATTTTTATGTCATGAGTTGTTGCAGCAGCGACTGTGACTGTTTCAAATCCAGTAACTGAAGCACCAAGGTTTGCTGTATCTGAACCGGCTGTCAATGTAATTGTGTCACTTGCACCAGTACCACCTTTAAGTGTGTCATTGGTAGTAATTGAAGCAGCAGCAGCGGCGATATTGACTGCAGCCGCTGAAGCAGAAGCATCAATTACATCATTACCAGTTAAGACGTTTACGGTAAGAGCATTATCAAAACCTGCTCCGACGGTAACTGTATCTACACCAGATCCATTACCAGTGATTGTGGCCAAAGCACCAGCATCAGCTACTGAACCAAGAGTAATGGTGTTAGCAGCATTAGTCGTACCTTGAGTCAATGTCTCAACCGATGTGACATTGGTGAAGTCCGAGTCAATAACTGTTGAAGCATCAGAGATTGAAAGGATATCAACTCCATCTCCTCCAGAAATTGTATCTGTAGATACTAATTGAGCTGAAGTGAAACTAAAGGTATCAATTCCTCCTCCACCAGCAAAGTTAGATGTCTCTGTTCCAGCTGTAATGGAATCAGCACCAGCACCACCAGTAACGTTGATAGTTGCTGTGCTGTTTTCACTAGATGTGAAAGTTAAAGCCGCAGCTGTGTTGGTTAAAGCAGATGCGTTAACAGTTAGTGCTTGAGAAGTTGTTGCGTTTTCGTCCTTAGTAGTAATTTTTATGTCATGAGTTGTTGCAGCAGCGACTGTGACTGTTTCAAATCCAGTAACTGAAGCACCAAGGTTTGCTGTATCTGAACCGGCTGTCAATGTAATTGTGTCACTTGCACCAGTACCACCTTTAAGTGTGTCATTGGTAGTAATTGAAGCAGCAGCAGCGGCGATATTGACTGCAGCCGCTGAAGCAGAAGCATCAATTACATCATTACCAGTTAAGACGTTTACGGTAAGAGCATTATCAAAACCTGCTCCGACGGTAACTGTATCTACACCAGATCCATTACCAGTGATTGTGGCCAAAGCACCAGCATCAGCTACTGAACCAAGAGTAATGGTGTTAGCAGCATTAGTCGTACCTTGAGTCAATGTCTCAACCGATGTGACATTGGTGAAGTCCGAGTCAATAACTGTTGAAGCATCAGAGATTGAAAGGATATCAACTCCATCTCCTCCAGAAATTGTATCTGTAGATACTAATTGAGCTGAAGTGAAACTAAAGGTATCAATTCCTCCTCCACCAGCAAAGTTAGATGTCTCTGTTCCAGCTGTAATGGAATCAGCACCAGCACCACCAGTAACGTTGATAGTTGCTGTGCTGTTTTCACTAGATGTGAAAGTTAAAGCCGCAGCTGTGTTGGTTAAAGCAGATGCGTTAACAGTTAGTGCTTGAGAAGTTGTTGCGTTTTCGTCCTTAGTAGTAATTTTTATGTCATTAGTTGTTGCAGCAGCGACTGTGACTGTTTCAAATCCAGTAACTGAAGCACCAAGGTTTGCTGTACCTGAATCGGCTGTCAATGTAATTGTGTCATTTGCACCAGTACCACCTTTGAGTGTGTCATTGGTAGTAATTGAAGCAGCAGCAGCGGCGATATTGACTGCAGCCGCTGAAGCAGAAGCATCAATTTGATCATTACCAGTTGCGACATTTACGGTAAGAGCATTATCAAAACCTGCTCCGACGGTAACTGTATCTACACCAGTTCCATTACCAGTGATTGTGGCTAAACCTGAAGCATCAGCTAGTGAACCAAGAGTAATGGTGTTAGCAGCATTAGTCGTACCTTGAGTCAATGTCTCAACAGATGTGACATTGTTGAAGTCCGAATCAATAACTGTTGAAGCATCAGAGATTGAAAGAATATCAACTCCATCTCCTCCAGAAATTGTGTCAACAGATGTCAAACCTGCTGATGTTTCAATGAAAGTATCAATACCTGCACCACCTGAAGCGTTATCAGTACCAGTACCAAGTGTGATACTGTCAGCTCCACCTCCAGCGGTAATGGTGTCATCACCAGTACTAGAAATAATAGTGTCAGCACCTGCTCCGGTAGTGACAGTCATGTCTCCAGTACCAGTAGTTAGGTCTAAATCTCCAGTAGCAGAACCAGCAGAAATCGTTAAAACTTCATTCCCAAAAGCATTTGTAACTTCAAGATTTTGATCACCACTAATTTCTACTGTCGCTGTATCAACAGCATCAGTAGTAATAGTTGCAACTACATTGGCTGTTGATCTAGAAACTAATGAAAGTGTTTCCAGATCGTTAGTTGCACCTGCTGCCCTAGAAATTGTGATTGTTGAGTTTCCAGTTGCTCCATCTAGATTGATCAAAAGATCATCAGTTGAACCAGCTAGTGCAGTATTAGTAAATTGGAATGTTGAATCACCATCATTTGTATTGATGTTGATTGTTGTAGGTACAGCTACGATATTATTGAGGACTAGATTATTATCATTAGAACCAGTATTAGTAATAGTTGTAATACCAGTTGCTGCAGCAAGATTCAAAGTAACAGCTGCGTTACCAGAGGTTAAGTTGAAAGTTTCAATCGACGTAGAGGTAACTGAGGCAGTATGAGCAGTACTGAATGTTGCGTTTAAAACATCATCGCCATCACCACCTGCTAGCACATCTCCGTTGTTTAATGAATTAGATGTACTTGCGTCGAAAGTATCTGCAACACTTGATCCAGTGAAATCAGATCCGGTGTTAGTACCTGTAGTTAAAACTAATGTTTTAGCTGTTTGAGCAGGGTCAGTATCGTCATTACTGATCGTACCTGTAGCAGTTACATCAGCAGTAAGGCTTGAACCAGAGAACTTGACCACAACTGTCTCATCTGATTCATAGTCTGTATCACCAAGTACAGAAACATTTACCGTCGCTGTCTTTTGACCAGCCGCAAAAGTAATTGTTCCTGATGTTGCTGTGAAATCTGTACCAACTGTTGCTGTACCAGTAGTTAATGTCTCGTAATTAACTGTGGTTTCAGCAGTTACTGCAGAATCAAGCGTTACTGTAAATGCAAGGTTTTTTGTACCTGAATCAGTTTCAGTAACACTTGGTGAGGTTGAAGTAAGTGTATAAGTTGAAGCAGCAGCATCGTCATTACTGATCGTACCTGTACCAGTTACATCAGCAGTAAGGCTTGAACCAGAGAACTTGACCTTAACTGTCTCATCTGATTCAACATCTGTATCACCAAGTACAGAAACATTTACCGTCGCTGTCTTTTGACCAGCCGCAAAAGTAACTGTTCCTGATGCTGCTGTGAAATCTGTACCAACTGTTGCTGTACCAGTAGTTAATGTCTCGTAATTAACTGTGGTTTCAGCAGTTGCTGCAGAATCAAGCGTTAATGTAAATGCAAGAGTTTTAGTACCTGAATCAGTTTCAGTAACACTTGGTGAGGTTGAAGTAAGTGTATAAGTTGAAGCAGCAGCATCGTCATTACTGATCGTACCTGTACCAGTTACATCAGCAGAAAGGCTTGAACCAGAGAACTTGACCTTAACTGTCTCATCTGATTCAACATCTGTATCACCAAGTACAGAAACATTTACCGTCGCTGTCTTTTGACCAGCCGCAAAAGTAACTGTTCCTGATGTTGCTGTGAAATCTGTACCAACTGTTGCTGTACCAGTAGTTAATGTCTCGTAATTAACTGTGGTTTCAGCAGTTGCTGCAGAATCAAGCGTTAATGTAAATGCAAGAGTTTTAGTACCTGAATCAGTTTCAGTAACACTTGGTGAGGTTGAAGTAAGTGTATAAGTTGAAGCAGCAGCATCGTCATTACTGATCGTACCTGTACCAGTTACATCAGCAGAAAGGCTTGAACCAGAGAACTTGACCTTAACTGTCTCATCTGATTCAACATCTGTATCACCAAGTACAGAAACATTTACCGTCGCTGTCTTTTGACCAGCCGCAAAAGTAACTGTTCCTGATGCTGCTGTGAAGTCATCACCAGCTGTAGCTGTTCCAGTAGTTAATGTCTCGTAGTTAACTGTGGTTTCAGTAGTAGCTGCTTGATCAAGCGTTAATGTAAATGCAAGAGTTTTAGTACCTGAATCAGTTTCAGTAATGCTTGGCGCGTTAGAAGTAAGTGTATATTTCCCATCTTGGATACCATTAGTTTTTATAGTTGTAATACTCGCAGTAACCTGAGCAGCTGTATGAGTTGTATCTTTATCTATACCAGCAATAAATGTTTTACCTTCAGCAAAATTGTTTCCTTCAACCCATGGATCTGAAGATTGAGGCTGATAAGCAAGAAGAGCTGTAGCATCAGCTTTAACTGCAGCTGTATATGCAACAGCAGCATTCGTTTTGTTTGTTAGTGCAGTCTTGTCATCATCACTACCAGAATTATTGGTTGCAGCCCATATAAGATCATTAGCTATTGAAGCAAGTTCCAACGCGCCTGAATTTATCTGTTTAGTCCAATAAACAAGTCCTGCAGCGTCGGCTGATCTATCAAATAGATTTTGATAGATCTGGTTAACTTGAGCCTCTACTGAAAGACTTCCATATACAGATTTAAATTCATTCTGAGCGTACTGACTAGCTGCAAAAGCCTTTGTAGTAACGCCTGTGTCGGTCCAATAATCAAGACCAGTTGGATCAGCTGCGCGTCCGAAGTAAGCGATGTACAGCTGTTGTAGTTGAGTCGCAGTCGCGTTGGCCATTCTGGAATTGTGTCTAAGTAAAGGGGATTTGCAGTTTAGCTGCGGTTACCGAGTAACCAGCTGAAGTGGATCCCGGAGAATATAGGAAGCTGTAAGAAAGCCTGTAGAAATAATTCAACAGACACTCCTCACGAGAATCTCGCCAAACTATAAACTATTAACCGACAAGCACAATAGATAAAATGTACACTCAAGGAAATCAAGACAATTAAATCAATCAAGTTCTATTTAAAAATTTGAACAATGATTTACCAAAAACTATGTAATATCATACTCAAAAAATCACTTGTGAAGTCTCCAAATAGCTTTCCATCACTAACTTCTTCAATTATTTCCAAAAGAATAAAACTTGAGCAAAACAAGCGAATCAAATAAGCCATCCTCAATCCCAAAGGACCTAACACTGTTGTGTGCAGAACATAAAGTGCACACCTAGAAAATGCGATTTATAGAAACTTTTTAAAGAAAAGTAGCCAAAAGCACGAAATAATTACTTGAATTTTTCAATAAAATCAAAAATATTCTCTTGAGAATATGCGCATACCAATGTTAAATATTGAGTAAATATTTTAAATAATTTTATAAGGCGTATTCGAAAGGCGATGACAAAAGTGCCAAGTAAATCTTGTTTTGTAATTGGTTGTACTGGCCAAGATGGGTCTATGATGTGTAGATCGTTGCTGAAAAAAGGTTTTGAAGTTGTAGGTCTTACCAGAAAAATAAATTATTCAAGCGTAAATTTTAAAAAATTAGATATTCGAGGTAAATTCAAGGTCATAACACTTGATTTAAAAAATCATGAGCAATACATAAATTTAATCGAAGAGTATCAACCATCTGAAATTTATAATCTATCTGCACAATCCTCGGTTGGATTGTCTTTTGAGAAACCATTAGAGACCTATCAAAGTATCATCAATGCAACCTACAATTTATTAGAAATTTGCCGAAAAGCGAATTATGAAGGAAGAATTTTCTTTGCAGGAAGCAGTGAGATATATGGAAATGTGAAAGGAAAAGCTAAAATCAATGATCCAAAAGTCCCAATAAACCCTTACGCTTTAGCAAAGATATCTAGTATGAATTTTGTTAAATTTTATCGAGAAATATACAAACTAAATTGTTTAACAGGAGTACTCTTTAATCATGAATCAACTTTACGAGCTGAAAGTTTTGTAACTCAAAAAATTATTACAGGGGCAATTAAAAGTTTAAGGGATCAACAATATAAATTCAAAGTTGGTAATGTTGACATTATCAGAGACTGGGGAGACGCTGAAGAATATGTAGAGGCCATGCAAATTATAACAAGAGCAACAATATTAAAAGACCAAATAATATGCACAGGAAAAGGTACCAGCCTTCGAGAATTTATTAATAAAGTATTTAGTCAACTTGCCTTACAATGGGAAAAGCATGTAGAAATAGAACCCAACCTATTTCGAAAATCAGATATCCAAAGAAGTGTTGGGAATCCTGAAGATTGCTTCAACGATACAGGATGGAAATCTTCAGTTGATATTGATTCGTTAATCAAAAAACTTATAAAAGAGAAAATAAATAAATAATTTTAATTATTCAATTCAATTCCTCTAATCATTCCTTGTAATCGTGGACCAAGTTTACTAAACCTATGTTGAGACCTCCAAGCGTGTTGATATTCATTTAAAGACTTTTCTTTCTTTGATATCTTTTTATTAAGATACCAATTTTGTATACCCTCAGCTAATAAATCCTCAGTAACACCAGGTAAAACATCAACGACTTTAAATACATCAGAGAATATTGAAATAGGGGTCACTGCAACTGGTACACCGCTAGCCAAGCCATGACGAACTGAAGCACTAGAAGATTCATTAGAATTTTGATAGGGGAAAACAATTAAGTCAGATTCTGAGAGTTTTGATAGTGTTGATTGATCAGAGTCATATGTAGTATCTAAAATAATTAGGTTAGAAAGTGAATACTGATCAATTAAATCTAGAAGTTCAAGATAGTATTCTTTGGAACAAATAGAACTATGAATAGCAGCATATAATCTTAAATTAACAACAAATTCTCGATCTTTAAGAATTTTTATTGCTTTAATTAACTCACTAAATCCTTTATTTGGCAAACAATAACCATATGCAGAAATCAATCTTTCAGTTTTATCATTCATTATTTGAGTAAATATACGTCTTTTAAAGGATGTGATATTAGAATTATTTTCAAAATAAAAGTCCAAAATTCCATGTGGAAAAATTCCAATATTTGATAAAAGGTCAAGATCCTTAAGCCTATTTAAATCTTCTGGAGTATGTACCAAGATACGAGAACACTTTTGAAAGGCTTTTTTTAGATTTGATAGTTTTTTAGACGGATTATCTACAGGATCTTTTGTTGAATGCATCATCATAATTATATTCACCTTATTATTCGTTAATCGATTAATAAATAAACATAAAGAATCAAAATTATAAAATCCATAATTAAATTGAACTACAACGGTTGTTAATTTCTCGTGAATAATTGTTTCGTATAACTCCTCTAATTCATCTGGAACTGAACCCTCTAAATTCCAGCATCTTTTAACTATTAAATTGTCATCAGCAATTAGATCCTCTTGCTTAGGAGATAAGATAATTTTAAAATCAGAGATATATTCAATAAGATGTTTAGAATATGCCGCAATACCACATCTTGAATTCCATGTCGATACCCAACCAATCCTGGATTCACAAAATGATGATCCAAGAGCTAAATTCCTTACAAAGCTTATATTTTTCTTAGCAACATTCGACCATTTATATTCCTTAATAGTCTGTTTTGCAGCCTTTAATTTAGAAGTTATCACTTCAGGAGTTTCACAATAAACTTCTTTCAATAATTCAGTTAAATGACTTTCAGATGGCTTAGCCCAAACTGATGATGTTAAATTAAAATGCGTATTTGCATATTCAAAAGAGAAATCTAATAACCATGAATTTAAATGATTACAAAAATCAATCTGACCACCCCAACCATTGGTTATAACTGGTAGACCTAAATGCATAGCTTCAGCAATTAAAAGCCCAAAACCTTCTCCGTAACTTGGTGCTACAAGACAATTTGATGAATTAAATAGCGAAGACATTTGAATATCTGAAAAATCACTATCTATTATCAAGACATGAGGATATGAAGGATTTGATAGAATTAATTGTTCAAGAATCTGACTTACATTGTTATGTGGATTAGGAGCAGTTTTAATAATTAGGGATACATCATCTTTAGAACTAAAAGCATTACCATACGCTGTTAAAAGTATTGATATTCCCTTCCTTGGAAAACAAGATGAAACATGCAGAAATTTGAATTTTTTTGCATCTAAACTAAGAATATCCTTATTCGGCTTTATATGATTAACGCCTAAACTAGTAACTTTAATTGGCAATTGACAACCATTATCAATTAATATCTGCTTTACTTGTGAAGACATTACAGATAATCCATCTAGATTTTTGTTAAATTCTTCTATCCATTCAGATGGGAATTCAGTTTCCTCCCAACCATATGAATGTAAAATATTAATTCCATTATCAAAGTCATTGACTCTTGGAGGGTAAAGGTTTCTACTAATAATTGTTGGTTGATAATTATTAATCCTAGAATCTTCATGCAATTTTAAAATATCCTTATGACTTTCTAAAAATTTTAAATCTGGTGCATAATCACCTGGTCCTTCCGTTGATAGAATCTTAACGTCAACATCTAAAGCTTTTAGAGCTAATGCAAATTGTCGATTAAGTATTGCAAGACTATAAGTGGAATCATAGGGTCCCTCTACTCTCCAGACTAATTTATCAGCCAACCATTTATGTTCACATTTTATATACCTAATTTGATTTTTTATTAATACTAATGAAGAACTTATTTGTTTTAATAAACAATCTGATTTTGAAGCATCATCGATAGAATTAACTATAGTCTTAATTCTTTTAATAAATTGAGTATAACTCATAAGTTTATTGTTATGACTCTTATTTTTATTTATAACCATACTTTTTTCAAAAGCATTAATACAGTTTTCTGCTGTTTGTTTCCATGAAAATAATTTTGATCGATTCTTTGAGTTATTAGCTAGCAGTTCTCTAAATCGTTCATCAACTAAAGCTTTTTCTAATGTTTTCGCTATATCAGCAACATCAAATGGGTCGAAAAGAGCATTTGCATCTCCAACTATTTCAGGAATACTACTTGTGTTTGAACCAATAACAGGAGCACCACAGGTCATAGCCTCTAAAACAGGAAGGCCAAAGCCCTCATGAAGAGAAGGGAAAATAAACAAACTACAATTTCGATATAAACGAGATAATTGCTCATCAGATACATACCCTAAAATTTTTACTAATTTTGAACTTAAATGATTACTTGCTATCCAATCTTTTAATTGCTCTAATTCTTCAGGTAAAAGATAACCAACAAAAACTAGTTTATATTTGTTTCTTAATTCCTCAGATAAAAGAGCATAAGCTTCAATCAAACGACATAAATTCTTGCGAGGATCACCTGCTCCAGAATATAAAATATATTCATAATCTATTTTCAAAGGATCATCTTTAATATTAGACACTTTGGAAGCAAATAGGTTCTCATCACAAGCAGAAGATATATTGAAAAGACATTCTTGATCAAATGCTAAATATTGTTCGGCTTCACTTTTAGAGGATTCTGAAATAGATAATAAAGAATCAAATTTAGAAAGACTAGCCAATTTACGGTGATAAAATTCAGAGAAAAGTGGATTTTTTTCTAAATATAATTTAGGATTAATAAGTGGTATTAAATCATAAATTATTGAAATTATAGAGGGTGTTATATATAATTCTGAAAGATCAGTTAAGCAATTATCAAGGAAGCCCTCAAAAAAACTAGTTATAAAAAAAATATCTGCATCCAATAATGAAATTGCATAACTTCTTAATTCACTAGCAATAAATGAATTATTCCCTTGCTGGCCAAATTTTTTATTAATAGGGCCTGGAGAGTACCATTGAAAATATTTTACGTTCATTTTATCTGATGTAATTTCCTCTTTGAAATCTTCTCTCATATCTCTTAGAGAATTATTAGCAAATAAAATATACTCATGTTGATTTTGATATTTAATCAAAGCCTTGATTAAGGCCATGGAATAGCGTCCAATCCCTCGTAATCTACTGGCCTCTGATTGACATCCTTGTAAATCAATTATTATCCTCATATTTTCACTCTAGAATGACATTTATTTAAAATCTTGATAAGTTTTTTTAGCTTCAGAGGAGGACTCATAATATCCTGATAGCATATCATTCAAAGTATGTGAATTATGATTAATCTTATCTATCTGTATGATTTTAGAAAGAATTTTTCTTGCTAGAACATCCTGACCAAGAAGTTTAGAGATTTTAGAAATAAATTTATAGAATACTATTGTATGAGAATCTGATAAAACTGATGTAATCATTCTAAAGCTAAAATGTATAAAATAAACAACAAAATTCCTGATATTTAGCAAGATAAATTTAATATTCGCTTTTATTTTTCTAATTAATTTAAAAGGTAGTGAATTAAATATTTTATTTTGTCTAAATAGCAAGAAATTAATTGTATTTTTCAAGTTATTAATTTCATTATCATATTGTTTATTCATTAATTTTATACTCTGCTCAATATTAAATATCTTTTCATCAAATAAGCTATAAGCTTGATCCGTACTAATAGCGATATTTAATTTGTCTTTCCAAAAAGATTCATGAGCAAAAAGATGAGAATTATATTCATTATTAATAGTTCCGATAAACACAACATCTTGAGCGACAGAACCAATCACCTCTAATAAAGAAAAAGATTTTGGATTATACAACGGGCCCCCGTTAATCAAATAATATTTGACCTTTTCAAAACCAATTACATTTAATCTATGTACGAAACTATCAGGATTAATATGATTAATATGTGTAGGATCTAAATAAAAATTTTTTGTAGAAACTTTAATATTATCAATACTTGGAGTTTCTAAAATTAAAACCCCGCCAGGTTCTAAAAGTCTTTGGCATTCTCTCATTAGAACTTCTAATTTATTATTATCTAAATGTTCTATTAAATGAAAAGCACTAATAATTTGAAATGAACTTTGATTATATCTTTTTAATTCTATTAAAGCATCCTCTTTAACAACATTTAATTTTAAGCCTTTACAAAATTCATACATAGAATCATTGCTTTCTATACCTAGAGAGCTAATACCTTTATCATTACATATCTCAAGCCATTCCCCCCTGCCACAGCCTAAATCTAATAATTTGGGAGAATCAAAGTTATCCAATATATATTCTAATAAGCCATAGTAGTTATATAAACGTTTTTTTATTTTATCTCTAGAGCCTCTAAATTTATTTTCAAATTTTAAATAAGATTCCTTGTCCATATAATTTGCAAAAATACCTATTTAAAAAGTAGCATATAAAGGAACTACTTCAAAAAACAGGATAATTCATTTGATTTCACGTTTTTGCAGAAGCTAAGAAAACATTGAGAATCAGTATTTATTAATCCTGAGCTATCCATTGCATATTTTTTAGGTACCAATCAACAGTTTTTTCAATTCCTATTTTAAAATTGTATTTAGGTCTCCATCCTAATTCCCTTTTTAGCTTTGATGAATCTATAGCATACCTGTAGTCATGACCTAATCTATCTTCTACTGATTTTACGAGGTTTTTATACGGATAATGATTAGGTTTTTTATGATCTAAAATATCACATATCATATTAATAACTTCTTTATTTGAATATTCCTCTCCTGCTCCAATACAAAAACGTTGTCCTGCATATGCTTTTTCTGCAATTAACAATAGAGCACTAATATGATCATCAACAAATAACCAATCTCTAATATTTTCTCCTTGACCAAACATAGGAATATCTCGATTATTTAATGCTCTGGATATTACCAAAGGTATTAATTTCTCCGGGAATTGTCGAGGTCCATAATTATTACAACAATTAGTGATAATAGAAGGGAGTCCATAAGTATGAAACCATGAATTCACTAAATGATCACTTCCAGCTTTGGATGCTGAATATGGACTTCTTGGACAATATTGTGAAGTTTCAGAAAAATACCCAGTAACTCCAAGCTCACCAAAAACTTCGTCAGTACTTATGTGTATTAATTTAAAGCAAAGTTGTCTATCTTCAGGTAATGTTTCATAATGATTTCTTAGTGAATTAAGTAAATTATAAGTGCCTACAATATTACTGTTTATAAACTCATTTGGACCTTTTATAGAACGATCAACATGACTTTCAGCAGCTAAATGAAATACTAAATCCGGATCTGAATATTTTATAGCATCTGTTGTCTTATTTGCGTCTACAAGATCTACCTCTAACAATTCATAATTCTGTTCGATAAGACTTTTACTGTGAACAAAAAAATCGTCTATATTATATTTTGAGCTAGCATAAGATAATTTATCAAGATTATATATTTTAAAGTTTCTATTATTAATTAATTTACTGATGAGATTGGAACCTATAAAGCCAGCGCCTCCAGTCACTAGGATTTTTCTTTGCTTCCCAAGAAATGATGATTGCATTAGCTAATATTACTATTCTTAATTTCATTTAATACAGCGCGTAAACAAATTCGCCAGTGTTGAGGCTCTATATTCAATTGACTAAGCATAAGAGAAGAATCCAAAGCAGAAAAAGCTGGACGTAAAGCCAAAGTTTCATATGCATCGGACTTAATTGGAAGAATTTTTGTATTTAAATTAAATAACCCAATATCATTTCCTATCTCCAGAACCGCGTATGCAAAATCATACCAACTAGCTATTCCAGCATCTGAAAAATGAATAAGATTAGATGACTTAAGACCTTCTTCCATAGATTTAATCAAACTCCAGCAAAATTTTGCTAAAGAAATACTACTTGTTGGAGTACTAACTTGATCAGAAACTATTTTTAGAGTTTTCTTAAGCTTCATTAAATTAATAATTTTATTAACGAAATTATTCCCCCAAGCAGAATACAGCCAGCTAGTTCGAATTATCTTCACCTGCTCAGTGGATGACAAAATTTCCAATATTTTTTCTTCTCCTTGAACTTTGCTTAAGCCATATGTATTCAAAGGGTTAACAAGGTCAGTAGTTTTATAAGGCAAGGATTGATTTCCATCAAATACATAATCTGTACTGAAATGAATTAATTTACCACCTATTTTTTTTAAAGCTTTAGCAAATACAGCTGGTGCATCTGCATTAATTTTATAAGTCAATTTCTCTTGTGACTCTGCAAGATCAACAGCTGTATATGCAGCTGCATTTATAAGATAATCTGGTTGATATTCCAAAATAATTTTCTCACATTGATTAGGAATTGAGAGATCTAATTCTTCTCTAGAGGTCATCTTCAAATCTACAGTTTTACCCGCAATATCCACTGGTAAAGTTTCAATTAAACTCAAACCTAATTGACCATTTTTTCCTACTAATAAGACCTTCATTTTAAAACTTACAAAATAAAAATTCTAATATTTATTAGAAATACAATAAATCATGAATTTCATCTAAACATTTTCCATCATTATCTTTAGATGAAATTATAGGTAAGTCTGAAATTAATGGCCACTTAATAGAAATAGTTGGATCATTCCATCTAAGAGTAATTTCAGCATCTTGGTCCCAATAGTCAGAAACTTTATACATTACCTCAGCTTCACTGCTCATAGTCAGAAAGCCATGAGCAAATCCACTTGGTAACCATAGTTGTTTTCGATTAGTACTACTTAAAGTAACCCCAAACCAATTACCAAAAGTGGAGGAATTAATTCTAAGATCAACTCCAACATCGTAAATCTCACCTTGCAAACATCTAATCAATTTACCTTGAGAATGAGGCGCAACTTGAAAATGTAAACCTCGCAATACATTAAAAGTGGATAGAGAATGATTATCCTGAACAAAATTTATATCTTGGCTCAATAGATTATTAAAATTCCTTTTGTTCCAACTTTCGGTAAAAAAACCTCTTTCATCTTGAAAGATTTCTGAGACAAACATCAAAGGTCCTTTAAAATTTTCACCTTTAATATTTTTTAAATAATAGCTCTTCATAAAATAAATTCTTGTATATAATATTAGTCAATCTTTATCACTTTCATTAGATAATAACTGATTTAAATATTCACCATAACCGCTTTTTGATTGTAATTGAGCAATTTGGTAAATCTTTTTATTACTTATCCAACCCTGACGCCATGCAACCTCTTCAGGGCAACCTACTTTTAATCCTTGTCGTCTCTCAAGAGTCCGAATAAAAGCTCCTGCTTCATGCAAGGAGTCAAAGGTACCCGTATCTAACCAAGCCATACCTCTACCCATGATTTGCACTTTAAGTTTATTTTCTTGCAAATACTGCCGATTTATATCAGTAATTTCCAATTCCCCTCTTTCAGAGGGTGTAACGGTTTTCGCTTTTTCAATAACAGTTTTATCAAAAAAATACAAACCTGTAATTGCAAATCTACTTTTTGGTTTCACTGGTTTTTCTTCAATCGATAGGGCCAAACCATTCTGATCAAATTCCACAACACCATAGCGATGTGGGTCTGATACTCGATATGCAAAAACAGTCGCAGAATCTTTATTTTTATCAGCTTTTCTCAATTGGTCTCTGAGATCAGAGCCATAAAATAAATTATCACCCAAAATTAAAGCACAAGGAGAGTCTTTTAAGAAATCAGTAGCTATTAAGAGTGCTTGAGCTAAGCCTTGAGGCTCTGGTTGAATTTCATATGTTATTGATATTCCAAATGAACTTCCATCTCCAAGCAATCGCTGAAAAGACGACTTATCAATTGGAGTAGTAATTATTAAAATTTCATTTATCCCTGCCAACATAAGAGTTGTTAGAGGGTAATAAATCATTGGTTTATCATAAATTGGTAAAAGCTGTTTACTAATTGATTTTGTAATGGGGCTTAAACGTGAACCAGTTCCACCAGCAAGAATGATCCCTTTCCTCATGATTGGAAAATTCTTTATTTAATAACCATCATTTTAATGGTAATTCATATCATAAAACATGCTGAAGGTGCTCCAGGTTTACGGTTACTAGGACTGGGACCAGGTTTACTGCCTAGCGATGGGTTGAAAAAGCTACAGAACTTATTTAATAGAAATGCATTTTGGGCCAAAGATAGAGATTTAAAATCTATTCGCAAAATGCTAGCGAATAGTTCAGGTGTGATTAGTATTTGGAAAAACAAAGAGATAATTGGCTTTGGAAGAGTAACTACTGATTGTTCATATAGAGCGGTAATTTGGGATGTTATTGTAGAAAAACAATACCAAGGCAGCGGAATAGGAAAACTTGTTATTGCAGAAATACTAAAGATGAAAAAACTAAGACAAATTTGTAAAATATATGTAATGACAACAAATCAAAAAGACTTTTATCTTCAAATGGGCTTTAAATTGGAAGAGAATCAATATTTAATGATTAAAGAATAGACTAAATATGATTTGAATAAATTTGTATAAGTAAAGATTCATAATCCTGAACAAAACTATCAGAATTAAAGAACTTTGAGTTATCATTTAGATCATACAACTTATTTTTGATTTCATCAAAAAACTCGTAATTAGTGGCAAGATTAAATGCTAATTCTTCATATTCAGATAAACTTCTAGCAATTAACTTATTAAGTCCTAAAGCATTTAATATACTTGACGACATTCTAGATGTATAACTTTTTCCTTCATAGGCAATAATTGGTGTACCAGCTTTAAGAGCAATAAAAGCTGTAGCTCCAGCAGAGTAATTAAAAGTGTCTAAAAACAAATCTGCATTTTGATGTCGAATTATATGATCATTTAATGGTAATGTTTCAGCAAAAACTAGTCTTTTAGGATCTATTCCTCTAATTTTGGCTGAATTTAAAAGATTTAATTTTGTTTCTTCTGAAGACTCATATAACCACAATATAGATTCATCAACCCTTTTTAACAAATTCATCCAAATATCAAACTCAATAGGGGATATTTTGTAACTAGAGTTAAAACAAGTAAAAACAAATTTATTATTAAAATCAACATCTTTATTTAATTCAGGAGATTTACAAATTCTTGGTAATTGATCATCGTTACACTGATATGTAAGAGGTAAATAAACAACTTTCTCGGAATAGTACTTCTTCATATTATTAGGTATTAAATATTGATCAGCAATTATATAATCTATACAATCGGAACCAGTGCTTCCTGGATAGCCTAAATAGGAAATTTGAATAGGAGCTATTCTATGAGCAAAAATAATAAAGTTGTTACCTTTTGTATAACCCATTAAATCAATTGCTATATCGATATCATGACTTCGAATCAATTCAATCTGTTCCGAATTAGACAAATTTTCTATCGGAATATATTTAGCTTTCAAATTTTTTATTCGAGAAGTATAAGAATCAGTCTTGTGATTATCTAATGAATATAAATACAACTCAAACTTACTACTATCATGAAGTTCTAAAGTTCGTATCAATAATTGAATTACTGGATGATCATTAAAATTAGCTGAAATATAACCCAAACGTATTATTTTTTTTTGCTTAATGATAATACTTTTTTCCTCAACATCGAAGTAAAACTTAAATAACCTTTTAGCTCTAATTAAATCAGTTTTGGGATCATCATACATAGCTAACATCCCCAAATGAACAATAGGTTTATCGCCTTTAATTCCTATCCTATTTGCTATGACTAAATCATTTTCAAACTCTTCCCAGTCACATAATCTATGTTTTAAATGAATCAAATCTGCATGAGCCTTATAAAAATATTTATCAAGTAAAATAGCTTTTTTAAGATAGTCTATAGACTTTAAGAAATCACCTTTCTCTTTAAAGGCATTAGCTAGATTATACAAATAAATTGGATTATTAGAATCAAGAATAACTACTTTTTTTAATAAATTTATAGCCATATTTGTATTACATGTATTAATATATAATACCGCTAAGCTATTTAAACTATTGACATGATTAGGATTATTTTCTAAAGCTTTTTTATAATAAAATTTTGCTTTATTAATGTTTCCAAGTTCCTGTAAACATGTACCTATATTACTTAAAGAATCAGCATGAAAACTATCTATTTCAATAACCTGCTGATAAAAATTTAAAGCTTTTTTGAATCGCCTTAAAGAAAAATTTAAATTACCTAAATTAAATAATGCTGGTATAAATTTCGGATTAATTAAAATAGAATTTGTATAGAACTTTATTGCCTTATCATAATCTTTTATCATCACATATGCAATACCTAAATTATAATTTATTTGTACGTTATCATTATCAATAGAAAGTGCTTTAGTTAAAATCTGTATCGCCTTCAATGGATCCTTACTCATCATCAAATTAGCAAGGTTAGTTAAAGCAGGAAGATAATTCTTATTGATATTTAATGCCTGATTAAAATAATATTCTGCTTGAACAAAATCTCCCTCTGCCTTAAAAATATAACCAAGACAATTATAACCCTCAGTATAATTAGAACAAATAGAAATAGAGTTTAGAAATAAAGTTTTTGCTTCCGTAAAGTTATTTAAAAGTAATTCCACATAAGCAAGACGAGCTATATAAAAATGATTATCAGGATCTATCTTTAATAATTTATTATAAATCAACTTAGCATCATGAAAGCTTGACTCTTTAATATACTTTTCAGATAAATTCTGTAAGGTTTTGATCTCTTCTTTATTGATTTTCATAATGCCATAATGATATATTTTATAAGATTTTTAAGTATTAAAATGTTTAATATATAGTTTTTTATATAAATTATCTAGTTCTTTTGTAAATAATTGAGAATTAAAAATAGATGAATCCTCTAATGACATCTTTAATTTACTTTTAACATGATGCAAATAATCTTTATCTCTTGCTAATTTCAAAGCTAACTGCTTATAGTCTTTTAGGTTGTAAGTTATTAACTCAGTCATATCTATAGCTTGTAATAAGCTACTACTCATTCGTGCGGTATAACTATTTCCACATAGAGTCACAATTGGAACTCCAGAAGCAAGAGATAGCCATGCTGTTGCACCAGAAGAGTAGCAAAAGGTATCTAGAAAAACATCTGCATTTTGGTGTCTATTTAAATGACTTTCAATTGAAACTTTTTTCGAAAATATCAATCGTTCTGCATTAAGCCCATTATCTTCAGCATAAAGAATTAAATTTTTTTTTGATAGTTCATTAGATGCATAAATCCACAAAATACTCTCCTCAAAAGTTAATAATATTTCTATCCATACATCAAAAATAGTTTTACTTATCTTGTAATTGGCATTAAAAGAAGTAAAAATCACTTTATCCTTAGGGAAGTCTTCTAGAGTATCCTTTTTAATACCTTTGGGAATAAGTCGATCGTCATGAGCTAAATAAGTATTCGGAAGATAAATTACTTCTTCTGAATAAAATCTTTGATGTGATTCAGGTATTAAAAATCTATCTGCAATTAAATAATCTATAGCATCCGAGCCAGTAGTTCCTGGATAGCCCAAATATGAAATTTGGATTGGAGCTAACCTATAGGAAAATAATGCAAATCTAGTATCTGTTGTAAATCCCATTAAATCAATCGCTATATCTATAGAATCCTCTCTAACCTGACGAAGTACTTTTAGATCATCTAATCCCTTAATATCAATATATTTATCTACATTATTTCTAATTTCCCAAGTAAATTCATCTTCCTCAAAAGTAGAATACGAATAAGCGAATACCTCAAACTCATCTCTATTATGAAGTTTTAAAATATATCTAATTAATAAAGTTACAGGATGATTATTAAAATTTGCAGAGAAATAAGCAATTCTAATCTTAGACTTTTTAATTTTTTTAATTTCTTTCGATTCTCTTTTAAAATTTTGAAGAAAGAAATTCTTTGCTCGAGACAAACTTAAATTAGGTTTGTCCTGAAAAGACATAAATAGCATTGGGGATATAGCATTATTACCAGAGTCAATATTTTCTAACAAGGAAATATCCTGAGAGTAGTCAGACCAATCACAAATATGAGCTTTAGATCTTAATAAATAAATTATTAAAGATTTTTGTAAGGGATTAATGGAAAGTACTTGTTGATAAAGTGTAATAGCTTTTACATAGCATTTATTACGAAATTCAATATGTCCAAGATTAATTAGTGCTGATTCAAAATTAGGATTAATTAAAAGAACTTCTTCAAAAAGTAATTTCGCCTTAGGATAAAATCCCATCAACCCATATGTAATTGCCAAACCATGTAATGCTTTATAATTATCTTTCTGTATATTTATCACTTTTTCAAAATAATTTATTGCTAACTCAAATTTAAATTGATTTCTAAATAAATTCCCCAATCCTATAATGGAATCAAGATGATTTGGTCGTATTAATAAAGCTTTTTGATAATTCTCTATTGCTAAACTATACTGATTTTGCAACTTAAAAGCTCTACCTAAAAATGAATAAGCTTTGAAAGAATTAGGTTCTAATTCAAGAACTTTATTAAAATACCTGATACTATTTACAATATCTCCAGAATCTAAATAAATTAAAGCTAGTGTTTGATAATAATTTGAACATGATGGTTTAACTCGAATTGACTTAAAAGCATAATCAAAAGCCTCATAATAATTTTTTAATTCCTTATAAGCTATAGCTAAATTATTTAAAGCATCTGAATCTTTTGGCTGGATAAATAATGCTTTTTTTAAGAAAAAAACCGCACGCTTCAATTCCTGTTTCATCAAACATATGGCACCTAAATTCGCGTAAATAACGTTATTCTCAATAGCATCATCAATACAATCTAAATATACTTTTTCTGCAAGATCTATTTGACCAATTTGAAGGTAATCTAAGGCCTTTTGGAGTCTTTCTTTAGTAGTTTTCCTTGAGCTCATCTATTTAGTCAGAAGGCTCAAAAGCGGATGAAGAGATTCGAACTCTCGACATTCTCCTTGGCAAGGAGATGCTCTACCACTGAGCTACATCCGCATCAAAACCCGAAGATCTTGTTTAATAAGCATGCCTCAAAAGAGGTGATGTGGTCAAATGATTTTCTTAAGTAACAAGATTACTTAATCCAACGCCTTCATCAATGACGCCATCTCTAGGGCTTGTAAAGCATAACTCCATCCAAGATTATTCTTAATTCCTGCTCTCTCTAAGGCCTGCTGCATAGTATCTGTTGTTAAAACCCCAAAAATAATAGGCAATCCTGTTTCTCTGGAGACAGTAGCAATGCCTTTACTTGCCTCGGATACCACAACATCAAAATGAGGGGTATCGCCGCGAATAACTGCTCCCAAAGTAATTACAACATCATAATTAGCTTTTCGAGCAAGTTCTTGCGAAATAATTGGTAGCTCAAATGCGCCTGGAACCCAAGCCACATCCAACTGATTACTGGACTCTGAAATATTAATTCCATGCCTAGAAAGGCAATCTAAACAGCCGCTTAAAAGCTTAGTAGTTATAAGATCATTAAATCTAGCTACCACAATAGCTATTTTAAAAGAAGATGCTTTCTCAAAGGTACCCTCAATTGTCGCCATTTCTTAAAGGCTTTTTATACTCACTAACACTAACGTCTTTCGAGTAAATTTAAAACATCAGCTTTAAAATTTAGTTTGTATATAGATCTTACTTAATTAATGTTCTTACACACTCATTTGATGAGTGATGTATTCGCCAACTAAGGCCTGAAGGAGGACCAAATGAAACCAAACTCCTGCAAGGATCTCGATCTTTTTAATATTGGGATTTCTATTGTCCTCTGGGTTGGTTTGGGTCATGTAAAAAACAGGAACACCAATTACCAAAAGCAAAGAAGAGAACAAAAGTGCGTTAGCAACGACTGAATTAATAGCCAACATAGTTGAAGCTGCAGAAAAATTTCTCAATATTCAATAATTCTCCCATGTAAGTGTTTTGTTTGAGTTGTTCATCTTCATATTTGTAGCGAGGCTTCACATGCAAAAAAAATTAATTCTTCTAATATGCATTGATTAAACAGTGAGCAATGAAATGGCTGCCAGCCAAAACCCCATACAAGGCAGTCTATTCGGGGAAAATGAGCACATCGATATCAATGATGCTGAAAGGCTTAATAGTTCAGAAGCATCGAACGGAAATCTGTCACATCAACAACTAGAAGAAGACGCATCGCTTAGACCTCGCATAAAACAGACTGCTAAAAATCAAAAACAAATCATTGATTTTGATGAGTTTTCTCATGTAGAAATCGAAGAACCCAAATGGTCACATCACAATTTACCAAAAATTGATGATCTCACTCCTGCACTAAGACATTATGTCGAATTAAAGAAAGAAAATCCTGACCGAGTTTTGCTTTATAGGCTTGGAGATTTCTTCGAATGTTTTTTTGAAGATGCAATAACACTCTCACAGCTTTTAGAAATCACACTCACAAGTAAAGAAGCTGGGAAAAAAATTGGCAAAATCCCAATGGCTGGAATTCCTCATCATGCATCTGATCGTTATTGCACAGAACTAATTAAAAAGGGTTTATCTATTGCTATTTGTGATCAACTTGAAGCTGCTCCAGCAAAAGGCAATAAATTAATAAAAAGAGGCATAACAAGATTAATCACCCCTGGAACAATTCTAGAAGAGGGAATGTTAAGTGCTAAACAAAATAATTGGCTAGCTTCTGTTCTGCTAGAGGCCAAATATAATCCAGCAATAATACACTGGTCTTTAGCAAAAATAGATGTAAGCACCGGGGAATTTATTGTTCAAGAAGGTCAAGAAAGTAATAATTTACGTCACGAATTAATTAAATTAAATGCAGCTGAGGTTATTTCAGAAAAAAACTCAATTTCAAATAAAATCTGGCATGAGGGATTAATAGAAATAACAGAATTTAATAAAACATCATTCTCTAGCTTGGAGGCAATAACAACTATTAAAAATCATTATTGTTTAAATAATATTGATAGCTTAGGGATAAATGCCAACTCTCTATCAATCAGAACTATTGGAGGGTTAATTTCATATTTAAATAAAACGCACCCAAATATAGATAATAAATCTAACAATGAAATCAAAACAAATATCTGTATTGATTACCCTCGAATAAAAAATAGTCGATCTGGATTAATTATAGATAGTCAAACACGAAGAAATTTAGAAATTACTTCAACTCAGAAGGATGGAAAATTTCAAGGCTCATTACTTTGGGCAATTGATAAAACATTAACTGCAATGGGTGCAAGATGCATTAGGAGGTGGATAGAAGAACCTTTAAAAGATATTAATGCAATTAATGATCGACAAAATATAATTGGATTACTAATAAAATCATCGACATTAAGAAAAAATATTAGAAAGATTCTTAGAGCCATGGGTGACTTAGAACGTCTTTCAGGTAGGGCAGGAGCTCAACAAGCGGGAGCACGAGATTTAATTGCTATCGCAGAAGGAATTAACCGTTTACCCTTAATTAAAAAATATCTAAGTGACCCCATTTTTGATAAAACTGAGTATTTCAAGTCCATTATAAATATAGATAAAGACTTAATAGAACTTGCTTCAAAAATCAATAATCAAATCATAAACAATCCGCCACTTAGCCTTACAGAAGGTGGTCTATTTTATGATGGTATAAGCCCTGTACTTGATGGACTAAGAAACCAACTAGATGATCATAATATATGGCTCAAGTCTCAAGAAGCAGAAGAGAGAAAGAAAAGCAATATAAATAATTTAAAGCTTCAATATCATCGATCCTTTGGATACTTTTTAGCTGTGAGTAAATCAAAGGCTATAAATGTTCCAGATCACTGGATCAGAAGACAAACCTTAACTAATGAAGAACGTTTTGTGACACCAGGCTTAAAAGAAAGAGAAGGAAAAATCTTTCAAGTTAGAGCAAGAATATCAGAACTAGAATATGAGCTTTTTTGTGATTTAAGAACACTTACAGGGAATAAATCCAACATTATTAGACAAGCAGCAAAATCAATATCTTACTTAGATGTTTTAGCTGGACTAGCCGAAGTAGCCGCTACTCACAACTATATTCAACCTAAGATAATAGATATTAATCAGCAAGATAAATCAAGAAAACTATCTATTATTAATGGCCGTCATCCAGTAGTTGAGCAAATTCTTGTTGATAAATTTTTTGTACCTAATGATATAGAACTTGGTTCTAAGACCGATCTGATTATTCTTTCAGGGCCAAATGCTAGTGGAAAAAGTTGTTATTTAAGACAGGTAGGTCTATTACAAATCATGGCTCAAATTGGAAGTTGGATCCCAGCTAAATCAGCACATATTGGAATCGCTGATCAAGTATTTACACGTGTTGGAGCTGTGGATGATTTAGCTTCAGGCCAATCAACTTTCATGGTCGAAATGATTGAAACTGCTTTCATTCTTAATAATGCCACTGAAAACTCATTAGTTTTATTAGATGAAATTGGACGAGGAACTTCAACTTTTGATGGGTTATCTATTGCCTGGTCAGTAAGCGAGTTTCTAGCAAAAAAAATTAAAAGTCGTTCAATCTTTGCAACTCATTACCATGAATTGAATCAAATTTCTGAATATATTGAAAATGTAGAAAATTACAAAGTTATAGTTGAATATAAAAATCATTCCCTTTCATTCCTTCACAAGGTCGAAAGAGGAGGAGCAAATAAAAGTTATGGAATTGAAGCTGCCAGGCTTGCGGGAGTTCCCTCAGAAGTAGTCAATAATGCAAGATTAATATTAAAAAATCTAGAAAAAAATAACTCAAACACTATTCAAGTCACTAAGCCAATTGAAAGTTGCAAATAAAATAAAAAACAATCCTTGCAATTTAATTCTCAGCCGCTCTCAATAAAGCATTAGTAGTAGCTGCAGCTAAGGATGCACCTCCTTTAGAACCTTCCAAGACAATATATGCACAACCACTATTTAATAATCGAGTTTTACTCTCATTCACCCCAATAAATCCCACTGGCATTCCAACAATTAAACTTGGTCTCTTATAGCCAGCTTCAACAAGATCTAATAAAGAAATTAAAGCTGTTGGAGAACTCCCAATTATGACCAATGGAGCATTTAAATCGTTTATGGTGTCTTTATCCTCAAAGTTTAACCATTTTTTTTTCATACCAATTTCACTTCTAGTAGTTAAAGTTGTATCAATGGACATGGAAGCTGGAGCCATACCTAAAATGCATTCAATATTTGAATTCAAGGTTCGTTTAGCCATAGGCGATATTGCTGCCTCTGCCATATAAGTGTCAGTCAAAATCGTTGCACCATTTTTCAATGCCTTAATAGCATCCTGACAAGCAGTGGGACTAAACTTGACACATGACAGCAAGTCAAAGTCTCCACTTGAATGAATAATGCGTTCTAAAATTGATTGCTGAACCTCATCAAGTCCTGTAATGCCTATTTTAGATCTAATGTAATTAACACTTTCGAGAAAGATGGGATGTTCGGGTGTTTTCACTGTTAAATTTCTGAGCTAATTTAAGATCAAAATCTTTTTAATAACATATATCGAATTTATGCCAATACATTTAATATGGGGGGATGATTATGAGGCCTGTAACAGAGAAATAGAAGAAATAATTCAAACAGTGATTAATCCATCGTGGAAAAGTTTTAACTATAGTCAGATAGATGGAAATGACCCAAAGCAAAATTTCAGAGCACTTGAAGAGGTTCAAAGTGCCCCTTTTGGAAGCGGAGGGAGAATTGTACTAGTTAGAAGAAGCCCTTTTTGCAACGGATGTACAATTGAACTAGCTAACAAACTTGAACAAGCAATTAAACTAATTCCTGATAATACATATCTAATTCTAAATAATTCAAATAAACCAGATAAAAGACTTAAGACAACAAAATTAATAGAAAAAAGTATTCAAACAAATAGCTTGTCAAAGGAAAAGAGTTTTCTTCTTCCACTACCATGGGATATAAATGGACAACGCAATCTAGTAAAAAATATTTTATACAAATTCAATCTTAAAATGAATCATGAAACGATTGATTTAATAGTAGAGAGCATAGGTAATGATAGCTCTTTAATTAATACTGAACTTCAAAAGCTTTCCTTATTATCAGATGCTGTTAATAAAAACTTAAATACAGATAGCCCGAGAGAAATATCAAAAGAACTAGTAAAAAAACTAATTCAAAACAATTCGACTAACGCACTAGAAATTGCCAATTTACTATTGAAAGGAGAGATAATTATAGCTCTAAATAAGATTCAATCCTTACTTAAAAATGGAGAGCCTGCTTTACGGTTAATTACAACCTTAACTGGTCAATCAAGAGGATGGCTTTGGGTACATCTATTGGATTCACAGGGAAATCAAGATGTCAAAGAAATAGCCAAACTTGCTGGGATCGCCAACCCAAAACGTATTTTTGTAATTCGAAAACAAATTCAAGATACATCTTTGGAAATATTGCTTGAATTGATGAAAAAACTTTTAAAAATTGAGGCCTCAATTAAATCAGGAACCAATCCAATCGATTCTTTTAAAGATAATCTGCTAACAGACAGTAAAATTTTGACTAATAACTGAAATAATCAATAAGTTAACGAAAGTTTAATGGCATTGTTGGTTCAAAAATTTGGCGGCACCTCTCTAGGAAGCATTGAGCGCATAAAAGCTGTCGCACAGAGAATCAAATCAAGTAAAGAAAAAGGTGATGATCTGGTAGTTGTTGTGTCTGCAATGGGACATCAAACTGACGAATTAACACGGCTTGCTTCAGAAATAACTGTTGATCCTCCTCATCGAGAAATGGATATGCTCCTCTCAACTGGGGAACAAGTCTCAATATCATTATTAACAATGGCCCTGAATGAATTGGGCACGCCAGCAATCTCATTAACAGGAACTCAAGCTGGAATTATTACAGAATCAGCTCATGGACGAGCCAGAATCCTCGAGATAAGGACAGAACGAATAAAAAATCTCTTAGATCAAGGTAAAACCATAGTTATAGCTGGATTCCAAGGAACCAGTCTTGGCATAGGAGGAATTGCTGAAATCACAACTTTAGGAAGAGGAGGATCAGATACTTCTGCAGTCGCTCTAGCAGCATCTCTTAAAGCTGCTAGGTGTGAAATTTATACCGATGTTCCTGGCGTTCTCACAACTGACCCAAGAATTGTTAAAAATGCAAAATTAATGAAAAATATTAGTTGTGATGAAATGTTAGAGCTGGCCAGCCTTGGAGCTGCTGTTTTACATCCTCGAGCAGTTGAAATAGCAAGAAATTTCGGCGTAACTCTTGTCGTCAAATCAAGTTGGGACAACCTTGATGGAACAACTCTAACTAGTAATAAGAATCCTGATTTTTCTCAAGGTGGAATAGAACATCGCAGTCCTGTCGATGGTTTAGAACTTCTTGAGAATCAAGCAGTCGTAGCTTTATCTAATATTCCAGATCGTCCAGGAATTGCTGCTGAACTTTTTGAATCTCTATCAAAGGGTGGAGTGAATGTCGATCTCATTATTCAAGCGACACATCAGATCGACTCTAACGACATCACTTTTACTGTTGCTGAAAATGAATTAAATAATGCACTAACTCAATGTGAAAAACTCATTAATACTATTGGAGGTGATATATCTTTTCAAAAAGATCTGACTAAACTAAGTATTTATGGAGCTGGAATAATGGGAAGACCTGGGATAGCGTCATCTCTATTCCAAATTCTTTCTGACTCTGGTATTAATATACGATTAATCGCAACTAGTGAAGTCAAAGTAAGTTGTGTTATTGATGCAGAATTAGGGAAAAAAGCATTACGTAATGTAGGCGAAGTTTTCAAGCTTACTGATAAACAAATTTCGCTAAATCCAACTATTGTAGATAACAACGAGCCAGAAGTAAGAGGAATAGCTTTAGATAGAGATCAAATCCAAATTAGCGTGAAGAATGTTCCAGATCAGCCAGGGACTGCCTCCACAATATGTTCCACTTTGGCTGATAAAAACATCAGCTTAGATACAATAGTTCAATCAGAAAGAAAGCATAAAGATAAAACCAAAGATATTAGCTTCACTTTAAAGAAAAATGATAGAAGCGATGCTAAATATGCATTAAAAGAATTGATTGAAAATTGGCAAGGATCAAAAATTGAAGAAGGAGAATCCATAGTACGAATTAGCGCAGTAGGATCTGGGATGCCATTTACAAAAGGAACAGCAGGTAAAATATTTAGAGCACTAGCAAATCAAAAAATCAATATCGAAATGATCGCTACTAGTGAAATAAGAACAACTTGTATTATCTCAGAAAAATATGGTGAAAAAGCATTAAATGAAATTCATTCTTGCTTTAAATTAGGAAATAATGAAAAATAAAAATATATTATCTACCGACTAACCTATGCCTTAATTTTTTTATACGATCTCTAAGAATTGCAGCTTTTTCAAAATCTAGATCTTTAGCTGTTATTTTCATTTTTGATTCCAATTTTTCAATTAATTCAGGCAGAGATTCTAAAGATATTCCGCTATCAGAATCCTTAGAGCTGTGATCAATCAACTTATCAGCAATATCAACAAAATCATCAGTATTTCCAGCTTGATTTAATCTTCTGGATATCTCTAAGAAAGAAAGAATTGAATTACTTGCTTTCTTACCTGCTGGTTTAGGAGTTATACAATTCTCAATATTATAAATATTCTGTATTTCTCGGCGTCTTTCAGTCTCACTAATGGCCTTTGCCATGGAGTCAGTCATATTATCTGCATAGAGCAAAGCTAAGCCTTCAACATGTCTTGCTGCTCGACCGATTGTTTGTATCAAAGATCTTTGAGATCTTAAAAATCCTTCTTTATCTGCATCAAGAATTACTACAAGAGAGACCTCAGGTAAATCCAAACCTTCTCTTAGAAGATTAACTCCAACTAATACATCATATTCTCCCAGTCGTAAATCTTGAATTATTTCAATTCTCTCAATTGAATGAATCTCTGAATGTAAATAGCGAACTCTTATTTTATTTTCAGATAAATAATCTGTAAGATCTTCAGCCATTCTTTTCGTGAGAGTTGTGACAAGTATTCTTTGCTTTTTTGATGCTCTTTTTCTAATTTCGAAAAGCAAATCTTCGACTTGACCATGGGTTGGACGTACTTCAACTAGAGGATCTAGAACACCAGTAGGTCTGATAACTTGCTCAACTATATTTCCTGTACTTTGGGACAATTCCCAATCACCAGGAGTTGCGCTTATAAAAACAGTTTGTTTTACCTTATTCCAAAATTCTATATCCATTAAAGGACGATTATCAGCTGCACTTGGTAGTCTAAATCCATGATCTATTAACACTTTTTTTCTAGCTTGATCGCCATTATACATAGCTCTTAATTGAGGACAAGTAACATGACTTTCATCTAAAAGTAATAACCAGTCTTTAGGGAAGTAATCAATTAGGCATTCTGGGGCTGAGCCAGGTTCTCTTCCAGAAAGATGACGAGCATAATTTTCAACTCCATTACAATATCCAACTTCCTTTAACATTTCTAAGTCATAAATAGTTCGTTGTTCTAACCTTTGAGCCTCGAGTAATTTACCCTCTTGGTTAAGAAATTCTAATCTATCTTTTAACTCTTTTTTTATTGCTTGAATTGCGGATTCTAAGCGATCTTTTGGGGTAACAAAATGTTTTGCTGGATAGATGTTGATTGAGTCAAGTTTATTTAAGATTTCTCCAGTAGTAGGATCGACATAGCTAATACTTTCGACTTCATCTCCAAATAATTCAAGTCTTACAAGTCTGTCATCATATGCTGGCCCTATTTCTAATACATCTCCTCTAACTCTAAATCTACCTCTACTGATTTCGATATCATTACGTGTATATTGATTGGAAACTAATGATCTAAGACAAGATCTTAAATCAATACTTTGACCAACTTGAAACTTTACAGAAGCCTTTAAGTATTCACTTGGAATTCCTAAACCATATATACAACTAATTGAGGCAACGACTATGACATCATCTCGTTCAAATAAAGACCTAGTCGCAGAGTGGCGTAACATATCAATTTCTTCATTAATTGATGAAGTCTTGGCTATGTATGTATCACTTACTGGAACATAAGCTTCTGGCTGATAATAATCATAATATGAGATAAAATATTCAACAGCATTATCAGGAAAAAATTCCCTTAATTCATTGCATAATTGAGCTGCAAGTGTTTTGTTATGAGCTAAAACTAACGCAGGTCTTCCAGTTTGAGCTATCAAATTAGCTATTGTAAAAGTCTTGCCTGTTCCAGTTGCACCTAATAAAGTTTGAAACTTTTCCCCATCATTTACACCTCTAACGAGACCTTTAATCGCTTCAGGTTGATCACCTTTTGGAACATAAGGAGCTTGAAGTTTATATTCAGGCATATTCTTGTTAAATGCTAAACAAAGATAGATTTATTAATTCTATATTCTTCAAATTTTGATCATAAAAATCTTAAATCACCTTATAAGGCTCATCGATTAATCGTGGAAACCAGTTTTAACGAATCTAAAGCCTGACGAAGACCTTTGACAGTAGCAACCATAGCTAATTCAGTCTTCAATTTATTTACTGCTGATCCAATACCAACCCCATTAGCTCCTACTGAAATAGCCATTGGGACAGTGACTTCAGAGAGCCCAGAAGCACAAATCACAGGCACATCATGCTGACTCTCCTTTAAAGAAGATGCGATAGCGAAAGTCGCGGCCAAAGTAGGTGAAGCTTTTTCTATTAAACCTAAAGTTCCAGGACTCAAGGGATGAGAGCTTGTGCCTCCTTCTGTCTGAATTAAGTCGACCCCTCTATCAACAAGATCTAACGCTAATTGAGCTTGACTATCTAAAGGCAAAACATGGGGAACGGTCACTGACAAAAAAACTTCCGGTAACAGGCGTCGAGATTCACTAGCTAATGAGAGCACCTCATCAGCTGAAAAGAAACGCCCATCTGGATAAAAAGAATCAAAATTCCCAATCTCAATCATTGATGCTCCTGCTTTAACAGCGTTAGGGAAGAGCCTTGGTTCAACAGAACTTACACACACAGGAATATTCGAGGCCTCTACAGCTAGCTCTACTAATTTTGGTTCACAGGCAATGTCCAATAAGTCGGCGCCCCCATGACCAGCAGCTTTGGCAATTAGAAGCACTGATTCTGGATTAAAATTACTCAAACCAGAAATTACTTTCAATAAAGATCTGTTTTTAATACTCTTTTGAAGTGAAGCTGGCAATGTTTGCAAACGTGTCATAAAAACATCAACTATTAACCTGATTGTGACATTGACTCAGCAAAAGAACTAAAAAAATGTGTATTGAGCTCTGAAACCAAAGCAAATGTCACAATCTTCTAAAAATGACAGGTCTTGGAGTAAATGGCATATGCGTTTACACAAAAGGCTGAAACAAAATAAATCTCTGCTTCCCAGTAACTCCACCATTCTTTTAGCAATATCTGGTGGCCAAGATTCGATGGCCCTTCTCAAACTAATTATTGATTTAAAAAGACTACATAAATGGCAAGTCGAAATCTGGCATGGAGATCACCAATGGCATGCTAAATCCGAGAAAATCGAAAAAGAGCTAAAACTTTGGTGTCTGAATAATCAAATTTCATTTCACTCTAATAAAGCAGATAAAAAAGAAGTTGCTAATGAAGAAAAAGCAAGAGATTGGAGATATAAAAACCTAATATTGAGAGCTAAGTTATTATCATCAAAAAATATACATTTTCCGTGTACAAGAATATTAACTGGTCATACTGCTACTGATCGAGCAGAAACAGTCATTATGAACTTAGCCAGGGGGACTGATCTGACTGGACTTACTACTCTTAAAGAGCAAAGAACTGTAGACAATAATATAGATTTAGCAAGACCTCTACTAATTTTCAATAGGAGTGAAACTCTCGAGATTTGTAAAGATTTTAATTTACCAATTTGGATTGATCCTTCAAATGAAAATATTAATTTAACAAGAAATAAAATAAGAAAAGAAATTTTGCCAATCTTGAATTCAATCTATAAGGGAGCAGATTCAAGAATAGCCTCAGTAGCTAATAGACTTGAAAGTTATAACGAAGACCAAAAAATATTTGCAAAAATAGCAATAGAATTTTGCCAAGGAGAAAAACCCAATTCCATATCGAGAAAAAAACTATTCAGCCTAACAAACTCTATTAGACAAATAATTCTATCTAATTGGTTAAAGACAACAGGTGTGACAAGAGTAACAGCTCTGCAAATTGAAGAAATAAATACCAAAGTGTCTCAAAGGAAACCACCTGGAAGTATCCATCTTCATGGAGACTTCCAACTATCTTGGGACAAAGAAACTATTTATATCTCAACTAAAGCTAATAAAAAAGACAATTTTCAGTTATCAACTAATTGCTGATCTGCGACGTCTTGTTCTTCCTGATGGCATTTCCTCTGCATTAGATTCCTTATTTATTTTTTGTTCTGCAGATGAACTTGTCTCTTTATTTACTACAGATGCATTTCTCGTCTTAGGGTCTTTATCAACCGTTTTCTTAACTACTTGTCTTGAGTCTGGCTGTTGATCAAGTTGAGGTTTATATGCTCGAGTTCCTCCTGGAGCAGGTTGAACAAGGCAAAGAATTAAAGGCTCAGCTTGAACCTCTCTTCTCAACCGACGAGATAATCCTGATTCAACCTCTCTTTGCAATCCAATCCAATCAACCTCAACTGACTTTCCGCCCGTATTAAGAACGAGCTGTTTCCATCGATTTTCAAGGACCCAATTAATCTCTCTTTCAGTCCAATTAACCATCGTTTTGGCATCAACATTAGTAATAACACCTCGAAGATTCACCCTAGGGGGAGCAACCATCACGCCATCAGTACTAATTGGAGTAAGAACGGTAATAACTCCATCATCAGCAAGTTGCTGACGTTCTTTTAAGACTCGAGTATCCACAACGCCCGTTCTAGAAGAATCGAGTAATTCCACTCCTGATTTAACTGGTGAACCTTGAACAATAGAGTCTGGTCTTAGTTCAGCAACGTCCCCATTCTCCATCACTAATACATTCTCGGGATGAACCCCCATTGATACTGCAGTTCTCCCATGTAGAACTTGCATTCTGTACTCACCATGAACAGGAATAAAGTATTTGGGTCTTGTTAATCCAAGCATCCATTTTTGATCTTCTTGGCATCCATGGCCTGAAACATGAATTCCCTTATCTTTTCCATAAATTACTTTTGCACCCAATTTGATTAATTTATCAATCGTATGCATTACGGAAATAGTATTTCCAGGAATAGGGCTAGCAGAAAAAATGACAGTATCACTAGTTTTCAATTGAACATGTTGATGCTCGCCTCTAGCAATACGACTTAAAGCAGCCATTGATTCTCCTTGACTACCTGTCATCAATAAAAAAGTCTCTCTATCAGGCAAATCTCTGATCTGTTTAATGGGAAAAAATAAATCATCAGGAAAACGCATATATCCCAGTTCTCTTGCTTTTCCAACCACATTCAGCATTGAACGACCTAGCAAGCCAACTTTTCTACCGTTTTTCATTGCTAGCTCTAAAAGCATCGATACACGATGAGTTGAACTAGCAAAAGTAGTGACCATAACTCTGCCCTCAGCAGTAGCAATATATCTATCTAGATTTGGAAAAACAGAATATTCAGAGGGTGTGAAACCTGCAACTTCAGAGTTGGTTGAATCAGATAGAAGGCATAAAACACCTTTATCTCCATAGTGAGCCATTCTGGCTAGATCGGCAGGCTGTCCGTCAGGTGGGGTATGGTCGAACTTAAAATCACCAGTGAAAAATACTACTCCCACTGGAGTCGTCACTGCGAAGGAATAACTATCAGAAATTGAATGTGTATTTCTTACAAATTCAACTGAAAAATGTTGCCCAACTTTGATAACTTCTCTGGGTCCACATACTTGTATTGTTGTCCGATCAGCAACTCCAGCTTCCTCCATTTTTCCCCTAAGCATTGACATAGCAAGGGGCGGGCCGTAAACAATTGGGATATTAAAGTTCTTTAAATGATGAGAAATTCCTCCAATATGATCCTCATGCCCATGAGTAACCACCAAACCTCTTATCCGATTTTGATTTTCACGTAGATAAGTAGTGTCAGGCATAACAACATTTACTCCATGCATCCCATCCGTTGGGAAAGCCAGACCAGCATCAAGAATCATGATGTCGTCTCCGTATTCAAATACGCAAGTATTTTTTCCGATTTCTCCGAGGCCACCTAAGGGAATAATTCTCAAACAAGGAGAATTTGTTTGATTATTTTTTGAACCTTGAGAATTCATTGAACTTGATGTCATGGAAAAATTTATGTGAAAAAACTTGATTGTTACCTAAATGAAAGCCAAACCCACTATTAGAAAGGGGGTAGATCAAATCAATCTCATAGAAGAGAGTATCTTCACGAGTTCTTCTTTCATTTCACTGTTTAAAGAGACTAGAGGACTTCGAGGAGGTCCAACAGACCAGCCGATGAGTTGAAGTGCCGATTTAACAGGAATTGGATTTGTGGTTGCAAAAAGGGATTTAAAAAGAGGTTGCAATGTCTCGTGCAAATAAAGTGCCTCAGCATATTTACCCTCTAAAAAACTCTCTATAATTTTCTTCAAATTAGGACCAACCAAATGACTTGCGACACTAACAACGCCAACAGCCCCAACTGAAAGCATTGGTAAAACCAAAGCATCATCACCGCTATAAATAGCTAAATCTGATCCACAATAGTTCCTTAATTGAGTCACTTCCTCGGTTGTTCCACTTGCGGCTTTAAAACTGACTACATTACTGCAATCCATAAGCTTACTTACAATACTAGGTGATATCGAACAACCTGTCCTCCCAGGGATGTTATAGAGCATTAAAGGCAACTTTGGAGCTGCATTTGCAATAGCTCGAAAATGAACTTCTAATCCTTCTTGTGGTGGTTTATTGTAATAAGGAACAACAACTAATGCACCGTCAGCACCAGAATTAGCCGCTTCCTTTGTAGCTTCAATTGCCTCAGAGGTCGAATTACTTCCAGTTCCAGCTAAAACTTTGGCCCTAGAGCCTAAAGAATTTCTCACTGTTTCCAGCATTTTTTGTTGTTCTTGCCAAGTTAGAGTAGGTGACTCACCCGTAGTTCCACAGACAACAATGCCATCTGAACCTTGATCTACTAAATAATTTGCCAAATCGGCAGCAAGGCCATAATCAACTTTCCCTTCATCATTAAATGGTGTCACCATTGCGGTTAGCAGCCTTCCAAAAGGTGCTGGTGATAATGAAGCTGACTTATTCATGATTTTTTGGCAATAGAAGTTCAGCAATTTGCACTGCATTCAGTGCGGCACCCTTGCGGATTTGATCTCCACATAACCATAGTTCCAAAGCATTGGGGTTACTTATATCTTGCCTTATTCGGCCAACTGATATGGGGTCTCTGCCAGTTACATCTTGTGGCATCGGAAAACGATTATTTTCCAAGTCCTCAAGTATCTCAACTCCTGGTGCAGCTTCCAAAATCTCATAAGCTTCTTTTACTGGAAAAGGCTTTGTAAATTCAATATTGACCGATTCAGAATGGGCTCTAAAAACTGGAACTCTTACACATGTTGCGGTCAATGAAAGATCAGGATCTCCAAGAATCTTTCGGGTTTCATTAACCATTTTCATCTCTTCCTCACAATAATTATTCGATTGCAAAGGTGAATTATGCAAAAAAAGATTAAACGCCAAAGAATACGGAAGAACTTTGCTTTTTGGAGTTATTCCATCTAAAACTTCTTGGCTTAATTTTTCTAATTCTTCCATTGCCATTGCACCTGCACCGCTAGCGGATTGATAGGTTGATACAACAATCCTCTTGATGGGGATATGCCTAGTCAATGGAGATAAAACCAATGCTAATAAAATAGTGGTGCAATTAGGATTTGAAATTATACCTTTGTGCTTAATAGCATCTGAAGGATTGACTTCTGGAACAATTAAAGGAACATTCTCGTTCATTCGAAAGGCACTGGAGTTATCAATCATCAAAGCTCCAGAACTTTGAATTATATCTTTCCATTTAAGAGATATTGAACTACCAGCTGAAGCCAAAATTAAATCTACATTTTCAAAACTATCTTTAGTTGTCTCTTCGACTTTCAACTCAGTCCCGCAAAAACTCTGAATGTCCCCTGCTGAACGATGAGAGGCTAGTAAAATTAACTTTTTAATAGGAAACGATCTCTCTTCAAGCAAAGCCAATAATTCCTTGCCTACAGCTCCACTCGATCCGAGAATCGCAACTGTAAGGGGTCTATTTGGAAGGAGAAATTGTGGTTTCAAACTTGATGAGGAGAATTAAACGATTTAACAAAAAAGTTTTTCTTATTAGAAAAATCAACAAATAACAAATTTTTCGATACTTTTTAGGCCACAATAGCTTTGGAAGTGAATTAACGCTTTCTTACGCTAACCAAATTTGAGAATTCCGTTTCAATGAGTGCTGCCAAATTAAACGTAAAAACCAGTTCAAAACCCAATAGCAGAATTGCTGTAGAGATAGAGGTGCCAGCAGATCGATGCAAAAATAGTTACGACGAAGCTTTAAGCAAACTCAGCAGATCTATCTCAATCCCAGGCTTTCGCAAAGGTAAAGTCCCTAAAACAGTAGTAATCCAGCAACTTGGAGTCAAAAGGATACAGGCCTCTGCACTGGAATCACTCTTACAAAAAGTATGGACAGAAACCTTAGATCAAGAGGGAATAGAACCTTTATGTGAGCCTGAACTAGAAGATGGCTTTGAAACTATTTTGGAGAATTTTAACCCTGAAAAAACTTTAGTATTAAAACTTGAAACCGATATTACCCCTATCCCAACTTTAAAAAAATCATCAGGTCTAACTGCGGAAGTAGAAAATTTAATATTTGATCCGAAAAAAGTTGATGAACTTATTGAGCAATCCCGAGCTCAACTAGCAACTAAAGTCCCAGTTAGTGATCGTGCGGCAAAGAAAGGAGATATTGCCTTAGTCAGCTTTAAAGGTAGTTTCTCAGATGATGGAAGCGAAATTGAAGGCGGAAGCGCCGATTCAATAGAAATAGAACTTGAAGAAGGGCGAATGATTCCTGGTTTTATTGAGGGAGTAATTGGAATGAATATTAAAGATGAAAAAATATTGAAGTGTGAATTTCCCAAGGATTATCATCAGGAAGAAGCGAAAGGCAGAAAAGCTGAATTCAAAGTCAGTCTTGAAGATTTAAAAATCAAAGAATTACCTGAACTCAATGACGAGTTTGCAAAGCAAGCAAGTGACAAAGAAAATATGTCTGACTTACGCGCAGATCTTGAAAAGAGACTCAAAGAGGATACTGAAAGAAAACAAGCCAAAACTCGTCAGGACTCGCTTCTTGACGTATTAGTCAAAGAACTTGAAGTTGAACTACCAAAAAGTCTTATTGACCAGGAAGTTCGAATAATTGTTGAACAAACGGCTCAAAATTTTGCTCAGCAAGGCATTGATGTCAAATCAATGTTTACTCCTGAGCTTGTGAAATCACTTATGGAATCTTCAAAAGGCGAAGCAGAGAAAAAGCTGCGTCAAAAATTTGCTCTAAATGCTTTGGCTAAGTCAGAAAAGATTGAAGTTTCAGACAAAGAAATCAACTCAAAACTTGAACAAGTTGAAGCTGAAATTAAACTTTCAAACGAAAAAAATATCGACGCAGATCGTCTCAAAGAGGCTATTACTGATGACTTACTGCAAGAAAAATTATTTGTTTGGCTTGAAGAAAATAATACTGTTGTAGAAAAACCCCCAGAAAAAGCCTTGGATACAATTAAGGAGAAAAGTTCTAAAAAGAAAACAACAAAAACAAATAAAGAAAAGAAAAGTTCTAAAACACCCAAATCCTAGTTTCTACGCATAGATTAGGATTATTAGCTACTTAAAATTCAAGTTGATTGAAGCAAGACAAAGTCACCCCATTAATAGTTTATGGAATAACTCCTGTCTATTTTCAGGACCTGGAGTTTTGCCAACAGTAATTGAACAATCAGGTCAAGGTGATCGGGCATTTGATATTTACTCTCGATTACTTCGTGAAAGAATCATCTTTCTAGGAACTGATGTCAATGATCAAGTTGCTGATGCATTGGTAGCTCAAATGCTTTTTTTAGAAGCTGATGATCCAGAAAAAGATATTCAGTTGTACGTCAACTCCCCTGGGGGGTCAGTGACTGCTGGTCTAGCTATTTATGACACCATGCAGCAAGTTAGTCCTGATGTCATAACAATTTGCTATGGGCTTGCAGCAAGCATGGGTGCTTTTCTTCTCTCAGGAGGGACAAAAGGAAAAAGACTTGCATTGCCAAATTCCAGAATCATGATTCATCAACCTCTTGGTGGAGCGCAAGGTCAAGCTGTCGAAATTGAAATTCAAGCCAAAGAAATTCTCTATTTAAAAGAGACTCTTAATTCACTTTTAGCTGAGCATACTGGACAAAATATTCAAAAGATTTCAGAAGATACTGATCGAGACCACTTTCTTTCTCCCCAAGAAGCGGTTGAATATGGCCTGATCGACAAAGTGGTTTCCAATCTCAACTCCATATGAATCATTAAGGAAGGCTGACAAGGCATCAATCCTCAATGATCCTATTAATTGAGACTGAATAAAATTAATTATCGGTCTATCTAACCTGTTTTTTTTTTGAGCTCGATGGCAAAATTTGAGGCCCATCTTAAATGCTCCTTTTGTGGCAAGGCGCAAGATCAGGTGAGGAAACTCATTGCTGGTCCAGGAGTTTACATATGCGATGAATGTATCGACTTATGCAACGAAATTTTAGATGAAGAACTAATTGATAATCCAACGCATCAAAGTAATGGTCATGACAAAAATCGCAAATCTAAAGCTGCCACAACGTCAGCTAAACCGGCTCCAACCTTGGCATCAATACCAAAGCCCATTGAAATTAAAAAGTTTTTAGATGACCAAGTAGTCGGGCAAGAACCAGCAAAAAAAATCTTATCGGTAGCTGTCTACAATCACTATAAGAGACTTGCTTGGAAAGGAGACGGGTCTGGTGAGACTGATTTAACGGCAACAAAATTACAAAAATCTAACATTTTATTAATTGGACCAACCGGTTGTGGGAAAACTTTGCTTGCCCAAACATTAGCCGAAATGCTTGATGTTCCATTTGCTGTTGCTGATGCAACAACTCTTACTGAAGCTGGATATGTTGGAGAGGATGTAGAAAACATTCTTTTACGTCTCCTGCAAAAAGCAGATATGGACGTGGATTTAGCACAAAGAGGAATTATTTACATAGATGAAATTGACAAAATTGCGAGAAAAAGTGAAAACCCATCCATTACTAGAGATGTCTCTGGAGAAGGCGTGCAGCAAGCTCTTCTAAAAATGCTCGAGGGTACTGTCGCCAACGTTCCTCCTCAGGGAGGAAGAAAGCATCCTTACGGTGACTCTATTCAAATTGATACGAGCCAAATACTCTTTATATGTGGTGGAGCATTTGTTGGTTTAGATGATGTAGTTGAAAAAAGACTTGGGAAAAATTCAATTGGTTTCATACAAAATGACAATAGGACAAGAACAAAATCTAATAGAGATCGTATTGGTGCAGATCTAATTAATGATCTTCAGCCTGACGACTTAGTGAAATATGGTCTAATTCCCGAATTTATTGGGAGAATGCCTGTCAGTGCAATATTAGAGCCACTAAATGCTAAAGCACTTGAGTCCATTCTGACGGAACCAAGAGATGCTTTAGTAAAACAATTTAGAACTCTATTAAGTATGGATAATGTAGAACTTTCATTTGATGAAGATGCTGTTGAGGCAATTGCGCAAGAAGCTTATAAAAGAAAAACTGGAGCTAGAGCATTGCGAGGAATTGTTGAAGAAATCATGCTAGATCTAATGTATAGCCTTCCATCTCAAACTAAGATTAAAAATTTCAATGTAACAAAAAAAATGGTTGATGAAAGTACTGGTGGGAAAGTAGTTCCTCTTTTATCAAATGAAAAAAGAATTGTTAAGGAATCTGCTTAGAAAAAATGAACTTCTGAATACCTTTATTCAATTTAATTAGAGTAATAAGAAAAATTATAAAATTCTCAAAAATTAAATTAGTCATATATTTGATGAATGAATATCTTTTGTGAATATGATTAAATAAATCAAGATCAAATTCATACATATTTTCAATTGAAATGATAACGACTTATGAGCCATTACATCATAAATATCGCCCAACAAGCTTTGACGAACTAGTTGGGCAAGATCCAATCAAGTCAACTTTAAAACAGGCATTAATAAGTGATCGAATTTCCCCTGCATATATATTTTCTGGACCTCGAGGAACAGGGAAAACTTCAAGCGCGCGAATTTTCGCAAAATCTCTAAATTGCTTAAAAAGTGAAAAATCAACAACCGTGCCTTGCGGTCAATGTGAACTCTGTAAGGGAATTAGCTCTGGGAATGCATTGGATGTAATTGAAATTGATGCAGCCTCGAATACAGGTGTTGAAAATATTCGTGAATTAATAGAAAGATCTAGATTTGCTCCTGCAAAAGCTCGCTGGAAAGTTTATGTTATAGATGAATGCCATATGCTTTCAACCGCAGCCTTTAATGCACTTTTAAAAACCTTAGAAGAACCTCCCCGTCAAGTCGTTTTTATTCTTGCGACAACTGACCCTCAACGCGTTTTACCTACAATTCTTAGTAGATGTATGCGGTTTGATTTTAGAAGAATAGCTCTGCATGATTTAGAAAGTCATTTAATCAGTATTGCTAAAAAAGAAGAAATCCAAATCAACGAAGAAGCAATATCATTAATTGCGAAACACTCACAAGGAGGGTTGAGAGATGCAGAAAGTTTACTTGATCAAGTAAGTTTACTTCCTCCGCCAATAACTCAATTAAACATCATTAATTTGATAGGAGCTATACCAGAAGAAGAATTAATTAAATTAGCAAAGTCATTAATAATTAAAGATCCGAATTCTATTTTGAATGTTTGTAATAGCCTAATAAATAAAGGGAAAGAGCCAATTGCAATTTTACAAGGAATAGCATCTATATTAAGAGACTTAGTTGTAACAAAAGTTACAACTAATCCAACGAATTTATGTAATATTTCTCCAGAAAATAGTGAAAGTTTAAACGACTTAGCAACTTCTAGTAATCTTGATCAAATACTCAACCTACAGGCCAAGCTAAAAGGATCAGAAAGCAATATAAGAAACAGTAACCAACCAAAATTATGGTTAGAAATTCATTTACTTGGAATGCTCTCAGATGAAGATTCAAAAGAAAATAATAGAATAAAGCAATCCCTTTTAAAAAGCAAACTATCAGATAATTCTGAATCTGAAAATGTAAATAATACATCAGAAAGTATAGTTCCTAATCCAGAAAAAGAACCAATTCAAAAAACAGCTTTTCGAGACGAAACTAAAACAAGTCCAGATTTAAGTCTTGATGATATTTGGAAAAAAGTTATAGCCATGTTAGATCTCCCTTCAACAAAGATGCTGCTTTCACAACAAGCTAAATTAATAAATCTGACATCGGATTCTGCTGAAATAGCAATTTCAGAAAAATGGATAAATATGATTCAAAGTCGAAAGAATCTGATTGAAGATGCTTTTTATAAAGCTAGAGGATCATCAACTAAAGTTCTGTTAATACAACAAAAAGATAACTTATCAAGTCATAAAGAAGTTAAAAATAATCTTCAAAAAATAGAACAAAGAAATCAGATTAAAATTGATAGAGAGCCAAATAAAAATACTTTTAAAGAGGAGAAAAAAGAATCAAAAAATAATTTGGAGATAAATTCTATTGATCAAAAAGCTAAGAAATTCGCAGACTTCTTTAATGGAGAGATTGTGAATCTTGAATGAATAAGATAACTTTGTCACGAACCAATATGATCAGTTTTTTCCCAAATCAAAGTCTTACGAAATAATGACATTTTAACAACTATATATGGTATAACAATGAACCAATGTGCAAGGTAAATTGTTGCTCCAAGTATATTAATAAAATTAGGTGATGGTAATCGTGGACCTTCGCTATTTTGAGAACATCCTTTCCAAAAAGCTAAACTAGAAATACTAAATGCAACTATAGATAGGGGCCAATATAGTGGCATTTCAAATAAAATAATTGATACAATAAAATCTATAAATGATACAACTGGTAAAACATATTGCAATAAGAAAAAGCAAGCTAGATCTATTTTTTTAAATTTTGATAGGCGTTTTGAGATCAATAAGGGCCAGTAATCAAAGAACCTTTGCAAGCCTCCTTCAGCCCATCTTTTTCTTTGTCGGAATAAAGCCGACAATGATTCCACTGCTTCCTCTTGAATAGGTGGATCCCACATTATTACTATTGGCGATCGTGTTAATAAAAATCGGAAACTTAAATCTAAATCGTCAGTAATAGTTTGTTCATTAAAGCCTCCGCAACATTCCAGAACTTTTCTATTAATTAATTGACCATTACCTCTTAACTCCGACACACCACCACTAGCAAGTCTGCCTCTTTGAATAACAGCATCCATTGCCATCTCCATTGCTTGATATGAGGCAATTTGATTCAACTCACAATTTACAACTGATTTTCTTAACTGCACTGCAGACCATCCACCATGCAAAGCAAGAGCTATTGCTCTAAGTAATACATTGCTCTGTAGTTGTGCATCCGCATCAAGAATAAATAACCATTCTCCATCAGTTTTATTCAACACAGAATTCAGAGCTCCTGATTTTCCACCATCACTAATCAAAGGGCGACTTAAAACATTAATTCTTGAGAAACGAGTACGTAATTTTTTTAATAAATCAGGTGTTCGATCTTGGCTGCCATCATCAATGATCCATAAAGAAATCTTCTCCTCTGGATATTCAATTGATAAAAGTCTTGAAACTAATCGCTCTATTACATTTTCTTCATCACGTGCTGCCACCAACACATCCACTTTGGGAAGAGTCTCAACAAATTTTTCACTTTTAATTAGATACTCGTTTTGTAATTGATAATTATCCCTACGATCTCGTAAAACAACTCTTAACCCATACCCACCCAGCAAGACGGCCAAAATAATTGAAGGGAATAAATTCTTACTAGGCTCCATCAAATGAGGAAAAATTCCTGCCAAAGCGCAGCAAATCAAAAATAATATTGATTTAATGCGTCGGTTTTCTCCACTGATTTTGGCTAAAGCCATGGAGTGATCCTTTTATCAATTAGTGACTCTAAGAGGCTTTCATCACTAAGGCAAAAATCCATATTTAGTTTTCGGATAATAATGAGAAAGAATTTGCTTAGTAGTCCATCCATTTTTTGCTAACTCTATAGCCCCAGACTGAGACATTCCTGCTCCATGGCCAAAACCTCCACCAGAAAACAGCCATTTACCTTCTTTAATTTCTTTAACAACAAATAATGTGCTTGGTAATTTTCTAAGAACACGACGAATGTCATCAAGTTTAAGGAAAATTTCTGAACCACTCTTCCCGTTAATTTTCAACGAAGTGACTCTCCCACTACTTCCTCTACTTACAACCTCAATTTTATTGGGATCAAAAGAACTGCCAACTTTTTTAGCTTGATTGAGCTGTTTAGATATCTGAGAAGCATCTAGCGTTCTTTCCCATCTAAAAAGTGGATGATCAGATCCAAAAGCCTCAGACTTGGAAAATAAAAAAGATTTCAAATATTTCTCATTTGATAGAGGTAAATCAACCGAACGAGTCCACTGTTTTGGACCATCCAAGCGCGTTTGCAAATAAGGAACTTGATTAATTGACCATGCCTCATCGACCGATGCCATGACTCCACCATTAGTTGCGTGATAAACAGTATTTATTGGCTTTTTATTCCAAGTAAGAATTTTGCCAGAAGTTTTTTGTATAGCTGTTTTAATTTTTAAATTGACGTTAGATGGATCTTTGTAAACCTGACATTGGGTATCGTGGCAAAGATTGTATCCATCAACTTTGAATCTATGGCTATTAGCTATAGCCCATGTTCGGGCTAGTATCGCCTGAGCTGCTAATGCTGCTTCAGGTGAACTGGCACCAATTTCATAAGGGACTACTCCGTTTAAATATCTCTCAATCGGAACATGCTCAACCAAAGTCCAACTGCCATATGCATCTGACTGGATCGAAAATGGACCTAAGTATATCCCCTGCTCCCAGCGCAACCCATCAGGGGCTTGCAAAGAGATAGGACCTTTGAGGGCAATTTTTCCATCATTTCCATCAAGATAAGGAAAAACAATCTTTGAAACTTTTATTTTTTGATAAGTCGCCTTGATGGATGCAGGAATCTCGGTGTCGCCTGATACCCAAACCTCCCAATCAAAAGGATGAGCAATAGTTGATTTAATACTTTTATCTTTTAAATCATTTGCCAATCTTTCAGCAGACTCGAAACTTGCGAAGGGACCAATTTTGTGTCGAACAAATACTTTTGGATTTAATAATTGTTTTGCTCGCCAGCCAATATTAATTTCTTTGGCCTTTCTAATGACTCCATCAGCATCTTTGAGAATCAAGTTTCTGCCATTACTTACAAGCCTCAAAGTTGGAGATTTAAGATCATTGATGATTTCCTTTCCTAAATATGGCTTTATTCCAACAAGTAGAACATTTTTTTCGGAACTAATTAAAGGCGTCTCAGGTGGGGCCTGATGAGTTCCAAAAAACTTAACTTTGCGAGGATTCGCAATACTTACTTGATTGGAATGAGACACACCAATCAAGAGAAGCAAACCCCAAACAAAAAAACTTTTTTGAGCCTGTAAATAACTTTTAATCACAACAAAAATCTCTTTCCATGAGAATTTAATAATTTTGGGTTGGCTTAAGTGAGCTCAAGGACGTATTGTCTTAAATCAACTATGCTTTATCAATGCCAAAGCTCAAGACCCGCAAAGCTGCTGCAAAGCGGTTCAAAGCAACAGGCACTGGCAAATTCATGAGACGTCGTGCATTTCACAATCACTTACTCGACCATAAGAGTCCTAAATTAAAAAGGCACCTTAAAACAAAAGCAGTCGTAGATGAACGTGATGCAGAGAACGTAAGCCTTATGCTTCCCTATGCTTAAGTTTTCTTAAAACGTTTATTAGTTCAATTTCTTGATTTCTGGTTATTAATTATGGCACGTGTTAAAAGAGGTAATGTTGCTAGAAAACGTAGAAACAAAATCCTTCGTCTAGCTAGAGGATTTAGAGGAGGTAATGGAACTCTTTTCCGAACCGCAAATCAAAGAGTAATGAAGGCCCTTTGTAACGCGTATAGAGACAGAAGAAGAAGAAAACGTGATTTTAGAAGACTTTGGATTGCAAGAATTAATGCAGCAGCAAGGTTAAATGGATTAAGCTACAGCAAATTTATAGGTGGTTTAAAGAAAGCAGATATAAGAATTAACAGAAAAATGCTGGCTCAATTAGCAGTTATGGATCCTAAAACATTCTCAAACGTTGCAGTTAGTTCAAAAAGTTAAGTATCCTTGAGTGTTGTTTATCTTATTTAAAATTATGAATAAGTAATCAATTAAGATAAGAAATAAAGAAGAAATTCCAAAAATTAAGAATATGGTAATAATAAATAATTACTATACTGTTAACCAATTTTGAGTTTTAGTTGATGATGGTTAATCTTCCTCAAACTTATTTAGTAGGACTCTGTTTTCTTTTAGTAATTATCTCTATTTTAGTAGGAAGCCAACTATATAAAGTAAGAAAAGATGAAATGAAGCTTCTCAAATTAGAGAAAGAAGATTCAAATACACAAGAAGATTCAGCAAAAATGTATGAATTAGCATCTGTTCAATTAAAGAAAAGATTATACCCTCAAGCCACATCAACCTTAAAACAAGCCTTAAAGAAACTTGATGGCGAGCCAGAAGAGGCTAAAGCACTTATTGAAAATGCATTAGGCTTTGCACTCGCTGCTCAAAATGACTTTAAATCAGCAGTAATTCATTACAAAAAAGCTTTAACAGCTAAATCTGAGTACCCAGTTGCATTAAATAATCTCGGCTTTGCTTATCAACGCTTGCTTAAAGAAGATGAAGCTTATAAAAATTATCAAGAGGTTTTAAAGCTAGATCCTAAAAATAAAACCGCGATCTCTCAAATTAAAAGACTTGAACGTATAGTTGGAAAAGATAAAGATCAATTATTGAATAAAAAAGGCTTCTAAATAAAGATTAATTCATCATATTTTATCCATGCAAAAAACTAATCAATCTCTAAAAATAGGACATAAAGAGTTCAAAAGTCGACTTCTTGTTGGAACAGGTAAATACCCATCCCTAGAAGTCATGCAGAAAAGCCTAATAAATACAAAATGTGAAATAGTTACTGTCGCAGTTAGAAGAATTCAAGGACTAGAACGTGGACATAAAGGATTAATGGAATCAATAGACTGGAAAAGAATATGGATGCTGCCAAACACTGCAGGATGCTCAAATGCGGAAGAAGCTATTCGAATAGCAAGGCTTGGCAGAGAATTAGCAAAGTTAGCAGGTCAAGAAAATAATAATTTTGTCAAATTAGAGGTTATTCCTGACAAAAAATATTTATTACCCGACCCAATTGGCACCTTAAAAGCAGCCGAGCAATTAGTAAAAGAAGGATTTACTGTTCTTCCATATATAAATTCTGATCCAATAATTGCAAAACAACTTGAAGAAATTGGATGTGCAACTGTTATGCCTCTTGGTTCCCCCATTGGATCTGCGCAAGGCATAAGAAATGCTGCGAACATTGCCATGATTATCGCAGAATCTCGAATCCCAATAATTATTGATGCAGGTATTGGAGTTCCAAGCGAAGCAGCTCAAGCATTGGAAATGGGTGCTGATGGGGTTCTAATTAATAGTGCTATTGCTTTAGCTCAGAACCCAATTCTTATGGCTCAAGCCTTCTCTAAGGCTACCCAGGCGGGCAGAGATGGTTATCTAGCTGGAAGATTGCAAGAGAACCCTCTTGCCAATGCAAGCTCTCCACTAGATGGAGTTATTTCAAATAATTAGAGCAATTCGTTAAAAATTAGTAACGTAATAAGCTAATAAACAAAAAAACATGGCAGTCACTAGAGAAAGTCAAGGCAGGCTGAACGTTTTTGCGGATGAGCCAAGAATTGAAATACTTACAAAAGAAAGCAGTCGCAACAAAGCTTCTTGGCTTTTGACCCTTGCTGGAGTTATCCTTGTAATTGGGCTTATCGCATATTCTTTAACAATCAAGTGAAACGCTTGTAGTAGCTTGAATAATATGAGCATTTGCTCTGTCTTTTGGAGTTTAGAGTGAAAGTTTTCGTTCTTGGTGGTGACGGCTTCTGCGGATGGCCTTGTGCAGTGAATCTTGCTGACAAGGGTCATGATGTATTCATCGTGGATAATCTCAGTCGTCGAAAAATCGATATAGACCTTGAAGTTGAATCCTTAACTCCAATTACAAGTATTGGAGAAAGGATTAAAGCTTGGTCTGAGATAGGTGGAAAACCTATTCAATTTATTCATTTAGACCTTGCCTCTGAATATCAAAAGCTTTTAGATCTGTTGATCGAGGAAAAGCCTGATTCAATAATTCATTTCGCTGAACAGCGTGCTGCTCCATATTCCATGAAAAGTAGCGCAACCAAGAGATATACAGTTGATAACAATGTCAATGGGACTCATAATCTACTTGCCGCAATTGTTGAATCTCAATTAGATATTCACATTGTTCATCTTGGGACGATGGGAGTTTACGGCTATGGGTCTCATAGAGGCGCGACCATTCCTGAAGGTTACTTAAAAGTGGAAGTACCCCAACCAGATGGCAGTCGTTTTGAAGAAGAAATCCTTCATCCAGCAAGTCCCGGCAGCGTTTATCACATGACCAAAACGCTTGATCAATTGCTATTTCTTTACTACAACAAAAATGACCAGATCAGAATCACTGATCTTCATCAAGGAATTGTATGGGGAACGAATACTGACGTTACAAGTCGTGACCCAAGACTGACTAATCGATTTGACTATGATGGTGATTATGGAACAGTGTTAAATAGATTTTTAATGCAAGCAGCCATTGGCTATCCATTAACTGTTCATGGTACTGGTGGACAAACAAGAGCTTTTATACATATTCAAGATTCAGTAAAGTGCGTTCAATTGGCACTCGAGAACCCTCCTGAGAAAGGTGAAAGAGTGAAAATCTTCAACCAAATGACGGAAAGCCACCAAGTTGGGGAATTAGCTAAAAAAGTAGCCTCTCTCACTGGAGCAAAAATTAATTATCTTCCAAACCCAAGAAACGAAGCCGTCGAAAATGATTTGATAGTTGATAATCGATGTTTTATTGAGCTTGGATTAGATCCGACAACTCTCGATAATGGACTTTTAGAAGAAGTTGTTAATGTCGCGAAAAAATTTTCCAATCGATGTGATTTAAAACGAATACCTTGTGTATCTGCATGGACATCAACCCAAGCAAAAGCAATTAATAAATCCTAAACCTACCAGTACAAAATCTTGAAAAGACACGCTCAGTGAAAATAGCTTTCTTTACAGAAACTTTCCTACCCAAAGTCGATGGGATAGTTACTCGATTAACTAAAACAATTCAAAATTTAGTGGATTCTGGTGATGAGGTAACCGTTTTTTGTCCAGAAGGCTGTCCATCAAACTATATGGGTGCAAAAGTTATAGGTGTACCCGCGATGCCATTACCTTTATATCCAGAACTCAAACTAGGGCTCCCTGGTCCAGGGGTGTCAGATGAATTAGAAAACTTCAAACCTGACTTAATACATGTTGTTAACCCTGCAGTACTAGGATTGGGTGGTATTTGGCTAGCCAAAACAAACAATATCCCCCTTGTCGCGAGTTATCACACTCATTTACCAAAGTATCTAGAGCACTATGGAATGGGCATGTTAGAGCCGCTTTTATGGGAGTTGTTAAAAGCTGCTCATAATCAAGCAACTCTAAATCTATGTACTTCCACTGCAATGGTGCAAGAACTCTCAGAAAAAGGAATTCAAAATACCGCCTTATGGCAAAGAGGAGTTGATACAGATATTTTCAAGCCAGAACTCAGAGACAAAGAAATGAGAAAGCGTCTTTTAGGAAACTTTAGCGATGAAGGATCTCTATTGATGTATGTGGGAAGACTCTCAGCAGAAAAGCAAATTGAAAGAATTAAACCTGTACTTGAAGCACTTCCAAACACTCGACTAGCTCTTGTGGGAGATGGTCCATATAGACAACAATTAGAAAAAATTTTTCAGGGAACCTCCACTACCTTTGTGGGATATTTAAGTGGGAAGGAACTAGCAAGTGCTTATGCCTCAGGTGATGCCTTTTTATTCCCCTCGAGCACAGAAACCTTGGGATTAGTTCTTTTAGAGGCAATGGCTGCTGGATGCCCAGTCGTAGGAGCCAATAAAGGAGGCATACCAGATATTATTTCAGATGGAGAAAATGGATGTTTATACAATCCTGACGGAGAAAATGATGGAGCTGTTAGTTTAATTGAGGCTACAAAAAAATTATTGGGCAACGAAATAGAGCGGACAACAATGAGACAAGCAGCTCGTTCAGAAGCTGAGAGATGGGGGTGGGCAGGAGCTACAAAACAATTGAGAAGTTATTACGAAGACGTACTAGACAAAAAACAATCAAATATTGCTGCTTAGTTTTTACGCAGCATGAGGAGGTGGAGTTGGAGAATCAAATGATTGCAATGGTAAAACCAAAGTCGCCCATGGAGAAAGTTTTGCTGGCCTTTGTTTCTTAGGCTGACGAACCCCAAATGGAACTCTAACGACATTCGTTCCATCAACTTGTAAAAGTTCTCCGTTATTTAAAACAGATTCAAAGCAATTAGAAAAAGAAGGCAAGGACAAATCATCCTTTTTATTTATTTGATCTGACAGATCAAAAGATGTCTTTTTGTTCATTTGGTCCCCATATAATTTTTAGGCTTTGGCAAAAATTAAAAGAAAAATTGCAAAATAGCCCAAAAAAAACCAATGATTTGGTTTTCGCTTGAAATTTAACTAATAAAACAAGTTTTAACCAGTATTCAAATAGAATTGGTATCTTCTAAATCTTGAACTGAAGGACAACTACATATCAAATTCCTGTCTCCATAAGCATTATTAATACGTGAAACTGATGGCCAAAATTTATATTTTTCTTGCTCAGGCAATGGATAAGCAGCTTCTTTACGAGAATAAGGTTTATCCCAATCATCAGAGGTAACTGTTTTTAAAGTATGTGGAGATTGTTTTAAAGGATTATTTATAGGATCAATCTTTCCTAATTTGATTTGTTCAATTTCTTCGCGGATTCCTATCATCGCGTCACAAAAACGATCTAATTCAGGCAAACTTTCACTCTCTGTTGGTTCAACCATCAATGTTCCAGCAACAGGCCAACTTATAGTTGGAGCATGAAATCCATAATCCATCAATCTCTTGGCAACATCCTCAACTTCTATACCTAACTGACTCTTTAAAGGTCGTAAATCTAATATGCATTCATGAGCTACTAGCCCATTGGGGTCTTTAAATAAAACTGGATAATAAGGATCAAGTCTTTTTGCTAAATAATTAGCAGAGAGAATTGCTATAGAACTTGCTTTGCGTAACCCATCGCTACCCATCATTCGAATGTACATCCAACTGATGGGCAATATTCCAGCGCTACCAAATGGAGCGGCAGATACTGCCGAAATAGCCTTTTCGCCTCCGCACTTAATAATTGAATGTCCAGGAAGATAAGGAACCAAATGATCTGCTACAGCTATGGGCCCTACACCGGGGCCTCCACCACCATGAGGAATGGAAAAAGTTTTATGAAGATTTAAATGGCACACATCTATGCCATAAGATCCAGGCCTGCAAATACCTACTTGAGCATTCAGATTAGCTCCATCCAAATAAACTTGACCACCCTCCTGATGAATGACTTTGCACATTTCACGGATATTTGGCTCGAATACTCCATGAGTTGAAGGGTAGGTAACCATCAATGCAGCCAAATTATTTGAATAAATTTTAGATTTATTTCTTAAGTCATCTAAATCAACATTGCCGTATTCATCACATTTAACGGAAACAACTTTAAAGCCAGACATTACCGCACTAGCTGGATTGGTGCCGTGAGCACTTGTTGGGATCAAGCAAATATTCCTATGGCCTTCTCCAAGAGACTGATGCCATGAACGTATTACAAGCAAGCCGGCAAATTCTCCTTGAGAGCCTGCATTTGGCTGAAGAGAAACTCCCTTAAAACCAGTCAAAGCAGACAGCCAACTTTCAAGGTCATTAATTATTTCGCGGAATCCAGATAATTGAGCCTGAGGAGCAAAAGGATGTATAGAAGAAATCTCGCTCCATTCAATGGGTAAAAGTTCTGCAGCTGCATTCAATTTCATTGTGCAACTCCCAAGGGGAATCATTCCTTGAACTAAAGAAAAATCTTTAGAAACTAAAAAATGAATATATCTCATTAAATCAGTTTCACTTTGATATTGGTTAAATACTGATTGTTCAAGCCAAGGTTTTACTCGAAGTGGAATATCTATGATTTCTACATTTTTATTCATATAAGTATCAATATCTTTGACGTTTTTTCCTTTGACTTTTGCAAGAATTTGATGCAGTTTATAAATTTCTTCATCACAAGTTAATTCATCAAAAGTCACACCAAAACCTTTAGCATTTTCAGTATCTGATCCAATGGGAAGTACTCTGAGGTTATACCCTTCTTCTGAGGCTAAGTTAATTACTTTTACTGCCTCTGGACAAAAGATATCAACACTATCGAACCTGGGATATCTATCTAATGGATATTCTAAATTACTTAAAATATTTTCAAAATATGATCTATATTTAATTATCTTTTTTGCTATTTGTTTAAGACCATCTGGACCATGATGTAATGCATAGAAAGAAGAAAGAACAGCCAATAAAACTTGAGCAGTGCAAATGTTACTTGTAGCTTTATCTCTTCGAATATGTTGCTCTCTTGTTTGAAGAGCCAGTCTCAAAACTTTATTGCCATCTACATCAACTGATTGACCGACTATCCTTCCTGGTATTTGTCTTTTATATATTTCTTTAGTTGCAAAAAAAGCTGCATGAGGTCCACCACAAGCAATAGGGACACCAAATCTTTGAGCGCTACCAACAACAATATCTGCACCAAATTCTCCCATTGGTTTAATCAAAACCTGAGCCAAAGGGTCGATTGCGACAGTAACAAGTGCATCGAATTTGTGTACCTGATTAATTATTGATGTTGGGTTCCAAATACGACCGTTTTTTCCAGGTAACTGAATAATGATTCCAAAGACATTACTATCAATTTCAAACTTATTGTTATCAAAGATCTCAAGAACAATTCCTAGTGGTTCACATCGAGTTTTTAATACATCAAATGTTTGCGGCAAAATTTCTTGATCTACTAAAAATTTATCAGCATTTTTATTTTTTCTAACAGCCAAACTTAAACTTATTGCCTCAGCTGCCGCAGTTGCTTCGTCAAGTAATGACGCATTTGATATTGGTAAACCTGTTAATTCAGTTATTAAAGTCTGAAAATTAAATAAAGCTTCTAATCGGCCTTGCGATATTTCTGCTTGATAAGGAGTGTAAGCAGTGTACCAATTGGGATTTTCTAGAACATTTCTTTGTATAACTGGAGGTAAAACAGTCGAATGGTAACCAAGCCCAATCAGGGAACGATTTTCAACATTTTTCTTTGCAATTGAATTGATTTCTTTTAACGCTTGATTTTGATCACACCCATCTGGTATTGAAACACCAATGTTTTCAGAATCAAAGATTTCATTGGGAATTACAGAAGATATAAATTCTTCAGAATTTTCAAACCCAAGAATTTGAAGCATTAAGGCTTCTTCTTCGTTAGTTGGTCCTATATGGCGAGACTTAAAAGTAAAATCCTTTAATTCTGCTTTTGACATGAGCTTGTTCTCAAGCACAAGCAAATTAAGCTATTAGAATGAATGCCAGTGTAGAGAAAAATTTCCTAATTTGTTGTAAGAAAAAATTATTCAGTCAAGTTTTAGGCAGCAATTTTTTTTGAATAAGTTTCAGAATCCATAAGGTCTTTTAATTGTTCAGGATTTTCAGGACGAATTATTAATAGCCATCCTTCGCCATGAGGATCATTTTGAAGTTCCTCTGGGCTTGCTAAAACAGAATTATTTCTATGGACAATTTCTCCGCTCACTGGAGCATACATATCCTCAACAGCCTTTACTGACTCTACTGAACCAAAGCTCTGTCCTTTGGCTATTGCAGTGCCTTCCTCTGGTAGATCAACAAAAACGATATCACCTAACTGATCGACCGCAAATTCACTGATGCCAATTCGAACTAAAGCATCATCAGCACAAGCATATTCGTGACTGTCAGCAAAACGAAAATGATCTGGGAAGGAAAAAGCCATTGCGTCAAAACGAAAAAGGCTTAATCATTCTGGGGCAATTTGATCAATCCTGCCTGAAATAAATTGGATAGTGCATGAATCAAAGCAATTTTGACATGTGCTCGATGAGATCCTCCTTGTATAAAAAGATCAAATGGAGGTTTTAGAGGCGCATCAGCAGAAAATTCACTCGTACTACCATCTATGAAAGTTCCTCCAGCCATGACTAAGTTGTTTTCATAACCTGGCATAGGTGCAGGTACTGGATCGAGAAAAGATCCAATAGGTGATTTTTCTTGAAAAGACCTACAAATAATTTGTAAAATTTTTGGATCGCCTATTCTTACTGCTTGGATCAAATCAGTTCGAATAGAACCTGGGGTGGGCAAAACTTGAAAGCCCAATTCACTGAATGTAGTAGAAATAATCTCAGCACCAATTAGGGCCTCAGCGACCATTTGAGGCGCAAGAAAAAGTCCTTGCAAAATAGTTCTATTTAAGTCAAAAGTAATTCCACCCTCAGATCCAATACCTGGAGCAGTCAAGCGGCAACATGCTTTATCAACTAAATCACCTTTTCCTGCGACATACCCACCAGTAGGAACGATAGTTCCCCCTAAATTTTTTATTAAAGAACCTGCAATCAAATCTGCCCCTACTGAGGTTGGTTCCTTAGTTTCGACAAACTCTCCATAACAATTATCTACAAAACAAATACAATTAGGCTGAATCTTATGACATAGGTCACAAATCTCTTTAATAACCTCAATACTCAAAGATGGGCGCCATGTGTAACCACAACTACGTTGTATAAAAATTAATTTTCTAGGTATATTTAAAGCTTTTTCTAAAGCGACAAAATCTATATTTCCGTCATTTTTTAGAGATACCTCCTCATAGTTAATACCAAACTCAATCAAGGATCCTTGGCCGTTTCCCCTTAATCCAATCACCTCTTCAAGTGATTCGTAGGGCCTTCCAGTAACAGATAATAAATAATCTCCTGGTCTTAAAACCCCAAACAAAGATGATGTAATAGCATGGGTTCCACTTACAAACTGAAGCCTTACTGCTGCTTTTTCAGAATCTAAAATATCTGCATAAATTTTATCAATTATATCTCTACCTAAATCTCCATGTCCATATCCTGTTAAAGAGGCAAAATGTTGCACATTTAGATGAGAATTAATGAAAGCATTTAATACTTTTTCTAATTTAAATGAAATGCTATCAATCTTTTCATTAATAGATAAATATAATTTTTTTTCTATTTGATTAACAAAATTTTTAGCAGAATTTTTTAACATCTTAGTTTTTAATTAAGCAAAAATAAGTTTTTCTTAAATTAATCTGAAAAAATAATTTCTAATTTTTCTTGATCTTTAAGTAATAAGCCTCGTTGGCGAAGATTTTCCAAAAATCCATCTGCACCTTGCAAATTATTTGTATTTAACAATTTATTTGTTGCATGTAAATCTAACAATTCACCATCAAGTTCCTCGGCAGTGTAATCCTTCAAACCCGCCATAACTGCTTCAAATCTTTCTCTTCGTTGTTTTTTGCTTACTGGATATGCTGACATAACTTGTTCTCTACACATTCTCCATGACCTTCCTTTACATAAATAATCTGCCAAAGCGGCACTGAGCACAGCTGCCTCAGCTTCCTCAATAAACCAATCAAAGGACGAAGGTAAAGGAGCTAAACCAACAAAAATCTCAAAGAAGTCACCAGCAGAGAGTGGATTATTATCATTTCCATCAACAGCAATAGCTGATTCTTGAAGTGATCTATGCAACTCAGGATGGACAGTCAATATTTGACTTTCAATATTTTCTAACCCACGGGAAAGTACTTGATTTACTTTCCCCAAAGCAAAAAACACCTCAGGACTTGGAGAAACAAGTTTGCCATTTCGAAGATTTGAGATTTGAGAACTATGAACTCTACCCAGATCTAAACATTCGGCCAAAGCAGGAAGAACTTTATGAGACCAGCCATTGCGCTCATGCCATACATGCACTAGATGAGCCATTGCCCTTCTGCCTGCTGTCAGTTGGTCCCGAAAACTAGAAGTCACAAATCACATTCAAGATTGACGGATAAAACCGGTTAGGATCCTTATCGTATATTATATACAACAATTAGACGGATCACTAATGGTTTCAAGTTTAATCGAGGCTTCGGCTCCATTAAAAAAACCAGTTGCTGCCGATAAAGCGATGGCTGCATCGAAAAAGCTCCAAGGGCATGTACCAAGACGGATTCATAACCAAAGGGCCAGAAGAAGATGGGGAACGGTTATATTTATGTTAGCAATACATGCTCTAACAATATTTACGTTGCAAGCTCAATTCTGGAGTTGGCTAGCATTCTCTGGATTTATTTTCTTATATTGGGTAACTGCTTGCTTGGGAGTAACTACTGGATATCATCGCCTGCTTTCACATCGTTCTTTTCAAGTTCCAAAATGGCTTGAAAGATTTTTTGCAACTTGTGGAGCATTAAGTTGCCAACATGGTCCAATTGATTGGGTTGGTCTTCATAGGCATCATCATACTTTTTCCGATACTGATGCTGATCATCATGACAGCAACAAAGGATTTTGGTGGAGTCACATGGGATGGATGTTTGAAGATGTGCCTGCAATGAAAGCCGTTCCAAGACTCTCTGGAGATTTAATCAAAGATCCTTACTATCGCTTCTTAAATAAGAATTTTCTACTTTTGCAATTACCTTTAGGCGCAACGCTCTATTTAATTGGCCAATCAGCTGGGGTTGGAGGATGGGCAATGGTCCTATGGGGAATTCCTTTAAGACTGGTTTTTGTTTATCACATAACTTGGCTGGTTAATTCAGCAACACATTGTTGGGGTTCTATTGCATATGAGAGTGGAGATAATTCCAAAAATAATAAATGGGTTGCAGCGCTTACTTTTGGAGAAGGGTGGCACAACAATCATCATGCTTTTCCCAATTCAGCGAAGCATGGCCTTCAACGAAATCAAATAGATCTAACTTGGCAACACATACGTTTTTTAAAAGCAATTGGGTTAGCCAAAAAAATTAGACTCCCTATCGCGTCGTAATATTAATAACAACAAGTTAAATAGAATTAATTCTTTTTCGATTCATGGCTAAGCGAGTTCAAGTTGTTCTAAATGAAGACATAAAAAGTCTTGGCAAAGATGGTGACCTTGTTGAGGTCGCTCCTGGTTTTGCTAGAAACTTTTTATTACCTAACAAAAAAGCATTACCAGTTACTCCCACTGTTTTAAAACAAGTGGAGCATAGAAGAGCAAAACAAGCAGAAAAAGAAGCTGCTAAAAAACAAGAAGCTATTGATTTCCAAACAGCTCTGACAACAATTGGAAGATTTACTGTCAAAAAACAAGTAGGAGAAGATGGAGTTTTATTTGGAACAGTGACAAATGGAGATGTAGCCGAAGTTGTAAAAGAAGCTACCAAAAAGGATATAGATCGAAGAGACATATCTGTCCCTGAAATACATGGTGTTGGGAAATATAAAGTGCAAATCAAACTTCATAACGAAGTAAATGCTGAGATCAACCTTGAAGTCACAAGTTACTAATAGTTGCATCTTTGCCTGAACAAGCCAAAGTAAGTGTCCTTGTTCAAAAAGCAATAGATGATAAGCACCCCCTCTTCAAATAACGGGGATTTCTCAAAACAAGGTAGAGATTTTGGAGCTTTTAATAATTCCAAGATTGATAAGCCTCGTTTTGAAGCTCAACCTGAACAAATACCACCACAAAATTTAGAAGCAGAAGAATCTGTTCTTGGTGGAATTTTATTGGATCCTGATGCGATAGGAAGAATAGCTGATTTACTTCAAGTTGAAGCTTTTTACATATCTGCTCATCAAGAAATATATAGAACTGCATTAATGCTTCATAGCCAAGGCAAGCCTACAGATTTGACCGCAATGAGCGCTTGGCTTGCCGATACAAATTCTTTAGAAAAAGTTGGAGGCAACAACCGATTAGTTGAACTAGTTGAGCGGGTTACATCTACCGCTTCAATAGAGCAAGTTGCTAAATTAATTAGCGATAAATTTCTGCGCAGACAATTAATTAAATCTGGAAATGATGTTATCAAATTAGGCTTTGATCAAAGTCTTCCAATGGAAGAAGCTATTGATAAAGCTGAACAGAAGATCTTTGCTATTAGCCAAGAGCAACCATCCAAAGGTTTAACACCCACGTCGGAAATTTTAACAAGTACTTTCAATGAAATCGAAAGTAGATCACTTGGTACTTCAGTTGCAGGAATACCAGTTAATTTTTACGATCTGGATGCAATGACACAAGGACTTCAGAGGAGCGATCTAATAATTGTTGCCGGAAGACCAGCAATGGGAAAAACTTCAATTGTTCTTAATTTGGCTAAAAACGTAGCGCAACTACATGACTTACCTGTATGTGTTTTCAGTCTTGAGATGAGTAAAGAGCAGCTAACTTACAGATTGCTATCAAGCGAGGTAGGTATTGAAAGCAGTAGATTAAGAACTGGACGTTTGCAGCAAGATGAATGGCCATTGCTTGGTCAAGGTATTAATACTCTTGGTCAATTACCAATCTTCATTGACGACAAACCAAATTCAAGTGTTCTTGAGATGAGGTCCTTGTGTCGTCGCCTAATTGCCGAACAAGGCAAAGAACTGGGACTAATTGTGATTGATTATCTACAACTAATGGAAGGTACGTCAGAGAATAGAGTTCAAGAAATCTCAAGAATTACTCGAGGTCTTAAGGGTATGGCACGAGAACTTAAAGTACCTGTAATCGCTTTATCTCAATTAAGTAGAGGAGTTGAATCAAGAACAAATAAAAGACCAATGCTTAGCGATCTGCGTGAATCTGGCTCAATAGAACAGGATGCGGACTTGGTTCTAATGATTTATAGGGATGAATATTACAATCCAGAAACTACTGATAGAGGAATTACAGAAGTTATCGTGACAAAACACAGAAATGGACCTGTTGGAACAGTTAAATTACTTTTTGAACCCCAATTCACTAGATTTAGAAATCTTGCTGCTTAATTGTTCGAAAATTAAATTCCTAAATGCTTAATTGATGATTACTAAACAATCTTCAAATGAAAGTTTTGACGTAATTGTTGTAGGAGGTGGTCATGCGGGCTGCGAGGCTGCCCTGACTTCAGCAAGATTGGGATGTAATACAGCTTTATTTACACTCAATTTAGATCGCATCGCATGGCAACCATGTAATCCCGCAGTAGGGGGACCAGCCAAGAGTCAATTAGTTCATGAAGTTGATGCGCTAGGAGGGATAATCGGAAAATTAGCCGACTTAACAGCTCTTCAAAAAAGAGTGCTTAACGCAAGCAGAGGACCTGCGGTTAGGGCATTGAGAGCACAAACAGATAAGCGGTCATATGCACATGAAATGCTGAAAATCCTCCAAAATACGCCAAATTTAAAGATTAGAGAAGCAATGGTTACTGGGCTAGAAATTGAACATTATTCCAAGCAAATTGACAAAAAAATACCAGCAATTCAAGAGAGAATTGGATTTATAAAGGGAGTTAAAACCTATTTTGGAAGCGTTTTTTATGCAAAAGCAGTTGTACTTACAACAGGAACATTTTTAGGAGGCAGGATTTGGATTGGCAATCAATCTATGAGTGCAGGTCGATCAGGAGAGCAGGCCTCTGAAGGGTTAACGGAAGAGTTAAAAAAGTTGGGCTTTACTACTGATCGTTTAAAAACAGGCACACCTGCTCGCGTCGATAGAAGAACTATTGACCTTAAATCCCTCGATGAGCAATTGAGCGATGCTTCAGATAAATTCTTCTCGTTTGATCCTCTTTGGTGGAAAAGTGGAGAACAAATGAGTTGTCATATCACTCGAACAACAAAAGAAACTCACCAACTGATTAAAAATAATCTTCATTTAACTCCTATTTATGGAGGTTTTATTGATAGTAAAGGTCCAAGATATTGTCCATCCATTGAAGATAAAATTGTACGTTTTGCTGATAAAGAATCGCACCAGATTTTCTTGGAACCGGAAGGTAGAGATACTCCAGAAATGTATGTGCAAGGTTTCTCAACCGGACTACCCGAAAACTTACAATTAGAACTTTTAAGGACTCTGCCAGGCTTAGAAAAATGCGTAATGCTTAGACCTGCTTATGCAGTGGAATATGACTACATACCAGCAACACAACTAGACGCAACATTAGAAACAAAAAGAGTAAGTGGTTTATATAGTGCAGGCCAACTAAATGGAACAACAGGATACGAAGAAGCTGCAGCTCAAGGTTTAGTAGCAGGTTTAAATGCTGCAAGATTAGTGAACAATAAAGAAGGAATTATTTTCGAAAGAGAAAGTAGTTATATTGGAACCATGATTGACGACTTAGTTACAAAAGATTTAAAAGAGCCATATAGAGTGTTAACCAGTAGAAGTGAGTACCGATTAATCCTTAGGGGTGATAATGCAGATAGAAGATTGACTCCTCTTGGCTATAAATTAGGATTAATCGATGAAAGAAGATGGAAAATATTTAATGCTAAGCAACAATTAATCAATCAAGAGAAAGAGAGACTAGAGAAAGAGAGAATTAAAGAAAGTGATAAGTGTGCAAAGGAAATATATTCCACAACAGGAATACCTATAAAAGGATCTTTGACTTTAGCAAATTTCCTGAGAAGAACAAATATTCACTATAAAGATTTGATTACTTATAATTTAACAACTCAAAGTATTCCTTTAGATGTTGAGGAAGGAGTTGAGATAGATATTAAATATAGTGGTTATTTAGACAGGCAAAAAGCTCAAATAAATCAATTAAAACAGCAAAGTAAAAAGTTATTACCAAAAAATTTAAATTACAATAATATAGAAACATTATCTAAAGAAGCCAGGGAAAAATTAACAATTTCTCAGCCAAAAAGCCTGGGGCATGCTGCTCAACTTCCAGGCGTGAGCAAAGCTGATCTCACTGCACTTCTCGTATGGTTAAAAATAGAGCAAATGAAAAAAGTTAAAAGCAAAGATTCACTTCAAATAAAAAGTTAATAGCAGTGAATTCACGTCAATCTCAATTACCTTCTCCTTTAGTAATTTGGAAAGCATCAAAAGAAAATGTTCTTTCAGGGAGAGGCAACCATAAGCTGTCTGGGGCTTGGCAGTTAATGCTATTGGGTGACGGAAGTCCAACAAGACATCTCAAGCTATTAACAGGTCATGAAGTTGCCATCAAGGTTATATCCATGGCTACTGAAAATAATAATGGAATTGGTGTACCAGAAGAAGTCAATGAGCTAGAACCACCTTTAATACGAAGACAAGTTTGGCTGACATGCGGAGACTTAACCCTTGCATGGGCTGAAAGTTGGTGGAATTATCAGGAAGCAGAAAAACATCTGCGCAATAAGGATCAACCTATCTGGAAAAGCCTCACCCAAGGACGCTCAGAACTTTTTAGAGAAGTAGATGGATTGGGTTTAGTAGATGCCAATTGGCTGAAATTAGAATTCGAAGAAGAGGGTCCTTTTTGGAGCAGGCATTACCGATTTTTTCGTCAACAAAAAGAATTAACTGTAATCAGAGAAGTATTTAGCCCAAAGCTAGAAAAATGGCTAGGACCAGTTCCGAGGAAAGCTTTTTGAGAAAACTAGTATTTTCTTCGACTAGATCTTGGTATGTTTTTTCTTCTTGGAGGAGTTCGTTCCTCGACACAAGAATCGTTTGCATCGCATGCATTTTGTTTAATTAAATTATCTTTTCTTTCCCACTTATTTAATTTAAAAGATTGATCGTCGGGCCATTCATCTAGTTCGTCTGTATTATTTCTCCTTCCTTCAATCTGAGGTGGTAAAGCTTTAGGAGTTCTTAAGGAAATAGCACTTAAGGGTCTTTTTAAATTGTTTGTGCTTTCTTGAAACGATTCATCAACTAAATCTTCATTATCCAACCAATCGTCATCATCCTCAAAAAACCAATCGATTTTCTCTTCCATCCAACGACCAACTTTTTCGAAATTTGCTGAAGTTTCTTTATCTTGCCACCCTCCCCTTCTTTGACCTGGGCGATTACCTGCAACACCATCTACAACCTGTTTTCCAGTTTGTATCCATTTATCCATTCTGCGATCAAGAGGCGCTCGAGATCGCTGACGAATTTGATTGCGATTGTTATGTGAGATCATCTTTTAAATTTAACGCTTTCAAACCAACAAGTGAATCACCGTAAAGATGAAATTATTCAAAAATTCAAATAAAAGCCAATTAAAGAAGAAAATTATTTATTACTTCTAGAAAAAGGTTGAAATTCAAGAACGCATTTTTGATTCCATCGACCTCCAAAATAATTATTACAACAACTGCGGCAGGCAGCGCCTTTAACAATACGTCTATAACTAAAACTTTTTTTACATGAAGGGCATGTTGCCACCCATTTGGGGATTCTTTTTAATATTGGGAACGAGTGACGAACTGTTACTTGAAAATCAGTTTGAGCGGAATTGATCTCTGCCATACGTTGGTGAAAATTAGGGCCATGTGCCTCTTCAACTTTCAGGACAAGATCTATCCAGGCATGAATCATTTCGTGACACAATGTACTCGTCAAAGCTTTTTGGGGAAGATTCTCTAATACTGGTCTGGACAGAATTATTGCACTAGCTTTATTTCCAAAGAAATTCGTTTTACTTCTATAGATCCCAGCAGTTGTACGCATGCGGCCATCACTCCAACGAACAGAGACTCTGGGGAGTCCATTCTCGGATAAAGAGTTCTGAAAATATTGCCTGTTTAATTCAAGAAATAATGGCAATACAGGTATTAAAGACATTGATGCCTAAAACTCATTAGCATAATAATTCCGATAACATTCTGTCTGACTATCGATAACAAACAAGCTAATCTCATGGCTAATAAGTCAGAATCTTTAACTAAAAGGAATTCACAAAATGGATAGTGCTCTTATCAAGGCAATTGGATTAAAAGCTCTCTTCGTTGGAGTTGGAGCACTTCTCCTTTTTTGGATTTTTAACGCAATTAAACTCGTCATAAGTGCTAGAGGTATTAATCCACTTGTCAAAAAGTTTTTTGATCAAATTGCTGCCGGACGAATTGATGGAGCTTATAGACTTACAACAAAAGAGTATAAAACACATGTCACTAGACAAGACTTCATCAAATTTTTAGGTAGCTTGCAATTAAATCGATATAGAAACTTGAAGTCAGGGCGTCCAAGAATAGAAGACAATCAAATAATGCTCACACTAAGCTTGAAATCAGAAGATAAGAAAAATGAAATGCCGCTTGACTTTACTTTTATTAAGATCAACGAAAATTGGCAAATAGATCGTATTGCAAAAGCCAATACGTAACTAAGCCAAACGTGATAAGTGAATTCAAACTTGGATCAATATTATGAACGTGTAAAAGAGCTTAGAGCTTTGCTTAATAAAGCAAATTACTCTTACTATGTATTAGATGCACCGGAGATTGACGATGCTATTTATGATCAACTATATCGAGAATTAATTGAAATTGAAAATATCCACCCATCTCTAATTACTGATGATAGCCCTTCCCAAAGATTGGGAGGTATTCCTTCTAAAGGATTCAAAAATGTTACGCACAATATTCCTCTTTTAAGTCTAGATAATGCTTTTAATTTAAATGAATTGGAAGCATGGTATGCAAGGGTCAGAAAATTAATAAATTCAGAAAATAAAAGTATCAAGGAAGTTAATAATCCAGAACTAATATGTGAATTAAAAATTGATGGAAATGCTGTTGCAATAAGGTATGAAAATGGAATTTTAACTAAAGCAGCAACTCGTGGAGATGGAAAAACTGGAGAAGATATCACTAATAACATCAGGACAATTTCTACAATTCCTTTACGTTTATTATTAAAGAATCCACCCACTTGGATGGAAATCAGAGGCGAAGCTTTCATGCCCAATAATATATTTAAAAAACTCAATCTTGAGAGAAAAAATACTGATCAACCACTTTTTGCCAATCCTAGAAACTCTTGTGCAGGAACATTAAGACAATTAGATCCTAAAATAGTTGCATCTAGAAAACTTGACTTCTTCGCATATAGTCTTTATTTACCAGAAGATTGGGAGCCAACTGATAGCAATTTTAAAAAACCAAATTCTCAATCTAAATCACTTGAGTTTTTAAAAAATATTGGTTTTAAAGTTAATATTACATATGAAACAAAGAAAAACTTAAATGAAGCAAATAGCTATTACAAATATTGGGGAATTGAAAAAGATTCTTTAGCTTATGCAACTGATGGGATAGTAGTAAAAATAGATAACTTTGAAATACAAAATCTCTTAGGAGCAACAAATAAAGCTCCAAGATGGGCCATCGCTGTCAAATATCCAGCAGAAGAGAAACCGACTAAATTAAAAAAACTCATTTTCCAAGTAGGTCGCTCTGGCGCTGTAACACCTGTAGCAGAGTTTGATTCGATAGAACTTGCAGGAACATCTGTTAATCGTGCAACTCTTCATAATGCAAAAAGACTTGCCTCTTTAGATCTTCATTATGAAGACACCATAATTGTTCGAAAAGCTGGAGAAATTATTCCCGAAGTGATCAGAGTTATAAAAGAATTTAGAACAGTTGATTCACAATTAGTAGAATTTCCTCAAAACTGCCCCTCATGTGATTCCAAATTAATTCAAGAAGAAAATGAAGCAATAACGAAATGTATTAATTTTGAATGCCCAGCAAAATTAAAAGGTCGTTTACGTCATTGGGTCAGTAAAGGGTCAATGAACATAGATGGATTAGGTGAAAAAATTATAAATCAATTAGTAAATGAAGGATATGTAAAATCAATCGCAGATTTGTACAAACTTGAAATTGATTCCCTTTTAGAACTTGAAAGATTTGGTGAAAAATCTGCAAATAATTTACTAATAGAAATTAACGAGTCTAAAAATAAAAATTGGCACAAACAGCTCTACGGTTTAGGGATACCTCACATAGGAGAAGCTAATGCTAAATCTCTTTCAAAAAACTTTCATAGTATCGAAGAACTTAATGCTATTGCGAAGGATGCACCTGAAAATATATCGAATATTTATGGATTTGGAAACGAGATGAAAGATGCAATAATTAAGTGGTTCGATGATTCTAAAAATCAAACCTTAATTAGAGAATTAAAAGAAGTCGGATTCTCCCTAAAAGAGAGTTTAGATTTAAACGACAATTTAAATCAATCAAATATTTTTGATGGTAAGATTTTTGTCTTAACAGGAACTTTGGATTCGCTTACAAGAGATAAAGCAAAGGAATTTATAGAAATTGCTGGAGGGAAAGTCAGCTCTTCAATTAGTAAAAAAACTGATTTCTTAGTATCAGGAGAAAAAGCTGGGAGTAAATTAAAAAAAGCACAAGAGCTTGGAGTGAAGATAATTAACGAAAATGAATTGAAGCTATTATTATCAGAAAAAACAAAGTTTAAAAATGAATAAGAATAGAATCTTTTCTCTCATCAAAACAGAATGTGGACGAGCTAAATACGAAATGCTAGCTTCCAAAAAAGGTATATTAAATCGAATAAGACTTTATTGGTTTATCCTATTTGCAGCGATTGAAGATTGGAATATAACAGCTGAGGATTAATCTAACGATTAAGAATCCTGATTTATTTTTCTTGCTGAACGTAAAACCAAAATAACAATTAAAATTGTTGAAAAGATACTAATTAAGCTCCAAACAAATGAACTTGTATCAGATCTTCCGGAAAGCACCTCGCCAAAATTTGAAACTTTAAGTGCTAAGGAACCCAAGCTGCAATATAAAATTGTTCCAGGTAATATACCAATCATTCCAATAGTAAAATCACGAACTTTTACATCGCTCAAGCCATAAGTAAAATTAAGTAAACCAAATGGAAAAAGAGGAGAAAGTCTAGTTAAAAGAATGACTTTTAGACCCTCGCGTTTAACAGCCTTCTCCATAATTTGAACTTTTGGAAAATTCGAGACCTTGTTTTGAGCCCATTCTTTTAAAAAAGTTCTCCCTAAATAAAAAGTTAGGTGAGCTCCAACAAAAGCACCTACAAAAACAACCGAACTTCCAAGCCAAGTTCCATAAAGAAAGCCAGACAACATGGAAAGCCAGGAGCCTGGCAGCAAGCAAGACACCCAAAAAACATAAACCAAAGCAAAACCCAAAATTCCTAAAGGACTGCTTAAAAAAGGAATAAAAGAATTGACTAGAGTTTCTATGTTATGAGTCATAAGTTGTAGATAGATCAATCCAATCCCATTAGACGCTCTTTGACTAGACGGACTTGAGCTTCTGACTCAGTTAAGTTTGCTCTGCATTCTTCAACAACCTCTTTGGGAGCTTTATCAACAAAATTCTTATTCGCTAAACGTCTAGAAAGACTTTCAATTTCTTTTTGTGCTTTATTTAAATCTTTTTCTAGCCTAGATCGTAATGAAGCTATATCTATCAATCCTTCAATAGGCAGCACTACCTCAAGCTCTCCACTTACTCCTGCTAGAGCTTTCATTGAAGGCAATGACTTTGCTTGCTCAGGAGATAATATCTGTACTTCCTTAGCCTTGGTCAAAACAGCAATATCATTGATTGATGTTGTTAGTGTTTTTTGTAAGACCTCCTTACCAGAAACCAACATGACAGGAACTTTTTGAGAGGGTTTCAACCCAGCAACTGCTCTTAGATTGCGAATCAATCTGATAGATGCAAATAAATCAGAGAAAGAACTCTCTAAATCGAGATTCAAGTCTTGTTCATTTGATTTGGGCCAAGGCTGCAAAGCTAAAAATTGATTCTCATCTAAACCTGTTAATCCATGCCAAAGCTCCTCTGTCAAATGAGGCATTAGAGGGTGAAGCATAATCAAAAGATCACTTAGAACTTTGTATAAAACACTTTTCGCTATTTTTCGATCTAATAATTCATCGGAAGAAAGATTTTCTGAATTATTCAATCGCCGTTTAATTAATTCTAAATACCAATCACAAAAATCATTCCAAGCAAATTCATATAATCCCTTAGCGGCCTCTCCTAGAGCATAATTTTCATATCGATTAGCAGTCTCATGATTGACTCGTGCAAGTCTTGATAAAATCCACCTGTCCGATAATTGCAACTTAGAAGAATCGTATTTCTCCAAGTTTTCATAATCTTGATCTTCAAGATTAATAAGAGCAAACCTAGTTGCATTCCAAAGCTTATTAGCAAAATTTCTAGATGCCTCAACCGTTGCTGATGTTTGATTTTTACGATCAAAGTCAAGACGTATATCTTGGCCCGCACCTGCAACTTCACGAACAAGAGCAAACCTTAAAGCATCTGTTCCATATCTTTCTATTAGTAATAAAGGATCAATGCCATTTCCAGCACTTTTACTCATTTTTCTGTTCTGTTCATCTCTAACAAGTCCGTGAATATAGACGTCAGCAAATGGCATCCGCTCCGTAAAGACACCAGCCATCATTGTCATCCTTGCAACCCAAAAGAAAATAATGTCAAAGCCAGTAACCAAAGTGTTCGTGGGATACCAACGTTGAAAATCAGGATGGGTTTCATCAGGCCAGCCTAATGTAGAAAAAGGCCATAATCCGCTGGAAAACCATGTATCTAGCACATCTTCATCTTGCTCAATTTTAACTGAATCTCCATATTTTTCTCGTGCTAATTTCTTCGCTTCATCTTCTGTTCGAGCAACAATGTACGGGGTTTCATTAACAACTTTATTATCTGTTTGACTAATTACAAACCAAGCCGGAATGCGATGTCCCCACCAAAGTTGTCTACTAATACACCAATCTCTTATATCAGTTAACCAATCACGATAAACTTTAGACCATCTATTAGGAATAAATTTAGGTTGTCCTTTCTCAAAAAATTCAGAACAACTACTAGAGAGAGGATCCATTTTCACAAACCACTGAGTTGACAACAATGGCTCTACTGGTACTTTCCCTCTGTCAGAGAAAGGAACACTATGTTTATAAGCTTCTATTTTGGTTAAAAGACCAATCGCCTTTAAAGAATCAATAACAGCTTCACGAGCTTCAAAACGATCCAAGCCTTCAAATTGACCTGCATTGTGATTCATCGTTCCTTTTTTGGTCATGACTGTTATTTGAGGTAAGTCATGTCTCTGACCTATCTCAAAATCATTAGGATCATGAGCTGGAGTGACTTTGACACATCCAGTTCCAAAATCTTTATCTACATGAGGATCTCCAATAATTGGAATGGTTCTGCCAACTAAAGGCAAAGTAAGTTTCTCCCCTATGAGATCTTTATACCTTTCATCTGATGGGTTCACAGCAACTGCGACATCCCCAAGCATCGTCTCAGGACGTGTAGTCGCTACTTCTAAGTAACTAATTTGTTTCGCACTTGATACAGATGATGTGACTAGGGGATATCGAAAATGCCATAGATGTCCATCTACTTCTTTCATTTCAACTTCTAAATCACTCACAGCCGAACCAGAGGCAGGACACCAATTCACTAAATATTCTCCTCGATATATCAATCCCTTCTCATGTAAACGAACAAATGCCTCAGAAACAGCTTTACTCAGTCCTTCATCCAATGTAAATCTCTCTCTACTCCAGTCTACGGAATATCCCAAACGCTTTAATTGATCAACAATTCTTCCACCACTTTTTTCTTTCCACTCCCAAGCTTTTTCCAAAAAAGAAGCTCTACCAAGATCACGACGATTTTTGCCCTCTTCCTTAAGTTGTCGCTCGAGAATAGTTTGAACCGCAATTGAAGCATGGTCTGTTCCTGGAAGACAAAGAACATTATTGCCTTTTAATCTCTTATACCTGACAACTGTATCGATTAAAGCAGTATTAAAAGCATGCCCCATATGCAAACTACCTGTGACATTTGGAGGAGGAATAACTACGGAGAATGGGTCTCCAGGCGCTGATGGATCAGGTTGAAAAGCTCCTTTTTCTTCCCAAGCTTTCTGCCACCGATTTTCAGTACCTACTGGATCATATGTTTTAGGAAGCCCTGAGGCTTCAGATAATTTTGTAGTTTTTGCCCGCTCTATCACAGAAAAAAAATGTGTTTAATTTAATTTACTCATTCCCGACAAAAGTTTTACATCATTCTTGCTTTTCCTAAATTCAAATGTCACTTTTCACGTTCCAAGGAATCGAAACTATTGAGTCATGCCTTTCCCATGCAGCCGAAGATAAAGAAACCTTGTCACTTAAACCGACCATTTCTAAGGCTTGAACTACGTCATTATTATTAATCCTCTTATCTAAAGCTATGGGCATAATCAAAACTTGCGCTTCTGCAGGATCAGCCATCACATGTAATGACAAATCCTCTAAAGCTCTTTCAAAAAATATTTTTCTCATTCGACTTGTTAAAGGAGAACCCATCGCTTTCGCAAACATTTCTAGGCTTTCTTTTTCTCCAGAAAGCCCACAATTTAAACTTAACCAAATTAAAAATTTAGCCCAACTATCTACGCTCCATAATGGCTGAAAGCTATCTCGCTTACTATAAATTAATTCCAGCAATGCGAACTCAAAAGCTTTTGCTTGAATAGACGTGCGAGATATTTGTTCCATAGAAGACATTTTCTACAACTACAGCCAAACTAGTGTTTATTGTTCGTTATCTAATTATTTGTCATGGATCTGAACGACCCTGAACTTGAGTTCTCCGATCTTGTTTACGCATATCAAAGCTGGGTCATCGCTGTAATCAACGATGAAAAATTAAATAGTAAAGAAAAGTTGCTTACTGAGGAAATATCAGATGATGCTTTAAATGCTATGAGATTCTTACCAGGTGAAGTAACTAGCGCAATTGAAACAAGTTTAGCTCGCGTCTATGAAGTTGATTCCGATGAGCTCTCTGCGATCTTGTTTCCAGAAGAATAAATTCAATTCGCTAATTGTTTTAAAAACTTATTGAACTTTTCACAGTTTTAGTTTTCTAAAGCCTGATCCACATGGAGAAGGTTCAGCCCCTTTTGGTGTGCTAATCAGAAATCCACCTCCACTTAGATCACCGAAATAATTCAGCTTCAGACCTTGAAACAACAGAATTTGATCTTGACGAGCATACAAAGTAATCCCGTCAGCTCTAGCGAGTGGAACACCTTCGTTTTTTCCCGGCCTAATTCTGATAAATTGCCAACCCTCCCCAGACTTATCATCCAATAAATCAATATGCATAACTCCAGGAGATCCAGTAAAAGCAGCTTGCCTGTTTAACTCTGCGACTGCCGTTGCTGAAATTTTTAATCCAGGACCATTTTGCATAAATAAAGAAATTTAGATGGGCGATCCAGGGTTCGAACCAGGGACATCCTGCTTGTAAGGCAGGCGCTCTACCGCTGAGCTAATCGCCCATACAATTTTTAGTCCTTTGACTAATTCATTTACTTTATACCTCAAGCTGCTCTGTTGTTGAGAATTAATCATAATTAGATCAACGATTCAAAAAAAATCGTTTCTGAGCTTAGTAACAGTTCTATCAAGACAACTAGAAATGACAAACACAAACCAAATAAATACAAAAAATAAAATGAATAAACTCCTTGAAGTAGTTTCAGACCTTAGAGATCCAATCAATGGCTGTCCTTGGGACCTAAAGCAAACGCATCTTTCTTTGGTCCCATATGTTCTAGAAGAAGCCTATGAAGTTGCTCACGCAATAAGAGAAGAAAATCCTAGTGAATTAAAAGAAGAGCTTGGAGATCTCTTACTACAAGTAATTTTGCATGCTCAAATAGCAAAAGAAAAAAACTTATTTGACATAACTGACATCATTGACATGATCACTGAAAAACTAATTCGAAGGCATCCACATGTATTTCAAAATAAAGCAAAAGTTAGTATCAAAGAAGTGGAAGACTCTTGGGAAACAATCAAGAATAATGAAAAACCATTAAATAATTCAAACACCCCAATTAGTGACCGATTGAAATTAAAGATAAGACCACAACCTTCTACGAAAGCAGCACTGATTATCTCCAAAAAAGCTTCAAAAAACGGATTCGAATGGGAAAAAATTGATCAAATCTGGGATAAATTATATGAAGAATTAGAAGAATTAAAAGATGCATTAAAAAAAGAAAATACTTCCGAAGCTGAAGCTGAAATAGGAGACGTATTATTTACATTGATAAATATTGCAAGATGGAATAAAATTTCAATAGAAGATGGATTAGCAAAAACTAATAAAAGATTCCTAGAACGATTAACATACATAGAAGAAAATATAGATGGCGAATTACATTCCCAATCAAAAAAGAAATTAGAAAAATACTGGAAATTAGCGAAGATCAATCTCAAGCATTAATATCATAATTATGAATTACAAACTAAAAACAAAAGCAGAGTGGCTTGACGAGTATCATCAAGGCGTTAGATATGGACTACAGGGAAAATTAATATTAGAAGAGTCTAGTCCTTTTCAAAAGATTGCCATATATGAAAGCAAAAGATATGGAAAAGCACTATTACTTGATGATTGTTGGATGACTGCAGAGAAGTCTGAAAAGTGTTATCACGAATCTCTTATTCATCCTGCCTTATGTTGTTCTACACAAATAGAAAATATTTTAATCATTGGAGGAGGTGATGGTGGTAGTGCAAGAGAATGTTTAAAATATAAAGAGGTTCAGTCTATCGATTTAGTTGAAATTGATCTAAGAGTTATTGAATTAAGTCAAAAGTATTTGCCTACTATTGGAGGAGATGCATGGTCTGATTCAAGATTGAATTTACAAATAAAAAATGGAATTGATTGGGTAAAACATACACCAGAGAATTCATATGATGTGATTATTATTGATGGCGCAGATCCTATTGGACCGTCCAAAGAATTATTCAGCAATTCTTTTCTCAAAGATTGCAAACGAATACTTAAACAAGGAGGGGTTTTGGCAACACAAAGTGAATCTCCAGAGTCTTTTCAAAAGATTCATATAAATATTGTCAAAGTTCTTCGTGAAATTTTTGACTACGCAGATCCAATGTACGGTTCTGTATCTATATACCCAAGCGGTTTATGGAGCTGGACATTTGCATCTATGGAGCAGCAAAAATATATGCATCCAAAAAAAAGTCGAGTAAAAGAGATCTCCGAAAATTGTCAGATTTGGAGTGCGCGATGGCAGCAAGGTGCATTTAACTCTATTCCTGCATTCATAGAAAGGGAGCTAGCAAAAACATGACCCAATCCAACCTCAAAGATCTATCACTGTTTAATAACGACGGTGCAATATTTATGGGCGCCCAAAGAGGCATCGATCAATGCAGAGTGTCACTTTTAGGAGTTCCTTATGATGGAACTTGTTGCTTTAGACCTGGTGCAAGATTTGGTCCTTCTGCTATTAGGGAAGATAGTTATGGAATTGAAACATATTGTCCGCAATTAGATTTAGATTTAGAAGATATTAACTTTACTGATATAGGTTCATTAGATGTTCCCCTTGGAGATGCAGAATTAACACTTGATTATATAAGCGATGCTACAAATATTTTACTTAAAAATAATTTAAAGCCTCTTATTATTGGTGGAGAACATTCAATAACAATTGGGATTATTAAATCAATAATTACTAATTATCCTGACTTAATTATGCTTCAATTAGATGCTCATGCAGACCTAAGAGATAAATGGTTAGGTAGTAAATATAGTCATGCATGTACTATGAAAAGATGTTTAGAAATACTACCTAGCAAAAAGATCTTTCAAATAGGAATAAGAAGTGGAACAAAATCAGAATTTCTTGAAATGAATAATAGTAAAAGTTTAATTCAACACAATTTGGGAGAGAATGCAAAATCTTTAGAAAAAGCTCTAAACAGTTTTAAAGGGAGACCAATCTATTTAACTTTTGATTTAGATTGGTTTGATCCCTCTATAATGCCAGGAACAGGCACTCCAGAGCCCGGAGGCTATTTTTGGGGAGATTTTGCAGCAATAATAGATGTGATTAAGTCTCATAATTTAATTGGTGCAGATGTAGTCGAATTATCTCCCAAATTAGATCACACTGGTATTAGTAGCATCCTTGCTGCAAAAGTTATACGTTCATTAATTATGTTATTGGTTAAATCATCCTAAAAATTTGCATTTAAATTTTCAATCAACTAATACCTTTCCAAAATCGAGTTGTTGATGAACAAATTTTTCAGAAATCTGTGGGAAATCAGGTTCTTTTTTTATCCAATGACCACAAGAAACAAATGAAGATATCTCAGAATGTATTTTTATTTTTCTAAGTTTGCACCATGAGAATGAATCAAAATGACTTGAAACACATTGATTGCAGCTCCTACAAGATCTTTTTGCAGTCATTAAGTCTTAACCCAAGACTCATAGAGTAGTAAAACTTTCCGGATCGAGCCACAAAGCATTAAATTTAGTTTTAGAAATTCTTACAAGTTCACGTTATTAATTGTGAATTTCTTTTACCGTTCAACAAAAAATGAAATTACTGCAAACTCCTCTTTATCAAGAATGCAAAGAATTAGGCGGTAAAATGGTCCCTTTTGCAAATTGGGAAATGCCTGTTAGTTTTTCTGGGTTAATAGAAGAACACAATGCAGTAAGAAAAAATGTTGGGATGTTCGACATATCTCACATGGGTGTTGTGCAGTTAAAAGGTAAAAATATCAAAAGCGCATTACAAAATTTAGTTCCCTCAGACGTGTTTCGAATAGGACCTGGTGAAGCGTGTTATACAGTTTTTTTAAAAGAAAATGGAGGAATTCAAGACGATCTAATCATTTATGATCAAGGAATTTTAGAAACAAAAGAAGAAAGTATAGCTCTAGTTATTAATGCGGCAAGAAAAGAATCTGACATGGAATGGTTAAGTTCAAATCTTGCTAAAAAAGAAATCACAATATCCGAATTCATGCCAGAGGGTGCATTAATTGCGATCCAAGGTCCAGAATCCATAAGTACACTTGAGAAAATTCTCGAAGAGCCTTTATATAATTTGCCACGTTTTGGTCACAGAACTATTACTTCAAATCCCAATCTAATAAACTCACAAGAATCAATTTTTGTTGCACGAACTGGTTATACAGGAGAGGAAGGTTTCGAATTCTTGTCATCTCCTGAAACAGCAAGGTCTATCTGGAAACGTCTAATTGCGTCAGGAGTTACTCCATGCGGGCTAGGAGCAAGAGATACACTGCGTTTAGAGGCTTCTATGCATTTATATGGCAACGATATCAACCTAGATACAACTCCCTTTGAAGCTGGCTTGGGTTGGTTAGTTCATTTAGAAATGCCTAATGATTTCATAGGTAGGAAAGCTTTAGAAAAACAAGCCGAAGTTGGAACGCAAAAAAAACTTGTTGGTATTCAAGTCCTTGATAAAGGAATTGCAAGAAAAGGATATCCAGTTCTATACAACAGCGAAACTGTTGGAATAGTCACTAGCGGAACTTGGTCACCAACATTGAAAAAACCCATAGCTCTTGCTTATGTGCCAAGCGAAATTGCAAAAGTCCATACTCAAATAGAAGTAGAAATTAGAGGAACAAAACATCCTGCAATAATCGTAAAAAGACCTTTCTATCGAAAAGGTTTTTGAGCAAGTAGAAACTGTGTTGTGCATAAAAGCCGGTCTTTGTGGGAAACTCATTATTCATGATGATTGAGAATTTCATGCGCAATAAGACTTGTGGAGAACTACGAGCTTCCGCAATTAGCGCAAATGTTCAACTATGTGGTTGGGTTGATCGCAGAAGGGATCATGGCGGAGTAATTTTTATTGATCTAAGAGACCGTTCTGGAACAATTCAAATCACAGTTGATCCAGATCAAGGTCAGGATCTTTTTAACATCGCTGAAAGTCTTAGAAATGAGACTGTTCTTCAGATCAATGGATTAGTAAGAGCAAGACCTGACGAAGCTATTAATACAAAAATCCCAACCGGTGAAGTAGAAGTCTTAGCTAAAAATATAAAAATTCTCAATGCTGTGACTGGTACACTTCCTTTCTCAGTATCAATTCATGATGAGGAGAGTGTTAAAGAAGAAATCAGGCTAAGGCATAGATATTTAGATCTCAGAAGAGAGAGAATGAATAATAATCTTCGATTGAGACATAACACTGTCAAAGCAGCTAGAAGTTTTCTAGAAAACGAAGGATTTATAGAAGTTGAAACACCAATTTTGACTCGCTCAACTCCGGAAGGAGCCAGAGATTACTTAGTCCCCTCACGTGTATGTGGTGGCGAGTTTTTTGCTTTACCGCAATCCCCACAATTATTCAAACAATTGTTAATGGTTGGTGGAGTTGAACGTTATTACCAAGTCGCTCGTTGTTTTCGTGATGAAGATTTACGCGCAGACAGGCAGCCAGAATTTACTCAATTAGATATTGAAATGAGTTTTATGGAGGAAAAAGAGATCATCGAATTAAATGAAAAATTAATTGTAAGTATATGGAAAAAAATTAAAGGGATTGATCTCCAAACTCCATTTCCGAGAATGACTTGGCAAGAATCTATGGATCGTTTTGGAACTGACAGACCTGATACTCGATATGGAATGGAACTTGTCAACACAAGTGATTTATTTTCCAAAAGTGGATTTAAAGTTTTTTCAAATGCTATTTCTTCTGGTGGATGCGTTAAGTGCATCACCATTGAGGATGGAAATAATTTGATTAGTAATGTAAGAATAAAACCGGGTGGAGATATTTTTAGCGAAGCCCAAAAGGCTGGTGCTGGTGGACTAGCATTTATCAGGGTTCGAGATGATCAAGAAGTCGATACAATTGGAGCCATAAAAGATAATTTAACTACCTCGCAAATAAAAGAACTCCTATTAAAAACCCAAGCTAAACCTGGTGATCTAATACTTTTTGGTGCAGGACCCACAAACATTGTTAATAGAACCTTAGATAGAGTTCGCCAATTTATTGCGAAAGATCTAAAGATAATCACAGACAAAGATTTAAAAACTCAGTGGAATTTTCTTTGGGTCACTGATTTTCCTATGTTTGAATTCAATTCTGATGAAAATCGTCTTGAAGCAATTCATCATCCTTTCTGTGCTCCTAAGCCTGAAGATATTGGTGAATCAGAAAGCGTATGGAAAGACAAATTACCCAATTCAAATGCTCAAGCGTATGATCTAGTTCTTAATGGATTAGAAATTGGTGGGGGATCTTTAAGAATTCACAACGCAGAACTTCAAAAAATCGTACTAGAAGTAATTGGTCTATCAAAAAATGAAGCAGAAGAGCAATTTGGTTTTTTAATTGATGCCCTTTCCATGGGTGCTCCACCGCATGGTGGGATTGCATTTGGACTGGACAGAATAGTTATGCTCTTAGCCAATGAAGATTCAATTAGAGATACTATTGCTTTTCCAAAAACACAACAAGCTCGTTGTTCTATGGCTAAAGCGCCTGCAAACGTGGAAAACAAACAATTAGAAGACCTCCACATAGCTTCTACTTGGATAGATCCTGATTGAATTGATAGAAATTAGCGGTAAAAACATTATCCTAAAGAGAAAATATGTAAATTTCTTGGCGTTTACCTAGATCAAGGTAGCTTAAAGAATGATTGAAAAGTAAATGGCAAAATTTGTTTTCGTCACTGGTGGTGTAGTTTCAAGCATTGGCAAAGGAATTGTTGCCGCAAGTCTTGGCAGACTACTTAAATCAAAAGGGTACAGTGTTTCGATTTTGAAGCTTGACCCATATTTAAATGTTGATCCTGGGACGATGAGCCCATTTCAGCATGGAGAAGTTTTTGTAACTGAAGACGGGGCTGAAACTGATTTAGACCTTGGGCATTATGAGCGCTTTACAGATACTGCAATGTCAAGACTAAACAGTGTCACGACAGGTTCTATTTATCAAGCTGTTATTAATAAAGAAAGAAGAGGTGACTATGACGGAAGGACAGTTCAAGTCATCCCCCACATTACTCGTGAAATTCGCGAAAGAATTAAACGTGTAGCAAACAATAGTGGTGCAGATGTAGTGATATCAGAAATTGGAGGAACAGTTGGAGATATTGAATCTCTACCTTTTCTTGAAGCAATAAGAGAATTTAAAGGAGATGTAAAAAGAAACGATGTTGTTTATGTTCACGTCACGTTATTGCCTTACATAGGTACATCTGGAGAAATTAAAACCAAGCCAACACAGCACTCAGTAAAAGAATTACGTTCTATAGGTATTCAGCCAGATATTTTAGTTTGCCGCAGTGATAGGCCGATTAATGATGAATTAAAAAATAAAATAGGGGGTTTCTGTGGAGTTAACTCTGATGCGGTAATAGCATCCTTAGATGCTGACAGTATTTACTCAGTGCCATTAGCGCTCAAAGATGAAGGACTTTGCAAGGAAGTATTAGATTGCTTGGATCTGAATGATCATGAAAGTGATTTAAAGGACTGGGAACGATTAGTCCATAAATTGCGCAATCCAGGCCCTTCTGTCAAAGTTGCATTAGTTGGCAAATATGTACAACTAAATGATGCCTACTTATCCGTAGTCGAAGCATTACGTCACGCATGTATCTCGCATGATGCATCTTTAGATCTTCACTGGATCAATGCGGAAAACATAGAATCCGAGGGAGCTGAAAAACTACTTCAGGGAATGGACGCAATTGTCGTTCCAGGAGGTTTTGGTAACCGTGGCGTGAATGGGAAAATAGCTGCTATTAGATGGGCAAGGGAGCAAAGGGTACCTTTTCTAGGGCTTTGCTTAGGTATGCAATGTGCTGTCATTGAATGGGCTCGCAATATCGCTGGTTTAGAAGATGCATCTAGTGCCGAACTAAATCCAAATTCAAAACACCCAGTAATTCACTTACTTCCAGAACAACAAGACGTCGTTGATCTAGGAGGAACAATGAGATTAGGAGTATATCCTTGTAGACTTCAAGCAAACACAACCGGACAAAGTTTATACAACGAAGAAGTTGTTTACGAAAGGCATAGACATCGTTATGAATTCAATAATTCATACAGAACTCTACTAATGGAATCTGGGTATGTAATTAGTGGTACTTCACCTGATGGTCGATTAGTAGAGTTAATAGAATTAAAAAATCACCCATTTTTTATTGCATGTCAATATCATCCAGAATTCCTCTCTAGACCAGGAAAACCGCACCCTTTATTTGGTGGTTTGATTCAAGCCGCACAAATGCGTGTACCATCCTCGCCGAGTGAGGCATTTAATCCTCAATCTAAAATTATTGAAAAAAAATCACTAGAACAGCAATAAATGGGATCTTCTCTACCAGTAGTGGAATGTTTTCATTCTCTACAAGGAGAAGGAGAACATGCAGGTAGAAGCGCTTACTTCATCAGATTGGCTAGTTGTAAAGTTGGATGTCCCTGGTGTGATACAAAAGATTCGTGGAATTCAGAACTTCATCCACAACAAAGCTTGATAGATTTATCAACTCAAACAGCCAAAGCTCAAGAAGAAGGTGCAGCCTTTGTTGTAATCACGGGAGGCGAGCCATTACATCATAATTTAGATGATCTCTGTAAAGAAATTAGAAAATCTACACTCAACCCAGAGAAAAAATCTATTCCAATTCATCTCGAAACTAGTGGCGTAGATATGCTAAGTGGCAAGCCAGATTGGATAACATTATCTCCTAAACGGCATTCTCCTCCACGCCTTGATAATCTCTTATCTTGCCAAGAATTAAAAGTTGTTATCCAAAATGCTGAAGATTTAGTTTTTGCTAAAACAATGGCTGATTCAATAAAAAATAATGGAAAAATTAAACCTCAATTATTTTTGCAAGCAGGATGGGAAAATGAAGAGGGACAAACACTTGCAATCAAGTTTGTCAAAAATAATCCAAATTGGAGATTAAGTATGCAAACTCACAAATGGCTAGGTGTACTCTAACCATCTATATAAATGAGATTTTGCTTCATTAGATTTAAAAATAAAAATAATGATTGAACAGACAACAATTGCATTACTTTCTGGAGGAATTGATTCAGCTACAGCTGCATGTATCGCTATGGAAGCTGGGCAAAAAGTAATTGGATTATCATTTGATTATGGCCAGCGACATCTTAAGGAGTTACAAGCAGCAGCAGATTTAGCAAAAAATTTAAATCTTGAGGATCATATAACAATAAAGATTGATTTATCTTCTTGGGGTGGTTCCTCCTTGACCGACACGTCACAAGCAATACCAACTAAAGGCATACAAAAAAATACTATTCCTAACACTTACGTTCCTGGTAGAAACACGATCTTTGTTGCTATTGGTTTGAGTCTTGCAGAAGCACGTGGAGCCAATCGAATCGCATTAGGAATAAATGCAATGGACTATTCTGGATATCCAGACTGTAGACCGGATTATTTAAAAGCATATCAAGAATTAGCTAACCTATCGAGCAGAGTAGGACGCGAGGGAAAAGGGATAAAACTATGGGCTCCACTACTAGATTGGGAAAAAACAAAAATCTTTGAAGAGGCATTACGCTTAAAAATTCCTATAGAAAAAACATGGAGCTGCTATCAAGGTGAAAGTAAACCGTGTGGGAGATGTGATAGTTGTCGTATTAGAGATAAAGCATTAAAAGAAATAGGTCGCGAAGATCTATGTAGTCAAAATATCTAGTGAATAATATTAAACGACTACTATGTCAGTGGGAATCACCTGAGCAAGTAGCCTATAAATTGATTCAAGAATGGGGAGAGGCAGGATTTATATGGCTTGATGGCGATGGGAGTGATTTAGGTCGATGGGTCACCTTAGGAATTAATCCTTTAGAACAGTTTTGCTCTAGAGAATTAGAAAATTCAAAAAAGTACTCTAATCCTTTTAAAATTTTACGCGAATTACCCCAAGGGCATTGGACTGGTTGGTTGAGTTATGAAGCTGCATCTTGGACAGAACCACAAAACCCATGGCAACAAAGTTCTATGGCAACTTTATGGATAGCCTCTCATGACCCTATATTAAAATTTGATCTTCAAAATAAAGAGCTATGGCTAGAAGGCAAAGATGAAACGCGCATCTCAATTATGGAAAATTTTCTAAAAAGTACTTTTCATCAAAAGCTTTCCAAACCAGACAGTGAAGCAGCAAAACAAGCAGAACGCAAACACAGTATTCCCCTAGAATCTTGGGACTGGAGGTTAACAAGTCAAGAGTATTCTGAAAGAGTTGATGAGATCAAAGCATGGATTGCGAACGGTGATATCTTTCAGGCTAATCTAACCACCTCATGCCATGCCCCATTGCCAGAATCCATGCGTCCAATAGACGTATATTCAAAACTTAAAAAATGCTCCTCTGCTCCATTTGCTGGAGTAATTATCGGCGATCAGATGGCAAAAGGAGAAGCTATTATATCAACTTCACCAGAAAGATTTTTAAAAGCGTTACCCACTGGAGAGGTCGAAACAAGACCAATCAAGGGAACTAGACCCAGAGATAGAGATCCAGAAAAAGATGCTGATTGGGCAGCAGAGCTTATTTGTAGTCCAAAAGATCATGCTGAGAATGTAATGATTGTAGATCTACTAAGAAATGATCTTGGAAGAGTATGCCAACCTGGTTCAATCAAAGTACCTCATCTACTAGTTTTAGAAAGCTATTCACAAGTTCATCATCTCACTTCAGTAGTTAAAGGTAGACTCAATACAAATAAAACTTGGGTTGACTTGCTTGAAGCCTGCTGGCCAGGTGGTTCCGTAACAGGAGCACCCAAGCTTAGGGCATGTAAAAGATTGTATGAGCTTGAACCAACAGCGAGAGGTCCATATTGTGGATCAATATTAAATATAAATTGGGATGGGGTCCTTGATAGCAATATTCTCATTCGATCTTTAATGATTAAAGAATCCACTATTACTGCTAATGCTGGATGTGGAATTGTTGCAGATTCAGATAGTCAAAAGGAAGCTGAGGAAATGAATTGGAAATTAATGCCACTTTTAAAAGCATTAACATGACTGAAAATAAGAAAGAAAAATTAGGCTGGATTAATGGTCACTGGGGAATCTTCAAAGATTTAAAAGTACCTATTAATGATCGAGGTCTCAACTTTGCAGATGGAATCTTTGAAACGATTTTCATTTTGAATGGAGTTCCGCAGCTTCTTAATGAGCATTTAAATAGATGGGAAAAAAGTGCAAGTATTTTAGAAATGAATCCTCCACCATCAAAAGAATGGTTGATTTCGCTCGTTGAAGATGGCATTAATAGAGCAGAATTAAAGAACATCAATGGAGTCATTCGTATTAATTGGACCAGAGGAGAGTCCGAACAACGTGGAATTGATATCAACAAGACAAGCCTTCATAGTTTTTGGTTGGAGATAGATTCTTTTCAACCAAATTTTGAACCTATATCTACAATAATCAGTCAAACCGAAAGAAGAAATTCTTTTAGCCGATTGAGTTCTTGTAAAACATTTTCCTATAACCAAGGGATTCAAGCACGTATTGAAGCAAAAAATCTAGGCTTTAATGATGCACTATTATTAAATAGTCAAGGTGAAATATGTTGTGCCACGACAGCAAATATATTAGTAAAAAGAGAAAATAATTGGTTAACTCCACCATCTAATAGTGGTTGTCTACCTGGCATAATGCGTCAACGAGGAATTGAGTTGAACATAATAAAAGAAGCTCTCATTGAAGCGACACCACAAGATAATGATGAATGGTTTTTAATCAATAGTTTAAGTTGTCGTCCAATTCAAAAAATAAACAAAAAAGAATTAAAAATATCAACTAACCCCAAAGAATTTTGGCTGAGTTTGTTAAAAATCTAAAAAATAATATCGGACATACTATCTATATAGGAATTGGAAATGTCACTTCAGCTGGCTTTGGAGAGCAAGCTTCTACTTGAAAATCCACAACTGAACCTATTACAACAATCGCAGGAGACCTTATATTTTCTTCTTGAACTCGGTCAAAAAGCTTTACCAAAGGGCTCTTAATATAACGTTGACCAATAACAGTACCCTGCTCAATTACTGCCGCAGACGTCTCAGGATTCATACCACCAGCAATCAACTCTGCTGAGATAAATTTTAAATTATGAACACCCATATATATAACGATTCCATCACTGGATTTCGCTAAAGACCGCCAATTTACAGCTGGGCGTTTTTTATCAATCCCCTCATGTCCAGTCACAAAAGTGACTGAAGATCCAGCACGTCTATGAGTAATAGGTATCCCAACATAGGCAGGAGCAGCTATACCTGATGTAACCCCAGGTACTACTTGTACTGGAACCCCTTTTTTATGAAGATAAGAAGCTTCTTCCGCACCTCTACCAAACAAAAATGGATCACCACCTTTTAATCTAACAATACAAGAATAACTCTTTGCTAAATCAAATAAAATATCATTCGTTGTCCTCTGAGGAACCGAATGATGACCACGCCTCTTACCCACTGAATGAAGTTGACAATTTGAAGAAACTAATTCAAGTAGCTCTATAGGAACTAAAGAGTCGTATACAAGCGCATCACATTTACTAATTAGTTTTTGCGCTTTAACTGTTAATAAATCGGGATCACCAGGACCTGCTCCGACAAGATGCACAGTGCCAAACTGATTTGTATTCATGGCAAGTTACCCAAAATATTAACAAGACCACGATGAATAATATCAATCTCAAGCAAAGATTTAAGCTGCTCTCCTTTACTATCAATTTCTACATTTTTGTTTGGAGTCAAAAGATAGGGAATAGGAAGATAATTCTTCTCCTTTTTAACAGTATCTTGATTCCATCTAGACCATGAATAAAGAGGAATATTTAGGAATTTTTCTAAGGACTTAAGAAAAACATCTGAAGTATCTGAAGAGACAGGGTGATGAATCAACGCAGGTTTAAGAAAAGGACTCTGACTAGTTATCAGATCATCTATTAATGATAGCCATGGTATAAAAGAACCTAGGAAAGGAAACAATTTTATATTTTGTCCCTCTTCTTGCAAACGTTTAAATATTTTTGGTACATCAATACAAACATGACTTCCAGGTAACAAAAAAAGAGGAACTAAAAACACTGATCTATTACCGATGTCAATTTGCTCTGGATTGTCATCAGTTAAAGCCTCTATTGAAACAGAGCGATTTTTATGCCTTTTTAATTGGTCAACCAAAGAAAGAAGAGATGGATGTATCTCACCACCTCTAGAACCATGCACTAGTAAATGTAAATGGTGAGGAGGCTCACAATTAATTCTATTTGGTAACAAAGACAACTTTTGATGGACATCTGAAGATGTATTAGTACTTTCAGCTAATTTATTAAAATTGAGATGATGAGAAATTCTAGATACTCGAGAACAAATAATTTCAGGCGAGGAGAGGGGGTTGATCGAAGAAACACTCAATACAGAGGAAGAAAAAGATTCAAAAGTACTTTTCATAGAGACCTCTTTGCTATGAAAGAGGTTTGGGAAATGCTCAAAAGTGGAGCGATTAGAAGCCTCGGAGAAATTGGACGCCAATACTAAATGAGAAATTATGAAACCAATTAATCAATTAAATGGATAAACAGGATGTATTGAATGATACCAAAATAAATAAAAAATTTGGTAAAAACTGATACATCTAAAGTTTAGATTTTAAAGGTTAATTATAAATGTCAAGTCTCAATACCAATGGTTCAATACTATCTCGAAGGCAAAAAACTAAATCAAGTTGAAAAAAATAAAGCTGCTAAGGATGGACTCGAAATCGGAAAGGATATAGACAAATTTGCTGAAATGGGATGGGAGCAAATGGATAAAACTGATTTAGAATTAAGATTGAAATGGTATGGGATGTTTTGGAGACCCAAAACCCCTGGAAAGTTTATGTTAAGGTTAAGAATACCTAATGGAATAATCAATGCAGAACAATTAAAGGTAATTGCATCAATTGTTGCGAGATATGGAGAGAATGGAAGTTGTGATATAACAACTAGGCAAAATATACAACTTAGAGGTGTTTTGATTAGTGATTTGCCTGAGATATTAAATAGGTTAAAAAAAGTAAACATATCAACAACTCAATCTGGATTTGATAATCCAAGAAATGTTACTGGAAATCCCATCGCTGGAGTTGATCCAGAAGAGATTATAGACACAAGAATATATACATCAAAAATGCAAGACCATTTAACTAATGATGGTAAGGGAAACTCAGAATTTTCAAATCTTCCAAGGAAATGGAACACAGCTATAGCAGGCTCTAAGGATAATTTTCTTTTACATAATGATTTAATTTTTCATCCAGTTAAAATTAATGGGGTTTTAGGTTTTAGTGTTTGGATTGGAGGCGTACTTTCATCAGTAATGAATGAATATGCAGTTCCGTTGAATGCCTGGGTTGAAGAAGAAAAAATTTATGAATTAACATCAATTATTTTATCCCTATGGAGAGATAATGGGGAACGTAATATAAGACCTAAAGGTAGGTTTAGATTTTATTTAGATAAAATTGGCATTGAAACATTTAGAGATCTTATCGAAAAACAATATGGAACATTAAAAGAAGATCCAGGCTCAATATTTTCAGATAAACCAAGGTCATTTTTTGGAATTCATTCTCAAAAACAAGAAGGTAAATATTTTGCAGGAATTCATGTGCCAGTAGGCCGTCTTTTGGCTGAAGATTTACAAGATCTAGCAAATATATGTGAGAATTTTGGTGATAAAGAAATAAGACTTACCGAAGATCAAAATATTATTATTACTGGTATAGATACAAATCTAATTGAAGAATTTAAGGAGCAATCTATCTTACAAAAGTTTCCATTAGAACCAGAAACTATTGCAGCAGGTACTGTTTCTTGTACTGGAAATACCTATTGTGGTTTCGCTCTAACAAATACAAAGGATCAAGCTTTAAAAATCTCGCATGAATTAGACAAAGAATTAGATTTGAAAGACGAATTAAAGATTCATTGGACTGGGTGTCCTAATAGTTGTGGTCAAGCCTATATGGGAGGAATTGGTTTAACGGGCAAAAAAGCTAAAGACAAAGAAGGAAAAACCGTTGAAGCTTATGATATAAGCATTGGTGGATCACAAGGGCCTAATTATAAATTAGGAGAATTAATAAAAAAATCTGTCCCTCAAGATGAATTAAAAGATGTACTAAAAGATTTACTTATTTCAGATTTTGATGCAAAAGAAAAAATATTTTTAAGTAAAAAATCTGGTTCATTATCTCGATTTATGAATTGGTTTAGTCCTCTTGGCAAAGATAAACCGCTGATTAATCGAGCTAATGGCAGCCACGACATCTTTTCCAAATTTATGAATCGAATTAGCAATTAATTCGATTTTATAAAAAATTATTTTTCTAACTTTTTAAATTTATGACTCAAAGTACTTCTCAAATGAGCTACGTCTTACCTAAAGATTCTATTTCTCGTTTCATGAATTGGTTTAACAACCTTGGTAAAGATAAACCGCTGATTAATCGAGCTAATGGCAGCCACGACATCTTTTCCAAATTTATGAATCGAATTAGCAATTAATTCGATTTTATAAAAAATTATTTTTCTAACTTTTTAAATTTATGACTTCAAGTGCCTCTCAAATGGACTATGTCCTACCAAATGAATTGGTAGATGGAATGATTGCTGCAGGTGGCAAGAAATCATCTGTAAGCGTAAAAAACTTGCTAATAAGAGGCTTCTATTCAGGAGCAATTTTAGGTTTAGCGACATGTCTTGCAATTACTATTGGTATTCAATCAGGGATGCCTTGGTTAGGTTCTTTTATATTTCCTTTTGGTTTTGCAAGTATCGTTCTTTTCGGTATGGAGCTTGTTACTGGTAATTTTGCGTTACTACCAATGGCTGTATGGGCTGGAAAGAGTTCTTGGTCTGCAACTGTAAGGAATTGGCTATGGGTTTGGATCGGTAATTTTCTAGGTACAGCATTTGTTGCCGTACTACTTTCAATTAGTTTATCAAGTGCTGGAAATGTAGATCCATTAACTGCTGCTGAAGGTGGAAAAGGATGGGCAGTTGTAGCAGCAAAAATAATAGCTATACATAAAGCAAACACAGTTGTTAAATATGAAGCACTTGGAAGTACTGGTTTTTTCCTTGCATTTTTACGTGGAGTAATTGCAAACTGGCTAGTTTGTTTAGGTGTAACAATGGCACTTGTAAGTAAAAGTGTTCCAGGAAAGATACTTGCTTGCTGGCTACCTATAACTGCATTCCAAACAATGGGAATGGAGCACATAGTAGTTAATATGTTTTTGCATACAACTGGCCCTCTACTTGGTTCGGGTATTCCTTTTACAAAAGTAATTTTTTGGAATTTCTTACCAGTGACGATTGGAAATATTGTTGGAGGAATGGTATTTATTGGAATGCTTTTCTATAGCACCCACAAAACTCCTATCTCTAATGTTTTACCAGACGTAAAAGATGAAAAATTAGAACGAGAGCTCGAAGCACAACTTGGTGCAAGATAAAATTAAAAAAATTAAATTTTAAACTAAATTAAGAAAGCCTAGAAAGTTGTATTCTAGGCTTTCTTAATATGTCTACTATTTAATAGTTATTAATAGGGTTTTAAAAAATTTTCCATTAATCTCTAAACAAATCAGATACTTGACTTGATCAATAAACAAATAGTAAATTAAAAAATTACTCTGATTAATTATTTTCTAATCCACTAAATTTAAATTCTATGATTATTGAAGAAAGCAATATATGGGATACCATTAATAACGCGAAAAAAACCAAGCCAAGTGCTGAGTGGCTTAAGACTGCATACAATCCAAATATTAACTTTGAACTTAGACAAGAAATCGCTATTCGCTTGGGACAATTATCAAAAGTAGGATGGATAAAAATAAAAGATCTACTTAAGACGTATGGAAATAAAGATGAACTAATCCTTGCTGCAGGACTTACTTATCAAGATGATGCCAAAGAATGGCTCTTAAACCATCTTTATAGTGATGACACAATGAACATCAAAGTCGTAGAAGCTTTGGCTTGCTGGGGAGGAACCTTACCGATTGAGCTTATTAAAAAAACATTAGAAGAAAAAAGTGCAGAAATGAAAATAGCTGGTTTAGAATTATTAAAATTCAAAGCTCATTTACTTTCTGATTTTGATTTACTTGAGATAGCAAAATCTCCTTTAAATGATTTCAGAGAAGAGATAGTGATCAAAACACTGACAATAATTCAAAGACGTGAAAGCTTAAATATCTGTGAAGCAATCAGCGATGTAATACAAAAAGGCTCGGATAAATCTGCATACTATGGACTAATGGCTCTTGGTTCAATCGGTACTGAAATTAGTAAAAAAATCCTATTAGATTTAGTTAAAAATTTAAAGAATACTGAGCGCAAAGAACTTGCAAAAAAACAACTTAACTTTGAAATATAAACTCCAATGACAAATAAATATGAAGAATTTAAAACCTATTTAAAAAAAATAGGTAGTGGTGAGTTTACAGGAAAAAGTCTTACTCGCGAAGAAACTAAATCAGCTCTCATGCTGATGCTAAAAGAAGAAGCAAGTGCAGCCCAAATTGGTGGCTTCATGATTGCACATAGAATTAGACGTCCTATCCCTGAAGAACTAGCCGGGATGATTGATGCCTATATCGAACTAGGACCCAAAATTCAATCGCCCAGTAATCAACGTCAACCTATATTTTTTGGGATGCCTTTTGATGGTAGGAAAAAAACTGCACCTATTTATCCTCTGACAACTTTACTATTACTAACTCAAAAACAGCCTGTTATTTTGCATGGTGGTTCTCGTATGCCAGTAAAATACGGCGTTACCCATAACGAACTCTTTCAAGCCTTAGGAATAAATTTAACCGGTCTATCCATAGAACAATTGCAAAGTTTTTTCAACCATAACGACCTAGCTTTAATACATCAGCCAGATCATTTTCCGCTAGCTGAAAATTTAATTCCTTATAGAGATCAAATAGGTAAGCGCCCACCTCTAGCAAGTATGGAATTAATCTGGACATGTCATCAAGGAAGTCATCTACATATAAGTGGCTATGTTCATTCTCCTACTGAAGAAAGACATTGGAAGACCTTAGAACTTATGGGAGAACAAAATGTGATTACTATCAAAGGACTGGAAGGTGGAATAGATCTTTCAATAAGTCGTTCATCAACAATTGGACAGTACAAAAATCAACATGGAACTAGAACTGTTTTTCATCCAAAAGACTACGAATGTTCTGGAAAAGATGTTGAATGGAGCGACATCACAGAATGGAAGAAATTTGCTTTACAAGCTCTTCATGGCGAGGGTCCTTTAAGTAAAGCACTTGAATGGAATACTGGTATTTACTTTTTTTATGCAGGTATAAGCTCTGATATTAAAGAAGGAATAAATAAAGCAAAAGAAGTAATCAATTCAGGATTTGCTCTCAAGCAATTAGAAAAATTAATTCATTGGAGTGACGAAAATATTGATTCCTAAAGTTTTAAAAAAATAAATTTAATACAAAGTTTTTTCCATCAAATAACGAGAAAAATGCACACCACCTATTTGGATTTCCTCAGGAGCAATAATTGTCCATCCATGACGTAAAAGCAGTTGATAACTACATAAACTTGCCTCAGTTTTTAAAGTTATTGGCTTATCTGTAAGAGTATCTGCCTCAATTTGATGTAATAGAGCCGTAGCATGCCCCTGCCGGGACGAACGCCCTCGGCAATAAAGCAATGCCAAGCGATTATGGGGATATTTTAAAGCAAATGCTTCAATCGTTTTATCAACACAACTCACCCAGCCCACCCCTTGCTTCAAAGGTTTATCTAAAATCCCAGGAAGATATGCCAAAGCCGACCACGCTTCAATCTGTTCTTGGCTGTACAAGGATTTATCGCAAGTTCGAATAGCATCTTCATAAACTTCTCTAAGAGCCATTTCATCAAAACTCTCACAAGGTCGCAAATATCGATTTAGACTGCTAAATGAAGCCAAGTTCTCTGACAGTATGAGAAGGTGAATAAATTATGAGCTATTTGCATTGAGAAGGCTAAAAATTCCCACCCTTTTAGGAGCTTTCATCACACTTCTAGATGATCGATTAGGCGAAACCATTGTTTTACCTTTATTACCTTTTTTATTAGAACAATTCACGACAAGCGCGACGACTCTTGGTTTTTTAACTGGAACTTATGCGATATCTCAGTTTGCTGCAGCCCCACTAATTGGAGCTATGAGTGATCGTTTCGGTCGTAAGCCAATCATGATCACATGTGTATCTGGTTCAGTAATAGGAATATGTCTATTTGCATTAACTGTAAGCCTAAATTGGGATAATTATTTACCTTTATGGGCCTCAACTTTACCTTTATCTTTACTATTTTTAGCAAGAATAATTGATGGTATAAGTGGTGGTACCGCAGCTACTGCTACTACAATACTTGCAGATATATCAACTCCCGAAAATCGCGCAAAAACCTTTGGATTAATTGGAGTAGCGTTTGGTTTAGGTTTTATTCTTGGGCCAGGCTTAGGAACAGCTCTTGCTAAATTTAGTGTTACTTTACCGGTATGGGTGGCCAGCGGATTTGCAATATTTAATCTTATTTTTGTAATTTGGTTTCTACCGGAAACACTGCCCAAAAACAAAAGAAATTTACTACCAAGAAAAAGAGATTTGAATCCAATTAGTCAGCTACTAGTTGTATTTAAAAACCCCTTAGCTAGAAGACTTTGCTTATCGTTCTTTGTTTTCTTTATGGCATTTAATGGCTTTACAGCTGTTTTAGTCCTTTATTTAAAAGAAAAATTTGGATGGAGTCCTGAATTATGTAGTGCTGCTTTTATTGTCGTTGGAGTTATTGCGATGATTGTTCAAGGAGGCCTAATTGGTCCTCTTGTAAAAAGATTTGGGGAGTCGAGATTAACTTTTGCTGGTATTGGCTTTGTAATGACAGGATGCATTCTTTTAACGCTCGCCAATATAGACACGTCAATTCCTCTTGTATTTTCTGGCGTCGCAATACTTGCAATGGGAACTGGACTAGTAACTCCTAGTTTAAGAGCACTAATTTCAAGAAGACTAAGTTCTATTGGTCAAGGAGCAGTATTGGGAAATCTGCAGGGTTTACAAAGTCTGGGAACTTTTCTTGGAGCAATAGCAGCAGGACGGTCATATGATCTTTTGGGTCCAAGAAGTCCATTCTTTGGCACAATATTGCTTCTACTATTTGTTATGTTTTTAATTTCAGGGAAAAGTCTTACCAAGAAAAAAGTAATCTCCTAGACTAATAGATGATCAAGATATTAAAGTAATAATTAGAAATTGAATAAATTGGTTATAGATATGACTAGTCCAAAAATCAATAATGAAACTTATATTAATCGTGAACTCAGTTGGATAGATTTTAACAAACGTGTTTTAGAACTTGCTACAGAAGAGGAAACGCCATTACTAGAAAAAATTAAATTCAGTTCAATTTTTAGCAATAATTTAGACGAATTTTTTATGGTTAGAGTTGCTTCATTAAAATCACAAGTAGAAGGTGGAATCTCAAAAAGAAGCCAAGATGGAAAATCACCTGAAGAACAACTTATCGGAATTCGAAATTATTTAGACCCTATTTTAAAGACGCAGCAATATAAAACAAAACAATATATTGAAGATGACTTTAAAAAAGAGAATATATTTATTCTTGAATATAAAGAATTAAATGAAAGACAAAAAGTTTGGATAAATAATTATTTTACAACTGCAATTTTTCCGATACTAACTCCCTTAGCCGTTGACCCTTCTCATCCATTCCCATTTATAAGTAATCTTAGTTTAAATTTAGCTGCAATTATCGTCGATAGTGAATCAGATAAAGAGCAATTTACCCGCATAAAAATTCCTGGAGAGAGTATTTCCAGATTTATAAGTATTCCAATTGAACTACATAATAATGAATCAACAAAATACACAGGAATAGCGATTGAACAAATCATTGCAAATAATCTGTCCATGCTTTTCCCTGGAATGAGTGTTAAAGAATATTCATTCTTTCGCGTTACAAGAGATGCTGATCTAGAGCTTCGAGACCTTGAAGCTGATGATTTAATGAGTGCTCTAGAAGAAGGTTTACGCAAGCGTCGCAAAGGAGGTGAAGTAGTCAGGCTAGAAGTCTCTACAAATACGCCAAAAGTGATTCTTGATCTTTTGCAAGAAGGGATGAATATTGACAAAGAAAACTTATATCAAATTGAGGGGTTACTAGCATTAGATGAATTAATAGAATTAACTAATTTCAATCTTCCTAAATTAAAATTTAGGGAGCATCAAGGCGTTACTCATAATTCACTCAAAAATAGTCAATTACGAGAACAAGAAGAATTAGATACAAGAAATAACAGCAATTTTAAAAGTATATTCTCCATTATTCGCCGTAGTGATTTACTAGTTCATCACCCATACAATCTATTCTCAACATCAGTCGAAGAGTTTATTAATCAAGCCGCGGAAGATAAGCAAGTCATGGGAATCAAAATGACCTTGTATAGAATTTCCAAAGACTCTTTAATTATTGATGCCCTAATAAGAGCTGCTGAGAAAGGAAAGCAAGTCATGGCTCTAGTTGAACTAAAAGCAAGATTTGATGAAGATAATAATATCCAATGGGCAAAACAATTAGAGCAAGCTGGAGTGCATGTTGTCTATGGAGTCATTGGACTAAAAACTCATACAAAAATCGCTTTGATTATAAGAAAAGAAAAAAACAGATTAAGAACATACTTTCATATTGGGACTGGTAATTATAATTCGAAAACGTCTAAAACATATACAGATTTTGGCTTACTGTCTTGTCAACCTGAACTTGGTCAAGATCTTATTGAACTATTTAATTATCTGACTGGATTTGCTAAACAACAATCCTACAGAAAATTATTAGTTGCACCGGTAACTCTTAGAAGTGGAATAGAAAAACTAATAAAAAGAGAAATCAATTATGCAAAAAATGGCTTACCAGCAAAGATAATAGCCAAGATGAACTCCCTAGTTGATCCAGAAATCATAAAATTACTTTATCTAGCATCACAGGAAGGAGTAAAAATTGAACTTATAATTAGAGGAATGTGCTGCCTATATCCTCAGAAAAAAGGCTTAAGCGAAAATATAAAAGTAACAAGCATTATTGGTAGATTTTTAGAGCATTCAAGAATCTTTTGGTTTAATAACGATGGAGATGCAGAAGTATTTATTGGTAGTGCTGATTGGATGAGGCGTAATTTGGATAGAAGAGTTGAAGCAGTTACACCTATTGAGGACAATAAGATTAAAAAAGAAATTAAACATTTATTAGATTCTTATTTAGAACCAAATAAAGACTCTTGGAACATGCAAAGTGATGGAAGCTATACCAAGAATCAAATTTTGAATGATAAGAAAAAATATATTCAAGAAAAAATTATTAAGCTATACAAAAAAGAAGAACATTAAAAAATTTTCATAGCTTTTTTAAACATTGCATCTATTTTTTTGATGCGCTTTATACCTAATTAGGCAAAAAATCATAAATTTTTCGTTTCAATTAGTCAACTTCTCCTTATAAGTGCTAACTTCTTAATAAATCTAATTTCAAGAGGCCAGGGTGATGGGGATCCCGCTGGAATCTGCCAAGGAAATTTCTGATGTTTCATCAGGAAAATCTAATTCGGCAAGAACAAGTCAAAAACTATCTACATCAAATGTAAGTAGTCAAAAATCTCGAAGTTCTAGAAGACAAAGTAATCGTTTAGCTACTGATGCAATAGGTTTCTATCTAACAAGTATCGGTAGAGTCCCACTTCTCACTCCTGCAGAAGAAATTGAGCTTGCTCATCATGTTCAACAAATGAAAGATTTGTTGAACCTTCCTCTTGAACAACGCTCTACCCGTCAGAAACACAAAATAAAAATGGGTAAACGGGCAAGAGATCGCATGATGGCTGCAAATCTTAGACTTGTTGTAAGTGTTGCAAAAAAGTATCAAAACCAAGGTCTCGAATTACTCGATTTAGTTCAAGAAGGTGCCATTGGATTAGAAAGAGCTGTTGATAAATTTGATCCTGCAATGGGTTATAAATTCTCAACCTATGCTTACTGGTGGATAAGACAAGGGATGACTCGTGCCATAGATAACAGTGCTAGAACTATTCGACTGCCAATACATATCAGCGAAAAACTTTCAAAAATGCGCCGTATATCGCGTGAATTATCTCATCGATTTGGTAGACAACCAAATCGACTCGAGTTGGCAAACGCGATGGGAATTGAACCTCAGGATTTAGAAGATCTAGTGTCTCAAAGCGCGCCATGTGCATCTCTTGATGCTCATGCAAGAGGAGAAGAAGATCGTAGTACTCTTGGAGAACTCATCCCAGACCCAAATTCTGATGAGCCCATGGAAGGGATGGATAGAAGTATTCAAAAAGAACACCTCGGAGGCTGGTTATCTCAATTAAATGAAAGAGAGCAAAAAATCATGAGACTTCGCTTTGGCCTTGATGGAGAAGAACCACTTACTCTTGCTGAAATTGGAAGACAAATAAATGTTTCTAGAGAGCGCGTAAGACAACTTGAGGCCAAAGCAATTTTAAAATTGAGAGTAATGACTACTCATCAAAACGCTGCCTAAACATTGCCCATTCAAATAGCTGTTTTTGTTATTGCTTTATGGATAATTATAATTTTATTGATTGCATTTTTATGTAAGAGATATTTTCCTAAAAAAGAGGAGTTAAGAAGAAAAATTATTCATATCGGAACAGGGCCCGTAATTCTTTTAGCTTGGTTATTTGATATCCCACAAAACATAGCTTTCTTATCTGCATTATTTATCACCATAGCCTTAGGAATTAATTATCAATATCGTTTATTACCTGCCATTGAAGATATCGAGAGAAAAAGTTTTGGAACAATTGCATATGGCATCAGTATCACACTTTTACTTCTACTATTCTGGCCTCGCTACGCATCATCTATTTCCATAGGAGTCCTATCAATGGCTTTTGGTGATGGATTAGCAGGTTTAATCGGAAGATCTATTAAATCTCCAAAATGGTCAGTACTGGGTCAAACAAAATCGATTGTTGGAACATTGACAATGGCGTCAGTAGTAGCCATAACTACTTCAATTATCTCTTCAACTAATAATTTAGGCATACAACCCCTAGAAGTTTTAGTCATATCACTTCTAGCAACTTTTTTAGAACAAATAAGTCCTTGGGGAATTGACAATCTAACTGTTCCTATTGGAGTAACTTGTATTGGAATATGGTTAGTAGGAATATAAACAACTAACTACATTTATTTAACCGATGCAGCTAGTTCCTCTAATAAAATTTCAGTTGTAGAAAAGTTTATGCATGCATCCGTAACACTTTGCCCATAGGTAAGTTTTGACAAATCTGAATTTAATTTCTGATTACCCTCCACAAGATGACTTTCTATCATTACACCCATTACATTCTTTGATCCACCTTTAATCTGTGATGCTACATCTCTTAAAACTTCTGATTGTCTACGAAAATCTTTATTGGAATTACCATGACTACAATCAACCATAACTTTTCCAAGCATCTTAAATTGTTCTAACTCATCCACAATTAAACTAATTGCATCGAGATGGTAATTAGTTCCATTTTTACCACCTCTTAAAACAAGATGTCCATTTGGATTACCTGTAGTACTCACTATTGAAGCGTGACCATCATTATTAATTCCTAAAAAATGATGAGGCTTTGAAGCCGCTTGCATTGCATTAATCGCTATCGTTGCTGTCCCGTCAGTACCATTCTTATAACCAACAGGCATTGATAATCCAGACGCCATTTCACGATGAGTCTGACTCTCTGTCGTTCTTGCTCCAATAGCAGTCCAACTAATTAAATCAGCAATATATTGAGGAACAACTGGATCAAGTAATTCAGTTGCAGCCGGCATTCCTGCTTTCGCTAAATCAAGCAATAGACCTCTTGCCTTTCTTAAACCAGTATTAATATCGTAAGAATCATCAAGATGAGGGTCATTAATAAGTCCTTTCCAACCAACTGTTGTGCGTGGTTTCTCAAAATAAACACGCATAACAATTTCAAGCTTTTGCCTATATCTCTCCCTCAATGGAGCTAAACGCTTTGCATATTCAATAGCAGCATCAACATCATGAACCGAACACGGTCCAACAATAACCAAAATTCTTGGATCATTACCATGAAGAATTGATTGAATCTTGTTTCGAGTAGAAGAGACAACTCCAGAGGCTGCCTTATCTAGAGGCAAATCTCTATGAAGTAATGCTGGTGACATTAATGGACGAGTCTCGACCACATTAAGGTCAGAGGTGCTATCCACCATTGAAAAATATGATGAGGTGGACATTTAAAGCGTGATCATAGATATAAGATTAGAGAAGTATCAGTCATAGGGGGGTAATAAGTTGCATTATCTGAATGTTTGTTCAAGAAACATGAGGTTGTAAACAATGAAAACAAAAGGCTCTCACTCAAATACATTCTCTGTTGAGATTTAAAAATGCTAAAAGATTACTTATCACATGTTGCAGCAAGAGAAGCGTTGGGGATCCCTCCACTTCCTTTAGATGCAAAACAGACTCAAATTTTAACAGAGTTATTAGAAAAACCAGATCAAGAAATCGATCAAAACTTCTTACTTGATCTTCTTGTTAATCGAATTCCTCCCGGAGTTGATCAAGCCTCTTATGTCAAAGCGACTTGGCTTAGCTCAATTGCTCAAGAAGAGTCAAAAAGTCCGTTAGTAAATCCTCTAAGAGCAACTGAGCTTTTAGGTACAATGATTGGCGGATATAATGTAGCAGCGTTAATTGAAATACTAAAATCTGATAATAAAGAATTAGCAACCTCAGCCTGTCAAGCATTGAGTAATACCCTTTTAGTTTATGACGCTTTAAACGACATTTTAGAATTAGCTAACACTAATATTTATGCAAAAAAAGTTATTAATAGCTGGTCCAATGGAGAATGGTTCACTAATAAACAACCCTTAGCTCAAGAAATAACAGTAACAGTATTTAAAGTTGAAGGAGAAACAAATACAGACGACCTCTCTCCAGCAACTCATGCCACAACAAGACCAGATATTCCTTTACATGCTCTAGCGATGCTAGAGACTCGAGATCCAAATGGTTTAAGCACTATTGAAGAATTAAAAAAGAAAGGATATCCAATCGCATATGTTGGCGATGTCGTTGGAACAGGAAGCTCTAGAAAGTCAGCAATTAACTCAGTCCTTTGGCATACAGGACAAGACATACCGTACGTGCCTAATAAAAGAGGGAGTGGGGTTGTAATAGGAGGGAAAATTGCTCCTATTTTCTTTAATACTGCTGAAGATTCAGGTGCACTTCCAATTGAATGCGATGTAAGCAATCTCAAAACAGGTGATGTAATTACTATTTTTCCTTACAAAGGAGAAGTGAGAAGAAGTAAAAATGAGGCAAATAGTGGAGAACTTTTATCAAAATTTGTCTTAAAACCACAAACTATTACTGATGAAGTAAGAGCAGGTGGGCGAATTCCTTTAATGATTGGAAGAGCTTTGACAGACAAAGTTAGAACAAAATTAAAACTTCCTCCCTCTACTCTGTTTATTCGTCCTGGTCAGCCACCTGCATCAAAGTATGGGTTTACACAAGCTCAAAAAATGGTTGGAAAAGCTTGCGGTTTAGAAGGCGTGCTCCCTGGTGCAAGTTGTGAGCCAATAATGACAACAGTCGGTAGTCAAGACACTACTGGTCCGATGACCAGAGATGAAATGAAAGAATTAGCGTGTTTAGGATTTTCTGCTGATTTAGTTATGCAGAGTTTCTGTCATACGGCAGCATATCCCAAGCCTGTTGATATTAAAACTCAAAAAGAACTCCCTGATTTTTTTGCTGAAAGAGGAGGGATAGCATTAAAACCCGGTGATGGAATTATTCACAGTTGGCTAAACAGGATGCTTTTGCCGGACACAGTCGGGACAGGTGGCGATAGTCATACACGATTCCCGTTAGGCATCTCATTTCCAGGAGGTTCGGGAGTGGTGGCATTTGCGGCAGCCATTGGTTCCATGCCTTTAGATATGCCGGAGTCAGTTCTTGTTCGTTTTAAAGGGTCTTTACAAACTGGCGTCACCTTAAGAGATGTAGTTAATGCCATTCCCTGGATGGCCATACAACAAGGTCTTCTGACCGTCGCAAAAGCAAACAAAGTTAATGTGTTCAATGGAAAGATACTAGAAATTGAAGGTCTACCAAACCTAAAATTAGAGCAAGCCTTTGAATTGACTGATGCAAGTGCAGAAAGATCTTGCGCCGGATGTACTATTCAACTGTCTGAATCAACAATCAGTGAATATTTAAAAAGCAATATTGTTTTACTTAAAAATATGATTGCTAGGGGATATAAAGACGCACGAACAATAAGTAGAAGAATTATAGAAATGGAAGATTGGTTAAAAAAACCAAATTTACTATCAGCCGACTCAAATGCTCAATACTCAGAAACAATCGAAATAGACTTGAACGAACTCAAAGAACCTGTTTTAGCTTGTCCTAATGATCCTGATAACGTCAAACTTTTAAGTGAAGTCGCAGGCACTCCCATTCAAGAGGTTTTCATTGGTTCGTGTATGACCAATATCGGTCATTATCGAGCCGCTGCAAAAATTCTCGAAGGAGAGGGGAAGATATCAGCACGATTATGGGTGTGTCCGCCAACACGAATGGACGAAGAAATTTTGAAAAAAGAAGGATACTACGAGATTTTTGCAAAAGCCGGTAGCCGAATGGAAATGCCTGGTTGTTCTCTATGCATGGGCAATCAAGCTCGTGTAGAAGATAATTCAACTGTTTTCTCAACAAGTACAAGAAATTTCAACAACAGATTAGGGAAAGGAGCTCAAGTGTTCTTAGGAAGTGCAGAATTGGCTGCTGTATGCGCTTTGTTAGGTCATATCCCTACACCTGATGAATATCTTGCAATAGCTTCCAAAAAAATTTCACCAATAACTGATGAAATTTACAGATACTTAAACTTTAATGAAATACCAAACTTTATCGAAGATGGTCGTGTAATAACAAAAGAAGAAGAGGCCTCTATTTTACAAACCTAAATTGAGTTAAATGATCAAAAGTAAAAGTCAAATTCCAATACAAAAAAAATCAACTCAAAGCATAAAAAAACTTCTTCAAAGGAAATGGCTAAATGTAATTCTTGCTCTCATACTTACAGGTTTAGGAGCAGCATTAACGGGAATATTATTTAAAACTGGAATTCATGCATTAGAAGATTATCGATCAAATCTTCTTGTATTTATGCCTAGATGGATAGTTTTACCAATACTAGGAGTATTAGGAGGCTTAGTTTCTGGATCGCTCATTCAAAATTTTGCCCCTGCAGCAAAAGGAGCGGGCGTAAGTCACATCATTGCTTTCCTTCGCCATAAGCCAGTCCCCATGGGATTAAGAGTTGGAATAGTAAAACTGTTTGCTGGAATTATTGCTATTGGAAGTGGATTTCCGCTAGGCCCAGAAGGCCCAGCAGTACAAATGGGAGGATCTGTTGCCTGGAAAATGGCGAAATGGCTAAAAGCCCCTATTTCATTTCGCAGAGTCATAGTTGCAGCAGGCGGAGGAGCTGGAATTGCAGCAATTTTTAGTGCACCTATTGGAGGCTTTGTCTATGCAATTGAAGAACTTCTAAATTCAGCAAGACCAGTCGTCCTCTTACTAGTAGTAGTAACAACTTTCTGGGCTGATAGTTGTGCTGATATCTTGCAAGCGATTGGACTAGATCAAAAAGCTGGTGGATTTATTAATAATTTAGGTTTTCAACTAGAGAGAGCATACACACCAGTAATCGAATTCTTTCCAATAGATTTTTTATACCTAATATTTTTGGGAATTATATTAGGATTTTTAGCAGAAATGTATTGCCGATATGTTTTAAAAATGCAAGTTCTGGGAAATAAATGGTTTAAAAATAAAACGATTGAAAGAATGAGTTTATCGGGTTTTTTGCTTGGTACTATGTATTCAATTATTCCGGAAAATTTTCACAATATCGAAGGATTACAAAAAATTATTGTTAATGAAAGTAGCAGTTTCACACTTGCAATAAGTATATTTTTTGTTTTATTCTTTGCCTCTGGCCTTGCTGCTGCTTCAGGCGCACCAGGTGGTTTGTTTTATCCAATGCTTACCTTGGGCGGAGCGATAGGGTTAGCAAGTGGTATTGGAGTAGAAACAATAACTGGCCATGTTCCAACAACCTATATTTTTGCAGGAATGGGGGGATTCGTAGCTGGATGCTCAAGAACCCCTTTAACAGCAATGTTTTTAGCCTTCGCATTAACTAAAAATCTTTTAATACTAAAGCCACTCTTAATTACATGTATAGCTAGCTTTTTAACTGCGAGAATATTTAATGAACACTCAATTTATGAAAGACAAATTACAATTGAAGAAGGAGAATTAATTTAATACTTTATTAAACTGTTTTAATGAATTATTGAAGCTCGTAGAATTATAAATCATACATCTAAGACCTATCAATAATATCCAACCTAAGATATTTATTCTGCTATCAAAAAGTGGAATGTCTGTCGCATGAAAACAAATAAGAATTAATGTCGAGGTCCACCAAGCTCGATCTACTATTATATTTTTTTGAAGATTTAAATTGTTAAATATTCTCTTGAAGGAAGAAATTAATAATAAGCTAAATACAAATATATTAATTAAAAAAGAAACTATTATACCATGACTAATTGCTAATTCTAAAGGCAAATTATGAGAGTGACCATGAGATAAACCAGTTCTTAAAGGATAAATAATTGAAAAAGCTGCTGCCCCCCAACCCAACCATGGTTTTTCAAAAATTAAGTTAAATGCTATTTTCCATTGACCAATACGCGTTGCTTCAAAAGGTCTAGTATCAACGAATTGCATATCATTTAGTCTCATCCAAATAGATTCAGGAACAATACTTCTTGCAAATTGTTGAATCCCAAAATCAAAAAATGGTGCAACCGCAATAATCACCGGAAGAAAGCAAATAAGCATTAAAGGAATTAACCAACTCCATGATGCTGAACCAAAAACCAATGGTAAAGCTAAAAAAATTGCACCCCAGGCGTTTCGAGAATCAGTCAAAATCATTCCTGAAATAAAAGCAATTAAAAGTGCACATGGAATAGCACGGTTTCTTCCAAGAATAAAAGGATGCAAAACGGACGCTAAACAAAATGGCCATACGCCCGATAACCATGCAGCAGCAATATTCGCGTAATCAAACAACCCAGATAATCTGCCTAACGGCTCTCCTCCTGGAGAAATAAACCAAATTATTAAACCATCAAAAATCTGCCAAGGCCCCTCCCATCCAAGCCATAGTTGACCAAAACCTGTTATTAAAACAGGAAGACTTCCGAAGACAAGCCAAGAAGCACATTTTTTTCTTCTTTCAGGAGTAAGCAAATATGGTTGCAAGCCCCAAAAACACAAGAAGAATGGGAACCAATTAAAAAGACCAAGCCAAGCTAGCCAGCCGGTATGAGAGCGAATTGAACCAATTATCATCAAAAAAGTTACAAGCACTAGCGGATAATTCCAATATTCCCTCCAATAGAGATCTCTTCTTTTAAGACCTCCCTCCAAAAGAGCTACAAGCAAAAATACACAAGAAATTAATGCGCTGGACGGCAAACAAAAGACACCTAACTGAAAACAAGTCCAGCCAAGATTCTCTGAAAAATTATTTTTTAAATTTAAGAAATAAGCATTATTAATCATGTAAATACAGCTGTTCTACCTCTATAAACAATAACTTGTCTTTTTAAATGTAATCTTAAAGCTCTTGCTAAAGCGACTCGCTCCAAATCTCTACCCTTTCTTATTAAATCTGATACTTCATCACGATGACTCACGTTAGATATCGTCTGTTCAATTATCGGACCAGCATCAAGATCCTTAGTGACATAATGCGCTGTTGCACCAATTAATTTTACTCCTCTATCCCAAGCTTGATGATATGGTTGAGCCCCTTTAAAAGCAGGAAGGAAAGAATGATGAATATTAATGAGATGTGGAAACTTCTCTAAAAATGAACTACTTAAAATTTGCATATATTTAGCCAAAACACCTAAATCAATGTTGTACTCATTTAGTAAATCTAAAATTTTACTTTCGGAATCTGCTTTATTATTTTTATCTACTTCTATAAGCTTAAAAGGAATAGAGAAACTGGAGCAAATTTCCTCTAAATCTGTATGATTTGAGATAACTAAAGGTACATTCATACATAATTCGCCTGCCTTAACTCTCCATAAAAGATCAACTAAACAATGGCTCTGCTTACTAACAAAGATTGCAACATTAGGAAAATCATCAGAGAAGCTCAAGACCGCTTTTCCATTCAATCTTTGCTCAAGTAAATTTACCTCCGAGATAATTTCATTTTTATCAAGCAGAAATCCATCTAAATCCCACTCAATGCGACTGAGAAACAGTTTTGCATCTTCATCTGTATGGTGATCAGCATGTCTAATATTGCCATTTTTACTTGCTATCCAACTTGCCAAATCACTTACAAGTCCTGGCTTGTCAGGACAAATGAACTGCAAAATAACTGTTTTGATGCTCACTATAGCTATATCCTTAAACTATTCTCTTTTTTAGACCACAGATTGAAAATTAACAAGCAAATTTGATAGGATCTCTGCAAATGAATAGCCAAAAAACAGAAAAAAAACACATCAAAATCTCAATTATTGGTGGTGGGATAGCAGGAATTACAACTGCCTTTCACTTAGGGAAAAAAGGTTATCAAGTAAATTTAATAGACCCAACATTAAATTCAGAAATAAATAATTTAAATCCAAAAAATGGATCACAAGCTAGTTTAGGTGTTCTCATGGGAAATATCTACAAAAGATCAAAAGGAAGAGCTTTTTTACTAAGAAATAAAAGTATGAAATTATGGAAAGAATGGCTTACTGAAATAAACCATTCTGAGACAGATTTTATTCTTGAAAAACCATTAATTAAATTAGCAAGTTCAGAGAAAGAGTATCAATTAATGATTGAATTAAGTCATAATAAAAAAAAGTATGGAATTGAGCTTTTAGATAAAAATTCTTTAGGTTTCTGGAATTCGATATTTGATACAACCTTAATAGGGGGATTAATATCTTATGAAGATGGTCGATTAAATCCGATAAAATTAATCAAGTCATTGATACAAAGTCTTGATCAAATTAAGATAAATAAAATCGACAAAAGTGTTATTAGAATCAGTAGAAATAAAAATTTAAATGAAAAAAACTGGACTATAAATCTTGACAATAATCAATCTATTAATCAAGATTACATCGTCATTTGTTCTGCATTAAATACTCAAAATTTATTAAAACCATTAGGTCATGAAATACTTTTAGAACCAATATTAGGACAAGTTGTTGAATTAGAATTAAAAAAAGAAATTTCGAATTGGAAAAAATGGCCTGCAATATTAAATTATCAATCTATAAACTTTATACACCATTCTCCCACTCGCATTCTTATAGGAGCAACTATCGAAAGAAGAACTAAACCAAGCCAATTAGATAAGCAAAAAATGTTAAACCTGAGAAACGGTCCTCCAAAATGGATGGTCAACGCAAAAATCAGCCATGAATGGAGCGGAATAAGAGCTAGACCAATTAATGAACCTGCTCCCTTATTAAAACAATTAGAACCTGGACTACTACTTAATACAGGTCACTACAGAAATGGTGTTTTATTAGCTCCTGCTTGTGCCGAATGGATTGGACTTCAAATTGAGGGCCAATAAGTATTATTTAATCTATTTATTTTGTCTCTGTAAAGTCAGCATCAATAACATCATCTCCATCAACTTTACCGTCAGTATTAGAATCTGCAGCAGCTTGAGAAGCATCATTTGCTTGTTGATATACAGAAGCTCCTAACGAATACAATTCTTGTTGTAGCTCTTCAACTAGCGTCTTCATGGTTTCATGATCATCTTTTTCAGTGGCTTCTTTTAACTTGACGCGTTTCTCTTCAACTTTTTCTTTTGCTGCTTCATCAACTTTATCGCCAAGCTCAGCGATTTGTTTTTCAGCCTGATAAACAAGTGTTTCAGCTTGATTTTTAATATCAATTTTTTCACGCTTTTCTTTATCAGCAGAAGCATTCTTTTCTGCGTCTTTAACCATTTTATCAACTTCATTATCCGACAAAGTAGATGCTCCAGTAATAGAGATGCTTTGCTCTTTACCACTTCCTTTATCTTTTGCATTAACACTAAGAATTCCATTAGCATCGATATCAAAAGTTACTTCAATTTGCGGCACGCCCCTAGGAGCAGGAGGAATTCCATCTAAACGAAATGTTCCTAGACTTTTATTATCAGAAGCCATCTCACGTTCTCCTTGTAAGACGTGAATTTCCACATTGGTTTGACCATCAACTGCGGTTGAATAAGTTTCAGCTTTTTTAGTGGGAACAGTAGTATTTCTTGAAATCATTTTTGTCATCACCCCACCCAAAGTTTCAACTCCAAGTGACAATGGAGTTACATCAAGTAGCAAAATATCTTTAACTTCTCCGGCAAGAACTCCACCTTGAATAGCTGCTCCAACCGCTACTACTTCATCTGGATTAACTGTTTGATTTGGATCCTTAGTAGTTACTCTTTTTACTAACTCTTTAACAGCTGGCATTCGTGTAGAGCCTCCAACCATAACAATCTCATCTATTTCACCAGTAGATAATTTTGCATCTTTCAAAGCTTGCTCAACAGGGACCCTGCAGCGATCAATAAGGTTTGACGCCAACTCTTCAAACTTTCCTCTTGTAAGAGTCAAATCAAGATGCTTAGGCCCTTCAGGCGTAGCAGTTATAAATGGAAGATTTATTTCGCTTTGAGTAGCGTTTGATAATTCTATTTTAGCTTTTTCAGCTGCTTCAGTTAGGCGTTGAAGTGCTTGCTTATCTTGGCGTAAATCAATGCCTTCATTACCTTTAAAAGTAGAAGCCAAATGATCAACAATTACTCTATCGAAATCATCACCACCCAAATGAGTATCTCCAGAAGTAGAGAGAACTTCGAAAACTCCATCTCCCACTTCTAAAACAGATACATCAAAGGTCCCTCCACCCAGATCGAAAACTAAAATTCTTTCATTACTCTTTTTATCTAAACCGTACGCTAAAGCAGCAGCAGTTGGTTCATTTATTATTCTAAGAACTTCTAAGCCTGCAATCTTTCCAGCATCTTTAGTTGCTTGTCTTTGTGAATCATTGAAGTAAGCAGGAACTGTAATGACGGCTTGAGTAACCGTTTCACCTAAATATTTTCCTGCATCATCAGAAAGTTTTCTTAAAACTTGAGCACTTACTTCTTCAGGAGAAAACTGCTTATCGAGTATTGGGCATTTTATTTTGACGTTGGAACCTGCTTTTTCAACTCCATAACTAACTTCTTTTGATTCATCATTTACTTCATCAACTCTACGACCAACAAATCTCTTTGAAGAATAAAAAGTATTTTCAGGATTCATCACCGCTTGGCGCTTAGCAATTTGTCCAACCAATTGATCTTGATTTTTTGTATAAGCAACGACAGATGGAGTTGTTCTAAATCCTTCAGCATTAGCTATTACTGTAGGCTTACCGCCCTCCATAACGGCGACACAACTATTTGTAGTTCCTAGATCGATTCCGACAACCTTCCCCATGGGTGAGTAGCTCCTAATTTCTTTCTTTAGGACATATCCTCGTCAGTGAATCCTATTTGAGGCGAGGCGTGGTTCCCGAACAGTCTCTTAGCAAATTTAAATCTTCATCATCAAAAATGAGTACTATCACTGGAAAAACTAATCTGGTAGGACTTCTTGGACAACCAGTAAATCATTCACTGTCCCCAATTATGCACAATGCCGCATATGCAGAAATGGGACTTGACTGGTGTTATGTTGCAATGCCTTGCGACAGTCAAGATTTAGAGAAAGTCGCAAAAGCATTAAGGTTTTTAAACTTCAAAGGCTTAAATATAACTATTCCCCATAAGCAAGAGGTATTGAAGGCTTGCAACAAACTAACTGAAATTGCAAATGAAATCCAAGCAGTTAATACACTTATACCTGAAAAAAATAATCAATGGATAGGTGCTAATACTGATGTGCAGGGATTCTTGACACCATTAAAAGATCACAATTTAAAGAATAAAAATGTGGTTGTAATAGGTTGCGGAGGCAGCGCTAGAGCAGTAGTAATGGGATTAAGCAGTTTAAATGTTAAAAAAATAACAATAATTGGTAGAAACAAAAGTACTTTAAATATTTTTGTAAAAAGCACGAGTAATTTATTATCAAAAAAAGGTATTTCAATTGAAAGTATTAATAATAAAGAATTCAATGTTTCACCATATATTCAAGAAGCCGATTTAATTATAAATACAACTCCAATAGGAATGAGTAGCACTCAAACTAAACAAGACAATGTTCCTCTTGGTCATGAAATATGGGACTGTCTCTCTAACAAAACTATTTTATACGATTTGATTTATACTCCAAAACCAACAACCTGGTTAAAAATTGGACAACAAAAGAATTGTTTTACACTTGATGGGTTGGATATGCTTGTTGAACAAGGAGCTTTTTCAATAAGACTTTGGAGTGGTTTTCATGACGTACCGGTTCAGACAATGAAATCATCTGCGGAAAAACATTTAATGGTTTAATCTAAAATAAATATGATTAATTATGCCTTCAACAGGAGCGAGATTACTAGCATTTCTTTTGTACATGATTCCATGGTCTGATTCTCTTACCTTTGGCAATCATTTATATATAAAATATCCTTTTATTCAAATCATTCAAATACCAGCAATTCCAATAATATTAATTGAAAGATCAATACCTTTTGGAAGTTTATTATTATTTTTAGCTATCTTTTTTGGACTAGTAAGAAATAGTAAATTATCTTACTTTTTACGTTTTAATGCACTTCAATCATTATTAATGAATCTTGGGGTAATCATAATTAGTTTTATTTTCGAAATTATTTTTAGTCCTTTCTCAAACTCATTAATTATCAGAACTTTCTCTAGTTCTTTATTAATAAGTATTTTTGCAATGATTGTTTACTCTGTTTGGTCTTGCACACAAGGAAATGAGCCCAACCTGCCCGGAATAAGCCAAGCAGCAAAAATGCAATTGTGAAAGTTACCACTTCAGTATAATATTAATATTCCGTCGCTCTAAAAGAGCCATACAGTCCTAGTCGGAAATCTCATTCATGTCTGAAAAACCCTATTACGAAACGATGTACATTCTTCGTCCGGACATACCGGAAGAGGAAGTTGATAGCCATTTAAAAAAATATAGTGAGATTCTTGAGAAATCAGGAACTGAAGTATTAGACAGTCAAATGAGAGGCAAAAGAAGACTTGCTTATCCCATTGCAAAACACAAAGAGGGAATATATGTGCAATTGAGTCACAAAGGCAATGGACAACAAGTTGCAACATTAGAAAGAGCTATGAGGTTAAGTGAAGACGTTATTCGCTACCTCACAGTTAAACAAGATGGTCCTTTGCCAACTCCAAAATCCACTGCTAAAGAAGACGAAACAGAAAAAGAAGAAGTAAAACCTACTGAAAACAAAACTGAAGCCCCTACCACAGACGAGAAGAAAGAAGACTCTAAGGAATAAAAGTAAAAGCTAAATAAAATCCAAAAATTATTTAATTTACTTGTTTATCCAAGACCAAATTCGATTGGGCAATCCCCATACATAAATAAATCCTTCAGCTGATTTGTGATTAAACTTATCCTCACTTCCGTAAGTCGACATATCTGAGATATACAAACTGTTTTCTTTTGACTTGCGACCAATAACATCAGCATTACCCTTGAAAAGCCTAACTCTGACTGTTCCATTTACTTGCTTTTGAGAATAATTAATAAAGCCATCCAAAGATTCTTTTAAAGGACTAAACCAGAAACCTTTATAAACCAAGTCAGCCCACTGTCTTTCCAGTCTAGATTTAGTATCTAACAAGTCAGCTGGTAAAGTTAAACTCTCCATTTCTTGATGAGCTTTAATTAATAAAAGCAATCCTGGTGTTTCATAAATTTCTCGACTTTTTATTCCCACTACTCTGTCTTCAATAATATCCAACCGTCCAAAACCATGCTTTCCTGCGAGGCTATTAGCCTTTTTAATCAATGGCACTGGATCCATTAGTTCACCATCAATTGCAACTGGATAACCATTTTCAAACAAAATGTCCACAATCTCAGGCTCGTTAGGTGATTCAGCAATAGAAGAAGTGATACCAAATACTTCTTCTAATGGCATCTCAAAGGGATCTTCAAGCGGACCGGCTTCAATACTTCTTCCCAAAAGATTCAAATCAATAGAGTATGGATTTTTTTTACTTACAGGAGGGACTATTCCATATTTTTCCCCATACGCAATCGTTTCTTCACGACTCATTCCCCATTCCCTCGCTGGCGTAAGCAATTGCAAATCAGGCGCTAAAGCTCCTATTGTCACATCAAAACGAACCTGATCATTGCCTTTGCCTGTACACCCATGAGCAACTCCATCAGCATTTAATTCCCTTGCAATTTCAACAAGTTTTTTTGCAATTAATGGTCTAGCTAATGCCGTTGAAAGAGGATATCTTCCCTGATACAAAGCATTAGTCCTAATTGCTGGAAAAGCAAAATCTTCAATAAAAGGCTTTACTAAATCGCCAATTAATGATTTTGAGGCTCCTGCTGAAATAGCCTTTTTTTTAATTTCATCCAACTCATCACCTTGTCCAAGATCTGCTGCAAAAGCAATTACATGCTCAACTCCGTACTCCTTCTTCAAATAAGGAATACAAACGCTAGTATCTACCCCTCCTGAATAAGCCAAAACGACTTTGTTAGCCTTTCCCATATGGTTCTCTCCTTTAAGGTGATTCAATTCTATTTAGTAAATATAGAGAACTATTGGACAATATTTATGATTTAGAGAATCAATGCTGATTCAAATATTTTACAGGTTTAAAACTGGAGAAGTGATTGAAATCATTCCCATGGCTGCTTAATAGATTTTCCTGATTGACGGCTTTCATTTAAGAATCCTATGAACCACACCGAAACAAAAGCTAAAGAAGTTAACCCAAAAAAAACAAGTACATAAATTAACCAAGCATCAATATTATGACCAAAAATCAACAAATCTTGGACATCATTATTAGTAGTGAAAATAAAATAAAACTGTAAAAACTTAAAAGTCACTTGAAAATCACAATTAAATTGAAGGGTTTAAAGAAAAAGATCTCTTAACCAAAAAATAAATTAAAAGCAACAGAGAAGGACCAAAAACCAAAAACCAAACTAAGAGATGATTTACGTAAAAGGGATGAGGATGAGCAATGCCTGCTGCGCGAAGAGAAATACTTACTAAAAAAGCTATTAACCAAGTCAAAGACATTAATATCAGCTTTGAAGTCAGCATAAAGATTAGAAAATTAATCCATAATGCATTATGTTAATTCATCGACCATAATATTGATATGAGCGATCTAGAAAAAATCAATTTATCAGATTTAGACGGTATTAACCCCGCGCTAACTCGTTACGGGAGAGAAGAACCTGCTCCTGTTCTGCCACTAAGAGAAGAACCCGATTTATTATCTTGGCTAGAAACAAGTGGAAGATTAGTCTCTGATCAAGATTCAAATGATCAAGAAATAAGTACAGTTGAGGAAGAAGAGCTTTCAGCTTTAATGGGAGAAAAAGAAGACTATAAGACTGAAGAAGAACCAACCGATGAAGAATGGGAAGATTAATTTACTAGTTTAAATTTTGGAAAAAAATAAAAAGCTTTTAGATAACAAAAAAGTATCATTTTTTAATAGTATTAGTAAAAATATATTTATTTTATTTGGATTAATATCGATCACTTGTCTAGTCTCTGATTTTTATTTTAAAACGAGTAATTTAAGTATTACCTTCATAATTACAACGCTTGTATCATTCATTATTACTTTGATAGGTATACCTAAATTAAAAAAGATTAATATTAAACAAATTATTAGAGAAGAGGGACCTAAAAATCATTTTCTTAAGCAAGGAACGCCAACAATGGGTGGTATTTTCTTTATCCCTATTGGAATAATAATAAGCAATATTTTATATTTTAATAAAGACAATTACGATATTATTTTGACATTAAGCTTTGTTATTATATTTTTTATGTTTATTGGTTTTCTAGATGATTTGCTTAGTTTAAAAAAAAGATTTAATACTGGTTTGAGCTCTGGCCAAAAAATAATTTTACAAGCTTTTATCAGCCTCATTTTTATTATTATTTGCGCATCAAATAATTTTATACCTCAAAATATTCTAGTAGCTAATAAAATTGTGAATGTAGGTAATCTAATTTATCCTTTAGGAATATTTGTATTATTAGCTGAAAGTAATTCAACCAATCTAACAGATGGTTTAGATGGTTTATTGAGTGGCTGTAGCATATTAATTTTTACAGGACTAGCTATTAATATCTTAATTGAAAATCCAAGTAATGATTTTACACTTGCTCCTCTCTGCATAGCAATGTCTGGAGCTTGTATGGGATTTCTTTTTCTAAACAAATATCCAGCAAAATTATTTATGGGGGATGCAGGTTCCTTAGCTATAGGAGCATCTCTTGGTGGTATAGCTTTGATATCAAATCAACTTTGGTCTGTTTTAATTATGGGAGGAATACTTGCGGCAGAATCTATCTCAGTAATAATTCAAGTAAGTATTTTTAAAATTTCTAAGCGAATAAAAGGAAAAGGTCATAAGTTATTTTTAATGACTCCGTTACATCACCATTTTGAACTTAAAGGTAACAATGAGAGTTTAATTGTAAGTAGCTTTTGGTTAATTACATTATTCTTAGTCATAATAAATCTAATTTTTTCATTAAATCCAAATTCTTTAAATTGAAAAGATGACCTATTTTACTTGGAAAGAAGAAGGGTTAACTAAAGACTGTGAAACTTTAGATTCTATGGCCGCTCGATTTGAAGAATCTGCAAGACTGATGAGAAAAATGTCAGCAGAAGGTTTTAAAGTAGAAAAAAGAAATAAACAGCTAATAATCACCCATATCGATTCAAAAATTTTTAATGATTGGGGTTTTATTAGTGAAGAGCCGCCATATCAACAACTTACAATGATATTTGAATAAAAAATTCAATAAAATTAACTTTTTTATTTTCAAAAGGTAAATACTTACAAACCATGCCAATGATAAAAATTAATGACTTTTAAAAAATCGAAAATGCTTTAAGCCATCTAAAATACCATTTTTAGCATCAGAAAAGAAAACTCTTTGCTGAGATCTCAATCCATCTAATGACGCATCATGATCAAAAGGAATAACACTGGTTGTCAGTCCCTTGATTAACTCAGCATCACCTTGTTGACTTGCTACTATGAGAACTTTTTCTAAAGATAACCCCCACCGTAAAGCCAAGTATCTAATAGCTTCTGATCGTGATGCTCGCAAAGGAACAACATCTAAATACCAATGACATTTTAGGTGAGGAGAAGCGGCAAGTCCAGCCTGCCTAAGTCTTTTTCGTACTAAAGGTAAAGTCGCATCACTAGGTTCTTTTAATAAATAACTAATCTTATAGGGAGCTTGATGTTCATCTGATTGAAACTCCAAGTATTCTTTTAAATCAAACAAAACCTTTTCTACACCTTTACGATTCCAATCAACAGTTATTGAATCTTGCCAAAAGATATCTGATTGATTTTCATCAGAATAATAAATTTCAGTCCCAGCTTGACATACCCAAACTGCAGGCTTGGGTAGTTGTGTTTCTGCATATCTATAACGAGCCGCTTTAATTGATCTTCCAGTTAAAATTCCCAATTGAATATCCGAATTCAATGAATGATTTTTTAAATTGTCTCTCAATTTTGATAAGCATTTTGATTGCTCAAGGTAATTATCTAAATCAAGAAATATTATTTTTTGACCAATAGGAGTAGTTTCTTTAATATTTCCAACTGTCCAGTGTCGAGGTGCAAGAAATTTGAGACGCTTCTGCATCAATGCAATGTAATTACAAACATGAGCATCCCAACTAAAATGCCTGCTTACTCCCTCAACTCCATTGTTACTCCAAGTTTTCCATAAAGAAAAGTTTGAACCAGCTGTCTCTAAACCATCTCTAAACGCTTCTAAATCAGTTACGTCGACAAGTAGACCATTTTCACAACGAGAAAGAATATCCCTTGGGCCGCCATCATCAGTAGTCACCGTAGGTAAACCAGACGCAGCAGCTTCAAGCAGTGTCAAGCCAAATGGCTCAGTTAAGGCAGGATTAACAAAGAGTCCTTTTCTATTTGCAACCCAACGATAAATTGATGGAATTTGTTCTCTTTTATGTTGTTTTGGATAAGCAACTTTTCCATATAGATTATATTTATCCACCAATTCAAAAACTTGCTGAAATACTTCCCTTTGCTGTTTTTCAAGCTGACGAGAATCTTCGCGACAACCTAAAATTAAAATAAGATTATGTCTTTGCTGCAAAATTGAAGAACGTCCATAAGTCTCAATTAACGCAGGAATATTTTTTCTCCTTACTGCTCTTGATATTGCTAATAGCGGTGGCAGATTTAAATCTCTGAGAAATGGTTTAAAAAGTTTGTTTAATTCTTTTTCCTCTTCGTTTAAATTAATATCTACTGAGTGAAAACGATTTAAATCAACACCAGGTGGAATTACTTCTACGTTTTTCGAGCTAAATCGCCCATAACGAGAATACTGTTCATCAGATTCCTGCTTAGTACTTGTGATAAGTAAGTTTGAATGTGCTAAAGCTAATTCCTCTGCATCAATTCTTTTGCTAATTGAGTAAGTTTGCTCTATCTGATCATGATCAATTCCAGCAGCCAATAATCTTCTAAGTTTTTCTCGTCCCAATGAATGACCAGTAAAAACTAATGGTAATCTCAATCTTCGACTAACCAACGCTCCTACGTAACCAGCATCAGCGTAATGAGCATGAATCCAATCAGGAAATCTATTTTCTTTCTGCAATCTTTGAACTATGTGATCAGCTAAATCATCTAGATAAGGCCATAACAATTCCTTCCTCAAATAACGCTTAGGACCAAAAGGAATTCGAATAATTTCCGCACAATTGGATATTTTTTCAAGAGGATTTGAATAGTCAGAAGATACTCTTCTATCGTTAATTAATCTGGTAATTAGTCCAACTTTTTCAACTTCTGGTCTTGCTGCAAGTCCTTTTACTAATTCTAAAACGTATAAAGTTTGCCCTCCAGTGTCTGAGTCTCTACCCAACTCAAGATCATGTGAACGGATTAAACCATGCAAATTTAAATGTAAAAGTCTTAATCCCAAGCAGAAATCCTTAAGAAAGATTGTGAATTCCTAATTGATTTTCTGCTCATTAAATCTGAAGAAAACATAAAAGTTTTTTTGAGATAAAAAATTCTTTTAATTTTCTGTCTATCACTTGATTTTTAAACTTACATAAATTAATAGCAGCCAAGTCAATCATAAAAGTTAAGGAATATGTACAAAGCTGAAAAATTCAAAATTATCTAGGAGGGTGAGTTTCTAAAACCTTTTTTAAATAACCACCTGTATGACTATTTTTATTTGTTGCTACTTCTTCAGGAGTTCCCATGGCGATAATCTCTCCTCCACGATTACCTCCTTCAGGTCCCATGTCAATAATCCAATCTGAACACCTAATAACATCTAAATTATGCTCAATAACAATAATTGAATTCCCTTTGTCTACCAATCTCTGTATAACATCCATTAATTTATGAACATCATAAAAACTTAAGCCAGTTGTAGGTTCATCAATCAAATAAAGAGTTTTACCAGTGGCTCTTCTAGATAACTCAGTCGCAAGTTTTACTCTTTGAGCTTCTCCTCCAGATAATGTTGGAGCAGGTTGACCAAGTTTAATATATCCAAGCCCGACATCTAAAAGCGTCCTTAATCGATCTGCAGCTTGAGGTATTGCAGAAAAAACATCAACAGCTTGTTCAACCGTCATTTCTAATACATCGGAAATAGAATAGTTCTTATATTTGACTTGTAATGTCTCTCGATTAAATCGAGCTCCTTTACAAACATCACATTGAACATAGACATCAGGAAGAAAATTCATCTCAATTACATTTACACCTTGACCACGACAAGCCTCACATCTTCCCCCTTTAACGTTAAAACTGAATTGACCTGCTTGATATCCTCTCGCTTTAGCTTCAACAGAAGTAGCAAAAAGTTGACGTATTGGATCAAATGCACCTGTATAAGTAGCTGTATTAGATCTTGGAGTTCTACCAATTGGAGACTGATCAATAACTATAACTTTATCAATTGATTTAATACCTTTCAGTTCTTTTAATCCTTTAGGAAAAGGAACTTTCAAACCTAGAGAGTGATTTAGAGCAGGATGAAGTAATTCATTTATCAAAGTACTTTTACCACTTCCACTAACTCCAGTAACAGCAACTAATCTGCCTAATGGAAAATCAACTGAAACATTTTTTAAATTATTTTTATTACAATCAATCAAACGTAATTTTCTTTGAACTGAATCTCTCCTACTAGTAGGAGTAGGAATAGATGAGCGCCCGCTAAGATAATCACCAGTCAATGATTTTTTTGCTTTCAACAAACTATCTAGAGATCCTTGAGCAATAATTTCACCTCCATGCACTCCTGCGCCAGGACCTATATCTACTAAATGATCAGCGGCTCTTATAGTATCTTCATCATGTTCAACCACCACCAAAGTATTACCTAGATCACGTAGCTTTTTTAATGTAGATAATAATCGATCATTATCTCTTTGATGTAATCCAATACTAGGTTCATCTAACACATAAAGAACCCCAGTTAAACCAGCACCTATTTGTGTAGCAAGTCGTATTCTTTGAGCTTCCCCCCCAGATAAAGTCATTGCTGGCCTATCTAAGGTTAAATAATCAAGTCCAACATCCAACAGAAATTGAAGCCGTAATCGAATTTCTTTTAGAACTAATTCCCCAATCTTTTTTTGTTTATTAGAAAGTAATTGCTTTGAACTATTAGCTTTTTCAAGACCCATTAATTCTTCAACATTCTCAAGTGTGGTAGAAACACTTGATGAAGTGAGATCTGTTATTGCAAAAGGTCCAAGTTTTACCGCAAGCGCCTCCGGACGTAACCTCTTCCCAAGACAGCTTGCACAAGGGACTAATTCAAGATATTTTTCTAACTTTTGGCGAACAGCTTCTCCATTTGCATCCTGTAACTGTCTTTCTAAAATAGGTAAAATGCCTTCAAAAGGTCTTTTAAATCCGGTATCTTGTTTATATCTACTGTCTACTTTTATTAAAATAGGTTCTTTACTACCATTTAACAAAATATTTTTTTGCTCCGCTTTTAAATCTTTCCAAGGAGTTTTTATTTCAAAACCAAATGCCTCACCAACTGAAAACAATAATGAAAAATAATATGAGTTATCTTTGTCACTCCATGGTGCGACAGCGGCATAAACCGGTAATGATGGATCAGGTATAACCCTCTCACATGTAAATTTTTTCAAATGACCTAAACCATGACAATCGGGACAAGCTCCATATGGACTATTAAATGAAAATAATCTTGGAGATAATTCCTCAATCACCGCCCCATGGACTGGACAAGCGAAATTCTCAGAATATAGTCTTTCTTTTTCAATACCTTGAGGCAGTTCTTCATTCTTTTTAGGAACCGCTTCGACAATTGCTAAACCATCTCCCCTTTTTAAAGTAGTGCTTAATGAATCAGTTAATCTTTCTTCAATACCCTCTCTAGCAATCAACCTATCGACCACTACTTCAATAGAATGAACTTGATTTTTATCTAATTCAATATTATCTGCCAATTCTCTAACTTCTTTATTAATTCTTACTCGAACAAAACCTTCTGCAGCAAGTCCAGATAATAGTTTTGAGTGTGTTCCTTTTTTACCTCTAACGACTGGTGCAAGTAATTGATATCTAGTACCTTCTGGAAGAGTCTTAATTTGATCCACCATCTCATCTATACTTTGTGGCTTAATTGGCCTAGAGCACTCAGGGCAATGAGGTTCCCCCGCTCGTCCGAAAAGCAAACGAAAATAATCTTGTATCTCCGTAACCGTTCCAACTGTTGAACGAGGGTTATGACTTGTTGATTTTTGATCAATGGAAATTGCTGGAGATAAACCTTCAATTGAATCAACATCTGGTTTATCAACCTGACCTAAGAATTGTCTTGCATAAGCAGACAAACTCTCGACATATCTTCTTTGTCCTTCAGCAAAAATAGTATCAAAAGCTAATGAACTTTTACCGCTTCCACTAACACCTGTAAAAACCACCAATTGATTTCTTGGAATAGATAAATCAACGTTTTTTAAATTGTGTTGCCTTGCACCACGAATAGTTATGAGTTCTTCACTAGAAAAACCAATATTTGTTGTCTTTTTTTTTGAATTAGGATTTGGACTTCCCATAAGGGAAAAAATTTAATATTTAATTGTATAAAAAAATATGCTCATCATGCAGCCTTATGTTCCAGCAAGCTCGCCGCATAAGCATTCGCTTCTACAATTTCACCACCAGCCAATAAAGCCAATTCCCTTTGCCTCTCAGGGATTTCCTTTAAATTAATAACAACAGACTTTGTATGACCAGAGATAACACTCTTTTTTAAAGCAAAATGATTATCAGCAAATGCTGCAATTAATGGTTGATGAGTCACGCAAAAAACTTGCCGATGATTTGCTAATTCACGCAGCAAATTAGCCACGTAACTACTAATTGATCCACTAACGCCTGAATCAATTTCATCAAAAATCAATAAATTAGAGTCTTCAAATGTAGAAAATATTGCCTTGATTGCAAGAAGAACCCTAGATTTCTCTCCCCCGGAAGCTGTTTCTGAAAGAGATGCTAAAGGTATACCTGGATTTGCTGAAAACATAAACTTAACTTTATCGATCCCATTGATTGTTGGCTCACATTTTTCAAAGACGACTTTAAAACGAACATTAGGAATACCTAATTTTTTTAAGCTAATAATCAATTTTTCTTCAAGTTGTGAAGCAATATTTTTTCTTATAAGAGACAAATCTTTATTAGATTTGTCTCTTATGTTTCGTTTTTTATTTTCATCAGAAGAAAGATCGTTAATGTTATTAGAACTTTCTTGCAGAGATAAAGAATTGAATAATTCATTTTTATACCGAATGAGATCTGGTATATCTCTTTGATATTTTTTTTGATAAAGTTTGAGAGTAGATAATCTAATTTGCAAATGATTTAAAAAAGACGGGTCAACATCTAATGTTTTTTCGTAATCATTAATTTGATAAATTAACTCGTTCAGATTATTAGTTATTGTATAAAAATAATCATAAATAGGTTTTAAAGAAGAATCAATTTGAGACAGACTCTTTAATTCATTAATACAGAAATGAGCATGGTCTAAAATAGAGGGATACTCTTCTAAGGTGTCATTTAAACGAGTTAATAATGATTTAACGCCTTCTTTTAATCTTAAAATGTTGGATAAACGATTCTGATCAGTCTCTAACTTGATGTGTTCGTTAGGATCTTCTAATTCTAATTTATCTAGGTCTTGATATATATATTGCATTTCCTCCAACTCTTTTTTGGAATCTGTAATTCTAACTCTCGCATCCTCTAGTCTAAGATTAGAGTCATTCCATATATTCCAATTTTGCTTTACTTCAGTAATCGATTCCTTAATTTTATTTAGACCTAAAGAATCTAATAAACTTAATTGATGCAATGAATCATTTAAAATATAGGTATCACCTTGTAGAGTAAAATCTAGCAAAAGTGATCTCAATTCTGATATTTGATCTCTATTAACTATTACACCATTAATTCTAAATCTAGATTTATATTTATTTTCTTTTAAACGCCATTCCCTTGTCACAATCAATTCTTCATCAATATCAAATTCTTGATCAATTAGCCACTCTTTTGTTTGTTGGAGTATGGAAAAAACACCCTCAATTGATGAAAAGAGAGAACCTTCGGCAACTAATCGATTATCTAGAGGAGTTTTTTTATTAGCTAATAAAGCATTTAAAGTATCAATAAATATTGATTTACCTGAACCAGTTTGCCCTGTAAAAGCAGTAAACCCCTTAGCAAAGTCAATCTCGGTATTGCCAAATAGAGCTATATTTTGAAAGCGAAGACTGTTTAACATAAATCAAAGCAACCAAAAAGACACAAACTGAGCGTAAAATGAATTAGAAGAGACGTAGAACATTGCCATACTAAAATGGCCGAAGAATTAAGCGATTTTATTGAAGCCTCAGGTCTACTTTTGTATGACCCAGCGGCTATTGACTCAATCTACAAAAAAAATCCAATTCGTCTACTTAGAAGACTTTGGCAGACACTTTTACCAATTGGATTATTTTTACTTGGCGTTGGATGGGAAAAGTTAATTGGTTCTCTAGAAAAAAATGAAAGAAAAACTTTTAGAGCGAAAGAATTTACAAACCTACTTGTAGAGTTAGGACCAGCATTCATTAAAGCTGGACAAGCGCTATCAACCAGACCAGACATTGTTCCTCCAACTGTTTTAGAAGAATTAGCACAACTTCAAGATCAACTACCTGGCTTTGAAAGTAAGCTCGCAATGGCTTGTATTGAACAAGATTTAGAGGATAAAATAGACAACATATTTGAAGAGATAGATAAAGAACCGATTTCAGCTGCATCTTTAGGGCAAGTTCATAAAGCAATACTCAAAAGTGGAGAAAAAGTTGCTGTTAAAGTTCAAAGACCAGGATTAAGAGAACAAATCACTTTAGATTTATACATAGTAAGAAATATAGCGATATGGTTTAAAAATAATATTGGGATTATTAGAAGTGATCTAGTTGCATTAATAGACGAGCTAGGTAAAAGAATATTTGAGGAAATGGACTACATTAATGAAGCAAATAATGCCGAAAAATTTAAGAATCTTCATAGCGAAAATCATAAAATTGCAGTACCCAAAATTTATAGAAAAGCAACAAGTAGAAGAGTGCTTACAATGGAATGGATCGATGGGATAAAATTAACAAATATAGAAGCTGTAAAAAATTTAGGAATTGATCCAAATGAGATGGTGGAAATTGGAGTAAGTTGCAGTCTTCAGCAACTGATTGAACACGGTTTTTTTCACGCCGATCCACATCCAGGTAATATCTTAGCAATGGAAGATGGTCGATTATGTTATTTAGACTTTGGAATGATGAGTGATATAACACAAGAATCTAGGGTTGGATTAATTAGAGCAGTTGTTCATCTAGTAAACAGAAGATTTGATAAACTTTCTTATGATTTTGTTCAACTAGGATTTCTTTCTGAAGAAGTTGATTTAACACCTATTGCTCCTGCATTTGAAAGTGTTTTTACTAGTGCTTTGGAGATAGGCGTAAACAAAATGGACTTTAAGGCAGTAACAGATGATATGTCGGGAATTATGTATAAATTTCCTTTTAAATTACCACCCTATTATGCACTAATAATTAGATCTCTAATTACTCTTGAAGGAATAGCTCTTAGTGTTGATCCTAATTTTAAAATATTAGGAGCTGCGTATCCTTATTTCGCAAGAAGGCTAATAGAAGATGAAAACCCAGAATTAAGAGATAGTTTAAAAGAAATGCTTTTTGATGAAAATAGCCTTAAATTAGAAAAATTAGACGATCTTCTAACAAGTGCTACAAAAGAAAAACAACTAGATAGTGAAAAAATATTAGATCAAACAATTGATTTTTTATTTTCGAAGAAAGGTCTTATTCTTAGAAATGAATTAATAAATATCATAGCTTCAAAAATAGACTCTATTGGATGGAAGACTGTAATTAAATTAAATGAAAAGTTACCGTCAAAAATTCGCTCAAAAACTATACAAAATTCATCTAAAATTAATAATAAACAAATTATAAACTTATCATCGATAAAAAAAATATTTAGAAAATCGAAAATGAAATCTGGTTTTAAAAGAAAAATATTTTTTAAGAAATTACCAAAAATTCTGATTACTAAAGACACCTATAATATGGGTTTGGGTTTAATGAAAAGAACATCAGAAAAAGGAATAATTAGACTAGTTAAGGTTGCGGCCGGCGTAATACAATAAATGAATATAAAAAATATATATATCATACTATTAATATTATTTTTCAATCAAAGCGCCAAAGGAGCAGAGAACCTTTTTCTTTATAAAGGAACATTTAACAGAAGTATTAAAATAGAAGATCTATATAGATTTCAATTAACTAAAAATTCCAGTAATAAATTAAAAAATCTAATCAAAATAACCGGTCAAAAAGAAAAAAATTTACACAAGATATTATCTACAAAAATAGAAATTCCGTTGAAAACAAGCAGCAAATTAATGAATAGCCAAATAGGAGAGGTTTTTCTAGGCAGATTATCTAAAATAATTTATCCAAATAAGATATCAAACATAGAATTAGGTACTAAAGCAATAAGATCTGGACTTTTACTAAGTTCTTTTAAAAATAATCAAAAAATTAATCTAATAGATTTTTTTAAAGCGTATCCAAATAAAAATATTGCTATTGATCTTAATGCATTAAGTAAAACCCTTAAAAAAGTAGACTCATTAAAAGAATTAATCGAATTCTACTCAAATTCACCCTTTAAAAAACTGAAAGATGGAAGGTCTAGCATTTAGATTGTTTAAAATTGATTAGTAAAGAAGTGTCATTTTCTAAGAAATTAAAGCAACTTTTCACTTCTACCCCAAAAAAAAATAATTGGGATGGACTTATAGAAGCATATAAACCCTGGTTACCAGTGACTAAAAAGACACCCATCATAACTTTGAAAGAAGGTGCAACTCCTCTTATAGAAGTCAAATCCATTTCAAATCGTATTGGAAAAGGGGTAAAAGTATATGTCAAATATGACGGTTTAAATCCAACAGGATCATTTAAAGATAGAGGAATGACTATGGCAATCAGTAAAGCTAAAGAAGCTGGTTGTGAAGCTGTAATTTGCGCAAGCACTGGTAATACTTCAGCTTCTGCTGCTGCTTATGCAAGCAAAGGAGGAATGAAATCTTTTGTTATTATTCCAGACGGATATGTAGCTCAAGGTAAACTTGCTCAAGCTTTAGTTTACGGAGCTGAAATATTAGCTATTAAAGGGAATTTTGATAAAGCATTAGATATTGTTAGAGAACTATCTGATAAATACCCAATAAAATTAGTTAACTCTGTTAATCCCTATAGGTTACAAGGACAAAAAACGGCAGCATTTGAAATAATAGAAAAACTTGGCAATGCTCCTGATTGGTTATGCATCCCAATGGGAAATGCAGGAAATATAACTGCTTACTGGATGGGCTTTCAAGAATTTTTTTACGCTGGAAAATCAAAGCATCTCCCAAGAATGATGGGTTTTCAAGCAAGTGGTTCTGCACCTTTAGTAGAAGGTAAAAGTGTCGTTAATCCAGAGACAATTGCTACTGCAATAAGAATTGGTAATCCTGTTAACAGAGAAAAAGCCCTTCTAGCAAGAGAATCAAGCAATGGTAAATTTTCTTCCGTATCAGATTCAGAGATAATCAATGCATATAAAATTCTTGGTAGAGAAGAAGGTATTTTTTGTGAGCCTGCAAGCGCAGCTTCTGTAGCTGGGTTACTAAAAATTAAAGATGATGTGCCAAAAAATTCAACTATTGTTTGTGTTCTAACTGGAAACGGCCTAAAAGATCCTGATTGCGCAATAAAAAATAATGACTCAATTTTTCATACAGGAATAGAAGCAGAAGTAAATTCAATAACAAAAATGATGGGCTTTTAA